>NJBK01000016.1 GCA_005223035.1 Chloroflexi bacterium B3_Chlor
GGTGGACGTGGAGCTGGCTAGCTCCTTCATGGCGGGGGGGATGGCGACTATGCGTCGGGTGGCGGGCGACAAGAGCGAATTCTCCAGGCCGGCTGCAAGGGCGCTTGAGGAGCTTGACCCCGTGTTCATGTCAGAGGCGGTGCCGTATGTGGCTGGTGGTCTAAGGGCTCTCCGCAACGCTGTGGCGTCGGGGTATCTGGTCAGTCTTCAGGAGTTGGTACACGCTGAGGTGTTTGGGGATTTCCTCAAGATGGCGGGGTATCTGCTGGAGGAAGGGTACAAGGATCCCGCTGCGGTATTGACCGGGGGGGTGCTGGAGGGGCACCTACGCAAAATCTGTGTGAAGCATGAGTTACCCATAGACGTTCCCGACAAGCGTGGTGTGCCTCGGCCCAAGAAAGCCGAGAGCATGAACGCGGATCTGGGACGGAAGCCAGTGTATTCGAAGCTTGACCAGAAGAGCGTGACTGCTTGGCTGGATTTGCGTAACAAGGCAGCTCATGGGCATTACGACGAGTACACGCACCAACAGGTTGAGCTGATGTTGCAGGGTGTGACGGACTTCCTCAGACGCCATCCCGCCTAGTGGCCTGAGCGCGCCCATCGCAGGGGGGAGGTAGCTTATGACCCCGTCCGATCCCAAGCCCGGAGAGACCTTTCTCTTGTTTGGGGAACTCCCGTACGACCTTTTCTCGGGAGATCTGCCCGTCCGCGCAGGTCCGAATGTGTACCTGGACCATGCGCCCCACCGCGTTCTTGGGTCCGCCGACCCAAGTGCCCTAGCCGATTACGTTCTGCCGGGGTACAACTTGAACCCCGGTCTGCCCAACTGGTGCCTAAGATGCTCGGATTCGTCGATTCGCCCTTCAGGGGTCGCCCCGAGCAGTCAGCTCTTTGCCTCTGTTGTTGCCCTTCGCCTACGCGCGCCGATAGCGATTCGAGTTGAGGGCCAGTTCACGCTGGGGCAGGACAGCCGGTCAATTGAGAAGCCCTCCCTCTATCATCTGACCTCGCCGTGGCATCCTCGGTCCGACGCATGCTACTCTGCCAAGGACATTCGATTCGCGGCTGGAATTGCACGACGCCTACTTGACGTTGTCGACCCGGACTACGGGCGAATTGCCAGCGCGGCACTGCTGTTTTCCCAAGTGACAACTGGCCAGTCGAGATCCTTCCAGATGGCGTACCTCGCGTTGTTCGCCGCACTCGAGGGGCTATTTGCCCCTAAAGGGAACAAGGCCAAGGTGCTAGCGATACGAGCCGCATACTTGTTGTCCAGTGTACAGACCCCGGGCGGTTTTGCCGTGGAGGACTGGCTCAAGAACGAGTACCGTGCGGGTCGAAGCCAGCTGGTTCACGGGACTCAGGACATAGTTCCTTGGGGAGGCAGCCTTCGACCCTCCACTTTGAAGAGATTTGGGCGACTGCATGAGATCGCCAGGTTGTGCATCTTGGGGTTCATCTCGCTGAGTGAGGGCCAACTCCGCTCTATTGGTCAGGCGAGCGGGACCCAACTCCAAAGCCAGTTACAGTCGCTTGCGCCCGCGAGCGGGCCATTCATGAAGGGGCAACACTTGTGGTGCGAGTGACCGGCGAGTGCCCAACGCACCGAGTTCTCTATTCTCGGCCAGCCTGCGAGGAATCCCCGCCACCAACACCTAACTGTGCTATAATGAGTGTAGGCATCCTCTTCGTGCACTTATCGGTCGCCGGGGGTCACGAATGAGCAACCCCGATCCTTTCAGGACGTATCTTACTGAGCTGCGCAAGAACCTTGCCACGGGCGCAGCCACCGAGCTCACCCATCGCTCGGCCCTCGAAACCCTGCTCAATCAGTTAGGCGACGACGTCCAGGTGATTCACGAGCCCTCGCGGGTAGAATGCGGCGCCCCAGACTTCATCATCACCCGAGGCCAGACCCCCGTGGGCTACGTAGAGGCCAAGGACATCGACGCCAAGCTGGACGCGGCAGAGCGGTCCGACCAGCTGAAGCGCTACCTACCCTCCCTCAGCAACCTGATCCTGACCGACTACCTGGAGTTCCGCTGGTACGTCGAGGGCGAGCATCGGGAGACGGCACGCCTGGCAAAGGTGACCAGCGATGGCAAGGTCAAGAGCACGAAAGCTGGCATCAAGGGTGTAGGCGAGCTCCTTGAGAAGTTCTTCGCCCAGGAGGCCCCCATCCTGGGACGTCCCAAGGACCTGGCCCAGCGCATGGCTAGCCTGGCCCGCATGATTCGCGACCTCATCGAGGAGACCTTCAAGCGGGAGGGCGAGGAGGGCAAGCTCCACGGGCAGTTAATGGCCTTCCGCGAGACACTGATCCCCGACCTCAGCCCTGCGCAGTTCGCCGACATGTACGCCCAGACCATCACCTACGGCCTGTTCGCGGCCAGAGCCGGTGACCCCGCACGGCCCGAGTTCACGCGCCAGCAGGCCGCCTGGAACCTGCCAAAGACCAACCCTTTCCTGCGCAAGCTGTTCAACGAAATCGCAGGCCCTGACCTGCCGGATCCTATTGCCTGGGCTGTGGACGACCTGGCCTACCTCTTGGCTCGGGCGGACATGTCCGAGGTGCTGAAGGACTTCGGCAAGGCCAAGAGGCAGAAAGACCCTGTGGTCCATTTCTACGAGACCTTCCTGGCGGCCTACAACCCCAAGATGAGGCAGACGCGGGGCGTGTACTACACTCCCGAGCCGGTGGTCTCCTACATCGTCCGCTCCATAGACCACATCCTGAAGACCACCTTCGACTGTCCCTTGGGCCTGGCCGACGAGAGGGTCATGATCCTGGACCCGGCCTGTGGCACGGGTACCTTCCTCTACTTCGCCATTCAGGAGATCTACGACACTGTGCGCAAGACGGTGGGCAAGGGCGCGTGGAACGCCTACGTGAGGGAGAAGCTGCTACCGCGCATCTTCGGCTTTGAGTTGCTGATGGCCCCCTACGCGGTGGCCCACATGAAACTGGCCATCCAGCTTCAGGAACTCGGGTACGACTTCAAGGGCGACGAGCGACTGGGCATCTACCTCACCAATGCTCTTGAGGAAGCGATCACCAAGGCCGAGACCTTGGGCTTCGCCCGGTTCATCAGTGAGGAGGCTGACGCAGCGGCGGAGATCAAGAAGGAGAAGCCCATCATGGTGGTGCTGGGCAATCCACCTTATTCGGTGAGCTCGGCCAACAAGGGTGCCCACATCGAGCGACTAATGGACCGGTACAAGGAGGCCGTGCGGGACGAGCGGAACATCCAGCCCCTCTCCGACGACTACATCAAGTTCATCCGCTTCGCCCACGACCGCATCGAGCGCACCGGCTACGGCGTCGTCGGCATGATCACTAACCACGCCTACCTCTCCGGCCTGATACACCGCGGCATGCGGGAGCAGTTGTTGAAATCCTTCTCCGAGATCTACATCCTCAACCTGCATGGAAGCCAGCTGTTGGCGGAGAAAGCCCCGGACGGCGGTCCGGACGAGAATGTCTTTGACATTCGCCCTGGGGTTGCGATCTCACTATTCGTGAAGAAGCTCGACGCGGAGCCTGTGGCCAGTGTTACGTATGGTGAGCTGTGGGGAGCCCGACAACGCAAGTACACCTACCTGGGCACCAACCACGTCCGCACTACTGACTGGCAGACAGTGAAACCGATTTCACCGTACTTGTTCTTTGTGCCCCACGACACCAAGCTTCTCTCGGAGTACCAGCAAGGATGGAGTCTTACGACGGTGTTCCTGGCCAACTCTGTAGCGGTGGGAACCTATCGTGATCACCTTGCCGTGGCGTTTGACGAAGGCGAGCTACGATCAAGGATCGCTATGCTTCGAGACAGGACCGTTGCAGACGCTCGCGCACGCGATGAGCTGGGCATAAGGGACACTAGCAACTGGACCCTGTCTGGTGCCCGCGAGGCGGTCCACAAGGACAATGCCTGGCAGCAGAGAGTTCATCGGTACCTCTACCGGCCGTTTGACGTCCGATACATCTTCTATAGCGCCGATATCGTGGCGCGCCCTCGCCCCCAAGTGATGCGTCACATGCTCAACTGGAACATCGGGCTGTTGGCGGTGCGACGGATTCGCACCCCGACCCCTCAGCATTTGCTCGCCACGACGCTTGTCGCGGACAAGAGCGCTGTCTCCCTGAAGGACAACTGTAGCATGTTCCCCTTATACGCTCACCTAGGCCCTGACGAAGCCGAAGGGGGCCTGTTCCCGACCGAGGAAGTGACTCGCGAACCCAACCTCGCCCCCGAATTCATCGCCGCCGTCGCCGATAAGCTGGTCTTGGACTTCGTGAGCGATGGCAAGGGGAACCTGGAGAACACCTTCGGCCCCGAGGACATCTTCCATTACATGTACGCGGTCTTCCACTCCCCCACCTACCGGGAGCGGTATGCCGAATTCCTCAAGATAGACTTTCCACGCCTGCCGCTGACCTCGGACCTCAAGCTCTTCAGGGCCTTGGCGGAGAAGGGCGAGGAACTGGTGGCCCTGCACCTCATGGAGTCGCCCAAGCTGAACGACCTCATCACCACTTTCCCCATCAGCGACTCCAACGAGGTGGAGAAGGTGCGCTACGCGGAGACCTCCGAGGTCTCCGAAGGCCTCGGAGGTCTGGTCCGTGGCCGGGTCTACATCAACAAGACCCAGTACTTCGAAGGTGTGGAGCCAGACGTGTGGGAGTTCCACATCGGTGGCTACCAGGTGCTGCACAAGTGGCTCAAGGACCGCAAGGGGCGCAAGCTGTCCTTCGACGACCTGCTCCACTACCAGAAGATCGTCGTCGCCCTCAAAGAGACGATGCGCCTCATGGAGGAGATCGACGCTCTGATCCCCTCGTGGCCCATTGAATAGGCGGCGACACCTTTCGAGGCTCACAGCCCTTCCGCGACCAGGCAACCCTCACCTTGTCAGCCGACGGGAGCCGCTAGAGCAACTGCAGGTGACGAGACCTGCCCAGCTTGCCGCTCTCATCGCAGGCGGCGGACTGCAGGGTGTGCCGAGCAAAGGGTTGTGGCTAGACCGACTCAGGCTTCCAAGCGCAATAGCCGTAGGCCAGCGCCAACCCGAGGTAGAGCAGCACAGCCACCCACCCCATCGGGCCCATCACACCACTCAACAGCGCTAGTATCACCACAAGGCCGCCCACGGCGCCATGCATGCCGAACCCCAGCACGATGGCGCGCCGCGCAACAGAGTCCTCCGCGTTTCTGGCGAACCACGCTGTGATAGCGTGCCCCAGAAAAGCCGCGCCAGCTACCTGCGCGAACACCAGCCCGCCCGGGCTTAGCGCTCCTGCGAAGCCATATAGTGAGGCAAACACAGCCGGCATGACCAGGGCGCCGACTCCATTCACCAGCCCGATTATGAACTGGGCGATAAAGAGATACTTCAGTTTCATCACCATGCCTCCTTGTCCATCTTTACGGTGAAAACCCTATCTTTGGCTCTGATGTGCCGGGGACACCCAGTCTGTCAACACATAGCACGACTGCTTGTGTTTCTGTCGCCAATGTTGAAGAAGGGGGCACGCCTCACCCGAATCTTGCGGCCTGCGCTGCTGTGTAGTGTTCAAGACAGCCTTGCGATTTGCCACGCTGATACCGCACGCTTCCCACGAACCCCAGGCTCTCGCCCTCGGCTCTGCAGTCCGCATGCTGGGCCTGCCGTCCATATTCACCTCGATTGCACCGCGCCGCCTGCAGGGGAAGCAGCCGCCCTTAGTGTAGCATGGATTGGCATCACCTCCTTTCGAAGCAAAGACCGGCCAACTCTGCTGCGCAGTGTCGCCACCGGCTCCCTGAGGGCTAAGTGACCACCTTGCCGCCCTCAGTTCATCGCCGCCGGGATTCTGTTCCTCTCTGCAAAGCAAAAGCGCCGACCATCCTCCACTCAGATGAGAATGATGGGCGCCTTCCATACCCTCGGTGCCTCCTTTGCTCCAGCTTGCCAGCCTTTGCAAGAGACTGCCAAACCAGAATCTTCAGCGACCGAACATGTCCGAGGCTGCTCTACCTAATCGTGAATCATCATCAATAGTATATACCATAATCTGACCGTTGTCAACTGTCAGTGGGTACCTCAAGATCCTGCTTGCGCTCGATTTCTCACGTTCGCTAGGCACCCAAAGTCGCCCTAGCATCTTAGTTCGGTCTCGTCCAAGAGCGACGGGACCTTCACGAAGGTACTGCGCAGCATTTCCTCAAAACTCCCCCCGCGCAGCCCACTTCCACCGTCGGAACTCCGCTTGACGGATATGCCCACTGCTGGTATAGTCTGCACACGTTGGGCTCTCGCCAATCCATCTGGTCGAAGATCGTCGTCGGCCTCAAGGAGACCATCCCCCTGGCGGAGGAGATCGATGAGTTGATCCCGTGAGGGACGAGATCATGACCTGAGACCCTCGATGGAAAGGAGGTATCAATATGCCACCCGATGTGAAGAAGATGCTCATGGACTACGTTGCGGCGTGGAATTCCGGCGATGCAGAGAGGGTAGCTTCCTTCTGCACGGATGACTGCGTTTTTGAGAACCTGGGCGGAGAGGATGTGCATCGCGGTCAGGAAGAGCTGAAGGCTTGGGCCACAGACGTTTTCGCCGCGATCCCCAACTTCGAGTTAGAGGTCAAGTCGCTCTTCATCGCTGGCGACTGGGTGGGTTGCGAGTGGATCCAGACCGGCACGCAGACCGGGGCCATGGGTTCCCATCCCCCGACCGGGAAGAGCTTCTCGGTCTCCGGCGCTTCCATCCTCGAACTGCACGAAGGTAAGATCAGGCGAGAAACACTTTACTGGGATTCCGGCACGTTTCTGCGGCAGCTTGGCTTGACGCCTGAGGCCCATTCACGATAGCCGTCTTGCAACGCCGGCAAACGATCGTCGCCTGGAAGGAAACGGTGCGCCTGATGCAGGAGATCCGACGACTTGATTCCCACCCACCTTGTCGAGCGGTGGGCAGACATCTTGCCGTTGAATCATTCATCTGCTTCCACAACGGCGGGACCAGGTGCTCTTGCTGCCGACACACTGATCCTCAAGGCGGTCGCTGGCACGGAGACATGCGGACCTCCGTCAGAATAGCCAGTTCTACAGTGGATGTGGAAAGGAGCAAACGATGACGATTCGCCACGTGATATTCATCGCTCTGTTGGGGGCGACGGCTTCCTTTTTCGGAGGTGCATTGCTGAATGTGCGGAATGGCATACGAGGCATCTTCTTGCCCATGTTCCTGGTGCTTCTATCCATCCTGCTCGCCCACGATGCGTACGGAAACAGACTGCTCCCGGCCCCGAATACACTCGCGCAAATCGCCGGCTACCTCGAGGCCGCGTGGTGTTTGTGCCTGGCGGCCGTCCTCCTGTGGAAGCATATGTGGTCGTAGCAACGGGTAACTCCTGATCTGCCCAACTGGCAGGCAAGCTGGGTCTCAACGCAACCGACACCATTCTTCGCCCTTGCCGACTCCTCCAGGCTGAGATACAATACTGGTACGTCGGCTCTACACTTCGTCAACCCGGTCACACACGACCACGCATCCCGGAAGTAACGCTGCCCTTCCGCAATCACATGTCAACGATGACGCCTCAGCCGACCGCAGCCAACCATGCGGGCCCTGTCCCGGCGCGGTTGGGCGCTGTGATCCAGGTAGAGGATGGATCCCGCCGGGCATCCCCCACCGAACCGGGCATAGCCTGCCGGTCTTCGTAGACTTGCACTCATCAAAGAGTGTGACACGGGAGGAATCATGGGAACCATCCGAGAAGGTGCCGAACAGGCAGTGACAAACTGCGCTCGAGTGCAGCCACGAGAGACGACCGTCATCATCACAGACTATGCGACCGAGCACATTGCCGCGGCCCTGAAAGACGTGGCAGAGACCATCAGTCCAGGCAATGTGACCACCCTCATCCTGGAGCACTACGGAGACAGGCCGGATGATGGCAGCAACCCTCTATCGCTGCCCGATGAGATCGTCGAGGCTCTTCAACACGCTGACGTCAGTTTCTTTGCCGCAACAGCCAAGAAAGGCGAGGTAGGCAGTCTCAGGCTGCCCATGACCAAGCTGATTTCGGACAGCAAGAGGCTGAGACACGCCCACATGCCAGGGATCACCGATGAGCTTATGCGTATGGGCATGTGTGCAGACTACAAAGAAGTTCAGAAGATCAGCGCCAGAGTTGGCGACATCGTAAAGGAAGCGACACATATCACCGTCACCTCACCGGCAGGAACGGAATTCACCGCAGAATTCTCTCCTTCTCTGAGGTGGGTCGTCTGCGATGGCGTCCCCCGACCAGGAAAGTACACCAACCTGCCCGACGGAGAGGTCCTTACTTGCCCCCACAACATCAGCAAAGGAGTCATTGTGGTCGACGGAATCTTGGGCGACTACTTCGGGGAGAAGTTCGGCTTGCTTGAGGACAACCCGGTGACGCTGGACGTCCAGGATGGACGAGTCGTGAAGGTGTCCTGTGCTGACGATCAACTGCTGAGAGAGCTGGAACAATACACACGACAAGATGAACACGCAGATAGGTTTGGCGAATTCGCCATCGGTACGAACACCGGTGTCGACCGACTCGTAGGAAACATGCTCCAGGATGAGAAGTTGCCCGGGGTCCATGTGGCAGTGGGGCATCCCCCTCAGATGACTGGAGCCACCTGGGAAAGCAAGGTCCATCTTGACGGCGTGCTGAAGAACGTGACCATCGATGTCGAAGGCTACGTGATCATGAGGGACGGCCAGTTCACCTTCTGATCCACCTGCTACGCCTCGGTTGTCTCTCTTCTGCGGCTTTGTGCAGGCACACACACCAAACGTACGGAGGACGGCGCCAATGAAAGATGAACGAAATGAGGTTTTGGCCAACATTCTCCTCACCTACTCCGTCGACTTACAGCCAGGTGAAAAGATTATGCTCGAGCTTAGAGGCGAGGAGACCCTGGAACTGGCCAAAGAGATCATCAAGCAGGCCACGCAGCTAGGCGGTGTCCCCTTCTGGTACTACAACGACCCGTCGCTGACGCGACACTTGATTCAGAGCGCCAGTGAAGCGCAGTTCGAAGCCTTCGGACAATTGCATCTGAAACTGGCGAAGGAGTGCGACGCCTGGCTGGGTCTCTACGCCCCGGACAACGCCTTCGAGTTGGCTGAGATCGATGCAGGGCAGCTGAAGCTGTATCAGAAGCTGTATGTCGATCCGGTCCAATTGAAGGAGCGCGTCAGGAACAGCAAATGGTGCCTTCTGACCTTCCCCACCAACTCCAGGGCCCAACTGGCAGAGATGAGCAAGGAGGCTTTCGAAGACCTCTACTATGACGTCTGCTGCCTCGACTACGCCAAGATGTCCCAGGCCATGGATCCCCTGGTGGAGTTGATGGAGAAGACCAACAAAGTCCGGATCGTGGCGCCGGGGACTGATCTCTCCTTTTCCATCAAGGGCATCCCCATGGTGAAGTGCGATGGTAAGGAGAACATCCCCGACGGCGAGGTCTTCACCGCCCCTGTCAGGGATTCCATAAACGGACACGTTACCTTCAACACCCCGGCCATCCAGAGAGGTTTCCTGTTCAATGGGATCAGACTCGAGTTCGAGGAGGGCAAGGTCGTGGAGGCCTCCTGCCAGGCCGGGACGGACAAGCTCAATGAGATTCTCGACGTCGACGAGGGTGCGCGCTACATCGGCGAATTCGCTCTGGGTGTCAATCCCTATGTTTCTCGTCCGATGAAGGATGCCCTCTTCGACGAGAAGATCGCGGGCTCCCTCCATCTGGCCCTTGGCCAATGCGACCAGGAAGCCCCCAATGGCAATGAGTCGGCTATTCACTGGGATATCGTGCTGCTTCAAACGAAGGAACACGGCGGCGGCGAGATCTACTTCGACGGTCGGTCGATTCGCAAGGACGGCGCCTTTGTGGACGAGAAACTGGAGGAGTCGTTTTCAGCAAACGCGCTGCGAGGTCTGTAGACATATCACTGCACGCTCAGAAGCGGCACCCGCCCGTTGTCCTCACCTCACGCTGATTTGACAAACCGCTCCGTGAGTGGTATAACACCCGACCATGCGCATACGCGCCCATTGAAGTCGAGGCTTTGCGCGTAACTCACTAGAGAGTAAAGGGTTGTATCCAGCAGAAGCTCACTCTGACTTCTTCTATCTGCTGGGCTGTCAGAGACTTAGCCAGAATGTGAGGTATGTCATATGGAAACGGGACCGGGTGTCGTGGAGGCCATTTCAAGCCCGGCCAAAAGAGGGATCTTTGCACGCCTCGATGCCAAGCTGTGTTCCCTGGCACTGCTAGAACGCAGCAAAGGAGCCCGGAAACTGCTCGACCTGTCCATAAGAGGCATTGAGGTGGAACCGATTCCCGCCTACCTGGATGAGGCCCATAGGGCCATTGTGGTGAGCAACTACCCTTCAGTGTCCCAGACCTTGCGGGCGGTGTTGAAAGTTGCCTGTCGCCTGCCCGGAGAGGAGTTTCGCCTCAAGGGAATTGGGCGGCCTGAGGCCGTCACGCACGCCAACATGGTATTGAAAGCGCTGGGCATAGGGAACCTGATCTTCCCCGTCCACAAAGACAAGGCCGGGGCCTACAGGCTGCGGAACAAGATCGTCAAGGAAGTCCTGGCCCACGTTGAAGGGACGGGGCACGTTCTCTGGATGTCAGTCACAGGAAGAACCCGAGGCAACGGCCTCTTGGAAGGGGATTTGAGGACCGGGGTCGCACTATTCTCTGCCAGGAAGCGAGTTCCGCTGGTGCCCATGGGCCTGGTCACCCGAGAGAAGAAGGGCAGATTGAGGGTGGTGAAGATCAGATTCGGGGAACCGATAGATCCGCCCGATGAGCGTGCGCTGGGTGACTTCGAGAGGGCCGACTTCTTGATGGATTTCTCGAGGCTGGCTCTCTGCCAGGTAGCCAAGTTGCTGCCGCCCGGGCAGAGAGGTGATTTTGAGAACGTCGACGAGAAACTGGAGGAGACCGAGAGACGCTTGGGGATACACGAAGGGTAGACGTGGACACGACCTCAACACCCCGATTCTACCGATTACGCGCCTCTCTCAGCAAAGACTGACGCTTCCGCTTCGCCGCAGATAGCGCCCCTCCCGTTGTGCTGGCAGACTGCCGATCACGCACACGGTCAGAAGAAAAGGGCCGTCCCACTATGGGACGGCCCTTCCAGTAGCTACGTTGAAACCAACCGCCTACTCTCTGCTCCTCCAACCTAGGGCCTGCCCTGAGCGAAGTCGAAGGGTGACGCATCCTGCCAGCCCAGCCAGATCACTTCCCAGCAGCTTTATGGTCCCCGGGTCGGGAACGAACTCCTCCTCTTCCAGGAAGGAGCAATGCTCCAGGAAACAAAACTTGCCCACCAACGAATGATTACACCAGACGCTCCGGGATCTCCACGTCACATTCGGGGGCCAAGTCGTCAGGCGATCAGCAGTACCAGCGCCTGGTATCGCGTCTGGCGGCAACTCTGTGGTACGATCCGCCCTCGGCAAGTCAGGCAGTCGCGGGTGGCTAAGCAGTCATGCTCCCCGCAGCCATGAAGACGCGGTGGCACGGATGACAGATGGTGGTATAATGTGCCAACGTGCACTGGCTGGACAGACTATCACTGGAGAGGCTCATCTCTCAAGCAGCCAGCCATAGTCTTCGGATGCAGGAATGATCTCCAGGATCAAAACCACCATAGCAGAATATCCCTTGCAGTTCTGGATCATATTCTGTGGCCGCTTCATCGGCTCCACCGGGGGTAGCCTGGTCTGGCCCTTCATGACCATCTATCTCCGCCAGAGGCTGAATATCCCCCTCACCACGGTGGGCTTCCTCTTCGCCATCAGTTCGGGCGTCGGCCTCTTTTCCCAGGCGGTATGGGGCCCGGTGGTGGACAGGTTCGGGCGAAAAGTGGCCATGGTCGCCGGCCTCCTGAACGAGGTCGTCGTGATGATAGGCCTGGCCCTTTTGGGCTCGCTGGAGGCCTACGCCGTGCTCATCGCCCTCAGCGGCCTCATAGAGCCTGCCTCTCGCATCGGCTCAGACGCTATGATTGCCGACCTCATCGAGCCCGACAAACGGGCTGGCGCCTACGCGCTGATGAGGATGATCGCCAACCTGGGAGTGGCCATCGGGCCAGCCGTAGGGGGTTTCCTTGCGGCCACCTCTTATCTCCTCTCGTTCAGCGCTGCAGCCGCGACCGCCAGCGTCGTTTTGCTCTTGACCATCTTCCTGGTGAGGGAGACCAAGCCAGACGTACCTGAGGCAGAGGAGGCCCAACGACCGGGCGGCGCCTACGGATACATCTTCCGAGATTTCTACTTCCTGGCCTTCTGCGGGGCGTCGATCCTGCTGTGGATGGCATACCAGCCCTTCATGCAGATTCTGCCGGTCTACATGAAGGAGGGCTTCGGCATACTGGAGAGTGGCTTTGGCTTGATAATGACTGTCAACGCCCTGATGGTAGTTCTCTTCCAATTCGCCGTAACCAAGGTCACGGAGAACTACCCTGACACCTATATTATGGCCGCCGGCGCCTTCTTCACCGGTCTGGGCGCGGCTGCCGCTGCCCTCTCCAACAACTTCTGGCTATTCCTCGGGGCGATGATCATACTTACCATCGGCGAGTTGATCTGGGCTCCCACCTCCATCACCTTTGTGGCCAGAGTCGCTCCCATCGATATGCGTGGAAGGTACATGGGGGTCTACGGGATAGTGGGGGGTATCTCCTGGGGCGTCGGGCCCATCCTCTATGGACACCTCTACGACAATGTCGCCCCTGTCTCTGTGTGGCATCTAGCCCTGGGCTTGGGGATGGCGTGTACCCTGGCTTTCGGCCTCATGGGCAGGATGGGTGCGCTTTCGGCCCGCCCCAGCACCGCCGGAGACCCTCAAGATGATATGGCAGAGTAGCACCTCCTCGACGTGACCGTGCGTGCACCGCGTATGGAACTGATGGGAAAACGCTCGCTACGCCTGGAGACTGCAAGCCCTACTCAAGGTTGCAGCGTGCCCGTCAGGCTTCGCCGCTCATCCGCACGACTTCCTGTCGACGCCCATTACTACGCCGGCCTCCTCAACCACGGGGCCTAGCGCATTTCAGAGCAGAGCACTAGACGCGAAAGAGGCGGGCATATGCCCGCCTCTCTGGTACATGGTTCTTTGCAGACCCGCCTCTGCCTTCTCTGGGCGAGGAGCATGGCCTTCGACACTACTGCCGGGCAATGACCTCACTGTTCCGCCGCAGCCAGGGAGGTCGCCCTTCTCCCTCATGTGATGGCTTGACCGGCAATCCTCTGAACTGGTTGGAAAGGGCCTCCCTGCTGCCCTACTGCGGCCGCCAATACTCTGGAGGGACCTTTTCCTTCGGGCGCTCCGGTTTGTCCCTCATGATGATCGAAAAGGGCTGGCAGGCCTTCAGTTCGTATCCCTCATCTTCTAGGTTCTCTAGCGTCCTCGAAAACTTGTTCAGGTTCTCTCTGAGCAGGGACAGGCTGTCAGCATTCTCGGCCAGCTTGACAGTGATGATTCTGTCACCCATTTCTCCTCTTTTCCTCCTCGAGACCAAGACTGGGGTGCTCTTCATAGTATATATTAGCATAAACTTGCTTAGGTGTCAAGTGACACCACAACATGTTGCGGTATCTCTGTCCATACATACTACATAGCCACCAGGGCTAGTGTCTCGTTTCCCTCTCTCGGCGGCCGCGTCACTGCTCACGCGGGACTTCACCACATCTCCCTCGGCCAGAATTGGGGGAGGGCTGGGGTGGGTCTCTGCACAATGCCACACCCCTCGATACGAGCTCCACGCTGCTCCAGGGGCGCTCTGTCCGACTTGACTGAGCGCCTGGGCTCCGAAGAGCCCTCCCTCTCAAGCGCATCCTGAGCGTCGTCCTGAGCCTGTCGAAGGGTAGGCCGAAACGCAGTGAAGGCCGTATCGAAGTGTGCAGCAAACGTCTGCCTGCGAGTCTGCACGCCTCGATGCCCACTCAGCGCTACTTGGGGGTACAGCACTAGTGAAGCGCAGTGACAACCCTCGTCACCGGGGCGCTGGCAGGGAATGGGGTCAGTCGGAGGCGCCCATCTCTCTACAGTCTAGATCCTCAGGTGGGGGAACTTCTCACGCAGAGTGACAAAAGGAGACTGGGGGAGGTTTCTGTAGCACTCTTCTATGCGCGCTCGTGGAGAATCCGTCGGCTGACCGTTCGTCTCAAAGAGAGACATGCCTGGATAAGAACAAGGTCCTCTATAGCCATCGCCAATTCGCTCACCCTGAGTTGTGAGAGACCAAGGCCCCCACCCGATGGCACCGTTTCGCAGCGTGTAGTCAATCACCCTCGTCTCATACGCAAGTCGCCCTAGCCCACCTGGGTCGTGCCAGTAAGGTCGAAGAGTCCCAGTCGTTCCTATTTCTTCTATCACTACCGGCTTGCCAAGGTTCATCGCCTTGATGAGTTGAAAATCCCAGTCAATGGGCATGTCGCCAGCGCTCACCGCTCTGTCGTAGTGGCCAGTGGACGAGTCCCAATCCAGAAGAAGATCGTACGTGTGGAGAGTGATGATGTCGAACCCCTCCAGCTCATAAACCTCTTGGGCGACTGGAGACCAGGGATGCCCAGGGTGGATGTGGTTCACTCCCATAGTTCCCGAAGCGATCAAGGTTTCTGAATCGAGATCCTTGATAAAAGCTGTCGTCTCGCGGTAGAAGCTCAGGAGCTTCTCTGGATTCAGTGGGGTGTGAAGTTCGTTTCCAGGTTCCCAGGCAAAGATCACGTCCTGCGCTCCAAGGCGCTGAACGGTGGTGATCACGTCCTTGACAAACGGCAAGTAGTTCTCTCTGAAACCTCCCTCGAACCAAGGTTCCAGTATCTCGTAGTAGACTCTGGTGGGGTCGCCAACCTGAGCTCTGTTGCCGGCATACTTGTCATCGCCGGGAATGGGGCAATGGTTGTTCGTAAGAGCGACCATCAGCTTTATCCCTGTGAGTCTGAGGGCAGGAGCCAACAGCGCTATTCTGGCACCCACCTCCACTCCGCTCAATTGGCGGGGAATGAGATGATTGGCATCAGTAGCCATTGCCCTAATCACTTTGGCATTCATGATTCTGTAGTACGCCAGTTGCTCCCAAAAGAGGTCGGTGGTGAAGAGGAATTCGTGGTGGTTGGCGATCAAGCAGCCGCCATTCAAGAACTCGTAGCTTGGTGCTGTCTGGGGAGGCGATTCCTGGAGGTTTCTGAACCACCACGCGCAGAGAGGACCCTTGAGTAGCACGTATTCCAAAAACTGTTTCCTGGTGACCTCTGACCCATTCAGCTTGCTGGAGACATACCCCTTGGTTAACACTGGGCCTCCTTGCGCGCCCCCCTTAGGGCGGCACCAGTATTATATCACTAAGTGTCAAAGTCATCCACTGTCACTGACCACCGCTGCTAGGTGTGTGCTTAGGCGTCTCCACGAAGCCGACCGAGGCAACGCAAACCGATCCAGTGTATACTACCTTCCCCAGAAGTGGGGGAGGGCAAGGGAAGGTGCCCCTGACCATATCACGGCAGCCCCGGTACCATCTGCGCTGAGCTGTGCTATAATCACCACGGCCCAGGACCAGTCAAGTAGGACGCCATCACATCCGGTCTCGGTAGTGGGAGGAAACAGCGACGCCCACGGCAAGAGCCAAAGAAGTCGCGACCTATCCTGAGACCCGCGGCCAAAGACATCCGCTGGTCTTGTTTGCTACTGGAGCCTTCCACGATACGTGCAACTCTCAGAGGGAACTGGACGACTTCTTCTCTCTGCTCCCGGACTGGAATGTCATGATAGTAGTATGCTGGGGAGGAGTACGATGCTCACAGGAATCCATTTTCTTCTCACCTATGCCTGCAATTCCGAGTGTGACCATTGTTTCTTGTATTGTGGCCCGAACTCCGAGGGAACTTTCACCTCAAGTCAGTTGAGGGACGTTCTCGCCGAGGCAGCCAGGATTGGAACCGTGGATATGGCATACTTCGAAGGGGGAGAACCCTTCCTATTCTATCCTCTGATGGTTGAAGGTATCAGGATTGCCCGCGAGATGGGTTTCGCAACGGGGGTAGTGACCAACTCCTACTGGGCGACAACGGAAGAAGACGCTGAGTTGTGGCTCGGACCTCTGGTCGAGCTGGAGCTTTCGGACCTCAGTGTGAGTGACGACGCCTTTCACCATGGAGACGTGGAAGACACTCCCGCAAAGCGGGCCCTGGCCGCGGCGACCCGGCTCGGCATGCCTTCGGACTCCATATGCATCGAGGAGCCTATGGTAGAGACAGGCATAGAGAAGGACCAGGACAAGGGTGCACCGGTCATCGGCGGAGGCGCCATGTTCAGAGGAAGGGCCGTTGAGAAGCTGGCCGAAGGGCTGCCCACAAGGCCGTGGGAAGAGCTGACTCAATGTCCTTATGAGGACCTCAGAGACCCGGGGAGAGTTCACCTGGACCCGTACGGCCACGTCCACCTCTGTCAGGGGCTGAGCATGGGCAACATGTGGGAGACTCCCCTATCGGCGCTGATCCAGAACTACGATCCTGATTTGCACGCCATCTGTAGACCTTTGCTCGAGGGAGGACCCGCCCTACTCGCCAAGCAATACGATGTCAAGCATCAGGATCAGTACATTGATGAGTGTCACCTCTGTTACCTCGTCCGACTGGCGCTGATAGACAGGTTTCCCCAGTACCTTGCACCTCGACAGGTCTATGGACTATAATCAGCACGCAAGCGTACCTTGGGAGCACATCTCTGGCTTCGGCAAGGAACATGATGATGCCGAAGCCTTTGTTCTGGAGGACGAAAAGAGGTGAAGGCCTGGTGCGGGCAAGCCGGGCCGCCAAATGGCACGGGGGATGGCCACTAAGAGGAGTTGATTGCGATGGTCAGAAGCCAAAGAACACAGTTTTTCATAGACCCCAGCCAGGCGCCCGGAATCGTGCAGATGCCGGGCCTGGAGACGACGATTCTTACCGGCCTGCATGGTGAACAGATGATGATGGCCCTCAATGCGACGCTGCCTGGTCACGCGGTGCCGAGCCATTCCCATCCCCACGAGCAGATCGGCATGGTCTACCGCGGGAAGGCAAGGCTGAGGATTGGCGAGGAGGAACGCATTGCGCAAGAGGGGGATTTCTACCGCATCCCTGCCAACGTGCCCCACAGCGACACCTGCATCGGGGACGAGCCCTTCGTGATGCTTGACATCTTCTATCCCGTGCGTGAGGACTTCATCGCCAAGCTGCAGGAAGTGTCGTAGGCCGTTAGAGCGAGTGAGAACCGATCGCAGTCCCCGGCGACGTCTATGTAGATGCAAGCCTAACACTGCGCATCTCCTGGGAAGTTGACTGAGAAAATGGAACGAGGAAGTGAAAATCGGAGCCCGCGTCCAGTCTATCGCGACACCAATCTTCAGATAGTCTTCGGCGTCACGCTGATGGCCGTGCTTGGAGTCTCCAGCATAACTCCAGCGTTTCCGAAGATAGTGAAAGAGCTGGGCATTTCTCCCCAGGCTGTCGGATCCTTAATCACGGTCTTCACCCTTCCGGGGGTGCTACTGACCGCTGTCCTGGGAATACTCGCTGATCAATTCGGTAGAAGGAAGATCCTCGTTCCTGCACTGACAATCTTCGCTCTAGCCGGAGGGGCGTGCGCCTTTGCGCGCGACTTCAACCTTTTGTTGACATTGCGTTTCTTCCAGGGGGTAGGCGCAGCCGGGCTGGGAGCGATCAACGTCACCATTATCGGCGATCTGTATTCGGGTAGGGAGCGTACCGCTGCCATGGGCTGCAACTCCAGCGTACTGAGCGTAGGCACGGCGAGCTATCCAGCCATCGGCGGAGCCCTGGCGACGCTCGCCTGGTTCTATCCCTTTATCCTTCCCCTGGCGGCTATCCCGGTGGGGCTGGCCGTTCTCTTCTCCCTGCGCAACCCTGAGCCGAAGAACGCGCAGGACTTCAGGCAATACTTGAGCGGTACCTGGCAGATCATTGCGAGTCGTCAGGTTGTTGGCCTCTTTGCCGTCAGCACTATCACTTTCATCATCCTCTACGGATCGTACCTGACCTACTTTCCCCTCTTCATCGAGGACTCCTTCGCTGTCTCTCCCCTCATTATCGGCCTAGTAATCTCGGTTTCGTCCGTAGCCACCGCAGTCACATCCGCCCAACTGGGACGTCTGGCGAAGCTCGCCTCAGAGAGAACTCTTATCACGGCAGCTTGTATTCTCTATGCCGTGGCTCTGGTTGCTGTCCCCTTTGTTCCCAACATCTGGCTATTGCTGATTCCCACCGTAGTCTTCGGCGTAGCTCAGGGCATCAACATGCCCAGTTTGATGGCACTGCTGGCAGATTTGGCGCCCATGGAGCAGCGTGGCGCTCTCATGTCCATCAATGGCATGGTCTTGCGACTGGGTCAGACGCTGGGGCCCCTTGTCATGGGAGCGGTGTTCGTCGTTTGGGGAACGGGCGGGGCCATGTATGCAGGTGCTGGATTCGCGCTAGCCATGCTCATGGTCGTGCTTGCAATTTTACGTTAGCGCTCGACTTTCGTGCCTTTAAGCAATTGAGTACAATTATGAGTATGAAGGCGCCAAAAGCAACAGAGAAGGCCGGTGATGAGAAGAAGGCCGTAGCTCTCTGGTCGGTGTTGGCTGCTATCCTTCTGACGGGGACAAAACTGGTTGTGGGTATCCTGACAGGGAGCCTTGGTATCCTGGCCGAGGCTGCGCACTCCGGCCTCGATCTGGTCGCCGCCGTGATCACCTATGGTGCCGTGCGGGTCTCGGACAAGCCTCCCGACCAGAGCCATCCTTATGGCCATGGCAAGGTGGAGAATCTCTCTGCCCTGGCGGAGACTTTGCTCCTACTCCTCACCTGTGTCTGGATCATCTATGAGGCCATCAACCGCCTCTTCTTCAAAGAGGTACACGTTGACGTTAATCTATGGGCCTTCGGCGTGGTTGCGCTTTCCATCATCGTTGATGTCAACCGCTCGAGAGTATTGCGCCGGGTGGCGGAGAAGTACGATAGCCAGGCCCTGGAGGCCGACGCTTTGCACTTCAGCACCGACATCTGGAGTTCAGCAGTGGTCATGGCTGGACTGTTCCTGGTCAAGATTAGCCAATGGGTCGGCGGCCTCCCGGCGTTGGCCAGCGCGGATGCTCTCGCCGCCTTGGGAGTGGCCCTCCTTGTTGTTCTCGTCAGCCTCCAACTCGGCAAACGATCCGTGGATGCACTCCTCGACACAGCGCCGGCCGGGCTGGCGCAGCAGATCAATGGACACGTGGAACAGATTGAGGGAGTCAGCGCCTGCCGGCAGGTTCGTGTACGCCGCGCCGGGCCCAAGAGCTTTGTAGATATCGTGTTGGAGATCAATGGAGATGCCACTTTCGATGCCGCTCACGAGATCACGGCCAAAGTCGAGGACGTGGTTGGCAGGCTGATCCCTCGGGCGGACGTTGTCGTTCACTACGAACCGGGTGACCTGACCCCTGATCTCGTCGACCATCGTGCTCCTCAGAATTGCACACGGCACCATCTACCCTGACCGTCTAGCTTTCCTGACAGGGATAGCCCCCTATACAGCAGCGTGCTCACTTGATATCCACGAAGTCTGTGATCCTGCGCTTGGGCCGGACGCTGCGGCCACCGCCAATGGACGCGGTGTTTATCCTCTGGGGGATTGGCTGGCCTTCTAGGGAGCAGCCGGGATTGCGCGGGTCATGTTCATTGTAGTCACCGTCAACATGGGCTAGAATCATCGCAGCACCGCCAGAGGAAAGAGCGCCAGCAGGAGATGAAAGAGCCGAGCACGGTATCGGAACAGATTGGCATTGACACCGCCCAAGCTGAGAAGAGATCCGCCGCAGTGTCGACGGTGCTGGCAGCTCTCTTCATCACAGGCATGAAGCTAGTCATGGGCTTCTGGACGGGAAGCCTGGGCATCCTGGCCGAAGCCGCAGACTCCGCTCTAGATGTCGTTGCCGCGCTCCTGACCTTCGGGGCGGTTCGGGTCTCAAGCCAGCCGGCCGATGCAGGTCATCCCTACGGGCATGGCAAGATCGAGAACCTAGCTGCCTTAGTGGAGACATCGCTTCTCCTCTTCACATGCGCCTTGATCATCTACGAGGGCATCAGCCGCCTCTTCTTCAAGACCGTGCACATCGATGCCAATCTCTGGGCCTTCGGCGTACTGACGGTCTCCATGGTCATTGACTTTAACCGCATGCGCGCGCTGCAACGAACGGCAGACAAGCACCACAGCCAAGCACTGGAAGCCAGTGCCCTGCGTTTTCGCACTGACATCTGGACCTCATCAGTAGTCCTTCTAGGTCTGACACTGGTGAGAGTGCACGAATGGCTAGGCGGGCCCGCCTTCCTGCTCAAGGCGGACCCCGTTGCAGGCCTGGGCGTGGCGCTTGTCGTCTTGTTTCTCGGAGTACGGCTCGGCAGGAGCGCAGTGGCGGCGCTCCTGGATACAGCACCGGAGGGGTTAGCGGAGGAGATTGGTGACCAGGTGGAGCGTGTCGACGGCGTCAGTTCTTGTCACCAGGTCCGTGTCCGGCGAGCTGGTGCCGAAAGCTTCGTGGATGTTGTCTTGGAGATCGATGGAGACGTCACTTTCGATGCCGCTCACGAGATAACCGCCAAGGTAGAAGAGGTCATCACCAGGCTGATCCCTCGGGCGGACGTTGTCGTTCACTACGAACCCGGCGAGGCCAACGCTGATCTCGCCGCCCGCGTCAAGAGGATTGCGCAAGACATGGGGGCGAGTGCTCATAGCATCTGGGTGCACGAGACAGACGCGGGTCATCACGTCGAACTACACCTGGAGGTGGACCGCCAGGTCTCCCTGGAAGAAGCACACGATTTCGCAACCCGTCTGGAGGCCCAGGTGAAGGTAGCCGCGCCTGAGGTCACCGAGGTAGTGGCTCACATCGAGCCCATGGGTGATGCGAACAGCCTGGGTAGGCCACTGGGCGGAGATGACCACGCCCAGATGGAAGCGAAGATAGCAACTCTGGTAGATGCTTTCATGGGAGATGGATCCTGCCACCACGTGGCGATCTGGGAAGAAGGAGACGCTTGGGCAGCCTCGCTGCATTGCTCGCTGAGCCCCCAGTTATCGATTCAGCAGGCTCACGATTTGAGCGAGCAGCTGGAAGTACATCTGGTGGAGGAGATCCCGCTGCTACATCGAGTCGTCATTCACCTCGAGCCTCCCGAGTGAACACCCAGCTACAGCGGCCCTAGCGTGGCGCTGGTCCCAGCGAACCCCCGGTGCATTGTGGGCTCACCCGCCTGGCCAACGAACTTGCCTTCACTCACACTAAAGCATCCGGCCGCCAACACTGGCGCAGAGCCCGGTGCCCGAGACCAGCACAAGATAGGCGACACCCATGCCATCCTCGTGGCCGACGGGACAGGTCTGCCATTGGAAAGAACTGCGCGAGGCGGCGGCTGCCATTGTCTGTAGCCCGTCTGAAACTGCTGCGAGAGACCGCGTGAGCCAATACGACAAGTGGGAAGAGATCTACAAGAAGTATCGCTCGGAATCCCTACCTTGGGAGCTTGGCGAGCCGCGCCCCGTTCTGGTCGAGCTCATCAAGAGCCAAAAGGTAACGCCCAAGGGTAAGGCTCTGGACATTTGTTGTGGTTTGGGCACCAACACGATCTATCTGGCCCAAGCCGGGTTTGAGACCACCGGTCTCGATATTTCGAAGACAGCCGTTGCACGCGCAAAAGCAAAGGCCCTGCAAGCGGGCGTGGATATCCGCTTCCTCGTGAGCAGTGCGCTCGACTTCGCCTTCAAGACCGATGAATTCGATTTCATCTTCGACATGGGCTGCTTCCATCATATCCTGCCAGCAGACAGGCCCAGGTTCATCCATGGCATTCGCCGCGTACTAAAGGAGGGGCGACACTACTTCATGGTTTGCTTCAGCGACAGAAATGGGTCTGCTTGGAACCATTTCTCCAAGGGGGAGATTCTCAATATCTTCTCCCCACATTTTGATCTCATGGACATGCAGCACTTCTCATCGCTTGAAGGCGACGGCCGCATCCGGTTCTTCTACGCCACTCTCTTACGGAGATGACAGACCAGCAGTCCTCAGTTCCTCTCGCTCACCAGCCCCCCCGTGCCTCCAGACCAACCATTGTTTGCCAGCGCGCGCGTTCCATGCCCTGGGCCTACTTGTGGACTGCCCAACGAGAAAGGGCCACCGCTTGAAACCACGATGGCCCTCGGAGTAACCCCTTTACGAGCCGGCTCCTCGAAATCCCGTTCTTCGAGGCTCCTCTCGTCAGGCCGAGGCGTCTGGGCAATCCACCACCTCCAACCAGTTTGAGATCGCCGAATAGCGTAGCACAGACCAGAACGAGCGCATGACTCAGCTACTCAGGTGGTAACTTGTCCCCCGACCAATACCACTCGATAGTTGCCCTGGCCTCCAAATCGAACAGCCAGGTCTGGAACGCCTCTGTCTTCCTCTGGGCTAGCATGACAGAATCCAACTCCCTGTCTTCGTCTCGCTCCTCAACCATGATAATATGGAAGCCGAATGAGGTCTCCACCAAGTCGCTTACCTCGCCGAGCGAGAGGCTGAAAGCCACCTCATCGAACTCCGGCACCATTTGGCCCCTGGCGAACCAGCCCAGATCCCCACCCTGTTCTGCGCTGCCCGGATCCTGCGAGAGTTCCTCCGCAAGGGCCGCGAAATCTTCGCCGTCCGCCAGTCTGTCCAACAGTATCTCGGCCTCCTCCTCGGTCTCGACGAGAACGTGCCGGGCACGTATGTGAAGTTCACTCGCGGGGACCTGCTGGCCAACGAACTCCTCCATCTTCGCCCGTAGAAGCTCGGCCCTTACTATCTCGCCATACTCCGCTTCCGACAACCCGGCGACTTCCTGCAAAGTGCTCAAATAATCGCCGTACAACTCCTCGAACCGGGCCTTGCTCATGGGAGTCGGTGTCACGGTGGGCGTGATCTCAGCGGTGGCAGTAATGGGCTCGGTCGTAGGTGAAGGCGCTGGCGTCGGTTGCTCCCTGTAATAGCCAAAGGACTCCTCGATGAACTGATCTATCTCCCCATCGGACACAGCAATCCCTTGCTCCTCGGCGGCCTGCCTGATCAACTCCTCTTGTATCAACTCATTCAAGAAACTCTCGCCGTCAACCTGACTGCTTTCCCACCAGAGTTGTGACAACAGCTGGTCTATGTACTGGACCAGAAACTGATCCTGGTCTGGGTCGAGCCTGGAGCGCTGAAACTGCAATTCCTGGACCTCGGCATCAATTCTCATCCGCTCGAGAAGCACCCTCTTTTGATACGTCGCGGTCTGTATGGGTGCTCCGTTGACCACTGCCACCGGGGAGGCAGGCTTAGCCACGAGCTCCACATACGCGCCATAGGCCAGGATAGCCACAATCAAACTGCCGACAAAAGCGGCGATCCCGATCAGAATCAACCGTTGTCGCCGCTCCCTCTCACGACGAGATATCTGCTTCCGCGTGAGAGGAACCTCTTTCTTCACCCTTCGTCTGGCCATCAAGTCCTCCGCCAGGTTCCACACCATCCCACCGGCGACCACAGAGCTTCGCTGGGGAAGCTGGTAGACTGAAAACGCAACCGGATCTGCGAACCCCCCCATTTCAGGGCCGGCGCGGTTGCGTTCCTCTGAGAGACCAACAAGGCCTCGGCATAGGAAAACAAGTTCCTATGCCGAGTCGATCAATCCCCAAGGCTTAGCTGCCGGGAGCGTGCTCCACGGTGTACGGCAACAGCGCTATATGCCGTGCTCGCTTTATGCCCAGCGCCAGACGGCGCTGGTGCCTGGCACAAACCCCCGTTTTGCGCCGTGGCTTGATCTTGCCACGATTCGAAATGTACTGGCGCAATATGGCTACATCTTTGTAATCCACTGAATCGATCTTGTTCACACAGAAACTGCACTTCTTCTTGCGTCTAAACCTCCATCCACCTCGTCGCTTTGGTCTTTCCCTTCTGTCACGGGCCAAGGTCAACCTCCAGTTCTTCTTCCTCAGAATCCTCTGCGGCTTCCTCCCCTACCGGTGCCTCATCCGGCTCGACCTCCCCTCGATCCTCCGCAGCTTCCTCGTGGGGCTTGACTTCTTCCTCTGCCGACGGTTCCTTCACGGGTGCCGTCTCAGTGGCTGTGCCCGCTCTCTCATCGGCTCTGACCAGGAGGTAACGGATCACCTCTTCGGTCAACCCCAGCTTCGCCCCGAGTTCAGAAATCGCACCCGGTTCAAGCTGAATCTGAGCCACCATGTAGTACCCCTCGTGGAACTTCCGGATGGGATACGCCAGGCGACGTCTGCCCCAGGGGTCAAGGCGCATTACCTGACCACCTCCATCGGCGATCATCTGGCCGACCTTCTCTGTGACACCCTCCAGGTCTTCTTCCTCGACCTCTGGACTAACGATGTAGATGAATTCGTAATTGCGCAATCAACATCTCCTTTCTTCGGGCTTGCCACCAGTCATCGCTGGGGGCAGAAAGTCTGTAACTGCTATTCTAGTTGCCACAACACTACTATATCATGAATCTGCACTGCAGTCAACGTCCAGCCATGCTCCTGGGTAGCTGGCTTTCCAGTCCCTCTATGATCTCCTCACAGGCAGCCTCAGCAAACCTCACCACCCGGCCAGCATTCAAGTGCCCCAGGAAAGACTGCCTCACCGCCGTGCTGCACTGGACCTTCACGGCTCGCCACCCAGCTGACCCATACGCCAGGTACTCCCTTCAGGCCCATCCTCGACGACTATGCCCAGAGTGGCGAGTCCAGCACGGATCTTGTCACCCAACTCGTATTCCTTGTCCTCACGCAGGTCATCGCGAACCACGAGGAGCGACTCTATGAACCCCTCAGCCTCACTCCCCATGCGCCCGTCCAGGACCATTTCAACCTCGAGCTTTGCGGCCAGTTCCGATTTCCCGGCAGCCAGCAACTCGTCGCGAACAGCAACGGCCAATCCCATGAAGGGCTCAGCCTCGGCGGGCCCTTTCGGCTCCTGCAAGGTCAATCCCAGAACATCCGCTGATTCTCGCAGCACGCCCTGGCCGCCAGCAAGAGCTTCCAGGGGGACGCCAACATCCCGGGACTGATTGATGGCGCGCGCCAGGTCGAAGAGGTGGGCTATGGCGCGCGCGGTATTGAAGTCATCATCCATCGCCTCTGTGAACTTCTGCCGCGCTTCCTCGGCTGCAGCCACCAACTCCTCGCCCCCGCTCGCGGTTTCCGCGGAACCCGGTCTCAACGCTGCCCGAAGCCTCTCCAGCCCCCGGTCGGATGCCTGTATGCCCTTCTCGCTCCAGGTGATAGGGCTGCGATAGTGAGAAGTCAGCATGAAGAGACGGATAGCATCAGGGTTGTATCTCTCCAGGGCCTCCTCACAACTGATGAAGTTACCCAGATGCCTGGTCATCTTCTCCTGATCCTCACTGGGCCGCAGCAGACCGTTGTGCAGCCAGTACTTGACGAAGGGCCTCTTGCCAGTATAGCTCTCCGATTGAGCTATCTCATCCTCATGGTGAGGGAAGATCACATCCTCGCCACCACCGTGGATGTCTATCTGGTCGCCCAGGAATTGCAGCGCCATGGCAGAGCATTCCACGTGCCAACCGGGCCGTCCTCTACCCCACGGGCTGTCCCAGCTGGGCTCACCAGGTTTGGCCGCCTTCCACAGAGCAAAATCCAGTTCATGCTCTTTTCGCTTGTCGACCTCGACCCGGGCCCCGGCCTGCATCGCTTCCAGCGACTGTCTAGTAAGCTTGCCATAGTCGGGATCGCTGGTGATCCGGAAATAGACATCGCCATCCACCTGGTAAGCGTGTCCCTTCTCTATCAGCCCCTGGACTATCTCCTGGATCTTGGGGATCACCTCGGTGGCTCGCGGGTAATGATGGGCCCGTTGGACGTTCAGGCGGTCCATCTCATCCAAGAAGCGGTCTATGTACTTCTCCGCCAACTCCTTCACGGTCACACCCAGGGAGTTGGCAGCCTCGATGATCCGATCCTCGATGTCCGTGAAGTTCTGGACATGGTTCACCTCGTAGCCTAGATATTCAAGATAGCGCCTTATGACATCGAAGACCAGGTAAGACATGGCATGGCCCACGTGACAGGGTCCGTACACATTGGGGCCGCAAACGTACATCAGAACCTGTTTGCCCTCCAAGGGCACGAACTCCTCTTTCCTCCGGCTAAGCGTACTATGCACTCTCAAAGACATTACAGCAAACTCCTTCCGTGCATTGATGATAGACTCTCTAGAAGGGATGCCGTCCAGGACGACATCCCCCACAACAGACGCACTTGGCTATCATCAAGACGACAAAGAGCACTGAGAATCCCTCACCCTCTGGATGCATCTCTCTTTTCCCAGCAGAGCCATCACCGCAGCAAGGCTCGGCCCGTGAAGGCTTCCCGTCAGACTCGCCCTCACAGGAAACATGATTTCTCTGGCCTTGAGGTGCTCTTTTTCCACGAGGAGGTCCCCCAACTCCCGGAGGAGAGAGCTCGCCTCGGCCACACCCAGCCTGTCAACAGACTTCAGTCTCTCAGCGAACGCTTCCAGTGCGGTCCTCGCCGTAGGGGCACGCAAGACTTCACGCGCCTCAGCTGTGAAGGCAAGGCCATCAAGGAAGGCGAATCCGACGTGCGCTGGCAGCTGGTCAAGGCTGTCCACTTCCTCCCGCACATTGTCCACCAGAAGTTCTAGCCATTCCTCTGGCGAGTAAGCTGTGCCTTGGCTCCGCTCATCTCGATCGTACGCCTCTCTCAAGTACGGGACAACCTCCTGAGCGATTCGGCCAGCTGGTAGGTGACGTATATGCCACCTGTTAAACCAATCCAAGCGCTCCTGGTCGAAGGTGGAAGGGCTGACCGAAATCCTTTCCCACGTGAACCTCCCCACCAACTCGTCGAGCCTGAAGATCTCCTGGGTATCAGCCGGCGACCACCCCAACAGGGCGAGATAATTCACGACAGCTTCAGGCAAATAGCCCCTTCGTCGATAGGCGGCGATAGAGGTTTCGCCCAGGCGCTTGCTCATCTTGCCACCCGACTTGTCAAGGATCAAAGGCAAATGAATGTACCGCGGAGGATCCCAGCCGAAGGCCTTGTAGAGTAAGATGTGTCGCGGGGCGCTGGGTATCCATTCGTCCGCCCGCAACACGTCGGTTACCTCCATCAAGTGGTCGTCCACCACATTAGCTAGGTGGTAGGTTGGATAACCGTCGGACTTCAGGATGACGAAATCATCCACAGTACTGTTGGCGAAACTGATCTCTCCGCGCAGTGAATCGTGAAACGCGGTTTCTCCATCCAGCGGTACGCTGAAGCGCACGACGGGCTCGATCCCCTGCGCCTCAAACCGCCTCGCCTCGGCACCGCTCAAGTCCCGACATGTTCGGTCGTAGCCAGGAGGTTGTCCCCGACCCTGCTGTTCGTGACGCATTTCCTCCAGTCGCTGAGGGGAACAGTAGCACCGGTAGGCTTGACGTTCCTCGATCAGCCGCTGGGCATGACTGTGGTACATGGACAGCCTCTGCGACTGATAATAAGGGCCGAACCCTCCTCCTTTCTGGGGACCTTCATCCCAGTCAAGGCCCAGCCATCGAAGACCCTCCAGAATCAGTCGATCGGAGCCTTCGCTGGTACGAGCCACATCGGTGTCCTCGATGCGTATGATGAACGCCCCTCCATAGTGGCGGGCGAACAACCAGTTGAAAAGGGCCGTGCGCACGTTTCCCAAATGAGGCGGACCCGTAGGGCTGGGCGCAAAGCGAACACGTACTCTCTCACTCATTGCCGAGCCCTGGCAGTTGCTTGAAGGTACGTACGATCAACTCAGCGGCCAATGGGGATGATATCTTGAAGGTATTGATAACCACATTGTAGAGGCTCGGATCCAGCCAGTCCACCGTATGGTACCGCCGAAGATAGTCCATCCGCGCTCGACCACTGGCTCTCAGTCGCGCCGAAGCATCTCGTTCCTCGATTCCCTCGCGCTCAGCCAAAGTGAATACACGGCGTTCGAAGGGTGCGACGATTGGAACATGCAAGGCGCGCGGCATATCCCTCAGAAGGACTTGGCCGCCTCCACAAACTATGACCGCGTTGCCTTCTGGAGCCAGGTTGCGGACAACCATCTCCATCATGTCCACATAATCCTTCACAGTTTCGCCAAAGGAAGGCGCGGCAGGAGAGAAGGCTCCCCCAGAGGGTTGCTGGACCGAGCTTGCCCCTTCACGCCTCCCAGGTTTCGGCAATGCGCGGCAGGGGAGGCATGGCGTTCATCGCTTGCAGTATGCGGTCCACGACATTCCGCCGCCCTTCATACGCGATTTCCTGCAAGGCGATCTTCGGCACACCAGCCTCCTCAGCCGCCCTATGGATTATCTCCCGATCTATGAATCCGAAGCCTACAATCCTACCGACCTCTGCTGCGATCTCGCAGCCATGGGAACCATCTGTCTCGAGATAGGGATAACCCCCATGCCGCTCGAGCACTACTTCCTGGAGTATCGGTTATGGGGCTGGGCGAAGATCATGCGGCCCTGCGCGGTCTGCAGCACCTTGGTGACCGTGACGTCCAGACTGTGGCTTATGTACCTGCGACCATCCTCAACAACCACCATGGTGCCATCATCAAGATATCCAACCCCCTGATTGGCCTCAGTCCCCTCCTGGATGATGCGCACTTTCAAGGTTTCACCGTGGAGGACACTGGTCTTCACTGCATTGGCCAACTCATTGACGTTCAGCACCCTGACACCCTGCAACTGAGCCACACGGTTAAGGTTGTAGTCATTGGTCATGATGGGACAGTTCAGATTCTTGGCCAGTTGCACCAGTTTGCCGTCCGCGTCCCTGACCTCCTCCACATCCATATCTGTGACCCGAATGGGTACGATAGAGTCCTGTTGCAGACTGTTCAAGATGTCCAACCCGCGGCGACCTCGCTTGCGCCGCAAGGCGTCCGAGGAATCGGCGATGTACTGCAACTCATCAAGAATGAATCGCGGCACCAAGAGCGTCCCCTGGATGAAACCTGTCTGGCTGATATCGGCGATGCGACCATCAATGATTACGCTGGTATCCAACAGAAGCACCTGCTCGTCAGACCGTCGGCTCTTAGGCCTGGCTAGTGAGGAACTCAACAGGGACAGAATATCCTCAGCGCGGATGATCATGGTGCCCATTCCCAGCAGGCCAAAGGTCACGCTAGAGAGCAAAGGCAGGATGGTTCGCAAGTCTGACGGCAGAAACGACAGAGTGAAAGCCAGCGGCAGCGAGATGACCAGTCCCACCGCGAGACCGATGGTTCCCATGAGCAGATGACGGGCAGGTATGAGCCTGATTTTCCTCCTGACCCATAGGGCAGGTTCTATCGTCAACCACGGGGTCACCAACAGGCCCAGGCCAGCTCCCGCCATTGCCAGCGCCAATGCAGGACGCAGGTACGGGACGGTGAACGCATCCGCAGCGCCAGCCTTTGTGGCTATGTAGTCGCCCACCTGCCAGCCGACTACGGCCAATACTATCATGCCCACAAGACGCAATATAAGTTCTACTCGCTTCATACACTACCTCCTCACCGGCTGTCAACAAGGGCCGGATAACAAAAATGAGTGTACCGCAAAGTACACTCAAGTCAGAGATCACCCCCTCGCGTTGACCTTCTCGCGCTTGTTGTCCTCGAAGTGGCGGGATAGAAGAAAAGAATGCGATGAGACCTTGCGCCGTCGCTTATTGAGTGGCCGCCCAATCCCCCACGCGAGTCCCGGTCAATGCTCTCTAGGAGTCACTCGTGACTCGTAGACGTGTCCGGGTACTTTGACTTTAGCCCGTGTATCTCAGTTTAGTGCCGACACGTCCAATTACATATTAGCACATTCTCACATGGATGTCAAGAACGCCTGATACTCAGAAGGCCAGTCGGGTGCCCACCGCGCCAACCACGAACTCGTCAGGCATCTCCTGTGCCAACAGGTGGAGGGCCGCAAAACCGATGCAGTGGGTGGGCATAACCAGGCACGGGCCTATGGCCTTCAACTCAGCGATGGTGCGCGTGATCTCCTCCATGGTGGAACGGCCCAGATGAAATCCTCCAATGACGGCCCATACCTCCTCCACGCCGGTGATGCCCTGAGCGCGGAGTACGGTGTTGACAATGCCTGAATGAGCGCAGCCAGCGATTACCACCAACCCTCTCCCCTCCACGTTGACTACAACTGCCTGGTCATCGCTTATGGGGTCGGGCACCAACTCTCCATCCTTACGATAGTACGCTTGAGCCGTCCCCCTCTCGAAGTCGGTGCTGCGCGGGATGGAACCGGTGGCTAGACTCGCAAACCTGGTGCCACGACTGGGCCAAGTCCGCACAGCCTACCGAGAAGGCTCAGTCGCACGGTTCGACGACCCGTCACCCAAAAGTATGCTATAATATGGGCGACGTTGGGTCATCGTCAGGCGTCGACATCGCGCAGCGTGCGAGTGATGGCCGTGCCCAAAGACGAACTACTGGGACTGCCTGAGACCCGGCTTCACCCCGTGGAGGAGGCTCGTTGCCGGGAGAGCTTTCGGCAACATAGTGTGTCAAGAAGCCCCTCGATGTGGGGAAACTGAGGGCCCCAGCGCGAGAGGCCTTGAGTTGAATCAAACATGGTGATGGCGCCGCATATCCGTAGTGAGTTTAGAGTTGGCTAAACAGACCGTATTGGTGGTGGATGACGAGCGCAATATCATCGAGCTCGCCAGGTTGTATCTGGAGCAAGAGGGTTTCATGGTGGAGGAAGCCCGCGATGGGGCTGAGGCTCTGGAGAAGATTCGAACGCTGAAACCTGCCATCGTGGTCCTGGATCTCATGCTGCCAGAGGTGGATGGCTGGGAGGTATGCCGCCGAACGAGAGCCAAATCGGAAGTGCCCATCATCATGCTCACCGCTCGTAGCGACGACGTGGACAAGATTGTGGGACTGGAGCTCGGCGCCGACGACTACTTGACCAAACCCTTCAACCCGCGGGAGTTGGTGGCGCGAGTGAAGGCCATCCTCCGCCGCTACGAGAAGAGCATCCAGCCAGGCAGAGTGATCCATCTCGGCCAGTTGACCATAGACCCGGCCAGCAGGGAGGTCACGCTGGCTGGCCAGGTGGCGAAGCTGCGCACGAAGGAGTTCGATCTACTGCACACCCTGGCTCAGCATCGGGGCCAGGTCCTGAGTCGTGAGCAGTTGCTCAACCTGGTGTGGGGCTACGATTTCTACGGGGAGACGCGCACCGTGGACGTGCACATCGCTCACTTGCGTGGCAAACTGAAGGGAAGCGATGCGGAGATTGAGACTGTGCGGGGCGTGGGATACAAGCTGGTGGTTTAAGAAGCCATGTTTAACAATCTGCGTTCGCGGCTACTCGGATCGTACGTCCTGATCATAGTCATTTGCCTGGCGGTCACCGGTGTGGTGCTGACGATCCTCCTGATACCACAGATAACCCGCCTCACCTATCTCAGGCTCGCTGACAAGAGCCTCCCCACCAGCTCTTACGTGGCTAGCCTCCGGAGGCAAGGTCTCGGACCGGAAGAGATCATCAGCCGGCTTGAGGAGTTGGCCGCAAGCCAAGGTACACGCATCCTGATCGTCACCCGTGACGGCATGGTCTTAGCAGATACGGAAAACCATTGGGTGGGGCGAGGGGTCGATGTCTCCCTGCAGGGAGAGGGGCCCGGAGCACGACGTCTCTATGCTCAAGGGCGGTTGGTCACCAGTGACGGTCTATTCCTCTATGTGGCCGTGCCCACAGGAGTCCTGCTGCGTGAGAGAGGAGAAGCCGCGTCGCCGGCATGGTACGTGGTACTGCTCTCTCCACCTCGCCAGGCGATCGCCACCTTTGCCGGTGAGATATTGGTCGGCTTCGTCCTCACTGGCTTCGTCGCTCTTCTGGTCTCGATAGGCATTGCCTTCCTCATCGCGCGCTCCATCGCCAGGCCTCTGCAACGCATCGCCGCCGCCACTGAGGAGATAGCGAGGGGCAACTACGACGAGCAATTGAACATCACTTCACCCGAAGAGGTACGTCGCCTAGCCAACAGCTTCAACCTTATGGTACGTGAGGTGAAGTCTTCGCAGCAGGCTCAACGGGATTTCGTGGCCAATGTCTCCCACGACCTGAAGACCCCTCTAACCTCTATTCAGGGATTCTCCCAGGCCATCTTGGACGGCGCAGCCGCAGATGAGGGGGCCCGCCGTCGAGCCGCTCAGGTCATCCATGAGGAGGCTGACCGCATGGCGCGCCTGGTGGACGACCTGCTTGACTTGGCGCGCATCGAGGCCGGTCAGATAGTGATGGCTCGGGACTCGGTGGCGCTGTCGCAGCTCTTGCAGGAGTGTACGGAGAAGATGGCATTGTGCGCCGAGCAGGGCGAAGTGACACTGGAGGCGGAGTCAGATGAGGGTCTTGTCGTCAAGGCTGATCGAGACCGCCTGGCCCAGGTGATCCACAACCTGCTGGACAACGCGCTGAAACATACGCCGGCTGGTGGGCGGATCTCGCTGGCCGCCAGAACCGTGCTGGAGGCCGTTGGGAAGCCAGGGCGACAGCGAGGAGGGGTGGCGGAGATCACCGTGTCCGACACCGGCGCGGGCATCCCTGCTGAAGACTTGTCCCGCGTCTTCGAACGCTTCTACCGCGGGGACAAGTCACGGACCAAGGAAGGTAGGGGAGCAGGGTTGGGCCTGGCCATCGCCAGGGAAATCATCCTGGCGCACGGGGGGGACATAAGAGCAGAGAGCGTGGTAGGGCTAGGCACCAAGTTCACGATCACCCTCCCCCAAGACAGGGACGTCGGATAATCCCGGAGCCAAGCAGTCCGGCGGTCGTCGGCGCCGAGAGCCTGGATAAGGGCGACGGCATTGGCGATATCCCGGCTTGTGCCGACGTCTCTCTGTGGGTACCTGCCATTACCAGCAGTCTGCCAAATACGCCCGCCTAGAGGAACTCACCTTTGGCGCCTCTTGAATTCACTCCCGAAGTAGAGTATAATATCTAGAGAGACAGTGGTCTCCGATAACCTTTGTCCTGAACCCGACCGCTCTACAGAGAACGACCATGGATAGCCACGAGAGAAGAATCCTGATCTGGGGTATCATGCTGATTCTGGCGGTATCACTGCTTATCGTGCCTGCGGTACAAGCCCAGAGTGATTCCCAGGTGGACGTTCTCACCGTCAAGGGTGCCATCACCCCTATCGTGGCCAGCTATGTCGAGCGCGGAATACAGACCGCCCAGAACGACGGCGCGACCTGTCTGATCATAGAACTGGATACGCCAGGCGGATCGGTCCAGGTGACAGAGGAGATTATCCAGGACATGAAGGCTGCGACCCTGCCCATCGTGGTCTATGTGCATCCCCAGGGTGCGAGGGCCGCCTCAGCGGGAGCCTTCCTAACCCTGGCCGCTCATTCCGCAGCCATGGCTCCCAACACCCGTACAGGAGCCGCCCACCCAGTGGATATGTCGGGGGAAGGGATGTCCGAGGCGATGGAGGCCAAGGCCGTCAACGATGCCGTGGCTCTCATCAAGGGTCTAGCCCAGCCCCGCGGCGCTGACGCGGTCGAGTGGGCCGAGGAGGCTGTACGCGAGAGCTCGTCTATCACTGAGGACGAAGCCCTGGAGTTAGGCGTCGTTGACTTTGTGGCCACTGACCTGGAAGCCTTGCTGGACGCTCTGGACGGGCAGGAAATCCTCGTCAGAGAAGACACGTTCACTCTGGATACGCGGAGAGCGACCATCAACCGCATCTCCATGAACGCCATCGAGGGCTTCCTACACACTATCACCGATCCCAATATCGCTTTCATCCTAATGACCTTGGGCCTGAACGGCATCATCTTCGAACTCTCGCAACCCGGAGGGTATCTGTCCGGGATCCTCGGAGCAATCTGTCTTGTCCTGGCTCTGTTCTCCTTGGGAGTACTCCCTGTTAACTGGACGGGGCTGATATTCGTCGTCCTGGGCTTCGTTCTCTTGCTGGCTGATGTGAAGGCACCCACCCATGGCATTCTCGCCACGTTGGGCGTCGTCTCCTTCGTTCTGGGTTCCATGATCCTATTCAGTTCCCCGTTCGCCCAGGTTTCCCGAGGTCTCGTCGTAGGAGTGGGTTCGGCCACCGGCATCTTCTTCGCCTTCGTCATCGCCAAGGTTTTCGGGGCTCATCAGCGAAGACCGACCACCGGCATGGAAGGGCTGATGGGCCAGCTAGCGGTGGCCCGTTCCAATCTAGACCCCACGGGCACCGTCTTCTTGAGAGGCGAATTGTGGCAAGCAGTCACCAGTGAGGGAACGGTGAAAGAGGGAGAGGAGGTGGAAGTCTCGGATGTAGACGGTTTCAGACTGCGGGTGAGAAGAGTCGTTAGCGGGTCTGATTAGCAGTGATAGGCAAACAACAATAGGGAGGGAAGAACTGTGGAGCAAATACTGCAACTCATCAGCGGCTTGGGTCTCAGCGCTCTGGTTTTCGTTATCGTCCTGATAGGGTTTCTGAGTTCAGCCATCAAAATCGTACAGGAGTACGAGCGGGGGGTGATTTTCCGCCTGGGGCGGCTGGTCGGAGCCAAGGGGCCGGGCCTGTTTTTCATCATCCCCATCGTGGACCGCATGGTGAAGGTTGACTTACGAGTGGTGACCCTGGACATCCCCTCTCAGGAGGCGATAACCAGGGACAATGTGACCGTAGGGGTGAACGCGGTGGCCTTTTTCCGCGTCGTGGACCCCTCCGATGCCATCGTGCAGGTGGAGGACTTTCGTAAGGCCACCTGGCAAATCTCTCAGACCACGCTCCGCAGCGTGTTGGGCCAGTCGGAACTGGATGAACTGCTTACGCATCGCGAGGGCATCAATCAGAAACTAACACAGATCATTGACGAGCAAACCGAACCCTGGGGCATTAAAGTTAGCATCGTCGAGGTCAAGGACGTCGAACTCCCCGAGACCATGAAGCGAGCCATGGCCCGCCAGGCCGAGGCAGAGCGAGAGAAGCGGGCCAAGATCATCCACGCCGAGGGTGAGTTCAACGCCGCGCGGAAGTTGACAGACGCCGCGGGAACCATGTCCCAGGAGCCGGCGGCCATTCAGTTGCGCTATCTGCAAACCTTGACCGAGATTGCGGTGGGAAAGAACTCAACCATCATCTTCCCCGTTCCTATCGAGTTCATGAAGGCCTTCGGCTCGTTGTTCGGCCAGGGCGAGGAAACGGAATAGCAGGCTGGGAGACTAGCCGTGGAACGCTGGGAATACGAGATCACCACTCACACGGCAGGAGAGGTGCTGAAGGTGCGGGAGGAACTTGGACATCCTCGCGAGCCGCAAGGCCCCGATGTCGTCTATTGCGATACCGAGGGGATGTGCTTCTTCGATGAAGCCCCGAACCCCTACGTGGAGGCCATCGTTCACATCCTGAACGAGAAGGGTAAGGAAGGCTGGGAGTTGGTGCAGATCGCCTTTCGCCAGAACGACTTCATCTGCATCTGGCGACGGGAAGTGTAGCCGTATCACCTCCCAAAGACCGTGAAACCATGGGCGCCCATCCTAAGGGTGGGCGCCCTCCTATTGGTTCTCTGCTCCAGGCCAGCTGCTGAAGCTGGCATCCACCGTGAAGTTGGGATGCCGAGGCCAGCACGTACGAAGGGGGTAGAGCGCTGTCCGGCGCAGGGGTCGAGGCACGCCCCTGGGAAAGCACCGCCCCGCCCGAGGCTACGATCAAGGAGATGCTCTTCACAGCACCATCCCTCTCACCTCGGCCTAGGGGACGGTAGTCTCTGAGATTGGGATGGCGATCAGGCGCAAGGTTACAGGCCGGCCGATTTCCTCGGTTATGACATAGTCGAGATGCTCGGCTGTCTCCTCTTCGACTTCTTGGACCGCGTAGACAGTCACGGTGACTGCGATGGTATCAACACGCTGCTCGAGATCGAAGCCCACGAGGGATACGCCCTCCAACCTGTCGATCTCCCGATCAAGCACGCGGCTGACTACCTCCAGTTCCTGGGTAGCCTGCACCGTCCTGCCTGAGATGAAGGCCAGAGGCAAAGAGATCACCAGTAGCAGAAGCATGGACACGACCAGCCCACGGCGGAGTTGGCTTTCTCGTTCTCTCACTCCCCGTGCCGGACGGAAACCCAGAAGCAGGAAAGTCACGGCCCCAGCAAGCGTGATGCCGACCAGGTTCGTGCCGAACAACAGCAATCCCCCTCCCGCCACCGCAAACTGACGCGCTGCCAGCCCAATACCGACAACCCCTAGAGGCGGCACGAGAGCTGCCGCGATGGCCACGCCAGGCAATGCAGCAGATACATCCTTGCGCGATACGGCATAGGCTCCCGCTGCGCCTGAGGCCAGCGCGACCACGAGATCCAACAGATTAGGCGAGCTCCGTGCCACAATCTCCTCAGTAGTCCCGGCCACAGACTGTATGGAAGCCAGAAAGAGGCCGACGACCACCGCCAAGAAGATGCCCTTGATAGCTGATTCAGCAGCGTCACGCACGAGGCGGACATTCCCCAGGGCGATGGCTAAGGCTATGCCGATGATAGGGCTCATTAGTGGGGCAACCAGCATGCCCCCGATGATAACTGCAGCGCTATTCAGTAGCAGTCCCAGCGCTGCAATTGTCGCGGCCAGCCCCATCATCACAAAGAAGTCTATGTCGGCCCTCACTCCCTCTCGGATCTGACGGTAGACCGTTGATCTCTCCTCCGCCTCGAGGGTCGGGAAAAGACGATACATTGTGGTCCACACCCGCCTGAGCCAGAACTCGGGGAGGGGAGCACGTTCCCTAGCTATCATCACCGGCACCGGTGATCGTGAGGCTATCCTCTCCGGTATGGTTCCGAATAGGAATCTGTCGAAGAGGCCTTCCCCCGAGGCGCCCAGCAGCATCAAGTCATGGTTCCTAGCCTCCGCCAGGATGCCGCTCACTACGCCAGGAGCAGTGATGACCTTCGGTTTGACCAAACCATCGGTCTCCAGGCCCCTCACGGTCTGAGCGATCATTTCCAGACCGTGCTGCCGATCCTCGGGCAGGGCACCCTCACGACACACATACAATACCGTCACCTGAGCTCCATACAACTTGGCTAGCTTGAGAGCCACCTGAGCGGCGATGGGAGCGTGGGGACCACCACTGGTTGGGACGAGTATCTTGTCCATGGCTGTCAGTGGGTCACCCTTGACCAATACCACGTCACAAGGAGCGTTCTCGACAACCGGATCGACGATACGGCCCATGATGCGACCTCTGGGCTCAGTGTAGCCCTCCCAACCTAGCAATATGAGGTCGCACTTCTCGTCCGCGGCTGTGTCGATTATCCCCTGAGAGACACTGCGGGCAACCCTGGTTATGGGCGTGAAAGAAACGGAGCCCGTATCTTCGGCAGCCAGCGACCAAGTGAACAGCGACTCGATCCCCTCCGCCATTCTCGAGCCCTCCCTGAGAGGCACTTGGGCCGGCAGGGTCACCACTCTCAGAGGAAGGACTTCACCGCCCTCACCACCGGCCAGGGCCACGGCCAGGCTGATCAGCTGCGACTGCCTTTTGCCCGGCTCCAAGGGCACAAGCACGCGGTACTCAGCCTCAACCGGCTTCCTCTTTGTCCTGAATACCACGACGCCTTCCTGCCCAGCGATGTATCTCCCCTTGGCATAAGCCAGGTAGATCGCCATCCCTGCTATGATCCACACTGCACCAGCTGACAGCGGCACAGTCCCCAACGTTGGTAGCAGGAACAGATTGACCACCACCGCCAGTGCTGGGATCAAAGGGCGGAGGGGCAACCTAAAGCTGGGCGAGTCCTTGAGGCTACGCATCCGGACCGCGTCCGCCAGGGCTATTACGCTCATGACGAACAGAGCACAGAACCCTCCGAGTCTGGCGATGAACTCCAAATCCCCCAGTAGGCTGAGAATAGCGGCCCCCGCACCGATGAACAGCAACAGGAGATATGGGGTCCTGAATCGAGCACCCCTGCGTCTCAGTAGATCGGGAAGAAGGTCATCCTGGTCCATTGCCTGAGCCTGCCGAGCCACCAGTAGGACTGCCGAGTTCAGCGCCAAGGGTATGAAGGCCAAAGCGAAGAGGAGTAGCAGCAGTTGGCCGTAACTGCCCACACAATGCAGGGCCATCGCCGCCACGGGGACGTTGACCTGGCTCCAGACCGCTCCTGTGACCGAACCTGCCGCCACCAGGCTGAGAAGCAAGAACAGCAGGGTTCCCAAGCACAGAATGGCGAAGAAAGCCTGCGGAATCGCTCGTCTGGGCTGGCGGATCTCCGAAATGGTGAGAGGCACCGACTCGAGAGCCAAGAAGCCGATCAGCAACAGAGACAGAGCTGCCTGAATGCCAGGGTAACCTTGGGGGGAGAAGGGCCTGTAGTTCTCCAGTCGAATGTGAGGCAGGCATAGCAGGCCGAGGAGCACCAAGGCCGCCACCACGCCCCAGGTGACAACGTCACGCGCACGCCGAAAACTCCGCCCCCCCAGTATGTTGTAGGTCATGATAACCAAAACGAGGGCAGCGGCTATTAGCGAGACAGGCAGCCGTGCGCCTGTGTACGCCTCGAAGACAGTTGTCACGCCAGCGGCGAAGCCCAAGGCCAGAACTGCACAGAGGAGAAGCCCTCCGAGCAGAATGGACCAACCGGCAAGGAATGCCAACGGCCCACTGATGGCTTCACGAAGAAGGATGTACGCCCCGCCTTCCCGCCCGCTGCTCAGCAGGAGCTCGACGTAGCACAGAAGGGTAAGCAAGATAACCCCGCCCACGAGCACGTACGACACGGCTGCGGCGGGCCCGGCGGTGGCCATGGTGGATCCATGCAACGCGAAAACGGCTACGGCCACCAGAATTGCCAGACCCCGCGACGTGGCCCGTACGGCGTCCAACTCGCGACTGAAACGTATCTCGGTTGGGAAAACCTCTTTCGCCATGGGATCCACCTTCTTCAAGGAACAGCCAAATCTTAACATGGAAGGAGACATTTGTACAACCGACGATTGCTACGACGGTTCAAGCGTGCTATAATACCCTCGGTTCTGATCAGCCGGGAGACGGGGGAGTGCGCGCTTCATGAGGAGAGGATGGGCAGCGTGACGAAGTTCATCTTTTGCACGGGAGGGGTCGTTTCGTCCGTGGGCAAAGGTGTTGCCGCAGCTTCGATCGCACGGATCCTGAAGAGCCGAGGTATCTCAGTGTCCATCCAGAAGCTAGACCCGTACCTCAACGTGGACGCAGGCACCATGTCCCCCTATCAACATGGTGAGGTCTTCGTCACAGAAGACGGTTCGGAGACGGACCTTGACCTGGGCCATTATGAGCGCTTCATAGACGAGAACCTCACCAGTTCCAGCAATGTGACCACTGGGCAGGTCTACTCCGCAGTGATCGCCAGTGAGCGCAGAGGCGACTACCTCGGCAGTACTGTGCAAATCATCCCCCATATCACCGATGAGATAAAGCGGCGCGTACATCAGGTAGCTCACGAGAGCGGCGCCGAGGTTGTGATAGTGGAGGTTGGGGGCACAGTGGGCGACATCGAGGGGTTGCCCTTCATCGAGGCCCTGCGTCAGATACGCAGCGATATTGGGCGGGAGAATGTGCTCTACGGTCATGTCACGCTACTCCCACGTCTGGCAGTGACCGGCGAATTGAAAACCAAACCCACTCAGCATAGTGTCAAGGAACTGCGGGGCATGGGCATCCAACCCGACTTCATTCTTCTACGCTCAGATACCTACCTCTCCGATGGCATCAGGGCGAAAGTATCCCTGTTCTGCGATGTTGACGAGTCGGCCGTAGTACCTCTGGTAAGTGCCTCGACCATGTATGAGGTTCCTTTGATCATGGAGAATGCTGGCCTTGGAGACCTAATCGTAGAGAGGTTCGGGCTATCGGCAGCCAAGCCCAACCTGGAGCAGTGGCGGAAGATCGTCGAGCGGATCAAGAACCCTGCACGTCAGGTGCAGATCGCCCTGGTGGGCAAGTATGTGGAATTAGTGGACGCCTACATGAGCGTGAGGGAAGCTCTGTACCACGCTGGCGCCCATCATGACGTGGGGGTTGATATCAGATGGGTGGAATCGGACTTGCTGGAGGGAGGAGAGAGCGACCCACTGGCAGGCGTGGATGGTATTGTGGTCCCCGGGGGCTTCGGCTATCGGGGCGTTGAGGGCAAGATACAGGCAGCCCAACATGCTCGAGAGCATGGCATCCCCTATCTTGGTTTGTGCCTGGGGTTGCAGATGATGGTCATCGAATTCGCCCGTTCGGTAGCCGGGCTGGAGGGGGCCAACAGCACCGAGTTTGACCCTCAGACCCCGCACCCGCTGATAGATTTCTTGCCGGAGCAGCGGCAGGTATTCGACAAGGGAGGCACGATGCGGCTGGGGAGCTATCCTTGCCATCTGGTACCCGGCACCCGCGCCCGGGAGGCCTATGGCCAAGAAGAGGTGCGGGAGCGCCATCGGCATCGCTTTGAGTTCAACAACCAGTATCGACAGAATCTGACCTCCAAGGGGCTAGCAGTGAGCGGGGTGTTAGAGGAAGGCGATTTGGTGGAGATAGTGGAGTTGGAAGATCATCCCTGGATGCTAGCCACCCAGTTCCATCCAGAGTTCAAGTCCCGCCCCAATAGGCCGCATCCTCTCTTCTGCGCCTTTCTCTCTGCAGCGATCGGCAGGAGCGGGAAGTAACTGACGTCAGCGCCAGATCTACAGAGCAGAGGCACCTAAGCAGACAGCCATCAGGGGTTGAGGCGTGGGACAGCCCGGTTTCCTGGCTATTGGCCACGTAGCCAAGGACTTGACGAATGGGGGATATCGGCTGGGCGGAACGGTAGTCTATTCGGCCCTCACCGCCAGGAACCTAGGTCAGAGCGTGGGGGTGATCACCAGTGCTGGCCCCGACGTTGACTTGGGCCAGCTCCTGGAGGACGTAGAGTTGGTATGCCTCCCTTCGGCCGTCACGACTACTTTTCGCAACGTGCACGAACGTGGACGGCGCCGTCAGTATGTCTATGCAGTGGCTGACAGGATAGAAGCAGGAAACGTGCCCTCTGGGTGGCGAGAGGCACCCGTCGTCCACCTGGGCCCAATAGCAGGCGAGTTCACCGGGGACATGATAGACCTCTTCTCTTCCTCCCTTGTGGGGCTGACCCCCCAGGGGTGGTTGAGACGGTGGGATGAGCAGGGTCAGGTTTATCCCTGCCAGTGGACCCAAGCTGAGAAGTTCCTCCCGCGCGTAAATGCGGTTATCTTGAGCGAGGAGGACTTGTCTGGAGAAGCCGGTACCTTGCACAGCCAACTGGGGCTTACCCAGCTGGCAGTGGTCACTGAAGGTGCAAAGGGAGCCACCCTACATTCTGAGGGCAAGAGTTTCCATTTTCCAGCTCGAAGGATCAGAGCCGTAGATCCAACCGGGGCAGGAGATGTCTTCGCCGCCGCCTTTCTCGTCAGGCTCGCCGAGACCAATGACCCTCACGAGGCGATGCGATTTGCCACCGCGGCAGCGTCCGTCTCCGTGAGGAAAGCAGGCATCGGCTCCGTGCCGGATCGGGCGCAGATTGAGGGGCTGATGACGAATACGCCATGACCCGCATATATGCTTTCGCCAACCAAAAGGGTGGCGTAGGGAAGACCACCACCGCCATAAGCTTGGCAGCATACCTAGCTGCCAGGGGCAAAAAGCTGCTGCTAGTAGACATCGACCCTCAAGCCAACGCCACCAGCAGCCTGGGTGTGGACAAGAACCATCTTCCTTTCTCCATCTATGAGGCCCTAATTCAGCAGATGCCCCTGAGCCAGATCGTGATGCCGATTGACAAAGCTGGACTGGAGTTGGCGCCCTCCTCGCCGTCGCTGGCGGGGGCCACAGTAGAGCTCGTACGGGTGCCTGAGAGGACCCATCTCTTGCGCAAAGCGCTTGCCACCCTGGACAAACAGTACGACTATGTCTTCGTTGACGCGCCTCCCAGCCTGGGCCTTCTCACCGTCAATGCGCTGACGGCGACACACGGTGTGATAATCCCCGTGCAATGCGAGTACCTGTCCCTGGAGGGATTGGGGCAGTTGGTGTATACGATAAACCTGGTGCGGAGGGAGCTGAACCCCGGCCTGAGGATTACCGGGCTGATAATGACTATGTATGATGTGCGTACCAAGATCGCCCAACAGGTGGTGAATGAGGTACGCAAGTATTTTCCTGAGAAGGTATTCTCCACCATCATACCGCGTAACGTACGCCTCAGTGAGGCTCCCAGCTACGGCGAGACCATCCTCACCTATGCTCCCAAATCCAGCGGGGCGCTAGCCTACGAGGCTTTGGCGAAGGAATTCTTGCGAAGAACGGACTAGACAGGAGGTAGGTAGATGCCCGGAGAGAGACGAGGACTGGGAAAGGGATTGGAGGCTTTGATCCCCACCGCCCCCGGAGCGCCCGGGGTGAGGGAGATCGACGTGGACAGCATTGTCCCCAATCCGAGGCAGCCCCGTCAGGCTCTGGATCCGCAGGCCCTTCAGGAATTGGCTACCTCCATCAAGGAGCAGGGTCTGGTTCAGCCCGTGGTGGTGACGCAAGTCGAGGGAAAGTATCAGCTCCTGGTGGGCGAGAGACGCTGGCGGGCGGCCAAGCTCGCTGGGCTGGAGATGGTGCCCGTGGTCATTCGCGAGGCCACGCCCCAGCAGATGGTGGAATTGGCTCTGGTCGAGAACCTGCAGAGGGAAGATCTGAACCCCTTGGAGACAGCGACTGCCTACCAACAGCTTGTGGAAGAGTTCGGTATGACCCAAAAGCAAGTCGCGGACAGGGTGGGAAAGAGCCGCGTTACCGTGACCAACACCTTGCGCTTGCTGAGTCTACCCGCCAAGGTGAAGGAGGCTCTGCTGGCAGACGACATCAGCGAGGGCCATGCGCGCGCCCTGTTGCGCCTCAGGGGCGAGAAGCAACAGATGCAGGTCCTGGAGGCCATCATGAAGGGCCAGCTAAGCGTGCGCCAGACAGAGCAACTGGTACGGCGCATGGTGGAGGGACCAAAGACCAGGCCCAAGCTCGCTGAGAAGTCGCCTGAGTTGAGAGCCCTGGAAGACAGATTCCGTCAGGCTTTGGGTACTAAGGTGAGCCTGAGCCGCGGCAGCAGAGGCGGCAAGTTGGTGATATACTTCTTTTCCGAAGAGGAACTGCAGGGGATATACGACCTCATAGTGGGAGACTAGTTCAACCGGCGGCGCCTTGCGTCTGACTGGGGATTCTGAGTTATCAGCAGTAGCTGAGTCCGCACCAGGCAATATATGTTAAGTTTGCGTCGAAGATGCCCACGTCTAGCAGGTCTGCCCCCATCGCACGCCTTGCCTTTCCAAAGTCCGCAGCACTTTACTCCGTAGTTTGTCAGCCGCCCCAATTCTCCTATGTTACCTGGAGAAGCTTCTTCTTGACTCATGGGTCCACATCAGTGGGCAGAGAACTCAGATTACAGACAGCAGCGGGCATGGTCTAGGGTTTGCCGACACTGACTGACACATCACCCTTCCAAGCGGCGGAGCCTCGTGTCTGTGACGCATGAGCATGACACACAGGAAGGCGGACAGGTACGCGTCTGTTGCACCGTGAAAGCCAGTGAATCACCGTGGACATTCTGACCTTAGTTTCTGGCACAGAGTTCTATACCTCTTTCTCGTACTGGCGAAGGCCCTCATTGTTTCCTCAAAGTCGGTATGGCCATAGCCCTCCGCGTCTCGGTTGCTATCAGCGATATGCACATTGACCGAGAGTTCTCCTGCCTTGCGTATGGCCTCCGCAGGGTCTTTCTCCTCAATATTCGTGTGGAAGGTATCGAGGTGGAGTTTCGTCGCCCTCAACCACACGTCTGAAACAAAACGCAGCCCCTGGTCCCCGTTGTTGATCAGGAAAGTCTCGTACCGATTGATCGGTTCCACAGCCAAGAAGATGCCCTCCTGCTCAGCCTACGCGGCGGCTTTCACCGATTCTACGGCGTAGTTCCATTCCCTCTCCGCTGCGGCCATGCGCTCCTCCTCACTTTCGAAATGGCCTACTGGGCTGGTCTTGGCCACGACTGGAGTTGCTGACAAAAAGCTCCATCCCATAGACTGCATATGACTACGGAAAGCGGTGATACACTCTTCAGCGTGCAGGTCCTTGATATTCGTGCAGAGGGTATCGACTAGGACGACTCGTTCTTTGTCAGGCTGCTCGCATCTCTGGTCCCTCCCCCCTTCTTGGCAAGGTCGAGCAGATCGGTGCGTAATGGATACTTGCCACACTCTTTCACGGCTGTGGCGAAGGCCTTTGCGTTCTGCGGGGGGAAAGGGAGCCAATTCTCGGGGCCAGCAATGTAGCCGCCTCCTTCGCCAAGTAGGGCGATTTGCTCGAGAGCCTCCGCCCGCACCTCGTCGGGGGTACCGCGGGTAAGGGTGTATTGGGTGTCGATTCCGCCCGCGAAGACGATGTGGTCACCATACTCTCTATTTAGCTTCGCCTGATCGTTAGCGTGTCTCTGGACCGGATGCAGGACGTCAACTCCGATCTCTACTAGATCGGGTACGATGGGCTCTATGTGGCCACATGAGTGGAAAAAGAAGAATAGCCCAGCCCGTTTGTAGACCTGTACGATCTCGGCCAGAAGGGGCTTGAAGAACTCACGGAACATGGGGGGCGAGATCAACAGCGACTTCTGCGAACCATAGTCGTCTGAAATCCAGCCCCCGTCGACGCCCAGGCGGACAAAGTGCTCGGCCATGCGTACTTGAAAATCAGCGATCTTTCGCAGTAGTGACTTCACTCTGTCGGGATCAGTCATGAGGGCCAAGAAGAGGTGTTCCATCCCCACTAGACTGTGGGCCCGCTCCATGAGGGTGAGACCATGCGTCCCCAGCATCAACCGAGAGGGATCCATTTCGCGTTTCACCGGCTCCAGCAGTCGAGGGTCGTCAGGGTCTGGCCAGACGTAGTCATCCAGGACTGTCAGGTCTGCCAGCGGGTGCTTCACCGGATAGGGAAGCATCAGCCTAGGGTCGGATGCCTGCCACCCAATCCCCCACATGTCTGGGCCGCCCTCCTGTGGCGGAAAGGCCCCCTCGTACGGCAGCCGCTGAAAGGAACCCTCGTCATAAGGGTCGTCCGGCTTCATGGTTAGAAACCAGGGCACATGGTCAGGATGGTCGAAGGTGATCACTCGGATCAGGTTCTCCTTCGGATCCACTCACTTACCTCCGTTTCTAATGATAGGCTCAGTTCTAAACGAGCCGGTGGGGATCGCTCCAGCATCTGCTCCGCTGGTCTGAGCGGCCCAAGCCTAAGCGCGGATGGGATACTGGCCGTACTCATACGCAGCTTCGAAGAGAGCGACGATATTCTCCGGTGGTACCTCGGCCTGGATGTTGTGCACCGAAGAGAAGACGAAGCCGCCGTCAGGCGCGAGATCGTGGATCCGCTTCTTGACCTCCTCTTTGACACCTTGAGGCGTGGCGAACGTCATCACTTCCGTGGCGTCTGCGCCTCCACCCCAGAAGACCAAGTCCCGGCCGAACTCCCGCTTGAGCCTGTCTGTCTCCATATCCTTGGCCGAAACTTGGACGGGGTTAATGATGTCCATTCCACTCTCGATGATGTCAGGCAGGGCCCAGTAAATGGCACCGCAGCTATGGAAGAACACCTTAGCCTCTGTCTTGCGGTGTATGAGGTCGGTCAAGCGCCGGTGACGGGGTTTGTGGATTTCACGATATAGGTCAGGTGAGAACATAGGCCCCTGCTGACCCCCCAGGTCATCGCCCAGCTCAACGAGGTGAACATAAGGCCCTACCTCATCCAACACAAAATCCCAGAATTCGAGTTGCCACTCCACCACCCTTTCGGCCAGAGCCTCCACGTACTTCTTGTTAGACGCCATATCCCTGAATAGAGGCTCGATGCCGCGCAACCAGTACGAATGCTCGAACACCCCGGCGGTCGGACTGAAAATCATGACCGCTTTGTCCGTATTCTCCGACAGGTCCTTGGCCTTATCAGCTAGCCCCTTGACGCGATTGGGGTCCCGGGGGTTCGGGAACTGGAATCCCTCCAGTTCCTCGATAGTCCCTTGTTTGAGGGGATGGTCGGCCAAGTCATACCAGTACCCGCCGGGAGGGCGCCGATAGAGAACCCCCCATTCGTCCACGTAGGTATCCGTAACCGGATCAACTTCCAGCTTCCAACCGGAGCCCGGGTTGGCAAAGAAGCCCACAACATCCGCGTGAAACATCTCTTTGACAGCCGGTGCCGGGTCCACGTTTTGCTGGAACATATCCAGGATCGGGGCCTCGTAGGCGGCCATCCCCAGGTGGTCCAGAAGCCTGCGGTGCGCCTCGTGATGTAGGGAGGTAACGAGTCCGCCGAAGTCTACGGGCACACGATCCGGCTCCTTGTGAGCCAGCGCCAGAAGGACCCTCTCTCGACTATTCATCGCAACCTCCTTGATGTCGGAATCACCACTGCTCTAGCGTCAACGCCGAAAGCTACTACTCGACCACCGACACCAAACCTCCACTATCCTCGCACCTGACGCACCACAGACATAGCGTCGCGCGCCAACTGGGTGATCTCACCGAACCTGCCGGCCGAAATCAGGTTGGCCTTGACCAGCCAGCTCCCTCCGCAGCAGTGGACGCTCGGGTGAGCTAGGTAGTCTGCCAGATTCTCAAGATTGATACCCCCCGTGGGGATGAATTTGACGCCTACGTAAGGAGCCGCGATAGCCTTCAGTGTGTTGATGCCACCCAACGCCTCGGCAGGGAAGAACTTGAGTATGTGCAACCCCTTGTCCAAGGCCATATCGATCTCGGTCGGTGTTGCCACCCCGGGGGTGACGGGTATCTCATTCTGCACGCACCAATCGACCACCTTCTGATTGAACCCGGGGGAGACGATGAATTGAGCGCCTGCAGAGACCGCCCGATCAGCCTGATCTACCGAGAGCACAGTCCCCGCCCCGAGGACGATTTCCGGCAGGCTTGAGGAGATCCCTCGAATTGCCTCCTCAGCTGCTGCCGTCCGAAAAGTGATCTCGGCACATGGCAGCCCGCCTGCTAACAAGGCTCTGCCAAGTTCGACGGCATCCTCGGCTCGCTCGATCGCGACGACCGGCACCAAACCCAGGTCACCCAAGGTATCAAGAGTCTCTTGCATTTCGTTCCTCCTCTTATGGTGTGTTTGTTCTCTAAAGACAACTGTCTCCGGCCAAAGGGTGAAGGTCTTCTGTCGCGGAGCGAATCGCACACACGCCTTCCTCGCTGCGCTAGCGTGAAACGCGGCCCGACACGTCGCCGCCGATCAGCCTCTCAACTTCGGCCACGGTCACCATATTGAAGTCTCCAACGATGGAGTGCTTCAGGCAAGAAGCGGCCACGGCGAAGTCGAGTGCCCGCTGGCGGTCGGCCCCGTAGGTCCGCAAGCCGTAAATCAACCCTCCCATGAACGCGTCGCCACCTCCCACCCGGTCCACGATATGGGTGATGTCATAGGTAGGACCCACGTAGAACTCTGCCTGGTCCCACAGCACCCCCGACCAGGTGTTGTGACTGGCCGAAATCGAGCCGCGCAACGTGATGGCAATGCTCTTCAAATTGGGGAAGCGCCTTGCCACCTCCTCGCACACGTAGCGATACTTTTCGGCTTCTACCCTGCCCGCGATCACATCGGTCTCGGGCGCCTTGATGCCAAAGACCTTGTCAGCATCTTCCTCATTGCCGATGGCAATATCGGAGTGGGTCACCAAGTCGGGCATCACCTCCCTCGGCGTTTTGCCCCATTTCCACAGTTTCTTGCGGTAGTTCAGATCACAAGATACAGTCAGCCCCTTCTCTCTTGCCACCATGACCGCTTCCAAGCAAACGTCGGCCGTCCCGGCAGAGATGGCCGGAGTGATGCCGGTCCAGTGGAACCAGTCAGCGTCAGCGAAGACGCGCTTCCAGTCAATCATCCCGCGCTCGATAGTAGCGATGGCCGACCCTGCTCGGTCGTAGATCACCTTGCTGCCGCGCTGTACGGCGCCCATCTCCAAGAAATAGATGCCCAGTCGGTCGCCGCCGCGCACAATCTTGTCCACGCCCACGCCATACTGGCGCAAGAACTGGACGCACGCATCCCCCAGATCGTTGTCCGGCAGGCGGGTGACGTAGTCAACTGGCGCACCGAAATTAGCCAGCGACACGGCCACGTTGGCCTCACCGCCACCGTAGATCACGTCAAACGAGCGAGCCTGACCGAACCGCAGGAATCCCGGCGGCGATAGCCGCAACATGATCTCACCAAACGTTACCACCTTCTTGGCCATTTTCACTCTAGCCTCCTTCCACAATCAGGGGAGATCGATACCACGCTCGTTCGCTGTCGCAAAGACCTGATCACAGGCTTACTTCAGCAACCGACGCCTCATGATACTCCCGCCATCATGTCATAAATGGGCACCAGCGCCTGATAGGCGGCCTCGAAGATAGGATAGGTTTGGTCATAAGCTGCCTGGGCGGCAGGATCGGGCTCGATGATCTCAGTCACCTGATTCATCGTCTCGATCATCGAGAAATCTGGGTACAAGCCGACGCCAACGCCACCGGCCAGCGCTGCCCCCATTGAGGTCGCCTCCTCGAGTATAGCCAGCCGGTGCACAGGCATACCGTATACGCTAGCCATCATCCGGTTCCAGAAGCGCCCACGAGCGCCACCCCCGATGAGACGCATCGCTTCAATCTGAGCGCCCTGCGACCTGAAAGCATCAAGAATCACGCGTAGGTTGAGACTAATGCCTTCCAACACGGCGCGGATCATGTCGGCCCGCGTGTGTCGGATTGTCAGTCCAACGAACGCGCCCCGCGCGCGCGGGTTCCAGCGCGGACTGCGCTCGCCTAGAAGATAGGGTAGGAAGATCAGCCCGTTGGCTCCGGCGGGTGAGTTCTCGGCCTCAAGGTTCATCAACTCATAGGGGCTGATCCCTAGCGCTTCAGCGGCCTCCACCTCAACGGAGCATAGCTGGTCGCGGGTCCATTGGTAAGATCCGCCCGCAGCCTGCATGGTGCCAGTAGGCATGAACATATTTGGCACTACGTGCCCGAAGGTAAAGGTCCTGAAGTCGGGATCATAGATTGGCTTCTCACTCGCGAGCGCTATCCAGGAAGATGAGCCGATATAGTTGTAGGCGGCCCCTTCGCTCACGACCCCTGCGCCTGCCGCAGCGCATGCGCCGTCACCACCCCCGATTACCACTGGCGTCCCTGCCGCCACACCGACTTCGTCAGCAACTTCGGGCAGCACTTCACCCACCACGTCAATTGATCGGCGCAACTCGGGCAGTTGAGCAGGGTCAAGTTCCACAGCTTCGACAATACGCTCAGACCATTCGCCCCGCTCCAGATCATAGAGGTTCATACCCGACGCATCCGATGGCTCAGTTACGAAGACGCCTGTCAGCCGGGCAACAATGGCGTCTTTGGCGTGGGCAAACTTGTAGGTTGCCTCGTAGATGTCGGGTTGATGATCGCGTACCCAGAGTATCTTGGACAGCGAGTACGAGGCGCTGAGGCGGTGTCCGGTGACGCGATAAACCTCTTCCGCAGAAACGCGCTCGCCCACCCAACGCTCCTGCTCCACCGAACGCTGGTCGGCCCAGATGATGGCCTTGCGCAGTGGCCTGGCGTTCCTATCCAGCGGAACGCAGCCCATCATTTGCCCACTAAAAACGATGCAAGCTACTTCCTCGGCACGAACCCTGGTTTGCTGCAGCAGTTTACGTGTTGAACCGCACACGGCTTCCCACCAGTCCTCAGGGTCTTGCTCAGCCCAACTCGTATGGGCATACTCGGTGTCGTAGGTGCTCAAGGAGCTGCTCACTAGTGAGCCCTCTCGATCGTAGAGGGTCGCTTTGTTGCCCGTTGTGCCCAGATCGTGAGCGAGGATGTAGTTCTTCATCTCCCTTTCCCACAGGTACATTATGACAGGTGGTAAGAAGAGCGGGGCCTTTGGCCCGGGAGAGCGACAAAGGCCCCGCGTGCGCTCGCGTTCCGCCGCTCGGGTCTGCTAGTCCATGCCCATCATCGCGCGATAGAAAGCCTTCTGATCCTCCCGACCTAGGCGCTCCGTGATCTCCTCCCACTCGTCGTAGGTGGTCTGCAGCGCCTCCGTCAGGTCCTCCTCGCCCGCGATCGCCGAGCTGACGTGGAGGTCTAGCACCGAGTCTATGTACTCCGGCTTGCCGGGGATGCGCAGGTCAATGAGCACGTTCGGGTTCTCTAGGTCCGCCCGGACAGCGTCCAGGTATTCCCTGGCGTCTTGCTCGGCTACTGCACCCCACGCGTCGACCCAAATCGTCAGGTCACGCACGTGGCTGTAGCGATAGACGTTGAACCCGGTGTCGCCGATCACCACGTCCTGAGCACTGATCTCTGGGCTGTTCAGGAACTTGATGAAGTCGTAGGCGCAATCCGGGTTCTCCGATGTCTGGGTGACGGCTCCCACCCAACCGCCGAAGTTCAGCAGCGGCGCAGTGTTGGGCTCGTCCAGTGTCAGCCACGTCTGATTCTCGCGGTCCCACACCTCCAGCGAGCCGGGCCGTGGAGCGGTGCCACAGTCGCCGATGGCCGTAGGATCAGCCATAGCCGGATCCTCACACATGCCGGGGAACGTGCCCCATTCGATGGTCATGGCGATGTTACCCGTGCCTGGGAAGCCGGAGCGGATCTCTCCCACGTTCCACGCCTCCATCCCTGGAGGACCAAACGCGGTCATCTCCTTGTAGAGTTCGAGCCCCTTGAGCATGCATGGCTCGTTGACCAGAGGCTCCATCGTCTCGGGGTCGAAATAGAGCTGGCCGCGGTATTGATCCGGACCCTCAGGACCAGGGGGTATCACGCAGTAGGGAGCCACAAAGTCCCAGAACCACCAGTGAGCCTGCTCGCCGCGGGCCATGGGCTGCGCCCAGCCATAGTCATCTTGGCCGTCGCCGCTCCAGTCCCAGCCAGTGAAGAACTCGGCCACATCGCGGAGTTGATCCATGGTCTCGGGGACTTGCAGGTCATACCCGTACTGGGCCTTGAAGTTGGCCTGGTTCGTCGCGTCCTCGAATAGGTGACGGCGGTAGAACAGAGAGTGAGTGTCGCCGTCCAGTGTCAGGGCGTAGTACTTGCCCTCCCACTTGGCGATGATCTCGCGGAAAGCCGGCAGCACGTCTTCCCAGTCTGGGTCCGTGTCCGGGTCCGCGATGTAGTCATCCAGCGGAACCAGATAGGGGGTGAAGTCGGGCAGCCAGGTGGCGCCCACTACGAGTATGTCGTAGGCATGCACCCCGGTGGTGAAAGACGTCATGATCTGCGTGTAGAGATCCCCATAGGGTACCTCCAGCACTTCCACTTGCCCACCGGTGAGTTCGGTCCACTCGTCAGCGTGATCGAAGAGGGGCCCGGCGATATAGGGCCCCGGCTGGGTGACCGCAACCACCGTTACTCCGTCGCACATCTTGGCTTCCGGAGCAGGCGTGACCTCTACTATCACCGTCCGCTCAGGCCCAGGCACCTCAACCGTCTCCCTCACCGTTACCGGTGCAGGTGCAGCGCAGGCTGCCAGTACCAGGGACAGTCCAAACATGATCGTCATGAATAGAGATGCTTTCTTGAGCACTTGGTTCCTCCCTTCTCAGCAGTTGTTCATTCTTCTCACTCTTTGCCGAAGTTGCTCCTTGTCACTCTTTGGCTACCACCTCCCTTCTCTGCTCTGTCGTCGAGAGTTCGACACCAGACGCTGTAAGCAACATGTCACCAACCCGGCGTGGTTCTGTCTCTATTGCGGCTGATATCTTGGCTGCTCTATGTGCTCATCTCCCTTCTCGACACGCCTGTGCGTCACTTTAGGGCCCCCAACGTGAGACCGGCTACGATATAGCGCTGAAACAGAATGGTAAAGACAAACACGGGCACAATAGCCAGAAGTAGCATGGCCGAGATATCCCACCACAGGGCAGCGCTGCCGTGGGTCAGGCCAGCAACCAGCGTAGGAAAGGTCCGGGCTCCCCTAAAGGTGAGCGTGATAGCGAAGAGCAGCTCATTCCAGGAAAAGATGGTGCAGAATGCGCTAGTCGCCGCGATGCCGGGCAAGGAGAGCGGCAGAACGATCCTTCGGAACGCCTGGAAGTGCGAACAACCGTCAATCCGGGCGCTCTCCTCCAGTTCCCTAGGGATCCCGCGGAAGAAGCCGCGCATAATCCAAACAACGAAAGGCAGGTTCGCCACCGTATGCGCGATGATCAGACCATGCCAGGTATCTATCAAATGTAGTCGGGAGTACAGAATGAAATAGGGAATGACCAGGACGATAGGAGGCAACATGCGCTGAGAGAGGATGAAGAATGCGATGTCTCGATTGCCCCAGCGTCTGAATTCAAAACGAGCCAGACCATACGCGGCCAGCGAACCCAAAGTAACGGAGACGACAGTACTGCCAATAGCAATGATGACGCTGTTGCGCAGTGTATTAAGGATGGTAGTGGGATCGTGTGTGCCTCGCTGAGTAGGGTCCTCGATCAAGCCGACGTCTCTCCAGGCAAACAGAGTCGGCTCAAACTGAACATAGGGCAGGTACTTGGGCGGATAGGTGAATGCGTCTCGCGGAAATTTGAACGCGGTAACGAAAGTCCAATAGATGGGGAAAACCATCACCACCGTTATACTGATCAATACGATGTAGATCAGTACATTCCCTAGCCGTCGCCGGGTTCGTGTTGAAGCCAGCATAACTTCCCTCCTATTCCATCTCCACCTCAGTGGGGAGAACGCGCGTCAGAATGATGAACACAATTATGGACAGGATCAGGAGCACGTAGGCGATGGCCGCGCCATATCCCAGTCGAAACTGGGTCAGGCTGACCAGCTTTGCATACATGGTGGAGGTCTCAGTGGATATGCCAGGCCCACCCGCCGTCATAACATAGATGATGTCAAAGATCTTAATCGCCTCCACCATCCGCAGAAGGAAGACGATAGACAGGATAGGCCGTATCATTGGTAGGGTCAAGTAGTAAAGACTCTGGAGACTTGAGGCTCCATCCACCTTAGCTGCCTCGAAAGGCTCTCTGGGCAGGGACTGCAAGCCGGCCAAGAGGATGATGAAGGCAAAGGGTGTCCATTGCCAAATGTCGGTGATGATGACCGACATCAACGACGTGCTACCATCGGAAAGCCACGTTCCCATGGGCAGATGGAGGACCCGTAGGATGTGATTGATCGGGCCGTTGGTCACGTGGTAGAGCATCCGCCAAATATAGCCCACAGCGACCGGCGTGGCCATCATAGGCAGCACGAGAAGTACACGAAAGACAGTTTGACCCCGGATCTCGCGATTGAGGAGAAGAGCTAGACCAAACCCGAAGACAATCTCAAGAGTGACGGCCACTACTGCAAAGATCATCGTGTTGAGCAAGGTGCGCCAGAAGCGGTCATCTCCCATGAGTTCCGCGTAGTTGGCCAGTGCGGCGAAACTCATGGGCCGTTGTGCGGCTACGTCCCAGTTGAGGAAAGACAACCCGAAAGAGAAGATCAAGGGAAAGATTCCGATGAGAAGCAGATATAGGAGTGTGGGGACAACAAAGTAGTACTTGGCGCGCCGCTCCGAGAAGACCCTGCCCAGCCACGCGCTGAATGATGCCCCCCGTATTTGCAATGCGCTAGTGCTCACTCAATCTCCTCCTCACTCAACCAGCTCATCAAAGTCCCGTATCATCGGTTCCCTGTCGCTCTCGGGGCTGTGAGCCGGGCACAAGAACTCGGCCAAATGCGATCCTGGATTACAGTATGGCCTCCTCCGTCTTGGCGTCGAAGAGGTGCATGTTGTCGATGTTCAGGGCTATCTCTAGCTCCTGCCCTACCCCGGCACTGCTGCGCGGGTCCACGCGCGCGACGAAGTCCTCGCCGTCAACCACCAGGTAGAGGTACTTCTCCGAACCCATGGGCTCTATCACGTCCACGTTAGCCACCAGAGGCGCCGCTGACACATCAACTGGTGCGAACTTCCGGTCATGGATGTCCTCCGGCCTGATGCCGAAAACCACATCCTTGCCCAGATGCTCAGTCAGCCCAGGTGTCTTGGCCTGGGGCACCTTTACCTGGAAAGCGTCGGTCTGGACGTACATGTCCTCGTTGCTGGGGGCCAACTTGGCGTCGACGAAGTTCATGGCCGGACTGCCGATGAACCCGGCCACGAAGATGTTCGCCGGATGATCGTACAGGTTCTGGGGCGTATCCACTTGCAGGAGGACACCGTCCTTCTGAACAGCGATCCTCTCGCCC
>NJBK01000017.1 GCA_005223035.1 Chloroflexi bacterium B3_Chlor
GCACCGCGTGGTTCAGGTCCATGGCCTCGCCCTCGGCCCTGGCGCGGTTGGCATCTATGAGTACGATCTCCGGCGCCAGCCCACTGAGGAGCAGCGCGTAGGCGAAGGTGGCGCCCACGTTGCCCACACCGACGATGGCCACACGGACGGGATGAGGATGTGCGTGAATCACTGTGTCCAACCTTGCATTGGTGAACTAGGTGAAGGCCCAGCTATGACGATTGTACTCCAACCCGCGGCGGAACGCGAAGCTGTGCAGGCACTAGGAGTCTTGAGACGCTGACGAGGGAGACCGACTCCTCGGCCTGCGCAGGGGGCAGTTGAGCCTCGCTCGCCAGCGAGGCCTTTGAGCTCCGCAGGCAAGCAGAGAACTCGGAGGTGTTGCCGCGCGTGTCAGTATCGCTCGACTGATCCCGAGATGCTCCAGTGTGGTGAAGTTGCAGATGGGCAGCTAGCGTCGTCATATCACCGCTTGCCCAAACCCTAAACTTTCCGATTCGACCTTGACAACGGCGAAAGAATCTGCTATAATGTGAGTTAGCCTAGGAAACTAGGACAATGGACTAATAGAGGATGCTTGAGATGGAAATCAGGATCGAGCCCCATGGTCAGCTGCCAGTCTATGTTCAACTGAAAGAACAGATCAAGTTCCTGATCCTAAGTGGGGAACTGGAGCCCGGGGCGCGGTTGCCGACCGCCAAGCAACTGGGGGGTTTTCTCCATATCAATCGCAACACCGTTCTCAAGGCGTATCGGGAACTGGTGCGAGAGGGCCTCATCGAGTGCCGGCGGGGGGCAGGCTGCACGGTGCTGGAGCAACCTGCAGCCATTTCCCAATCCGTATTCGGCCGTCTGCTGGCGGTGATTGACGATGCTATCGAGCAAGCCAGCGAACTCGGTGTCGGCCCCGATGATTTTGCTGCGCTGGCCTATGCCAGAGCCAAACAGCGCCAGGACGTCCAGGCGAAGCGCCGTCTGATTTTCGTGGAGTGCTCGCCGGAAGGCGCGGATGCATTGGCCCACAAGATCGAGGAAAAGCTGGACCTGGAGGTTACCGCGGTCGTCCTTCGTGATTTGGAGCAACCTACGCCCGAGGTCGAGGAGTTGCTTCAGGATGCGGAAGTGATAGCTACGACCTTCTTTCACATCCAAGAGCTTAGAGAGTTGCTGCCGAAAACGAAGAAGCAACTGGTGGCCCTATCGGTGAAGCCGCATTTGGACAGTCTCGTAGAGATCGCTGGGATTCCCCAGGGGACGACCGTACTTCTCGTGTGCCTTAGCGAATCTGGCGCCTCGGACATGAAGCGGTCTTTGGAGGATGCAGGCATCAAGGGCTTGGATTTCTCCCTCCGCGGAGTGGACGAACCGGAGAGACTGGCCGAGGCGGTGCCGGAACATCCTGTCGTCGTGGCCTCCGATTATGTCGCTGGTGAAGTGCTGCCCCTGTTGCGGCCGGATCAGACGTCCATAGTGCTAGACTACACGACTTTGGACGAAGGAGCGATTTATCTGTTGAGGTCCGTGATCGGTAAGGAAGCACCAGTGACGTAGAAGGCTAGAAAAGGGCGAGGCTGGGCATCGCCCAGCCTCAGTGGCGGATAAAGCGCAAACCGACCGGGCTGCTGCCACAGTTCGATCGGCGGGTGGAGGCGTCGGCGTGTACCCCCTGCTAGGCGAGACACGCTGTGCCTTGGACCCTTTGACGCCTTACCCATATCTATCATACCAGGTATCTGCGGTCTGCTGCAAGCTGGCGAAACTGAGGAGCTTTGGACTAGTCAGTCCGGAGGGATAAGCGCAAGAAGGAGGTGGAGAATGCTAGGTTGGCGCGACATTGTCGCACAGCAAGAGCGGTACAAAGACCTCCTACGCGAGGCGGAGAGGCATCGCCTCGTTCTACACGAACTGGCCCTGCATGAACGGAAGAATCGCTTCGGCTGCCGCGCGATGGCCTGGCTGGGACGCGCTCTGGTCGCCTGGGGATGGCGCCTACAGGAGCGTTACGCTGCCAGGCTCGAGGTTCCTGCGTTTCCTGGGGGTGTTACACCCCCTTCTGTGATGAGGGACGGCTGTGATCAGGCGGGGAACTCCTGCTGAACGGGGTGGACACCATGGCCCACGTAGTTACTGGACTGCGCCAGGGGCCGGGCCACACCTGAAATGGCGGCTGCGATCTAATGGTCGGCCTGACGATGAAGGGACAACTGATGAAGATCCGCCTGACTCGCACAGACCTGCTGGTTCTCGGCGAAGTAGTGATCTGGGCAGCTGGTTTCAGCGTTGCAAAGTACGGTTTACGGGAGATAGGACCTTTGGCCTTCGCTGCTGTACGCTTTCTGGCCGCGGCCGTCCTGATCGTTGTCTGGCTGTGGATCGCAGAGGGGAAGCCTGTGATCAGGAGGGACGATTGGCTCTGGGTGGTCCCGGTGGGCCTGGCACAAATAGGGGTCTGTCAGTTGTTCTTCAGTGTTGGGCTCAGCAATACCACGGCTTCCAACGCGTCGTTTGCTGGACGGCACGGCGCCCATCTGGACCGCCATCATCGCTACTGCATCCAAACAGGAGAGGATCACTCCGTTGCAGGTTGTGGGCATGCTGCTCTCCTTCGCAGGCTTGGCTGTGGTTGTCTTGGCGGGAAACGGCAGCTTGACCCTCACCTGGGAGAGCATTCGAGGCGACATATTGATTCTGATCGCGGCGATCTTGGCGGGTGCGGCCGCCGTGATCTCAAAACGGCCCTTGCAGCGGTACTCACCGCTGCGGGTGATGAGCATATCGATGGTCTGCGGCAGCGTGTTCCTGCTGCCCTTCGCTTGGCCGGAGATGGTAGCCCAAGAGTGGACCGAGGTGTCTTTCGGCGCCTGGCTGGCTCTGGCATATAATATTGTTCTGGCTGCGGTCGTCGCCTATGTCATCTATTTCAAGAGCATCGGCGAGATAGGAGCGACGAGGACTGCGGCCTACAACGCCTTGATACCTCCGATGGCACTGGTGATCGCCATCGTCACTCTGGGGGAGAGTTTCACGCCTATGCAGGCGCTGGGAGCGATCCTAGTCCTGGGCGGTGTGGTCCTAGCCCGCTTCGCGCCGGTGAAGGAGCGGTGGCAGGGGAGTCAGGCCTTACCGAAGGCGCGGAAAACGAGTGCGGGCGAGGCCTGCCCGGTGGCAAGGAGTTGAGTGTGTCACGGCCTCGTGTTGGAAAGGAGATACGTAGATGAAGGAGACAGTGCTCGTTCAGAATCGACCGCCAGACGACGGCTACAGGGGTCAGATCACAGGAGCTTGCAGGCCATTTCACCGATGTTGTTCTATGAAGATGACAGTTTGATGCAGATGGAGGCGCCTATGAAGTTGAGCACGCAGAACCACTTTTCGGGCGGGCTCTGGATGACACACATTCGGCGTGATCTGCGCCGTACCAAACAAGGAGAGTTTGAAGTATGATCAGTCGAGTATGGCATGGCTGGACTACGCAAGCGAACGCTGACCCTTACGAGTCACTCCTCAAGAGTGAAATCCTTGAGGGCATACAGCGTCGTCAGATTGCTGGTTACCGAGGAATTCATCTCTTGCGGCGAAATCTGGGGGATGAGGTGGAGTTCATCACCATCATGTGGTTTGACTCAGTGGAAGCAATTCGTACTTTCGCAGGGGAAGATTACGAATTAGCAGTGGTTCCACCCAAGGCAAGAGCTCTGCTTTCACGGTTTGATGCACGCTCGCAGCATTATGAAGTGAAGGTTGAAACGAAGGCCTGACCTTGCATCGGTCGAGAGTGTCGAACGGTGAACGAAGGCGCAAGGTAGATGTTGAGCCAATCGCGACAGAGAAAAGTCCGGCCTTCGCGCGAGAGATTGTGAGTGTGCTGAGTGCTGTGTCACACAGGAGATATCTAAGATGAGGCAGAAACTGCTAGCTCAACTGGAAGAACAGGGCTACAAAGGTCGAATCGTATCAGCGGAACACCTGCCCGAGCTGCAAGAAGGAATCGAAGGGCACCGCAGCCAGTGTCTCTTCGACGAGGAACTGTACCAGGAATATCTTACCGGGTTTGAGTTCAACCGGCCAGACAGTGTGCCCAAGGCTAAGTCGCTGATCGTCGTTGCCATTCCGCAACCTTCGACCCGGATCACCTTCAGGTGGAATGGAGAGCCGGTGCCTGTTCTCGTGCCTCCAACCTATCTGCATTGGGAGGAGACCGACAAGCGGGTAGAAGACGTCTTGGCGGAAGCTCTTGCGCCAGCAGGCTGCCGTGTCGCTCAAGCAAGACTACCCAAGAAACTCCTCGCAGTGCGTGGCGGGCTGGGTCACTACGGAAGGAACAATATCTCCTACGTGCCTGGATTGGGAAGCTTTCATCGCCTTGCTGCCTTCTACTCCGATCTTCCCTATCCGGAAGATAACTGGCAGGAGCAACAGATGCTCGAGAAGTGCCAGACTTGTTCTGCCTGCCTCCGCGTTTGCCCTACCGGTGCGATCACTTCGGAGCGCTTCCTCATCCGAGCGGAGCGCTGCATCACTTTCCACAACGAGAAGTCCGGCGACGTGCCTTTCCCGTCGTGGATAAGTCCTTCATCGCACAATTGTCTTGTCGGCTGCCTGCACTGCCAAAGGGTCTGCCCGGAGAACAAGGATGTCGTGCAATGGATCGAAGACGGGGAAGAACTCTCCGAAGAGGAGACCGCTCAACTCTTGGAAGGCCTTCCCCTCGATCGACTTCCCGCTGCCATGGCAGACAAGCTTCAGAGGGCTGATTTGAGTGGTCTGGTCGACATTCTCCCCCGAAACCTGGGCATTCTCCTAGCCAGGGTAAGGGAGGATTGAGGCTCAGGCCGCGCGGGAAAAGGACTCGCGGCGCCAACCAAAGACCTGCGCGTAACTCTGTGTCGAGTTCGGGGTTTTATCCAGCAGAGTCTCACAAGCGGCTAGCTGCTGTTTTTTTGGTCAATTCTTTGGTTTTATTAGGTTCCTCGGGCTGATTCTGAAGATGTCAACGAGAAACCGAACGAAACCAAGAGACGGTTGAGAATGCACCAATTCGACAATCGCCGCCCCCAACACGAGTGTTGGCGGCGGTACAAGAACTGCGAGGTGAACGATGACAATTGGCTACGACGCTGAACAGCTGGCGTCCACAGCTCGAGCGATAGGCGCCCAGGTCATCCGAGTCCCAGTGCGCTACCGAGGCCGCGAGGGAGGCCTAGACGTGGGAGACGTGGACATCGAGCGGCCTCTCTGCGAATTGAAGGATCAGGAGGTGCTCGTGATCGTAGCTCCACTACGCCCTGCTCAGAAAGTCCCCACCATCTGCGGCCTGTGCGTGACGCCTTACGAGGGAGGCGAATGCCCCGCGTGCAAGGCAGAGCGCGAAGAGGCCAAGAGGGTTGTCGAAGAGAGACTTCTGTTTGACCAGGAGTTCTCGGCGCTGCTCAGCGAGGGCTAGGATGGCCCTGGAGTACTCATCATCGTGTGCAGGGCTGGCAAGGAATAACCAAGCAGGCTGGCGGATCGGTTACAGCCGCTATCTCGTCTGCGTCGTGTTGTGGCCCAGTCGCCGAGTGCGGCGGGGAGAGGGCAAATCTGTGAACCTCCTACCTTGCCCTGAGGGGAGGTACCCGGTCGCTGATGACCTTGGCGGCGATGGCTACGAAGGGCGCAACCAGGGCTGCCAATCCGGTAGGGAAGAGCTGCAAGAGATCGAGGTAGTATTTGAACCCCCACTTGAGATCGGGCAGATACCAGTCCCAGCTGAGGCCGTAGAGCCAGTAGAAGAGGTCCACCTGCAAGAGGAGTCCAAAGCCGACGAAGAATGAGGCGTTGGCCGCTGCCATGGCGGTCTCAAGAAGCGTCTTGCCCCTCATCAGCACGCCCACCACCAAAGCGGCGATGATGAGGCTGATCGCCCCCTCGACCACCCTCTGCTGCATAAAGCCAGGAATCATCCACTCCTCATTGAAGGCGCTAATAGACCAGTTGAGCCCCTGGAGGAAGAAGTAGCCGTTATAGAGCAAGAAATAGATCCCTGCACCGATCAGAGGGACCACCAGTTCGCGCTTCTTCGGGTAGAAGGCCACATAGAGCACGGGGATGACTAAGATCAAGAGAGCAATAGGTACACGCCCCAGTCTCTCCCTCCAGACCCTGGTTTTCTTGGCCGCCTCGGCGTACCTGGGGATCCCGTTGGCGGATTCCCTCCCACGCTCATAGGCGCTCTCATAGTCCCCTTGGGCCAAGGCCTCCTCAGCCTCGGCTAGCTCGTCGCCGGGGTAGGCACCGGCCCCGATCTCGCTCAAGTATTGGCCGTAGAAGAGCTGGTGTTGCTGGGCCACGTCTACCGCCCGCTCGCCCTTGACCTGCATCGGCATATCCAACAGGTCGAAGAGGGGCTGGCCCTGATTATGGGTCGGCATGGCTATCCCCAAGAGCGTGGCCACGGTGGGGGCGATATCTGCCTGCTCAACCTCGCCATAGGAGCCTGGCCTTATCCCCTCGCCGGCGATGACCAGGGGCGCAACAACCACCTCCTCCTCCCAGCCCCCGTGTCCACCCGTGTCTATGTGTCCGTGGTCGGAATTGAGGATGAGCACGGCCGAATCCAGATCCATCGCTTCTACGATCTTTGCAATGCGCGCATCGATCCCCCTGGCGAAGTCTCCATACTCCACGCTGGTGCCGCCATAATGATGGCCAGACCAATCGGAACCAGAGAAGTGGATCCAGAGCAGGTTGGGCTCCTCCTGCAAAGCGGCTAGGCTCTCGTGCAATACGATGTCATCGGCAGCCGTGCGGTCATCTCTTGGGACCTCCCGAAAGATGGGAGAATCGAGACACAGGGCGAAGAGTTTCGGCCCTACGTCCTCCTGCACCATGGCCGTGGTGAGGCCCTGCGCTTGCGCCCCGCAGTAGATGCTATCCACCGGGGGTATGGGACCCTCATACCAGTTGGTGGTAACCCCGTTTATCTCCTGATAAGACCCAGTATTGATGATCGCAAATGAAGGGATGGAGAGGGATGGCTGCCCAACCCGGACGGTAAGGTCAGCGCCATGAGCGCGGAGTTCATTCCACGTTTCCAGTTCCCTTGAGGCATCCAGGCGCAGACCATCTTGCAGGACGATGACCACCTGATCGGTGAGCGCTTCTCCGCCTTGGCCAAGGGGGAGAACAGCCGTGTACGGGCTCTGATAGTCGACCAGTTCATCCCAACTATGCTCCATCACCTTCTGGCTCCCGAAGCCCATGGCTGCAAGAAGCAACGGAATAACCACCAGAACGGCTATCCGTTTAGGCATGATCTCGCCTCCTCGTCAGCAATTACCATGTTCCAGGTTCAGCCCATCCAGGCCCGTGGGACAAGAAGAGCGCTGACGATCCGCTCCTTTGCCGAGAGCGATCAGCGCTCATCACTGTTGGTGGTTTCCCCTTCGCCCTGCGCCGCGCGGCGCAAACGAGGAGTACTGAGTCAAGACACTTAGTGTGTCAGTATTGGCCAACCACTTGCTAGTAGTGTGACCACTCGCCACAGAATAGCCAGATACCACCGATAGACTCTGAGGTGTTCTCTACTACACAAACACCATTGCCGCCGAAAGGTTGCGACCGACCCGGTCGTCGGACTACATGAGAAAGGGCTTGTCCCCATCCAGTCACCGAAGAGGGGCATGGGACTGGGCCCTAAAGCGGTTGACCATGCTACTTCTCCTTGGCTTCAATGCCGCTCTGTGCTAGACTACCGATGACGCCAAGGGACCAAGAGGAGGCAAGATGATGTCTTCCCCCGGGAAGAGACTCGAACTCAGGATGAGGGCAGTGGGTCCCTGGGAGACCAATGCGTATGTCTTGATCTGCCTCACTACGCGGCTGAGCGTTCTCATCGACCCCGCCGGTGAGCCAGGAACTCTTGAAGAGATGCTGGCAGACAGTGAGCTCTTTGCCATACTCCTCACTCACAGCCACATGGATCACGTCGGCGCGCTGAGGGAAATGCGTACCAGATTGAAAGTCCCGGTGATGGCTCACCCAGGGGGCACGGTGCCGGACGTCGACCGGTGGCTCGCTGACGGCGACCTCATACAGGTAGGTGAGCACTCCTTGAGGGTCTACTACACCCCCGGTCACACCGACGACATTGTCTGCTTCGCCATCGTGGACGACAACCGCGCTATCGTCGGCGATACCATTTTCGAAGGCGGCCCCGGCCATACCTCGTCGCCTCAGGCTTTTCAGACCACGCTGCAAACACTGAGGGACACCATTCTGGCGTGGCCCGACGACACGATGTGCTACCCCGGTCACGGTGTCGCGTTCCGCCTGGGCGACAAGCGAGCTGCCATCGAGGCTTTCCTCAGCAAAGACCACGGACGCTTCTTCGGCGACGCGACGTGGGATATGTAGATACCCCGATCTGAGCCCTTCCACCATCGATCCCCAGAGAAGCAATCGCTCATATGCTGTCCGTTGCTCCGTAAGTTAGGGTGCTGAACGCGGCAAGCTTCGCGGACACTGAGCCCGTGGAGAAGAGCAGCACGAGGGGCAATTGGGCATTGTCCTCGTTTCGGGGGCGACCCTGGCGATCGCTAAGCGAACATCTGAAGCGACGGCGCTCTGGATCGCGCCCGCTGCCAGCGGGTGGTCGGCGGGCTGAGAAGGCCTCGTGCGCCAAGCCGAGACGCGTGGACTAACCAATGATCCAGGAACTTGACAACCGGCAGAGACTAGGCTATATTTCTTTTGTTTTATTAGGATCGAGAGGAGAACCATGTGGAGAAAGGACTGCACTACACAGAGGTGATCTCAAGCCTGGTGAAAAGGCAAACGTTGGAGCGCGCTGATGCTGGACTACGTTCTCTGGCTTTGCTCGACCGGAGCCGAAAGGTGCGGCGACTGATGGATCTGGCGATAAGAGACATTCAAGTAGAGCCGATTCCTTCGTGTTTGGGCGAGGACCAAGGGGCCATTCTGGTGAGCAACTACCCGTCCGTGTCCCAGTCCCTGCGGGCGGTCATCAAGGTTGGCTGTCGTCTGTCTGGAGAAAGGCCTCGCCTCAAGGCGATCGCCAGACCGGAGATCGTCACGGAGGCCAACACTCTGTTGAAGGTGCTCGGAGTCGACAGATTCGTTTTTCCGGTCCACAAAGATCAGTCGGGTGCATACAGGTTGGAGAGGAGATTGGTCAAGGAGGTTCTGACCTACCTTGGTCGGCCGGGGAATGTTCTGTGGTTGTCGATCACGGGAAGAACCAGGGGTAACGGCCTGCTGGAAGGGGATCTGAGAACCGGAGCGGTTCTATTCGCTCTGAAGAAAGGGGTCCCCCTGGTCCCCATGGGCTTCGCGACCAAAGAGCGGAAGGGAAGATCGAGAGTGGAGAAGGTCAGATTCGGGGAGCCGATTCGTGCACCCAGAGCGTCGACCGTGGGTGATTTCGAAAGAGCCGACTATGTGATCGATCTTACCAGGCTGGCAATGTGTCAAGTTGCCAGACTATTGCCTTCGGGTCAGAGAGGTGACTTCGAGGATGCGGAGGAGAGGCTCGCGGAAGTCAAGACCCGGCTGGGGATTGACTAGCTGCAGCAACGTCTCCCTCGCCAAGATCTCGTCGGGCCTGGAGGTGGCGCCGGAGAGCTAGACAAGAGATCACGAGTAGGGGGCCATCCTAGTTGGAGAGGTGGCCTCCTTTCTGTTTGCGGGGTCGACATGGGATCCGCGGTTCTTGAGGAGGGTCTGCATTGACTATCCGCGCGGCTGCTTTGCAGATCCTTGCTCTGGCGTCAACGCCGGACCTTCGTGGCAGTTGAGCATGGTTCCAAGGCTCGCGTTGATGATCCGTTGCGGGTGCTGATGCGATTGAAGACCCCACCCGACGTCGTGGTGCTGCATCTCGGCCGCGACGAGGAGGCCACGCGCGGCAAGATGATCGAGTGCCGTGACGTCAACCGCGTGCGCAGCAAGTTTGGCGTTCTGATCTCGGCAGCTGGGGGTGTGGATCTCAAGGAGGCGCGCAGCGCCATCTTCAACGGCGCCAACATCGTCGTCGCTAATCTTGTGAGGCCGGGCGATCCGTGGACTGGCATCAGCACCGAGACCGATGTCGCACAGATGGCGCAGCAGTTCCTGGCGACGATTGAATGATGCAGAGGAACCTTCCTCAACCCGTAGGTCTAGACTGGCCGCTCTCTTCTCGACTCAGCGTCATGGTCCAAGTGATGGGAGTCGCCACTGGGTGACCTCAAAGAGCCTAGTGGACGAACCGATCCAACCGGTAGCCTCCCAGGCCGTAGCCGAACCAGGTTCGTGCTTGAGGCGCCGCGTGATTGCCCGCGGTCCGGCCAGGAACGGAAATGGCGTAACAGGGTGAGGACTGACAGGCTAATCCCACATTGTCTCGGGGCGGACAGGAAGTTGTTGGCGTGTCACTTCGCTGGCCCGGGTAGAACGCTGCTGTCCATTGTGTCAGCGACACGCCCAATCATGTTCGCCACTTGTTCCTTGACGTTAAGAGGAACAAGGTGAACCTCTGGGTGCTTCTGGGGATACACGCGGAAAATCTCATCTGCGAACGCCTGCCCGATAGTGTCGACTCCCTTGAAGTCCAGGATCACTTCCCGGAACCTTTCGAAGCGAGCCAGTAGCCGCTTGGCTTGTGAGCGAGAAACCAGATTCTCCTGACCATACCTAACCAGTGTCACAGGCACCCTGGTACGTGTGAAGCCAAAATCGTCTGCTTCTGCTGCGTAACGATCAAAGACTTCTTGAAGTCTGCGGTCCGAACGAGGATCTATCTTCAGGATTACATACGTCCCGGGCCCTGTGTCCTCGGTTTCGAGTAGCCAATCATCACCCAGAGTGTCGTGTGCAAAGAACAAGTCGCCCGACAGGATTTGAAAGTGGTCAAAGGCGCGTGATGTGAAAAAGATGCCCTCACCCGTGTGCTGCTGCGGATCCGTCGTTAGTTTACCCTTGGACAGTTCAAGGATTGCATGCCGTTGATCATCCAGACCCAATTCGGTTTGAATCTTGCGAAAAATGCCTATGCCGTCATCGAGTACCGCGATCCTCATCCTTGCCGCTGAACGCGTCATTGTCACAATCGCAGTATCTCCCTCTGAGTGATCAACTACGTTGCTCAGCATTTCTGTGAAACCGTACTCGCAGATGGTCAGCACGTTCGCCGGTACTCCCTCCAGCAGGGGGCGAATGCGCTGTCTCCATATCGTGTCTTCAGCCAGATCTGGTGTGATTTCTAGCTGGAGCTCAAGCTCTGCTAACGTCTTCAACGCATAGTGTCGGTCCCTAGTCTTGCCGTGTACGAGCAGTAAACCGTCATCGATCAGGTTCCGAACGTGCCGAAGAACTGCAGGCCGTGAAATGCCGAAACTCTCTGCCGTGAAGGCCGTGATGTCTTTGGCATGGTCGTCGACATTTTGCAGTATGAAGCTGCGAATATCGTGGGTGCGCTGTCTGTAACGGGGCATATCTGTTCCTCTCAAGTGTGCACTATGAACATTCTCGGCCTGGATTATAAACATTTCCACCCTCGATTGTAAACATTTCCAGGCTGAATTGTAAACATTTGCACTCTCAATTGTAAACATTTCCTGGCTGAATTGCAATCATGTCCTCTGGAATTGTCAACATTCTCGGTCATCTGTGACCGGCGATCTCACCCTGCATTGTTCCGATAGGTACGCGCACGAAGCGAATCGGCTCGTCGCGCGTTCCAGGAAAACTCCACCGGTGGACAGCACAACTACGCGTCACCGTGGTTGATCACATGAATGCTGCTGGATGGCGGAGAGTGATTGCCAGCACTGTTTCGGGGAGATGCCGCCTCAATTGCCACCATGACGGTGTGCGCCCTCCAACCACACCGGTACAAGCCGCGGCTACCTTTGGAGGGATGCGCTGGCGTCTTGCCAGGTTGTTCGCAAACGGGGGCACATCTTCACGCCGTCAGCCTACGCGGCCCGTCAGGTAAGCCTCCGTCTTGGGATCCTTCGGCGCCATGAACATTGTGGGCGTGTCGTTGTACTCGATGAGCTCACCGAGCCAGAACAGCCCTGTCCAATCAGAGGCCCTCGCTGCTTGCTGCATGTTGTGGGTGACAATGACGATGGTGTACTCCTGTTTCAACTGCTGCATCAACTGCTCGATCTGAAGAGTTGCCATGGGGTCCAGGGCGGAACACGGTTCATCCAGTAGGATCACCTCGGGTTCCACGGCCAGGACGCGGGCTATGCACAGCCGTTGCTGCTGTCCGGCCGCCAGAGCCAGGGCAGAACTGGCCAACTTGTCCTTGACTTCATCCCACAGAGCTGCGGCCCTCAAGCTCCGCTCCACCACCCCATCGAGATCGCACTCCATGCCCAGCACCTTGGGACCAAATGTCACATTGGCGTAGATGGACTGGGGGAAGGGGTTGGGCCGCTGAAAGACCATGCCCACTCGCCGCCGGAGGTCCACGACATCCACCTCAGGAGCGTATATGTCCTGGCCATCTAAGAGAACAGTTCCTTCAAGGCTTGTGTCAGGTATCAGCTCGTTCATACGGTTCAGCAGGCGCAGGAATGTAGATTTACCGCATCCGGAGGGCCCGATCAGCGCCGTGATCTGTTTATTCTTCATGCCCAGGCTCACATTGCTCAGTGCCTTCTTCTGGCCGTAGTAGAAACTGACATTCTGCACTTCCATCCTGTTCTTGTAAGCCATGCTGTCTCCGTAGATTCAGCCTCAGATGGGTCCCTAGACTTCATGATTTTACCATACAAGGAGTCTCAGGAGCAATGGATGCTTGACGATTGGAAGTGCAGAGGCTATAATCATTTCCGTGAGAAGGATTAGGAGACGATCCTTGTTGTTACGTCGGTGTCTGGGCTATTTCTTCATCCCCTGCCTATTCCTCCTCTTCGTCTCCTGTGGACAAGGTGGGCCCACGGAACCCGTCCCCTCGAGGACGACGATTGTCAATGTAGGTTCCGACACCATGGTCAACCTTGCCCTGGCCTGGGCTGAGACCTACCACGAACTTCACCCTGAGATGTCTATCTCAGTGACCGGTGGGGGATCTGGCACGGGTATCGCAGCACTGATCAATGGCTCCACTGACATCGCCAATGCCTCGCGCGAGATGAAAAGCGAAGAGCTAGAGGAAGCAGAACGCCGGGGTATGACGCCCGTGGAGCACATAGTCGCCCTGGACGCCATCGCCGTAGTCATCAACCCGCGCAACTCTGTCGCTGAACTCTCCATCCCGCAGATATCGGACATCTTTGCTGGTCGCATCACCAACTGGCGCGAGGTGGGAGGCGAGGACAGGCCCATCGTTCTCGCTTCTCGCGAGAGCAATTCTGGCACCTACGTGTATTTCCTGGAAAAGGTAGTGCGCCGGGACGACCCAAACAGCTCGGACCTCTTCTCGCCCGAAGCGTTGTTGCTGCCATCCTCGGAGATAATCGGCCTGGAGGTTGCCACCAATCCCAATGCCATTGGGTACGACGGACTGGGATATGTCACCCCAAAGCAGAAAACGGTCCGAGTCGCTCGCACTTCGGCTGGGCCTTTTGTCCCACCCTCCATCGACACGGTGAACGATGGCACCTATCCCGTCGCTCGACCGCTCTACGTGTACACGGTAGGAGAACCTACCGGGGCGATTAGAGACTACCTGGAGTGGATTGTCAGTGACGAAGGTCAGAGGATAGTGGCTGAACTCGGATTCGTACCTTTGGCAGGCGCCTGATTCGGTTCCTGCCAATCTATTGCCGCCATGGAGTAGCGCGTGGAGATCCCGGCAGTGCCCAAAGAGGTGGACTGGCGCGAGTTTGCTGTCGAGCAACTGATACGCTTGATGGGCGTATCAGCCATCGGGCTCGTTCTGCTCATCTTCCTGTTCCTCATCAAAGAGGGGGGACCGGCCCTGTTGGAGGTCCCTCTCTCCAACCTGATGGGGCAGAGATGGTACCCCACCTTCGACATTTACGGCCTGGCGCCCTTGATCCTGGGCTCGCTTCTGGTAACAGCGGGTGCCATTGCCATCTCCCTTCCCCTGGGCGTCGCGACAGCCGTCTTCATCGGCGAGATAGCGCCTGAGTGGGTGCGGGAGATCCTCAAGCCCGTGATAGAGATCATCGCTGGGATACCCTCGGTTGTGGTAGGCTTCATTGGCCTTCAAATCGTCTCCCCCCTGGTGCGTGAATTCACGGGAGCACCCACCGGACTTACAGCGCTGACAGGGGTCTTTCTCCTCGCGTACATGGCGCTACCCACCATCATCAGTATCGCCGAGGACGCCCTCGATGCGGTACCCCAGTCCTACCGCAACGCGGCCTACGCCCTGAGCGCGACCGAATGGCAGACGATTTGGCGCGTGGTGCTGCCGGCAGCCCGCCCGGGCATCATCACCGCTGTCATGCTCGGCGTGGGCCGAGCCATCGGTGAAACGATGACCGTAATGATGGTCGCGGGCAACGCGGCCAGGATGCCCCTGGGCCTTGACGCTCTCCTCCGGCCGGTGCGCACGATGACAGCCACCATCGCCGCCGAGATGGGAGAGGTGGCCCGAGGCAGTACTCATTATCACGTGCTCTTCGTTGTCGGCCTCGCTTTGTTCATCGTCACCTTCGCGATCAATCTGGCTGCGGCAATGACCATATTCCGCAGAGAGCGGGGTGGTGGAGGGAGGTTCTTGGCATGAAGATACCTCGCTACACGATGCAGAAGATCGCCTTCGCCATCATCACGACCGCAGCCATCAGTGTGGGCATACCTCTGGTGCTGGTCATCGGGTATATAGTCGCTCAGGGCATTGGAGCCCTCAGCTGGGAGTTCATCTCCGCCGCGCCACGCAATGGCATGCGCGAGGGGGGCATCTATCCCGCACTGGTTGGCACTGTGTGGCTGACCATCGGTACTGCGGTGACCTCCATACCTCTGGGGGTGGGTGCGGCGATCTATCTTGCCGAGTATGCAGCCGACAACTGGTTCACGCGGACCATACGTCTCGCCATCATCAACCTGGCTGGAGTGCCCTCTGTGGTCTATGGTCTCTTTGGTCTGGGACTGTTCGTAATCTTCCTGAGGTTCGGCATGTCCATCTTGGCCGGGTCCTTGACGTTGGGTATCATGACGCTGCCGGTGATCATCACTACTACCGAGCAGGCCCTGGTGGCCGTACCACAGAGCTTTCGGGTTGTCAACGCATCATTGGGCGGCACGACGTGGCAGGGGATACGCAAGGTGATCCTGCCTCAGGCCCTTCCGGGAATCATGACCGGGATCATCCTGGGCCTGGAGCGGGCGGCTGGTGAGACCGCTCCTATCCTCTTCACCGTGGCCGCTTTCTTCCTCCCCCGACTTCCTCACTCAGTCTTCGATCAAACGATGGCGTTGCCCTACCATCTCTTCGTGATCTCGACGCAGGTGCCGGGCATGCCGATCAGGATTCAGTACGGCACGGCGCTCGTGCTGATGGTCTTCGTGCTGACCATGAACCTGCTTGCTACACTCATCCGGCGGTACTATCGCCGTCGTCGCCAATGGTGATGAACAACACGGCCACACCCGGGAAAGCGAAACTCGTCCTGCACGACGTGAGCTTCTACTATGGGGATCAGCCAGCCGTGAGGCAAATCAACCTGCGGATCTACGCCAATGAGATCCTGGCAATCTTTGGGCCAGCAATGTCGGGGAAGAGCACCTTGCTCCGCATCCTCAACCGCCTCAGCGATCTCGCCGAGGAGGGACGTCTGGAAGGTGAGGTGTTGCTGGACGGCAAGAACATCCACGATCCAGACGTGAGTGTGATTCAGTTGCGCACAAGGGTGGGCATCGTCTTTGCCGTACCAGTGCCGCTGCCTTTGTCGATCCAGGAGAATGTCACTTATGGGCCTCTCTTAGGGCGCGGAAGAAGCAAAGGCGAACTGGACGAACTGGTGGAGAGATCTCTGAGGGCGGCGGCGTTGTGGGATGAGGTGAAAGATCGCTTGTCGGAGTCGGCCACGGCCCTCTCAGGAGGTCAGCAGCAGAGGTTGTGTCTGGCGAGGGTGTTAGCGTTGGAGCCAGAGGTGATCTTGCTCGACGAGCCCTGTTCCGGCCTTGATCCCATCTCTACCCTGAAGGTGGAGAAAGCCTTGCTCGCTCTCAAGGAGAGCCACTCCATTGTTATCGTACCTCACAATGTGCAGCAGGCCTCCCGAATCGGGGACAAGGCCGCTTTCCTTCTCATGGGGGAGTTGGTGGAATACGGTGTTGCCGAGCAGATCTTCACCAGGCCAAAGGACCCTCGAACGGACGACTACATAACGGGAAGGTTCGGCTAGCAGGCTCCGCAAACCTCGAGGCACTTTGGTCTCTTCGTATCTCACACTGCACCTTATCCGGTACCCTCAACCTCTACCTCTTGCACTGCCAGTTGCACAGTGTCGCCAGTGACCTTGCATATGAGGCGCTCGCGATTGTTGGCCGGCTCCATTCGGTCTCTTCCGTATTGCCAACTCTGCGCTGCCGATGCTACAATGAAGAATGATGGATGGAGCCACGGGCCTCGTTCGTCGGGAGGCGAAGACGTGAATATCGGCACCTGTGGAGCAGGCCAGTCTCGCCCAGGGCGGCGCCTGCCTGATGCCGGAAGTACCGTGTTGGCTAGGGTGTGGTGCTATTCTGGATCCAGGGTACGCTGAAGAAGGAGGACAGGATGGATCCTGTGTCAGAGTGGGAGCTGGTGAGCCGCCTGATCTTGGCCGCATTCTTTGGCTTCCTCATTGGGCTGGAGAGGGAGTTCAGGGGCCAGGCTGCCGGCGAGCGCACCCATGCCCTCGTCGCCCTGGGGGCTGCCGCCTTTGCTTTGATCTCTGGCAGGGCTTTCCCCGGGGGCGATACAGCGAGGGTGGCCGCGGGAGTGGTGACAGGCATAGGGTTCCTCGGCGCGGGGATGATCCTCAAGAAGGAAGGCGCGAAGATTGAGGGCTTGACTACCGCGGCTGGGCTCTGGGCCGTTGGATCGATGGGACTGGCGATTGGAGCTGGGATGTACCTGCTGGGCACCGTCACGGCAGCGCTTGTGGGTTTGATTCTGGCGGCCGAAAGCATACTGAGACTCGATGAGAGACTGGAGCGAAGGAGGGCTGCGGCAAACAAAGAGAGCACGGTCAAGGACGGGACCCTAGACTAGGTCGAGACCAGCGTCCCAACGGGCGATAGCGGACACAGCCACGGGAGAGGGAAGCGTTCTGCTGAACGGTTGCGGCGGAGTGGTGGCGGCTGAGTATGGTGGAGGGGACGCAATCCGTTGTGAAGGCTGTGTGAATGTGCTATAGTACGGGCGAGAAGGCACTACAAGAGAAGGGAGACGGGCGCCGGTGTTAAGCAAGAAGCTTGAGGATGCCCTCAACGAGCAGATCAATAAGGAATTCTACTCCGCCTATCTCTACCTATCGATGGCGGCCTACTGCGAGGCGGAAAGCTTGCCAGGCTTCGCCATATGGATGCGGCTCCAGGCGCAAGAGGAACTGGGCCACGCTATGAGATTCTTCGACCACGTGAACGAGCGCGGTGGCCGCGTCGTACTCAAGGCCATTGAGATGCCTCCCCCGGTGTGGAAGTCGCCGCTCGAGATGTTTGAGCAGGTTCTGGAGCACGAGCAGAAGGTGACGGGGATGATCAACCAGCTCTACGAACTGGCGCTCAACGAGAATGACTACGCAACCCAGATGGAGCTGCAGTGGTTCATCACAGAGCAGGTCGAAGAGGAGGACAGCGCTGGGCAGGTCGTGGACCAGTTGAAGATGGTAGGGGACCAGCCCATGGGGTTGCTCATGCTGGACAAGCAGTTGGGCGAGCGGCGGGCCGCTACCGGCGGTGAGGAGGGCACAGACTAGAATGCCTCGCTCCAGCCCGGGCCAGTGCCAGCGCTGAGTGGAAGCGGCACGCCGTCCTGGTTGTTTGGACATGGGTCTTGGGCCATGCCGGCTACCAAGTGAGCGGTGACAATGCGTGGAGACGCGGGCGGTGGCCTGCGGCTGGTTTCCCGCACTCGACAGGTTCCAGCAGATGTATGCGATTGCTTTCTTGTGAAATCAAAGGTGTCACCAAATGATGCCCATTGGTCCGCTGATGAAAGAACACAGGCTGATAGAGCGTATGGTTGCTCTGATGGAGAGAGAGCTGCGCCGACTCAACGACGGAGAGGAATTCGATCCGGGTTTCGTTGATGTCGCCGTGGACTTCGTCAGAACCTACGCCGACAGATGTCATCACGGCAAGGAGGAGGATATCCTCTTCCGCGAGTTGGCCAAGAAGAGGCTGTCTGATGAGCACCGGAAGACAATGGACGAATTGATGGAGGAGCACGTCTACGGTAGAGCGATCACGGGCCAATTGTCTAGTGCGAAGGAACGTTACGTGTTAGGCGACGCTCAGGCACTGGCCACCGTCGTTGCTTCTCTGCAAGATCTGGTGGGATTCTATCCGGCGCACATCGAGAAGGAGGACAAACGCTTCTTCGTGCCCTGCATGGAGTACTTCAGCAGGCAGGAGCAGGAAGAGATGGTCCAGGATTTCTGGGAGTTCGACAGGCGGTTGATCCACGAGAAGTACGCTGCGACAGTGGAGCGTCTGGAGTGAAATCGAGCAACTTTGCATTGATGGCTTTCTTTGCCCACCCTGACGATGAAGCCTTCGGCACCGGTGGCACGTTAGCCAAATACGCAGCCGAAGGGTGCGACGTATACCTGGTGACCGCTACCCGCGGTGAGGCGGGAGAGGTCGTCGTTCCTGACCTGACCACGCCAGCCAACCTGCCTCACGTACGCGAGGAGGAACTCCGATGCGCTTGTGAGATCTATGGCATTCACTCTCCTAGATTCCTGGACTCCCCCGACGGTTTGCTGCCGATCATTCATCAGGGACAGGCGGTGGCGAAGCTGGTGCGCGTGATCCGCGAGTTGAAGCCGCAGGTGCTCATCACCTTCGGACCGGACGGCATCTACGGTCACTACGACCACATCGCGGTGCATCGCTGGGCCACCATCGCCTACGAGCTGGCCGCAGATCCAGCTTGCTTCCCCGATCAACTGGACGACTCCTGTGAGCTACATCAGGTGAGTAAGCTCTATTTCCGCGTGCTCTCTGACGAGCGGATCAATGCCCTGTCCGAAAGCGGGGAACGACCCGCAGTGATGATGGACGGTGTTCCCTTCAACATAGTTGGGCGGCCCAACGATGAGATCACGACAGTCATTGATGTGACTGACTACGTTGCAGCCAAACTTCGAGGCCTTCAGTGTCACGTCTCTCAAATAGGCTATGACATACCCTTCGCCGAGTCCGCTGAGGAGGTGTTGGAGCAACCTTGGTTCCGGCAGGAAACATATACACTCGGACGATCAAAAGTCGGGTGGCCAGAACAGATGGAAACGGACCTCTTTGACGCCTTGAGATAGCCCGTTTGCTGAGCACAATGCTGGTTACCATATTGACAGAGGGTGAGATCAGGCAGTGCGTGGATATGGATCAGGAGGCGATTGCGGTTGTCGGGGATGGCTTCACTCGCCTGGCTAATGGCCAGGCCACCATACCGCCTATCATGCGGGTGGATATCCCGGAGAATAGGGGGGAGGTGGATGTCAAGACCGCCTATCTCCGAGGGCGGGATAGCTTTGCCATCAAGATAGCCTCGGGGTTCTTCGAAAACTATCTACTAGGTCTGCCTAGCGGCAGTGGTATGATGGTGCTGGTTAGCTCCAAGACGGGAGTCCCTGAGGCGGTCCTGTTGGATAACGGCTACCTGACCAATGTGCGTACCGGCGCAGCTGGAGCGGTGGCGGCCAGATATCTGGCCCGCGAGAAGATCGACACAGCCGGGGTTATCGGGTCCGGTACCCAGGCTCGGTACCAGATGGTGGGCTTGAAGCTGGTACGTGACTTTCAGAAGCTCATGGTGTACGGCATAGTTTCCGACGAGGTTGAGCAGTACGCTTCAGAGATGGGGCCGATGCTGGGCGTTGACATTGTGAAAGCAAAGGATGCAGAAACCGTTGTAAGGGGTAGCGATGTCGTGGTAACAGCCACGCCATCCCGAGATCCCTATCTAAGGGCCGAATGGCTACACCCCGGTCTACATATCACAGCTATGGGCTCTGATGCTGAGGAGAAGCAGGAGTTGTGCGCTGATACACTGACACGTGCGGATCTTCTGAGCTGCGACCTGAAGTCGCAGTGTTTCCGCCTGGGTGAGTTGCATCACGGACTTGAGGAGGGCACTATCTACCAAGATGACGAGATTATCGAACTCGGAGAGCTGACCTCCGGTCGGAAGCAGGGTCGGACACACGGTGAACAGATCACCATATGCGATCTTACTGGTGTGGGTGTGCAGGACACGGTGATAGCCTTGCTGGCTTATCGGAAGGCGGTAGAGAAGGGGCTTGGGATACAGATCGAGTTCTCAGAGGGCGAGGCCCGAGGTTAGTCATCTAGTACATTAGGGTGGTTGAAGTGAGCAGAGGTAGGGGGATTCAGACCATCAGTTTCACGCGAGGTGTGCCGCCACCGGAGGCCTTTCCAACGCGGCAACTCCAGAGGTGCGCAATGGCCATCCTTGAGCGGGAGGGTTCGGTTGTGCTTCAATACCATCCGGCAGCAGGCTTCTATCCTCTCAGAGAATGGCTGGCCCAGAGGCACGATGCGGCCCCTGAGGCCGTCCTGGTCAGCAATGGCTCCTTGCAGATTGAAGAGTTCTTGACTCAGCTACTCACCTCACCTGGAGACGTCGTCCTTGTAGAGAGACCCTCCTACGATCGGGCTATCACCATCTTTCGGCGGGCAGGTGCGCGGGTTCTTGGCGTACCGCTTGAATCTGATGGCTTTGATGTGGGCGCTCTTGAGAATCTAGCCAAAAGGGAGAAGCCCAAGTTTTTCTATATCATTCCTGATTTCCAGAACCCGACTGGAGTCACTACATCGTTGGCCAAAAGGGAGAGACTGGTTGAGTTGGCTGAGCGATACGACTTTTGGGTTTTGGAGGATAACCCCTATCGCGATCTAAGATACTTCGGTGGGGAACTTCCTACCGTTTTCTCCTTGCATTCGGAAAAGGTGCTCTATCTTTCGTCGTTTAGCAAGGTCCTCAGTCCCGGAATGCGGGTTGGCTATCTGATGGGACCGGAGCCACTCGTTCAACAGTTAGCCAAGATAGCAGAGGACACCTATGTGAGCCCCAATATGATTGGTCAGGGGGTCGCCTATGAGTATTGCCGGAGAGGATGGCTAGGGCCCAACATCGATCGGCTGAGGGAGGTCTATCGGCCCAGACTCGAAGGCCTCGCATCGGCCTTGGAAGAGTACCTGGCAGAGGCCCGATGGACCAAACCTGAAGGGGGGTTCTTCATAGGAGTGTACTTGCCGCCCGAGATGGATACCTCTCTATTGAGGATCAGGGCACGCGATATGGGAGTGGTACTGAGCGACGGGAGGGGTTTCTTCCCAGAGAGCGACGGCCATTTGTTCTTGCGATTGCCCTTCTGTGCACTTTCGGTCGAGGAGATCCGAGAAGGGATAGCTCGGATAGGCTCACTCGCCAACACGATGGCCATTGACATATCCGGAAGGGGCTAGCGGATCTACCTTTCTACAGTGGATTGGTGGATGCGTAGTTCAAGAATGGTCTTGGGGGAACCCAACAGCGGTGGGATGTCTCTTCAGATCTGAGAGTGCGATGGTCCTAGCTCTGGCACTCTCTCGCCTTTCTCCTCCCCTCCGCGATTTGAGTTCTTCCCCCAGTCGTGTTGATCTGGCAGCAGGGGAGTACCTCCTCTGTGGAGCGAGCAGCATGTCCACACTTGTGGAGGCTGCGGACCAAAGTGCTGCGGACTTGGTAAAAAGCCAGGCCTGAGATGGGGGCAGACCTACTAGATATGGATAGACCTATCAGAGAGGACACCACATATTGTGTGGTGCGGATTCGGATACTGCTGATGACTTAAAATCCGTTCCGGGGTAACCCGGGTGTGGGTTCGAATCCCACCCGCCCTACAGTGTAGTATGTAGTAGGCAATCACTGGTCTTGTCCCATATCCTCGATTATTGGGCTCTCCTATGCTGGGAGAGCCTTTTCTTCTGCCACGAAGAGTACTGCAGACTTGGAAGAAGCGAGTGACAGGAAACTGGCAAGGACTTTGGCGAAAAGTGGTGCGGATTTCGAGAAGCTACACTTCCCAGCGACCTCGTATAGGAGATGATGCGAGCAGTGTGCAGTCCGATTGCCCGCATAGCGCCTACGATGTCAGGGGATTTGGATGCGTGTAGGCGAGGCGAGTCGGGGGATAGCCAGGGGGAGGGTGCACCCCAAGTTGCTACAGATTATCATTCTTCATAGTTGCATCAAGCCCGGGATCAAGGCGCCAAAAAGCGGACACACCGCCTGACAGGTGGCCGAGATGGCGAGCTACGGCGAGTATGTGATGCATCGCAGGTGTCATGGACTGCGGCTGGAGATACACGAGCCAGCATACGTGGTGGAGGAGAATGAAGTGACCTTGCAACGAGCGATGACGTTCACCGTGGAGCCCGACATCCGCCTGCCTTGTCGTGGCGCCCCCTTCCCACACATTCTCTCAAGTGTAGCTTTTGCGGGATACCGCCGAAGAGCCGCGACTCAGCACACGGACGTGGCTCTACAGGGAGCGGAGTCAAACGTCAATCCAGAGCGTAGGCGCGGCGCGCATTCCCTGCCAGGATGAGCCCTGCGGCGCCTTGGGCTTCGTCTTCCGACAGGAGGTCGGCGTCTACCAAATCCCCGAGAGCTCGTGCTAGAGCCATCTTGCCCAGTTTGGCAGCTACGTAGTTGACTTCCGGCAGGTTGAACCCATCGGAGCCGTACATCACCTTGGAGACAGGAGCCATCTCCAACACCTCGCTATAGATGCGGCGGGCCCCGCCCCCAGCGAAAGGAATTCCTTCAGACACGTCACAGTACACTCTGGGCAGCACGTTGGCCATATAACCCGCTTCGGAACTGTAGGGATACCCGCTGTGAACTAACAACACCTTGCAGGCTCGGAAAGTGGGGAAACGCAGTAGCTCCATAAGGAGAGCCGGGCGGCACATCGTGAGGTTCACTTCGTAGTCACCTATGCCTGTGTGAATCTGCATCGGTACGTCATACTGGATGCAGAGTTCCAGCGCCCTGCAAAGTAGATGATCCCGTAGCTTCTTCATCGCCTGACCGCCAATGCCCCTTTGGATCGCGTCTAGCGCTTGCAGGCCCTGGTCCGGCGTGCGGCTCAGCGGCGAAACATCCAGCCCGGTGCGGTAGGCGATGATTGACTTGAGCCCACCGTACCCGTCGTGCTCGATGGCCTGCGCAAGCGCACCATCGTAGCGCTGCTGGAAGTCAGCCCACGCGAGGTCTTCTTTGAGTAGCTCGGCAATGAGCGGTTCGATACGATAGATGGGCATGACCTCAACGGGCATGTCCTGAATGAATTCCGCCCTCTCCAGCTGGGGTGTTGGGTATCCAAAGTCGGTCACCAGCGCCGTGAGGTTGCATTCTTCGAAAAGATGCTTGATGTAGCCTGCGTAGTCCTGTATTGCTCTGTTCCGTGCCTCGACGACGGAGTCCAGGTCTGGCTTGCAGTCGAAGAACTCAGCCAGTCGACGCACCAGGTACCGAAAGTAAACGACGTCTTGCCTGACTCTCTGTATCTCGTAGATCAAGTCGTCACCCGCAGCGACGCTGCCCTCGGCCATATACTCTACCGAGCCACCGGGAAACGACACAAGATTGGTGAACTCTTCGGCAGCCAGCTCGCCCTGCTTCACGAAGGGATGACAATGTACATCAACCACCGGCAGTGCCGATGTGTCAATCATCAAATGGCCTCCAGATACATCTTGCGTTCCCAGGGGTGGACGTGCAGATTGTAGGCTGCCAGCTCAGACCGCTTCACCTTGAGAAACTCGGAGAGAACCATAGACCCTAAGGCTCTTGCCACAACCTCGTCTGCCTCAAGCGCTTGCAAGGCCTCGGGCAGCGAGCGTGGGAGGAATTCTATGGCTCGCGCCTCGGCCTCTTCTCTGGTGGTGATGGTGCCGACGTCATAGTCAACGGGTGGCGGCGGCTCGATCTGACTACGGATGCCGTCTAAGCCAGCGGCCATGAGCGCGGTCAGGAAGATGAAGGGGTTACACGCGCAGTCAGCAGAGCGGAACTCCATGTGCCGCCGGCGCGACATGCTGGGTATGCGCACGAGCGCCGCCCGATTGCCAATGCCCCAGCAGATGTGCGCTGGAGCCCAGGTGCCGGGAAGGAGTCGTTTGTACGAGTTCACCAGCGGTGCGCCTATCGCCGTCAGTGCTGCCGCGTGAGCCAGCAGCCCACCGAGGAAGTTCCGTCCCAGTGGCGATAGTGGGTCCTCTTCACCCTCGCCCATGCTCAATTCGCGCCTGCCTTCTGCGTCCCACACGCTCAGATGCACGTGAAGGCCGCTGCCGGGCATATCGACGTAGGGCTTGGGCATGAAGCTAGCCACCCACCCCCCGTCGCGTGCCAGAGCTCGGACCACTTCCTTGAAGGTGCAGAAGTCGTCAGCCGCCTTCGTCGGTTCATCATAGTGGGTCGTGGCTTCGTATTGCCCTGGGCCGTACTCCTTGCCGAGTTGCTCCACGGAAACGCTCATCCCGTGCAGGCTTTCGATGATGAGCTTGCACAACGAGTAATGACGGTCCAGCCCGGCGACGGTGAACATGCCATCCGTCGCGGCAGGACGGTACTCACCATCGTCAGTAGGTTCAAAGAGGATGAACTCTGACTCAAACGCTGCCCGTACGCTGAGCCCTTTCGTGGCGTACACCTCCACCATACGCTCCAACTGTGTGCGTGGGCAAGCTTCCCAGGGTGCGCCATCGTCGTCTCGCATGAACGCATACATCAGGGCAGTCCTCTCCCGATAGGGGATCACGGCATAGCTGTTTGGGTCCGGGACGGCGAGGAAGTCGCCCGTGTCGGCGGTGAACATGGAGCCAGGCGCCATATGGTCTTCTAGGTTGAAGTCTAGGTCGGCTCGCGCGAAAACCACCCCGTTCTTGAAGATGTCTGCGAACTTGTCTTTGGGGACCGTCTTGGTGCACGACCTCCCGCTGTAATCGTGGAAGATCACCCACAGATGTTCGATACCATCGCTGTCGAGACGGCCTAACACCTCATGTGCGTCCGCCATTATCGCTCCTTTCCTCTTTGTACAATAGCCATCATCAGTCTGGCCAGCAGCGCAGTACGCGGCACAATGCTACTCAACTGGACATACTCGTCTGGACCGTGATCCAGCCCGCCTACGGGACCGAGACCATCCAGGACGGGTGCACCTTGGGCTGCCGCATAGTTGGCATCAGAGCCGCCGCCTGTGCTGGCACCCTTAACCTCAAAACCCAGCTCCCGCGCAGCTTCCTGTGCTAGCTTCTCCATTTCCGCTATGGCGGGCGTCCGCTTCATCGCCGGAACGACGGAGCCTTGCTCCAATGTGCTGACGACCTTCACGCCAGGCACCGTAGGTTTATTGAGTTGCGCGTGTACGGCATCGTCGAGGGCTTGGATGTCATCGTCTGTGAAGGCCCGCAGGTCTAGCCGAATCTTGGCGTAATCGGGTACGACATTAGGCCCTGAGCCTCCTTCGACACGGCCTGTGTTGAGGGTGGCGCCGGGTCGTAGGCCGTTAAGCCTGTCGAGCGCCAGAATGTGATGAGCTAGCGCCAGAATCGCGCTCCGTCCCCTTTCGGGCTCCACGCCGGCATGAGCGCTGTGACCGAAGGCTTCCACCGTGTAGCAGCGGATGGCCTTGCGGGCGGTGACGATGTCGCCGTTGTCACGAGCGGCCTCCAGGGTGAGAACGGCATCGGCTTTGCGACTCTCTGAGCGAACCAAGGGGATGGAACTGCGCTGGCTACACTCTTCGTCGGAGACACACAGATAAGCGATAGTCTCGTAGTCGTGGAAGCCGACCTCCTGCAGCGCCTCAACTGCATAGAGCCCGGCGAGCAGACCCGCTTTCATGTCGCAAGTGCCCGGACCAAGGATCCTGTCGCCTTGGATCGTCATCGGACGTTGCGCCGCCGTCCCGGTGGGAAAAACCGTATCGGCGTGGCCCAGCAAGAGGATGCGATCGCGGCCCCTGCCGTGCAGCGTTGCCAGGAGATCATCGCCGAATTCGGCCTGGGGATGCCGTTCGACGATGAAGCCCAGCTTTGTCAGGCGCTCCTGAAGCCAGTCGTTGACGGCATCGACCCCAGCCTTGTCCAGGCTGCCGGAATCAATGCTCACCAAGGTTCGGAGATCATCCACATAGGCGTCAAGCTTCTTTTCCAAAAAGCGCACAATTGGCTCGGACATGGCGGCTACCATCCGGCATAGCGCGCGATTGCTTCATCGCTGACCTTGCCTGCTTCGACGTCCGACAAAGCCTGATCCAGCATGGCAACCCCTTCATCGGCTTCAGCCTCGGTCAAGATGAGGGGAGGCGTGATCTCCAGGACATTGGAGAACATGCCCACATAGAAGACCAACAAGCCCAGTTCAAAGGCCCTGTAGACGACCTTGGCCGCTTCCGTGGAAGCGGGCTCCTTGGTGTCCCGGTCCTTGACCAGTTCCACCCCTTGGATCATGCCCAGGCCCCGCACGTCGCCGACGAGCCGGTGTTTGTCCTGCAGGGCCCGCAGCTTATTGTGCAGATAGGCGCCTACCTGGCGTGCGTTTTCCACCAGGCCATCTTGTTCGATGGCCTCAATGGTGGCCAGCGCCGCTGTACAACTCAGAGCATTCCCACTGGCCGTGAAGAGCGCCAGAGCGGGGCCTACGTCGAGAATCTCCTGGCGGGCGACCACAGCACTCAAAGGCAGACCGCCGCCCAGCGACTTGCCGAGAATCACTGCGTCGGGAGTAACGTTGCCGTGTTGGAAGGAGAACATCTCGCCTGTGCGCCCCATGCCGATCTTCACATCGTCCACGACTAAGTAGATGTCGTGACGGCGGCACACATCCTCCAGCATCGGCAGGAAGTTGCGGGGCGGCACGACATCACCACCATCACTTTGCACGGCCTCGACGATGACCGCAGCCACGTCGTCGGGTGGACATATCGTCTTGAAGATGTAGTCTTCGAGGAAGCGAATGGCCACTTCGGCACAGTCGCCGACGTCATCGCCGAAGGGGCAGCGGTATGGATTGGCATACGGCACCTTTACCACGTGACCGCCTCCGATGAATTGCGTCTGGGCGGCGTGGGCGGACATAGTCATCGAGGCAGCCGTTGAACCGTGATAGCCGCCGATGAAGGAGACCATGCGGCGTTTGCCGGTTGCCAGGGGAAGCAGCCGCCCCACGGTTTCGCTCGCGTCAGAACCACACAAGCCAAACCAGACTTTCTTGCGAAAGTCACCGGGTACAAGCTCAATCAGCTTCTCAGCAAGTCGCAGGGCTGGCTCATGCATGCCGGAAATGAGACTGGCAAAGGTCGTGCGGTTGAGTTGCTCAATCACCGCCTGCTTTACATGGGGATGGCTATAGCCCGTATTGGCCAGAGCCCACCCCGCCGTGAAGTCAAGATACTCCTTACCCTCGACGTCACGCAGCCGGCACGCCTCGCCGCTTTCAGCAGCGAAGGGATAGAAACGCAGCTTGAGGGCGTCCGCGATGAGCTTGTTGTCGAAATCATAGAACTCCTCAATTGTGGACTCTGCCATGACGCTCACTCTCCTTCCCTATCCCTCTGACTTGGGAGTTCTCGCCTCAAGCCTTCCTCTCAACCGGGCTGGTAAGCGGATCTCCTGCCCCATCGTGAGTCCCATCGGTCTCAGCACCACGAGCAAGATCATGGCTACGCCGAGCCAGACCTCGGTAAAGCCAGCAGCTGTCTGCCCCGCTATTCTGAACGCGGAGATCCGGATCTCCATGGCGCGTAGTGCTTCGAAGAGCCCGGTAATCGCAATGGTGCCTGCTACCGCCCCAGAAACGCTACCAGTGCCGCCCACGATGAGCATCGCCACCGTCAGGAACGTCGTATGCATATACATAGTGTAAGGCGAGATGACCATCATGAAGTGTGCCCACAAAGCCCCACCCAATGCACAGATGAAGGCACTGACGACCCAGGCCACCCAACGCACGATGACTATGTTCACACCCATCACAGAGGCGGCTTCCTGCTGCTCACGAGAAGCCCGAAGCATCAACCCCACTCTCGATTCCCTGAATACGAAACCAGTGATGATGATGAGGACGGCCCAAAAGGCACTCATCCAAAGCGTGGTGTAGTTCTCGAGGCCGTACATCGTACGAGTCCCGCGCGTATACGTCGCTGCGTTGATGAGAATGACGTGGGTGATAATAAGCAAAGCGAAGGTCGCCATCGTGGCCGCGGAGCCGGACAGGCGCATAAGCGGCCAGCCGATAAAGGCCGCAATGACGGCTGTGAACGCGGCCGCTAGCAGAATGCCAGGGATGAAGGGCATCTCGATTTGAGACAGGGGACCCGTCAGATCGGGCAAGGTATAAACCTTCTTTGCCGGGGACATGATTAGCAGCACGGAGGCGTAAGCGCCTATCGCCATGAAGCTGATGTGCCCAAAGGATACCAAGCCGGAGTTGCCAGTGAACAACTGAAGTCCTACTACAAGCACCAAATTGATGAACATGCCGATGAGGATCCGTTTCAACATCAGATTATCATAGAGATCGATCGCTACAGCGACTGCCAAGAGCGGTACAATGAGCATCAGCGCATTCTCCGCCCAGGGTAGCCTTCCCAGCAGTTGAGCAACTCTTGAATTCATCGAACCTCCCGAATGTGACGCCCGGGCACCAGTCCCTGGGGCCGGACGAGCAGAACGATGATCACAATCAGAAAAGTAAAAGCATCGCGGTACGCAAGCAGGGATGTTGGCAGGACTACCTGCAATCCAACGGTGAGGAACCCCAAGAGGAATCCCCCAACCACCGCCCCAGCGAGGCTCTCTATCCCCCCCACGACCGTTGCAAAGAAGGCGATGATAACTGGCCCCAACCCTATATCAGGTTTCACTAGGCCGATCCGAGCGAAGTAGAGCACCGAGGAGATGCCAGCCAAGGCGCCACTTATGGCAAAGGCAGCAGCTATCACCCTATCAGCCTGGACACCCAGTAGGCGAGTCATGGTGAAGTCATCGGCGGCAGCCCGAAGGCAAATGCCGAGGAAGGTCTTCCGGAGGAGGATGGTCAGCCCGACGAGTGATATGCCGCCAACTATGATAGCCATGATGTCGAAAGCCGCGATCCGAAGCGGGCCCAGAGTGAGATCAGCACTCACGAGGGGAGGGTAGAGTATGCCCTTGGATCGCGGGGAGATTAGAACCATAACCAAGCTCTGAAGAACTGCGCTGCAAGCAAAAGAGGTGAGTAGGAGGTTGATGGGGGGACCGTGGCTTGCCCGGACCTGCCGGAAGGCTACACGCTCCAAAGCCAAGGCGGTAACGATAGCAACCACGACCGCAAATAATGCTACGAAGCCCCATGGTATTCCGAACTCCAGCCTTTGGAGCCACCACATAGCATAGCCGCCGATCATGATGAACTCCCCGTAGGCGAAGTTGATGAGCCGCAATATCCCAAACACGAGCACCAGGCCGAGAGCCATCAGTGCATAGATGCTCCCCAGACTCACGGCGGCGATAAGGAGCTCAGCGAAGTCTGCCCACTCCACAACCACACCCCCTTTCTTACCCCACTACTCTGCTCCCAGGTAGGCACTCTTGATATCCACGGCTTCCCGCAGCTCGTATGCCGGCCCTTCGGCTACAATCCGGCCTGTCCTCATTAGATACGCTCGGTCAACGATCTGCAGCGTCTTGGCCACGTTCTGCTCGACAAGCAGAATAGTCACGCCCGTATCTTGTAGCTCCGCCACCAGGTCGAAGACGTCTCCTACCAACTTAGGGGCGAGGCCAAGAGATGGTTCGTCCAACATCAGGAGCTTCGGGCGGCACATGAGCGCCCGGGCGATAGCCAACTGCTGCTGCTCACCGCCGGACAGCGTCCCGCCCGATGAATGAAGTCGCTCACCGAGGATAGGGAAACGCTGGTACATTTCATCTATGCCCTGCTGGATACCGAGCCGGTCGGAACGGGTAGCTGCGCCCAGGCGCAGATTCTCCTCCACGGTCAGACCCGGGAAGATCCGTCGCCCTTCCGGTACCAGGGCGATGCCTTTGCGCACGATGTCCTCTGGCGACTCGCCGACGATAGACTCACCCCCGAAGGTGATGGTGCCCCGTGCGGGTCTAAGGACGCCGGCGATGGTGGAAAGCACAGTCGTCTTCCCAGCCCCATTCGCACCGATGAGCCCCACCATCTCGCCCTCCTCAACCCTGATTGAAACGCCCCACAGCGCTACAACCGAGCCATAGCTCGCGTTCACGTCCTCAAGCACTAACAACTTCACCCTCCTCCTCGGCAGATCCCAAATAGGCCTCGATCACCTCAGGGTTCTGACTAACCTCCTCGCATGTCCCTTCAGCGATCGTCCGGCCATAGTTAAGCACGTGGATACGATCGCACAGACGCATGATGAGTCGCATGTCGTGGTCAACGACCAATACTCCGCATCCAATCTTCTCCCGTACGGAAGCCAGCAACCCCAGCATCTCGTCGCATTCACGCTCGTTCAACCCCGCCGCAGGCTCGTCCAGCAGCATGAAGTGAGGCTGCATTGCCAGAGCCCTCGCAACCTCTACCCGCCGCTGCTGTCCGAAAGCAAGGGTGCCGGCCGGTAGGGCTGCCGTTCTCTCCATATCAAACTCCTCAAGGAGCGACTGAGCCCGCTCCCCCGCTCGTCTGCGTGACATTCCGACGCCCACCGCAGCGACCTCGATATTCTCAAGAACGGTGAGGGCACCAAAGAGGTGTACCGTCTGAAAGGTTCGTCCAATACGCTTGCCGGCGATGCGATGGGGCGCCCATCCGGTGATATCAATCTCGCCCACTAAGACATGGCCTCCAGACACCGGCAACAGACCGCTGATCACATTGAGCAGCGTGGTCTTGCCTGACCCATTGGGGCCTATGAGGCCCAGGACTTCCCCCTGTCTGACTTCAAGGCTAACGTCATCTACCGCCCGAAGCCCAGCGAAGTCTTTCGTGACTCTCTGGACGATGAGCTTGCTTAGATCAGAATTGCCTTCTATAGAGGACATCATACCTACAACTCCCTCGCCACTCAGCCCGATCACCTTTCCGTGGAGGTGAAGCTCGCCCGCCTCATTCAAAAAATCGCCTGGCATGTGCATCAAGCCCACGCCAGGGTCTCGGTCGATGTCAAGAGGCGATCCTCGTGGGGTGCGAGGGCACCCCACGAGGATCACGTGCAGCTACTTGGTAAACATGTCCCGAGGCGGCATGAAGGGAGGCTCGATCCACCCTATGAACGTGAACTCCTCGCCCTCGACCTCAATGGCGACCATGGGCTTCTCGGGCACGTGATTGTCGGCCGTCCAGGTAACGTAACCGCCCAGACACGGCTCCTTGGTCATCTGCTCATATTCCTGGGCGACCGCACTCCCCTCAGTCGTCCCTGCCCGCTCCGCCGCCTGGGCGAACAACATGACCACGTCCCAGCCCGTTGCAGCCAGACCAGTATTTGGCGGGAAGCCCCACTCCTCCTCGTGGTACCTGATGTACTCAGCATAGCCGGGACCGGCATCCTCCGTGTACCAAGCGTGGGTAGTATACCAGATGTTGGAGACGTTCTCCGGTCCGATGGCGGGGATGATCTCGGGATCATCTATGCCGTCATCGGCGATGATGGGCGTGTCGATTCCCGCTAACCGGAATTGCCGGATCAGGGTGGGTCCCTCTGGCATCACGCAGGCATCCATGATCACATCGGGCGGCTCGTCCAGCGCCTTCACGCGAGCTATCTGGGCAGAGAAGTCCTCGTCACCGGGCTGGTAGGTATCCTCGCCGACGATCTCCCCACCCAGTTTCTCCCATGACCACTTGAAGCCATCACCGAGTGAACGGGTGTACTCCCATCCTACATCGGTGATTACGTAGGCTTTCCTCCAACCGAACTCCCAGGCCATCTGCGCGGTGACCGCCCCTATGCCATGGCTACCCTCGGAGAAGGTGAATGCCAGGTCGCCGATGACTGTCTCGTTGAAGAGAGGTGAAGAAGCACAGGTGGACATACAAGCCACGCCCTGCTTCTGGGCCTCAATGCAGGCAGGCGCACCGATGTCGAAATCACATGGAGCCATGATGAAATCCGCGCCTTGCTCCAACATCTGGATTGCAGCGTTGGCCACGACCGCGGGATCTGTCTTGCCATCGATCTCGACTAACTCGACCGGTCGCCCCAGGATACCGCCTGCATCATTGACCTTCGCCACCGCGGCGCGCGCTCCGTGGCGCGGCGGGTCATCGTAGGTTGCCATCCAGCCGGTCTGGTTGAACACCCCGCCGATGATAATCGGCTCCGCTTCCTCTGGCGGCGGCGGGGCAGTGGGCTCAGCCGCCTCAGGTGATGTAGGCGTGGGCTCTGGCGCCGGGGGCGCCGGGGTCCCGCAGCCGACCACAAGCATGGTGAGAACAATCACCAAGCTGACAACCGATAGAAGAATTGATGTTCTTGACATTCTTGTCCTCCTTTGCTTAGAGTCATTGCCTGAACAAAGTGTCTCGGCCAAGTCGGCCAGTTTTGAGGGCAAATCCTAGGCGATGTTAGAGCGATCTACCCTCATCAATCCTGCATAGGCACCTCCTTTCTCCAAAGTTTGCCCTCTTGGACATTTGGACATCTGGCACGGCTATAAGCTCTGTAACTCCTCGTACATCTCGCGCGCGAGCAGTCCTTCATCGCATGTTTGGCGAATAGCTGCTTCAAAACTGGCGCGCCAAGCGCCTTGGGGCGGATGGATAACAGGAACTCCGTATTCCTCCGATAGATTGTGCAGGTGAATCAGCGTCTGTGTGTTGGCTAGCCGGGTGCAGTATGCGCCAGTCTCGTCGATGGCTTCGGTCAGCACGTGTTGCACACTGGGCGACAAGGTGCGGTAAGCGCGCTCACTGATGGCTACCATGATGTTCAGCGTGTAGCCGTAGCTGAGGAATGTCGCTTGTTTAGCCAACTTGTGCATCTCCACGGACTCAAAATAGGCAGCGGGCACCAGGAGCGTGTCAATGATGCCCCCTTCGAAGGCCTCATAGATGTGTTGCCACTCAACCAGCACTGGTTCAGCTCCGAGGGCACGGCGCAAGGAAATCGCTGCCTCTGATGCGTACGTGCGGATCCTCCGGCCGACGAGGTCAGCAGGCAAGAAAATCGGTTCAGTAGAGAATAGCAGTTCAAAGGAGCCACACTCCCAGTTGGAGGCCGGATTGAGAACCCTGACGCCGTTGTCGAGAAGCTTCTGGTAAACGTGTTCCTCAAAGATGCTGCTGCGAAGGAAGCGATGATGGTGTTCTCTATCGCGAAAGAAATACGGCAAGAACACGGGACCGCACAGCTCTGCGTAGGGTTCGAAGCTCAACGGCTCGTCAAGGTACAGATGGATTGCGCCTTCTGCCAGACCTTGGAGCTGCTCGTGGGCGGTGCCCAGTGCCGCGCGTTGATAGATGCGGAGCCTGACCTCGCCGTCGGTTTTCTCTTCGACGAGTTGTGCAAATCGTGCTGCGGCCTGCCCAGCTATGGAGGTTGCCCGGATCACCATGCCCATGGAGCGCGGACCGCTCGGATCACGCTGCAGGAAGTACTCGAGCGGTCGGTTGAGGGCTTGGGCGATATTGCGTAGCGTGGGAATGGTGGGGGTGAGGACCTGACGCTCAATATCCGAGAGGTGACTTGCGGGCAGCCCGGTCATGTCAGACACGTCAGCCTGCCGCAAGCCCATCGACTTTCTGGCCTCGCGTATTCGGCGCCCGATTCCGTCCTCGTTGCTGGAATTCGTCCTGGGCAAAGGATCTCCTCTTGGTTGGAGATAGCATCAGAGCCGAAATTCTTGGAGTTTGCGCAAGTGCAGATCAGACTGTAGATTACATTTGGATATATTATACGCCAATTCTCCAAACAAGTCAAGGCCAAAGAATCATGTGTCTTCATAATTCCATCGAGCAGACTCCCAGAAGTGGTGCTCCTAAGGGGCCACTGAGGACTTCTGGCTGGCTAAACCGGGAAAAGGCGCTCAGCAGTCCACACCCCAGATGCCTCCCGGTGTACCGAGGTGGTTTCCAGGCCCCCGCTTGGTGTGGAACGTACAAGTGCCCCCCGCTCCGCGGGGAAGCGACAGCCAAAGATGGCTCTCCTGGGCGCCCGACGGCCGTGCGGGGCAAGCAGCCCGTGGGTCCATTCAGCGTGGAAATTTCCACTGGCGGGCGAGAAGCACAATGGACGTGGTTGTCCCTGTAACCTCAGGAACCTCACGCAAGTCTTTGTAGAGTATTCGGGACAGATGCTCGATGTCTCGCACATGGACGGTCACGACAGCCTCAAAGTCTCCTGTCAAGAGATCGGCGCTAGCTACCTCCGGTATCTGCCCTAGGCCGTGGAGAAATTCATCCGGGTCAACGGCCTGCCCTGATGTGGAAACGTTCACTAGGGCTTTGATTAGGAAGCCGATCTTGGCTGTATCAATGACTGCGGTGTACCCTTGGATAACGCCCGAATCTTCGAGGCGACTTAGCCTCTCTCGAACGGTAGCCGTAGGCCGCTTCAGTTCTTTGGCTAGCTGCGTCACGGGCTTACGGGCGTTTTCCTGCAGTTGGGCGATTAGGCCGAAGTCTAGCTCGTCAAGCATATCTCCCCCTTCGTAACTACAAGTCTGCAAGTTCACACCCAGCACCTTCAACCATCTGAATGCACCACAATCAAAGGCTTCAAGCTAGTCAAGCGACAGCCGAGGTCAGATACCTGAGTACACTCTGGGCCAAGAGCGCCACCCCTACGGGCAAAGCCTCCTCGTCGATATCGAAATGGGGGGTGTGGGCGAGGCGTATCTCACCCTGCCTTCTTGTACCCAAGGTCAAACCCGCCAAATCGATACGAAGCCCAGCCACTAGGCCCCCCGGTGAAATCAGCGGTAGATGCTGATTAGTGGCAATTCATCTGAAAAACCATCACTATTTTACCAGAAGACCACCCAAATGTCAAGTTCTGGCCACAGAAAGGAGCTTTTGCCACGGTGAGGGCAGGGAGAGTGAAGTGCCTCCGGAGCTTCCTTGCAGGGAGCAGGCCGTGCGAGCGCTGCAGATTGCATCCTGTGGATGATCGAGAGTTTGCAGTGCTTGATCAGCATAGCGGCTCGTAGTTTACGCTGAGGCATGAACCCAACAGATTCATCCCGCTTTCCGATTGATCCCTAACGCAATTCTAAGTGACCTGATCAACTGGACTGACACGGATTGCAGGTTGTACAGCAAAGGGTACTGCAATGCCGGTCTATCACATCGACCCTAACCCTCATCGCGTATCCTACGGCACCACCATAGGCATCCTACTCTTGAATGCTCACGTCCCTTGTATTCCAGGTGACGTAGCTAATGCCAGCACGTTTGAGTTCCCGGTGGCGTACCGGGTTGTGGACGACCTAGGGGCCAAGCTTGGCAAATCGGCGCTTGGCAGGGCACTAGATCAGTTGATACAGAACGGCTGCCTCTTCTCGCATGAAGCGGAACAGGCAGCTGGCCTGATCTTAGCAGGCAACGCCCGTGCGCTGTATCGTATAGACTAGCAAGCGTATGGCGGCTTGTTGGCTCATACCGTTGGCGTGCTGGCTACGATGCGAAGTTCTCCGTACGTATCGGCACGGGTTCTGTCAAACAGCGCCCTAGGGGGGCAGCTCTGGGCTTAGCTGCGTGATGGGATTCTGGCTCTCTTCTTGGAGTTTGGCGAGCAACGTGGAATCTGACTCGTCAAGCGAATGCCCTCCACCGTCGAGTGCCAACAACACGGCGAAAAGCCATGCTTGCCACTAGAACTTGACACATTCGTACATGTGCAGTATACTAGCGATGGTCCTTATAACCGTATGCCACCAATTCTTAGTAGTTCAGAGCGTGCAACCTGGCAAGGGGCCGGGTTCCAAACTTCATCACACGGTCGTTTGGAGGGCCATTGGTCCCTTTCTTGAGCCGGTCTTTGTGCATACTGGACGCCTAGCCTTGAATCCCTGGCATACTTCCCGGCATATACTGTCACACTGTCAACTGGTGGCTGGAGTCCTTAGCGAAGCGCGAAGGTCTACGTTGTTCTGTGCACGGGAGCTCGAAGGGTTATATTGCACCCTGAACGAGCAAATGGGCGATGCTTCCTCTTGGTGTCGTACTTCAATAGGCTACGGCCAAACGTCGCATGAGGATCTTGAGAAAGGAGAGTGACGTGGCAATCGATTTCGAGGAATTGTCGTTCGCAGATGCACCTTTGATCAAAGTCACCCCTCCGGGTCCGCGATCGAAGGATTATCTGGACTACCAATCATCCCATGAAAGCTCTGCGGTCAGCTACCCGAGGGGGATGCCAATGGCGTTCCGCAGGGCCAAGGGGGCTACTGTAGAAGATGTGGATGGTAACATATACATCGATTTCTTCGCTGGAGCTGGGGTGATGTCCGTGGGTCACTCCAACCCAGACGTAATAGAGGCGATCGAGAAGCAACTCGGGGAGCTGACTCACGCGCTCGATTTTCCCCATCCTAGCCGCAGGGCTCTAGTGGAGACTCTCCTCGGGGTTCTCCCCAAGAGTCTGAGCCGCGTCTTTTTCGGAGGACCCACCGGCTCAGATGCGGTAGAATCGGCGGTGAAACTGGCTAAGCGCAACACGGGACGATATCCGCTGATCGCCTTTCAGGGTTCCTTCCACGGGATGACGGCAGGCGCTCTTTCGCTTAGCAGCGGCCTCTACTTCAAGGAGGACTTCCTTCCGCTACTACCCGAGGTCCATTTCGTCCCTTACGCCTATTGCTACCGATGTGCGCTCGGCAAGAATCCAGAGAGTTGTGATCTTGATTGTGCCAAATATCTCGACTACATACTCGAAGACCCTCATTCTGGTGTAGGGAAACCGGCCGCGGTGGTGGTTGAATCGGTACAGGGAGAGGGCGGCTCGATTGCTCCGCCGGAGCAATTCATGCCCAATATCCGAGAGATTTGCGACAAACACGGGGTTCTGATGATTGACGACGAGATCCAGGCGGGTTTCTGCCGCACTGGCAAGATGTTCGCTTGCGATCATACCGACACCATCCCCGATATCATGACCATGAGCAAGTCACTTGGTGGTGTGGGGCTCCCAATTTCCGCCATCGCGTACAAGGAAGAGCTCAATACTTTTCCCAGGGGTAAGCACATCGGCACCTTTCGGGGCCACGTCCTCGCCTATGCAGCCGGAGCCGCAGGCCTGGATTTCATGGTCAAGAATAAGCTCGCCGATCACGCCCTAACACTGGGTCAGTCAATGCTATCTATGCTCAAGGAGGTGGAGAAAGACTCAAGGATCGTGGGGGAAGCCCGCGGCAAAGGGCTTATGCTGGGAGTGGAATTCGTCAAGGACAAAGCGACGAAGGAACCATCTCCGGAACTGGCCACTGAAGTGCGGACCTTGTGCCACCGCCGAGGCCTCTTGATCGAAGTCGGAGGACACTATTCCAACGTCGCACGATTCCTGCCCCCCCTTGTCATTACGGAGAACCTGGCGAAGAGAGGTATAGAGATATTTGCGGACTCAGTGCGAGACTTGGATAGATCACTGTGAAGGACACGACGCTAGCTGAGGCGGTCAAGTCCGCTAGATTCGACGCGCGTGGGAGGAAGTCCTATGAGTGATAGGAAATGGAACGTGGCTGTTGTGGGTGCTTTGGGCATGGTTGGCACCCAGATGATAAAGACCCTGGAAATGCGCGATTTCCCTGTCGCCGAGCTGAGGCCTCTTGACCTCGCGGATCTTGAAGGCACTGAGGTCGACTTCACGGGGCGCAAGGTCCGTACGTTGGCGGCCACCGCGGAGAACTTCGCTGGGGTCGAGATCGCCATCTTCTCCGCGGGCGCGGCGGCTAGCCTGGAGCTAGCGCCGTTGGCGGTGGAGAAGGGAGCCGTGGTTGTGGACAACAGTTCCGCTTGGCGCATGAATCCCGAGTGTCCTCTGGTCGTGCCAGAGGTGAATCCCCACGACCTGCAATGGCACAAAGGGATCATCGCCAACCCGAATTGCTCCACTATCCAGATGGTGGTGGCGTTGAAGCCGTTACACGATCGAGCGCGCATCAAACGGGTGGTGGTCTCAACCTATCAGGCAGCATCGGGGGCGGGCAGGCTTGCATTTGAGGAACTGGGGCAGCAAACCCGAGATCTCTTGGAAGGTAACCCGGCCAACCCTCAGGCGTTCTCTCATCAAATAGCTTTCAACGTCATCCCTCAGATCGATGTGTTTCAGGAAGGCGACTACACCAAAGAGGAGTCGAAGATGGTCAAGGAGACTCAAAAGATCATGGGAGATGACTCCATCAAGGTAACGGCCACCTGTGTGCGTGTGCCCGTGTTCTTCGGCCATTCCGAGGCCGTCAACATCGAGACGGAGCAAAAACTGTCGGCGGATGAAGCGCGGGATCTGCTGCGGAGTGCGCCGGGGGTTAGAGTGATAGACGACCCAGCCGAGTTGAGATACCCTATGCCTGTGGATGCTGCCTACACCGATGATGTCTTTGTGGGGCGCATCCGTGAGGATTTCACGGTAGAGAACGGCCTGAACCTGTGGATTGTGGCGGACAATATTCGCAAGGGTGCTGCTCTCAATACGGTTCAGATTGCTGAACAGATGGTGGTTGATGATCTGGTAAAGGTACCATGATAGGGGAACCGATCCTGGTCCAGAAATTCGGCGGGACTTCCGTGTCCACGGCGGAGTGCCGGATGCAAGTGGTGGAGCACGTGCAACGGGCACGGGGCGAAGGCTATCAAGTAGCCGTCGTCGTCTCAGCCATGGGCCGACGGGGTGACCCTTATGCCACTGACACCCTGCTGGACCTGTTGAGGGACAATGGCGGCCCGGTCGACGGTCGCGACTATGACATGATCTTCATATGCGGCGAGGTCATCTCGGCAACGGTGATGGCTCACATCCTGAAGCGAGAGGGCATCCCCGCCGTGGGGCTTACAGGCGCGCAGGCGCGGATTTACACCGATGATAGCCATGGTGAGGCGGAGATCGTAGAAATCGACACCGCGCGGGTGCAGGCGCATTTGGAGCGTGGCGAAGTGCCGGTCATCACTGGATGCCAGGGCGTTATTCGCGACACCCGCGATCATACTACGCTTGGCCGAGGGGGCAGCGACACTTCCGCTGTGGCTCTGGCCGTGGCGCTGAACGCTAGCAAGGTGGAGGTCTACACCGACGTCGAGGGGGTGTCTTGTGCTGATCCTCGGATGGTGCCGGACGCCCGTCTACTGGGCCGGGTCAGCTACGACAAGATGCACGAGATGGCCCGCTACGGAGCCGGGGTGCTTCACCACCGTGCCGTGCGCACTGGTCAGGAGGGTGGTGTCCCTATCATCGTGCGCTCCACTTTTTCCACGGCGCCCGGCACCATGGTTGCTGACATCCAAGACGAGTATGCAATTGTAGGCATTGCGTCGTTCGCCCCGTTGGAAACAGTCGTTGTCAGCGAGGATGTTGCGGGTCCGACAGTCAGAGAGGTTTGGGAACGACGTCGAGGTATTATGAGCCTCATTGATCGGGATACTGGGGCGCTCGTCTTGGGTGCCCCCTCTGAGAAGTCCGGCGAACTGAGGTCGGCTGTCGATGAGGTCGGAGCGGCCGGTAGGCAGATCCTCAACGATCGATGCTGGATCTCCCTGATTGGTGAAAGTGAGGCCTTGCAAGAGCGAAGCTCCGAGGATCAGGAACTCTTGGGGCGTCAGGGTATCGAAGTCATGTATCACGAGCTCTCAGACCAGCGCAGCACCTACGTCATTGCCGCTGTTGATGCAGCGCGTGCAGTTAGAGCGCTATACCACGAAATCTCCGGGGACAGAGGATCCCTTGGGAGATGTTCTGAGTCTTGTCAAGTATCTGAACCTTAGGAATCTCACATAGCAGTTGCCGGTCCTTTCTGGACACAAGCCGCAGTGAATCTATCCCTGCCTGGACAGGGCTTGATCCCAAGTCAACGAGATGGCTCATAGTGAATGCCTTGGGCGGGGAATGCCTGCCACCAGACAGGTACTGCGGGACCGGGGCTCGGGGGATCGGGAACTCTTAGAGCATCCGGGTATTGCAGTAGTGTATCGCGATATCTCGGATCAACGGAGCACCCATGTCATCAGCGCTCTCAACAACGCACACGCGGGCATAGCCCCGTACCGCGATGTCTTCGGGGAGATGCGTACTACCCTGGACAAAGCCTCCCTCCATATCAAGTAGCGTTGCTCAGGGGAGTAGACATTGATGTTCACCTACGATGTGACAGCGCGCGATATCTATGTGGCTAGGCGTAGGATCGCCCCCGTAGCTAGAAGGACTCCTTTGATCGCGTCGCCCTTGCTATCGGAGCACGTCGGCGCATCCGCCCATCTGAAGCTTGAAAGCCTCCAGGAGACGGGGTCTTTCAAGATTCGGGGCGCAGCCAACAAGTTGCTCAGCCTCACAGCGGGTGAGAAGGGACGAGGCGTCATCTCTTTCTCCACCGGCAATCACGGTCGGGCGGTAGCATACGTGGCGAAGCAACTGGACGTCAATGCCGTGGTCTGCGTCTCGAAGCGGGTTCCAAGCTACAGGGTGGATGCTGTCAAAGGCCTCGGCGCTGAGGTCGTGGTTTGTGGCGAAAGTCAAGACGAAGCCATGGAGCAGGCTTTCCGGATGCAGGAAGAGCGGGGATTGACCATGATCAATGCTTTCGATGATCCCTTCATCATCGCCGGGCAGGGCACCATCGGCTTGGAGTTGTTGGAGGATCTCCCCGAGGTCGATACGGTAGTCGTGCCCCTTTCAGGAGGTGGGCTGATATCGGGTATCGCACTGGCCTTGAAATCTGCGGATCCTGAGATCAGGGTGATCGGTGTTTCAATGGCGCGCGCACCCGTGATGTACCACAGTCTGAGGGCCGGCAAACCCATAGAGATGGAGGAGGAGGATTCCATTGCCGACGCCCTGGCAGGTGGTATCGGTCTGGACAACCGCTACACCTTCCGCATGGTTCAAGCGTATGTCGACGATATGATTCTGGTCTCGGAAGAGGAGATAGCTAAGGCTATGGCCTTTGCTTTGGAGAGGCATCATCTATTGGTCGAGGGGGCTGGGGCTGTAGGCATAGCAGCTCTTCTGTGTGGGAGGGTGGGAGAGGTTGGACGCAACGTCGTAGTGGTTGTTAGTGGTAGCAATGTAGATCTCCCCATGCTCTTCCAGATAGTTAGGAATCGCACTGGAAGGGAGGCGAACCCTCGATAGACAGCAGATACTGTGGTGGTTGATTTGTATTTGGCATCCTAGTTGGAGTAGCAGTTCATCAAGAGCGCGCCTGAACATTGTGAGGGAGGTAAGATGCAGGTAACCATATTGACAGAGGCTGAGATTAGGCAATGCGTAGAGATGGATCAGGAGGCGATTGCGGTTGTCGAGGATGCCTTCACTCGCTTGGCCAGTGGCGAGGCCACCATACCACCCATAATGCGGGTCGATATCCCGGAGAATAAAGGGGAGGTGGATGTCAAGACCGCCTACATCCGAGGACGGGATACCTTTGCCATCAAGATAGCCTCAGGGTTCTTCGAGAACTATCGCTTGGGTTTGCCTAGCGGCGGTGGTTTGATGGTGATTGTTAGCTCCAAGACCGGGGTCCCTGAGGCGGTCCTATTGGATAACGGCTACCTGACCAACGTACGGACTGGCGCAGCGGGAGCAATCGCAGCCAAGTATCTGGCGCGAGAGAGTATCGACACAGCTGGAGTCGTGGGTACCGGTACACAGGCTCGTTACCAGATGGTGGCCCTGAAGCTAGTGCGCGACTTTCAAAGGCTTATGGTCTACGGCATAGTCCCCGACGAGGTTGAGCAGTACGCTTCAGCCATGGCGCCGATGCTTGGCGCTGAGATCGTGAAGGCGGAGGATGCAGAAAGCCTTGTAAGAGGTAGCGATATCGTGGTAACAGCCACGCCATCGCCAGATCCCTATCTGAAGCCCGAATGGTTACATCCCGGGCTACATATCACAGCCATGGGTTCTGATGCTGAGGAAAAGCAGGAGCTATACGCTGATGTGCTGCGACATGCCGATCTTCTAGTCTGCGACCTGAAATCCCAGTGTCTCCGCCTGGGCGAGTTGCATCACGGACTGGAGGAAGGCACTATCCCCCGGGATGAGGAGATCATCGAACTGGGAGAGCTGACCTCCGGCCGGATGCCAGGCCGGAGATACGTTGAAGAGATCACCATATGTGATCTGACCGGTGTAGGTGTGCAGGACACGGCCATAGCCTTGCTGGCTTATCGGAAGGCGGTAGAAAAGGGCCTTGGGATACAGATCGAGGTCTGAGAGGGCAAGACTCAAGGTTAGTGATCTAACCCATTGGGGTGGTTGACGTGAGCGGAGATAGAGAGATTCAGACCATCAGTTTCACGCGAGGTGTGCCGCCACCGGAGGCCTTTCCAACGGGGCAGATCCAGGAGTGTGCAATAGCCATCCTTGAGCGGGAGGGTTCGGTTGTGCTTCAATACCATCCGGCAGCAGGCCTTTTGCCTCTCAGGGAATGGCTGGCCCAGAGGTACGGTGTGGCCCCTGAGGCCGTCCTGGTCAGCAATGGCTCCTTGCAGATTGAAGAGTTCTTGACTCGGCTACTCACCTCACCTGGAGACGTCGTCCTTGTAGAGAGTCCTTCCTACGATCGGGCCATCACCATCTTTCGGCGGGCAGGGGCACGCGTTGTTGGCGTACCGCTTGAACCTGATGGCTTTGATGTGGGCACTCTCGAGAGTTTGACCAAGAAGCAGAAGCCAAAGTTCTTCTATATCATCCCTGATTTCCAGAACCCGACTGGGGTCACTACATCGTTAGCCAAGAGGGAGAGGCTGGTTGACTTGGCTGAGCGGTACGACTTCTGGGTTCTGGAGGATAACCCCTACCGCGAGCTGAGGTATGCAGGGGAGGAACTCCCTACGGTATTCTCCCTCGGTTCGGAAAAGGTGCTCCATCTTTCGTCGTTCAGCAAGGTCCTCAGCCCCGGAATCCGGGTTGGCTATCTGATAGCACCGGAACCGCTCGTTCAGCAGTTGGCTAGGATGGCGGAGGACACCTACGTAAGTCCCAACATGATTGGTCAAGGCATAGTGTATGAGTACTGCCGGAGAGGATGGCTAGGACCGAACATCGACCGGCTGAGGGATATCTATCAGCCCAGACTTGAGGGTCTGTCATCGGCCTTGGAAGAGTATCTGGCCGAGGCGCAATGGACCAGGCCCGAAGGGGGGTTCTTCATAGGCGTGTACCTGGCACCCCCGGTGAATATGTCTGCATTGAGGGCCAAGGCACGCGATATGGGAGTGCTACTGAGCGATGGCAAGGGTTTCTTCCCAGAGGGCGATGGCGATTTGTTCTTGCGCCTTCCCTTCTGTGCGCTTTCGGTGGACGAGATCGAGGAAGGCATAGCACGGCTAGGATCGCTGGTCAACAGTATGGACATTCACGTATCCAGAGGGCGCTAGGGGATCTGCATTGGCAGGATGGATTGCTGGATACACAGTTCATGAAGCGATTGAGTGGGGCACGAGTTACATCGAGAGCGGGGAGAAGCAGGACGCAGATTCACAGGCGTTTGAGATCAGACAGCAACTCGTAGGCCTGCTCCTGGCCGTAAGTACGCCCACTTTGACTCGAAACGTCCAGAAGTGCAATTCTGCGCGCATGCAGAGGGAGAAGGGTATTGGCTCAAGTCATATTGCACTCGAGATTCGCCAACCCCTCAAGGAGGACAAATAACGATACTTCATAACTGCGCTACCCGGGCTTCCAGTACAATGGTGGCGGTGCCAAGTGATTAGAGTCCGCGTGACGCATGCCGTGGGCGCCCACGCCTTACGCCACTGTTGAACGTAGATTAACGCCCGTTCCGCGTGAGACAGAAGCTGTACACAGCACCGCAGGCAGGCAGACGCTACCTGATGCTCACTGAGATGCGCGGCCTTGATGAGCTGCCGGATAGGTTGGCGGCTGAGGCCAAGGCGGCCGTGTACGCTGGGTTCTCGGTGCTGGCCGGGAGCGTGGGCATAGACCTGTGGCGGTTCCACCCCTTGGCCCAGGAACATAGTGTGGGCCACAGTGGCACGCGTGATTCGTGTGCCCGATGTGTTGGTTCAGACGTCCATAGCCCTCTACCTTCTTTGAATCCTCATCGGCTAAGGTGAACATAAAAGCTCCAGTTGCGATTGCGTCGGCCTTGTGTCTCGCGTTTGTGGGCCAGCTCTATTTCTCCCGTGAGGGTCCGGCCATAGATGGGATCATTCTCTTCGGCCTGGGCACCCTCTGCCTCCTGGTGATCCCACCACGACGGGACGACGAACCGCGAGCCCTCAAGGGTCAAAGAAGACTGGGCAGGCTTAACTTCCTCCTGATCGGCCTAGGGATGCTCTTCGTGGTGCTCTGCCTGTTGGACCTTCTCCTGAGCAAGGCCAGCAATCGTGCACTGGTCCTATGGGTGCTGGGCCTGAGCATGTTCGTCGCTGGCTTCTGGCATGGCTCTGCCAGGCCGAAGTGGCGCCCGGAGCGGCGAGAAGCTCTGATCCTCGCGCTGATCTTGCTGGTCGCCCTTTTCATGCGCACCTATCGTCTGGATACCATGCCCTCCGGCATCTACCTGGATGAGGCCGACAACGGGATGTGGGGGCTGCGTTTCCTGCAAGCGCCCTACACCCCCTTCACCGAAAACAGGCATGGCAACGCTACCATGCCTTTTCAATTGCTGGGGCTGGCCCTGAGAATCTTCGGTGTCGAACCTTCCGTTCTTAGGGCGTTCGACGTGCTGGTTGGCGTGCTGACCGTGCTGGTCTTCTACTTCCTAGCTCGGGAGATGTTCAGCCTGCCTGCAGCGCAAGTGGGTACTTTCCTTCTGGCCGTCTCTCGCTGGCACGTGAACTTCAGTCGGATTGCATTCGTGGACAACATGTTGGTACCCCTTTTTGAGGCTGCGGTGATCTATTTGCTGTGGCGAGGGCTCTGCAACGGCCGAAGGTCAAATTACGTTTTCGCAGGGTTGAGCTTCGGCCTGGGCTTCCATACGTACATCGGCTATCGCATCTTCCCGTTGGTCATTGGCCTGTTTCTGCTCCACTTACTATTCTCCAAGAGGGGGCTGATCCGCATGCAGTCCAGAGGCCTGGTCATCTTCGCCCTGGCCACGTTCATGACCCTCTCGCCCTTGGCTCTCTACGCTGTGCAGAGGCCTCACATTTTCATTCGTCGAGCCGAGGCAGCGTCTGTCCAGCAGGACATTGAGCGAGAGAGAAGCTACCGACCGCTGCTGGAGAACGTCCGCAAGAGCTTGCTGATGTACAACCGCGAGGGAGACCCCCGCGCGCGCCACAACCTGCCAAATGAACCGATGCTGGATGGCTTGTCGGCCATCTTCTTCGGTCTGGGGCTGGGGTACAGCCTGCTGCGGTGGCGGCACCATCGTTACTTCCTGCTGCTTGCGTGGCTCTTTCTAGGACTCCTGCCTGGAATCCTCTCGTTGGCCGATTCCAACCCCCACTCCCTCCGCACTCTCGGTAATGTACCGGCGGTCTTTCTCTTGATGACAGCCTTCTGGGATCGCGCGTGGGCAACATACGCCTCTCTGTTGAAAGGGGGGAAGCGACGCTATTTGTGGTTCGCCGTCGCCATCATCCTCGCGGTCAGCCTCGCGGCGAACTTCGACATCTATTTCCACCGACAGGCGTCGAACGAGTCGGTCTACTATGACTTCGACCCGATCCAGACAGAGGTCGGCAAGTATGTCAAGGCCCACGGTCGCGACAATCTCATGCTCGTCTCGCAGGCTCTGACCAGCCATTCCGACCTCAAACTCATCCCTTATGGTGTGCCCTTCACCGCTCTGGACCTGAATGCGCACCTACCCTTGCGACAGCAGGTGGAAGAGGATGTCATCTACCTGCTGGAGTTGAGCCATTCCTCCCTCATTCCGCGCCTACAGAGCCTGTATCCCGACGGGGAGTACGTGGAACACCTGGATCGATACGGTCGCACCATGTTCTATATCTACAAGGTGGAGCAGGAGCAGGTGACGGCCACTCAGGGGTTGCGCGTGGCCTACCATCACGGGCGGAAGTTTCGGGAGCCGGCGGCGATCGAGAGGGTGGATAAGGTATTGGATTTCTCTTGGGATGAACCTCCCCTGCCGCCTCCCTTCTCTGCGCGCTGGCAAGGCTCCCTTTACGTGCCGGCCTATGGGTCCTATACGCTTATTCTGGAAGCGACCGGCTCGGCAACCCTTCGACTGGGAGAGCAACTGGAGCTAGAGGTGGATGGCGGCCGTGGGCAGGAGAGCCTGCAACTTCCGGCTGGGTTTCACGCCATCCAGCTCGAGGCGGTGCAAGAGGATACGGGTGGGCAGCTTCGTGTGAGCTGGGTCAGGCCCTGGACGGAGGAGGTCATTCTGAGCGACGGCCTGTACGTGCCGGAGTTGTACGGCCACGGCTTGCTAGGTCTATATAGGCCTGGCACTACGTGGAACGGAGAGCCGGTGATGGTGCAACTCGATCCCTTCATCGCGCCCAACGATGTCCTATTGTCGTCGTCGTACAGCATCGAGTGGCTGGGCAAGATATACATTCCCGCCAGCGGCCCTTACATATTCGGCACCCTCTCGGATGACGGTTCTTACCTGTATCTGGATGGGCGACTGGTAGTGGACAACGGCGGTCATCACGGAGATGTGTACAAAGAAGGCACCATCCAACTGGAGGAGGGTTTCCACGACGTGCGCCTGCTGTACTTTCAGGACGGAGGTGGGCGCAAGATCGAGTTGTACTGGAGGCCTCCCGGCAATCTAAACGCCCAGGTTCCAGTGGAGCAGCTGTTCCCTCCAGATGCGGAGTTGACGATCCCTCCGCCTTTGCCTACGCCTGTCACTGTCGCCCTTCCAACACTCCCATCAGCAGTGGAGGGTATTGGCGAGGTGGCCTTCGTCACCAGCTGGGGCGGACAAGGCGATGCGCCGGGCAGGTTTGATGAGCCTCGAGGAGTGGCGGTCAGCCTGCAAGGTGTGGTGCACGTGGCTGACACCGGCAATGGTCGGGTGCAGGTCTTCGACGCGGCTGGAGAGTTTGTGGGGGAATGGGGTCAGGACGTGCTAGCCGAGCCCTTCGACTTGGCCTTGGATCGCGACGGAGAGGTGTATGTCGTTGACCCTGGGCGTGATAGACTGTTCATCTTCTCTTCTAAAGGGGAACTCCGGAGTGAATGGGGGGCAGGTTGGGGGCTCTTCGACCCACGAGGTCTGGATGTGGACCAGGAGGGGTGTGTGTACATCGCCAACACCGGGGGCAGCGTGGTGCTGAAGGTATCGCCTCAAGGCGAGCTGGTGGCTCGGTATGGGTCGTTTGGCTCCGGCGACGGCGAGTTGAACCAGCCGACCGATGTGGCCGTTGATGGCGAAGGCAACCTGTACGTGGTCGATGCCGATAATCACAGGATACAGGTCTTGGACAGAGACGGTCGGTATCTCAGGCAGTGGAGCATCTCCCGGGCTAACACCGTTGACAGTCCGCACATCGAGTGGGGGATGAGTGGTCTGCTATTCCTGACCGATCCCGAGATGGGTCAGGTATACGTCTACGACCAGTATGGTAGGGTGGTGACCCTCTGGGGTGAGAAGGGCTCGCTCGATGGTCAGTTCAGCAAACCCGTCGGCATCGCGTTCGATCAGCGGATATCAGTGTACGTGGCCGACACCTACAACCACCGAATCCAGAGGTTCTTGTTGTCCCGCTAGGGGCCTGATTACGGGACGGATCGGTTGAACGAGTTTCAAGAACCAAGGACTCACCCCTCTTCATTCTGATGGTCCTCCATTTCCTGCTGGCGTCGACGGAACACTCCTGCCTCGACAGGCGGGTAACCGAGGAATGAGTGGGTGCCCTTTTCGCCCTGGCCGTAGCCGTCACCCCCATCGCCTTTGTCTAGGTTGCAGAGGATCGCCCCAGGCCACGGGGATCCCGCCCACCTGTGGGACCGGTGGTTCTTGGCAAGGCGCTGGAACCACTCGACGCGGCCACCGGCGTCATCCTGGTGCTGGTCATACTGCAATAGGAGGCACGGCGCTTTAGGAGCGAGCTGCAATCACTGCGTCGCGCGGGCTCGGCGTGAGGGAGTCGACCCCATGACGTCAGAGGAACGACAGAAAGCCTTGCTACTTTGACCTGGCGGGAGGTCTGTATAGGCAAGGAAGCGGCAATCCACAGGCTGTTGAGTGCCGAAGGGGCTGGCTGGTGTTGCCGTGTGACCTGCATTCGCGCGCGGTCAATGCAGCATCGCTAGACGTGGCACCCTTCATTGACATATAATCTGTCTGCTGGGCTATGAGTCCTGATGGCCCGCTGCTGTCGCTCAACGCACATTGGGGTGGTAGGGGAACCACGATGTCCGGACAGAGGGCGTTGGCGCCTCCCGATTGGTGCAGTCACGCGGTTGAGGTGGGCTGGTTGACGGCAGCCGTGGCTGTGCCGCTGATCTTCAACCCCTGGGGCGGCAGCGCCTTCGAACTGCCCAAGGCGGCGGTGCTGCGGGCATTAATTCTGCTCATGGGCGTGGCGGCACTGGTGGGTACCATCGAAAGGTGGGATGGCGCCCGCCGAGCACCACGATGGTGGCTTGCCAGTCCCTTACTCACGGCAGCAGCGGCTCTTGGCCTGGCACTGACCCTGGCTACCGTTCTCTCCGTCAATCCTCGCATTGGCCTCTGGGGCTCCTATGAGCGGCAGCAGGGGCTGCTCTCCCTCTGGGCCTACGTGATCCTCTTTCTACTCACGGCCACAGGCTTGCGGAGCCGCGCCCAGGTGGAGCGGCTGTGGATGGCCCTGGTCTGGGGCAGCGCCCCCATCGTGATCTACGGCCTTCTGCAGGCGGCTGGGCTCGACCCGCTGGGATGGCGCACGGATGCAGCCTCCCCAGTGCTCTCCACCGTGGGCCGAGCCAACTTCCTAGGTTCCTATCTGGTGCTGATAGTGCCGCTCACGGCAGGGCGGGCGATGCTGGCTCGCCGCCACTGGCTGTATGTGCCGCTCTTGGTGGGCCAACTGCTCTGCTTGGCCCTCACCCAGGCCCGGGGGGCGTGGGTGGGGCTGGGCGTGGGAACAGTGGTCTTCGGGGTTGTCTGGGCGACCGTGACCCACGACCACCGCTTCGCGCTGGCCGTGCTGGCAGGGGCGACCTTGGTGGTGGGCCTCGTGGTACTGCTCAACTGGGCCGACGGACCCCTGGCCGCATTGGCAAGTCTCCCTGGGCTCGATCGAGTGTCGACGCTGGGTCGCACGGACGAAGGCTCCACAGCCGCCCGGCTTACTACTTGGCGAGCCACGATCCCGCTGATCGTGGCCCGACCTTGGCTCGGGTATGGCCTGGAGACGATGCGGACGGTTTTCGCCCGGGTTTTTCCGCCGCAGCTGGTCTACTGCCAGGGGCGACGTGTCGCCGTGGACCGGGCTCATAACCTGTGGATGGACCTGGGCATGAGTGCGGGGCTGGTGGGCGTGGTCGCCTTCGGTGCGCTTCTCGTGGGCTTCGGACGGCTGACTTGGAGCGGGCTACGGTCTAGCTCTGATCGCTGGGCACAATTAGCGTGGGTGGCGCTCGTGGCAGCAATCGCTGGGCACGTGGCCGACCTGCAGTTTGGTTTCGACCTGACCACAAGCGCCACGGTCTTGTGGCTGACGCTGGCGCTGAGCGCAGCCCTGGGACGTGGCCTGTCCCCTTCGGCTCGAGAGAAGGCCGCCTCGCCCAAGCTGGTCCTGCTGCTTCTGTACGCCGGCCCCACCCTAGCCGTGTTGAGCCTCGTCGGTCTGCTTTGCGTGCGGCCACTGGCGGCCGACGTCGCCTACTGGAAATCCCAGCAAGACGCACGCCCGCTGGAAGAACGACTGGCGACAGGGAGACAAGCCGTGTACCTGTGGCCACTGGAGCCGGAGTACCGCTTGGGCCTGGCCTGGGTCCTTGTACAAGCTGGGAGCTTTGCGGCCGCTGAGGCCGAAGTAACGGCCGCCCACGCCCTCAGCCCCGATGATCCCCGAATCTGGGCAGCACAGGGGGAGCTGTATACTCGTTGGGGTGAGGTGGATCCGGGGCGCTATCTTTGGGGGGAGGCGGGCTACCGGCAGGCGCTGGAACTAGCCCCGAACGTGGCCACCTATCACATGGCGCTGGGGCTGGCGCTGGCGGCCCACGGGCGTCCTGAGGAGGGGTTGACCGCGATGGAGCGGGCTGTGGCCCTGGATGCCACTGACGCAGTGGCTTATGGCCACCTGGCCGATCTTTACCTGAGCCTGGGTCGCGAGGCTGAGGCGGCCTGGGCTCACCAGCAGGAGGCGCACTGGAGCAGCAGAGGGGGTGGAGATGATGGCGTGAAATGACCTACGGCCTATGATATATGTAGCAGCCGAGACAGAGCGAGAGGAGAAAGGGGAGGTTGAACAATGAACTTCAGAGTATCGCGCAGGTGGTGGGTCTCAATCGGAACCACTGTGGTGCTGCTTACCCTGGCGTGGGTGGTGGGCACCGCCCTGGCACAGGAACCAGGGCCGGAGGGAGCAGCAGAGCTCCAAGAGGATGTTTCTCTGGCCGCCATGGTGGCGGACAAGATCAACTACCAGGGTCGGTTGACGGATTCTGTTGGCGCGCCGCTGAACGGTACGTTCCCGATGCAGTTCCAGATCTATGATGATGCGACCTTGGGAACCATGCTATGGGACTCTGGCACAATCAGTGTGGATGTGGATCAAGGGCTGTTCAACGTGCAACTGGCTGTGGACCCGGCCGACTTCGACGGCCAGGCGCTGTGGCTGCGCATCAACGTGAACGGAGAGTGGCTTTTGCCTCGGCAGGAGTTGGTGCCCGTGCCCTACGCCCTAAGCCTGCGCCCCGGGGCGCAGATTGTGGGGGCACCCTCGGCATCGGATGGGTGGGTGCTAAAGGTGGATGTGAATGGCTTCTACCCCCTGGCCAAAGCCGTGTCCGCTTCGGCGGCCACCGGCTCAGCGATCCGTGGCGAGTCGACTGGCGGCTGGGGCGTTCGCGGCTTTACTCAGGACGGCTACGGCGTTTACGGTACCGACGGTGGCACCACGGAAGGCGAGGGCTACGGAGGCTACTTCACCAGCTCCAACGGCGTGCCCCTGGGGGGCTACAGCACCGCACAGAGGTCGTTTAACAACAACCACGCAGCCGGCATCTACGGCAGCAGCGAGAACGGGGTTGGCGTGGTCGGCTGGGGCGAGAATTCTGACTGGTCGGGCATCGGGGTGTTTGGGTACGGTTATGGCGGTGCCGGTGGCAGGTTCATGACCTACAGCGGTAACATCATCGAAGGCTGGCAGGATGTGAACGGTGACGGGTTTAATCTCCAGCGCCGGTTCAGGGTCGCAAATAACGGGGACGTCTACGCCGACCGCGCCTACCATTGTGGACCCAACTACACTGGTACGGGAGCTGATGGTACCATCAAGGAAACTGACCTCGAAGCCGCACCCTGTCTGGTAGATAATTCCCCTGCCGACTTTGCCGAGGCACTCCCAGCAGCCGAGGGTCTGGCACCGGGTGCCGTGCTGGTCGTTGGCCCTGATGGCCGCTTGCAACAGAGCCACGTACCTTATGCGGCCAATGTGGCGGGTGTCTATTCCACACGGCCCAGCTATGTGGGGAATGGTCAGTTCCTTGGGCAGGATGGGTATGTCCCGGTCACTCTGATGGGCCTCGTCCCCGTGAAGGCCAGCGCAGAGAACGGCCCTATCCGTCCTGGTGATCTTCTGGTCGCCTCATCCACCCCCGCCCACGCGATGCGGGCCGGGGATAACCCGCAAGTAGGCACCGTCATCGGGAAGGCGCTGGAACCTTTGGAGGTCGGAACTGGCGAGATTCAGATGCTGGTTACGCTGCAATAGGGAGGGGTGGCGATGAATAAGCGGATTCTAGCCGCCACGGCGATCTTGGTGGTCGCCACCTCTATTGTGGTTGGGGTTGCGGTGGCGCAGGTGTCGGCCAATTACGACCTGTCGTGGCATGTCATCGGGGGCGGAGGGACGCGGTCTACGTCGGCAAACTATGTGGCAATGGGTACTATCGGCCAGGCGGCGGTGGGCATGATCAGCGGCGCTTCCCATGAAGTGTGCGCTGGGTTCTGGTGTGGGGCTGGCGAGAAATGCAGAATCTACCTGCCGCTGATGCTGAGGAACTACCCTGACTGACCTCACGTCGTCCGGCCAGACACGCCGGGAGTCCAAGCAAGGGGCGGCTGCGGGGACTCGGTCCTTGCAGGCGAACTGCACGTTTCCCGTCGGGGTTGCTGATCTCCATCGCCCCTGATGGGAGAGTCGTGACAGTTGCGCCCACCCTGGGAGAGGCAAGTTGAGGGTGCCGGAGGATAGCTCGAGACTGACGCACGTCCCCGGGGTAGAGCAACCTGCCGTGGGTTTCACGCGCCTGCACAGGGTCAGGTCCTGCGGGAGGTTTCCGGAGGAAAGAAAGTGTTAGGTAATGACGGGTTCAGTCCCTAACGGATTTGATTGTGCCAGCTCGGATCCCCTGACTCACTGGGCATTCCGGACCCTTCGATACGGCCTTCGGGCTACCCATTCGATGGACTCAGGGCAAGCTCAGGGTGTTTGTCTGGGCAGCAGCGTTGGTGGGATCTGCAGTCCCGGCAATGCCCAGTGGTAGCCCCTATTCTATGACCTCAATCCTCTCAATCCACTTGACCCACTTGGATCCGTACTGGTGGCGCGCCACCAACCTTATCGGGAATCCGTGTTCCTTGGGCAGTGTCTCTCCGTTCACCTCGTAAGCCAGGAAGACCCCATCGGCCATGGCGTCGTCCAAAGACAGCTTGCGGGAGTAACCATCGCCGGCCTCGATGCGTATCTGTGAGGCCTCGGGTGCAATTCCTGCCTCCTCAAAGATCAGGCTCAGGGGCGTACCGGTCCACACCGCGTTGTCCCAGAAGAACCCGGGACAGATGACCAGTACCTCTTCCGTCACCTGGGGACGGCTCAGCACATCGTCGTAGCTCAGGCTCAAGGGGTTCTCCACCAGGCCGTCGACCACTAGACGATAGGTGCTTATGTCGTAGTCTACCGGCCGGCCTGTGCGATGCAGATCCTCCACAGCGGTGATGGGCAGGGTGGTGTTGTCCACCTCCGAGGGGTGCATGTGCTCGATATCCAACAGAGGCAGTGAACGCTCCTTGGTGGGTTCGGGTGTGGGCTCCGCAGGCGGTGTGTTCGCCTGCGTTGGTTCAGGTGTGGGTTCCGCTGTGGGTGAGTCGACCACAGGGGCTCGAGTAGACTGGCTGGCAGGGGACGAGCACGAGACAAGAGCCAGAACCAGTAGAATTCCAATCAGAATACGTTTCATGTTCTCATCTCCCACCTGCGACGTTGGGTGACTGGCGAAAGGAGCATCTGTCATCTTAATTATAACATATCGGAGTGAATTTATCCAATTTATGACATCTTTGACAGGGTGCCCATAACAGAGGTAGAATCAGGTTCAACCGCGGATCGGAGAGAGGGGGAGAGACACGTTGCGCAGGGCGCTCATCGTTCTCGGAATAGTCGTCGGCAGCATCGTTGTGCTGCTGTGCGCGGTGGTCGTAGTCGGTGGTTCCCTCTTCATCCGGCGCACCTTTCCCACTATCAACGGCACCGTGCAGGTGCCAGGCCTGCATTCTACCGTCGAGGTACATCGGGACAAATGGGGCATACCCCACATCTACGCCGATAACGCGGAAGACCTCTTCTTCGCCCAAGGTTATGTCACCGCTCAGGATCGCCTGTGGCACTTGGAGTTCAACCGCCGAGTCGGCAGCGGTACCCTCTCCGAGGTGCTGGGCGAGGCTACGCTGGAGACAGACCGCTTCATACGGACTCTGGGGTGGAGACGAGTGGCAGAAGTGGAGGCTGAAAGCCTTGAGGGCGAGTCGCTCGCCATGCTTGAGGCCTACAGCGCGGGGATCAACGCTTTCATAGATAGCCATCGTGGCAACCTTCCCCTGGAGTTCACCATCCTGGGGTTTGAGCCAGAACCTTGGACCCCGA
>NJBK01000018.1 GCA_005223035.1 Chloroflexi bacterium B3_Chlor
TATAGGATGAATGGAACGGCTGACAACCGTCTGACGAGAACTTGTGGTCTGAGCGGCGGCCACTACTGGATCAGTGGTAATATCTGGTTTTGCGCCGGGACCGCCGGGGCCTGTGACGACAATCTCAAATTTGGCCATGGCCGCCATAGCTGGCCCTGCTTTTACGCCGATAGTCCCTGCGTCCAATCCAGGCCATGCGTGAGAGCCGATAATGGCGTCAACCTTCGGCGACTTTTCCAGTACACCTTCCTCCATCATCATTTTCGCACCGCCGGCGACCTCCTCTGCGAGGGCGAGACCATCGGCAGGATCGAAGCATCCGTAGGGCCCGACGCGGGTGGCGCGCGACCGGGCGAAGTGCTCGGGCGACTGCTCGCCGAAGCCGACCTCGACTGCGGCCCCGCCGCTGCGGCCCTCGACCGATCGGCCGGCTACCCAAAAGCTGACGGGCTCTTCCGGCGAGGCCGTAGAGACAACCCGGCTGTGAACGCACGTCGGCGCCTGGCCGTGGTTGCAGCCGACGCTGACGATGCGGCCGCCCCGCTCGATCTGATAGCCTCGCGGCGCCAGGGTCATCGTGCTCACCGCGCCCGGCGGGTGGATCGCCACCAACCCCATGTCTTTCTGCCCGTCGTACTCGCATCGGATCATCGTTCCGGGGACCGTCCGGACCCCGTCGGGCCCGAACAGGTCGACCTGGATCGCGCCTTTCCCTTGGGAGTCGCGAAAGATGTGTCCGCAGGTCAGGATCAGCGCTTCGCCGCCCCGGGCGTCGATGATTGTGCCGGTACCCAGCGATTGTCCCCGCCCGTCCTTGATCCGCAGCCGCACGCTGGCACCGATCCGTCGCGCGTCGGAAACGGTCGGTTCGTTGGGCCGGGGGATCCAGTCGCGCGGGGCGGTCTGCCAGTCGCGCCCGGTCGCGCCAAGCTTCGCGGCAGGCGGCGGCGCGAGCGGGGGCTGCTCTGCGGCCGGCGCCGGCGGCCAACGCCCGGACACGCAGTGCGGCCAATCTACACGCAAGTCCCCCGGGCGGCTCCAGTCAGTTGCTAGGCCCGTTCTTGCCCTCAGCATCCCCGTTGAAAGAGAAGGCTCGCCAATGCTAGAATATCCCATTTTGGGTTGTTCCTGCATTGCATCTATGATTAATGACTATCAGCGCACGAAGGGCATTGTACCATTGTCGAAAATCCACTCACAGAAGTATCAGGAATTTCTAAAGCGGCTTCGGAACGCCAGAAAAGAAGCGGGCATGACCCAAGCCGAAGTTGCTGCAGTGTTGGGGAAACCCCAGTCTTTCATTTCGAAGTGCGAAACTGGAGAACGACGGGTAGACATTGTAGAGCTTTCCGAGTTCGCGAGGCTTTACAGCAAAACACTGGACTTCTTTCTGACGTAAGGTTTCACTGTGAAGAACTCATCTGAGGACTGGCCTCCCGCGAAGCAAGATACCGGTAAGGAATGGAGCGAAGCCAAACTCACCATTCTCAAGCTCTTGTGGCCTATGGAATGGGTTGAAGGCAGCAAAGTCTTCAGGGAAGTTCAGCAGACCTATTATGATAGGCGCATTAGAGAACTGCGCGAGAGTGGGTGGCAAATCAAGACGCATCCATCTGGTCAAATGTACAGACTTGTGTCACACGAGAAGCGGCCAGGGAAGGAGCGTCAATACCCGAGTGCACAACAAAAGCGGAATGTCCGGAAGCGCGATGGAAATCTCTGTCAGATCTGTGGGTTACCTGACATGAATATGCAGTTTGACCACAAAGTTCCCCTGGACCGAAATGGCAGTACAGAAGAAGATGATCTGCAATTGCTCTGTCGAACCTGCAACATTGAAAAGCGTGGTGCATGTAAACGCTGCGGACTTGAAACATGCGATCGTTGCCCATATGCCTATCCCGAGCTCTCTGCGTCCAGGATAGTTGCATTTCTTGACGAACAGACAGCGAAAGAATTGAAGGAAGAATCAGAAGCTCGTGGCGTATCAGAAGCCTTCGTTATCTCAAAGATACTCTCGCGCCATTATGGTGACAAAGGGGAATAGCAACGAAATTCAAGCGTCCGTTTCGGGGCAAGTTTCCCAGAAGGTGGGCTACGACTCCGGCTTATGGAAGCCTATGATATATTCGACGTGCATCCTCTGTTGTATCTGCGACTCTGAATTGCGCTCGAAACCTGCTGGCAGCATACGCCTATTGCGATCCAATCTTCGTTCACCGATTTTGGGAACCTGAAAGCCAATTGCCTGCCCGATCTCAGCAAGGCAGTTCTGAGTGTAGGTATCCCTACCTCTCAATACGGAGCTCCCAACAACAAGAATAGCCGCTTTTCCGGGTCTCAACACACGGAACATTTCGCGTAGGGTTCGTGTCATCTCCGAGTAATAACGATGAAGCACACGGCCCTTTTTTTCGTCAAGCTCGCTGATGGCAGCGACTGTTCCAGCTGAATAGTCTGGCAATCTTTCGAAATCAAAGCCAGTTGTCGCTTCACCGCCGATATATTCCTTGCGCTTTTGGGCTAGCTGATCTATACAATAACCCAACCACACCAAAGAGAACTTGTGCGCTCGCATATAGTCAATTGCATTTGAAGCATAAGGAGGAGAAGTAACGATCAAGTCAACAGAGTCATCCGCAAGGGGCAAGTTCTCAGCATTTCCACGTAGGATCCGCGGCGAAGGGCTCGTAAAGCCAGAATCCAGCAAGCTTCTCAGATTCTGCTGGAAACGCTTCTTGAACTCATACGGAGCAAAACGTAGTCTCTTGGTCAGGAACTTCAAGCGAGGAGATGATCTGTCGGTGAGTTCTTCACCCAGTAACACTTCCCCCGATCTCGAAAAAACGATCTTGGCTCTATGTGGGCGAGTATGGGCCAGGTCAAAAGCCAAGGACACCCCACCAGACTTAGTAATGATTATGGACGAGAACACAAGTTGAAAGAATGCCCGAATGGATTCGTCAGCTATCTTGTCAATCTCCATCAGGAGGGCCAATAATCCGACTTGGGTTTCCAAGGCAAACCAATAGTCAACAAATTCTCGTGTCTTAGTATCCCAACGATTCTCCAGAAGTTCTCTCAACTCCGATTCTCTTTCGTCCAATGCGATAGTCGCCTGTTTGAGTATGTTATTCCCAACTTGATTGACTTCCGTCTTGTCAAGCGGCGCAGTTTTTACTTGGGATACCAACAACGCGAGTGGGTCAATATCGAACCCTAAAGCTCGCCTCCCCAGAATGAAACCCTCCAATACAGTGGTACCAGAGCCTGCCATGGGATCCAGAACCACCTCACCTGGCTCAGTCAGTCCTGTTATGAATTTTCGCGGTATTTGGGGAGGGAATTTTGCAGGAAAAGAATGGAATCCATGAGATGCGTAATCGGCCTTCTGGCTATGAAAATCCAAATCTTGAGACAGCAAACAGATCAGTTTCTCAGAATAAGTTCCATCTGGGTCAGCTTCACCGTGCCTATCGAACGGTAAGGGGAGTTGGTTTGAAGCCATTCTGAGTCAACCCTATGTCTAGTAGAGAACCTGATACACTGAAGCACCTTCAGCAGTATATCAGAAGCGCTCACAAATCGCCAACCGCACTCTAGATCCTGCTCTTGAAATGGTTGGTAGTCTTCGACAAAACAAGGGCCTAACAGATATTTCTGCAGAACTGTTCTGGGTAATGTTCCCCACCGGGTCTTTCTGCAGAAGCATCGGGGGGAACGTTTTCGGTGGCTCGCTCAAGGGGAAGGCCTGTGTCGCGTATGTGGCGTTTGTAGTATCGGCCCATTCGGGCTGCCCCCTGGGTGTGGGGGGGCGAGGAAGGCCCCGCCGTTGGGAGGCGGCGTATGTATCAAACGCCGTGAGGGAATCCTGATCAACAGGGGGGCTTGCGCTAGTGGGGACCTTTGATGAGGGGAAAGACGGTCTCTTTGACATAGTCCGTCACCCTCTGGACCTCTTTCCTGATCTCGTGCTTCATCGGCCCTGTAGTATAGGCATGCCGATCGCGGAGGCCGCCCCCCTCCACATACTCGGTGCCCAACATCATCCCGCCGATGGCACCCACGTAGTCGTCTTCTGGCTCGATGCCGTTCATGACCGCCCAGGCCAGGCACCAGGCGCGGGTGACGCTGTTCATGTGATACCCTCCCCCACCTAAGGCCACACACCTGGGGGAGATGGCCTCTATGGTCTTCACAAGGTCGGCATATCCGTTGTTGGTAAGGGCCAGGTGGGAGAGGCGATCAGGTAGCAGGCTGTCAGCGCCCAATTGCGCGAACACGAAATCGGGAGCGAAGGCTGTGACCGCCTCAGGCACTATCTCGTCAAAGGCCGCCAGGAAGACCTCGTCATCCGTCTGGGGAGGTAGCGGAACGTTGATATTGTACCCCTTGCCTCTTCCGAGGCCGATCTCGGTCTCAAAACCGGACCAGGGGAACAGCGTCTTGCCACTCTCGTGGAGGGAGATGGTCAGGACACGGTCATCCTCATAGAAAGCGGATTGCACCCCGTCGCCGTGATGGGCATCTATGTCGACGTAAGCTATGCGATGTCCTCTGCGCAACAGATCCTTGATAGCGATCACTATGTCGTTGATGTAGCAGAAGCCTTCCGCATTCCTTCGCTGCGCGTGATGGAAGCCTCCTGCGACGTTGAAAGCTAAGTCGTGTGTCCCCTTTTCCAGCAGTTCGGCGGCTAAGAGGGTACCACCTGCCACCAGCACAGAGTAGTCGTACACCCCGGGAAAGACCGGGCAATCCTCGGTGCCAAGGCCGAACTCGATCATATTCGCTTTGAAAACCCCGTCATTGGCCTCCTTTAGTGCCGCCAGGTAACCCCAATCGTGAAAAAGGGCTAGCTTCTGGGGAGGCGCTGGTTCAGGTTCCAGGACGTCAACCCAGGGCTTGTCCAGCAGCCCGTACTTGCCGCACAGCTCCACGGTCTGCCGGGCCCGCTCAGGCTCGAGGGGATGCTCCTCTCCATATTCGTAGTCGTCAAATCGAGGTGAGTAGATGAAGGCCGTCCTCACCACGTGCTCGGCCACGGTCTCCAGGATGACTTCACCCTGCACGGACCTTGCAAGCCAGAATTGATCGTGATTATCCGATGGGGGGCGAACTCCCACCCTGATGACGGGGACGTCCTTGGTACGGTCCCTCAGGTCGAGGCCCTCACCCAGCAGGACCAGATCCGGCCTCTCCGGCTGCATCAGCTTCCAGGCCTCCTGTGCACCGGTTGCTGAGCTGACGCGATACCCGTGACTTTGCAGGACTGCTCCGGCTGCACGCACGAACTCGGGGTCATCGTCCACGATCAGGACTCTAGCCATGCTTCTGAAGCCTCATAGTGGTGATGTAGATCCCCTCGTCGTACACGTACTCCACAGGATAATCGCAACTGTTCAGAATAGAGAGCATGGGGCCGTTGGTTTCCAGGATCTCCGCTGTGAAGGCGCCGACCCCGCGCTGCCCGGCAATCTGGGCGAGGTAGTGGAGCAGGAAAGTTCCGATCCTGATGTTCTGCCAATCATCGCGGACGGTGAAAGCCATCTCGGCCACGTCTGACGACTCTCCCAGTAGCCCGTATCTACCCACGGCAATTATCCTTTCCCGCCCATCCTCGTGCACCAGGCCGACTATGGCCATCTCCTGCTCGTAGTCCACGGTGGTCATACTTTGGGCGGTTTCGTGAGGCATGGTTCTCAAGACAGAGAAGTACCGCTGGTAGATGCTACGGTCCGAAAGGTTGTAGAACAGGTCCTGCATCATGGCTTCATCCGTGGCCTTGACCGGCCGGAAGAAGATCCTCGCCCCTCTGAAGGTGAGGGTGGTCTCCAGTTCACAGGGGTAAATGCCTGCGGGCAGCAGCTGGTCGCCGTACACGTAACGGTTCTCCTTGGCCTGTTCCAGCAACTCGGCTCGAAAGTTGGGATGAGCTATGCCTATCAGAGCGAGGGCACGCTCGCGGATGTTCTTTCCGTGGAGGTAGGCCACACCATACTCGGTTACCACATAATAGACATCGCCCCGCGTAATCATCACCCCCGCTCCCTTCGACAGGGCTGGGACGATACGGGACACAGTGCCCCCTGCAGCCGTGGAGGGCAAGGCGATGATGGGCTTACCTCCCTTCGAGGCGGCAGCCCCTCTGATGAAGTCAACCTGACCCCCAAGCCCGCTATAGAACATCTGACCCAGAGAGTCCGAACATACCTGGCCTGTCAGGTCTATCTCCAGGGCAGAATTGATGGCCGTCATCTTCTCATGCTGGCCGATGACAGACGGATTGTTGGTGTAGTCGCAGGGACGAAAGTCAAAGGCGGGGTTATTGTGGACGAAGTCGTACAGACGCTTGGTACCCAGACAGAAACTGGTAACCACCTTTCCAGGGTCCAGCGCCTTGCTGGAGTTGGTCACGACCCCCGCTTCCATCAGTTCGACGATCCAGTCCGACACCAGTTCTGTGTGCACTCCAAGGTCCCTCTTCTCGGCAAGGAAAGGCGGGAGGCACTGCGCAATCTTGCTGATGCCCATCTGCAAAGTGGCCCCGTCCTCCACCAGACCCGCAACATTCTGGGCGATTTTCAGTGAAACCTCATCCGGTGGTGGGTAGCAGAGCTCTGGGAGGGGCGCGTCGGTCTCCACCAGGGTATCTATTTGATCCATATGGATGAAGCTGTCACCCAGAGTCCTGGGCATGCGGGGGTTCACCTCGGCGATGACGTGATGAGCGTTCTCGGCGGCCGCCTTCACCACATCGACTGAGACTCCATAGCTGCACAGGCCGTCCTCGTCAGGTGGCGTTACCTGAATCAATGCGACGTCAAAATGTAGGCTCCGTGAAGTGCAGAGCCGTGGGACCTCCGAAAGGAAGACGGGTGTGTAGTCGGCTCTTCCCTGGCACACAGCATCTCTCACGTCAGGGCCGATGAAGAGAGCGTCGTGGCGAAGCTGTTCTCCGTGCTCCGAGTCGGTGTAGGGAGTCAGACCCAGGGTGAGGATATGGATCAGCCTGATATCCGCCAGTTCAGCGGACATCTTGGACAGCTCCTCCGTTAGAAGTCGAGGAACTGCAGCACCGGAACCGACGAAGACGCAGCAGCCCCGCGAGACAACCCTCAGAGCTTCCGACGCTGTGGTCAGCTTGTGCCGATACCGCTCTCGCCAGCCGTTCGATCCCACGCGCTTCCCTTCCTACCAGTCAAGGGCATGATGGCTGCGCATCAGTGCCCAGAATCACTCTGATCGCCACCCTGCTCAACCAGTCCTGCTCATACCGAACGTTGTCATCGCTGACAGCCAGGTAGTAGCGGAGGCGGTCCAAGGTGAAGCCTGGACCGTAGTAGCTGATAATGGTGGTCTCCGTGTGATCCAGCCTGTCATCTTTGCCCACCTCCACCACCCGGTAGCCACGCGACCTGAGCCGATCGGCCATCTGGGACGCGAAGCCCTCGATCGTGGTGCCGTTGTCAACAGCGATCGTGACACCCTCTGTAGCCAGGGCCGTCTCCTCCCATGTAAGCGGGGCCAAGCGTCCAACCATCAACTCCTTGATGCTTTGCCTGTCGGGAAGCATCACCCAGGCGCCTTCGGGAGTGGTCCATTCAGGCGCCACAGACAGGTCTAAGGTCCGCTGGTTGATGTTCTGTGGCGGCATTTGAGTTACCAATTGAGACAAGGACACTATCTCTGCCGGCTCCAGGTCGGTTTGAACATTGCGCTGCATACTGTCCAGTAGTTCGAAAAGCCTTGGCAACAGCCCAGGGATACCCAGTTCCACAACCCGGTTGCGGATGGCAAGTAGCACCTCGCGTTGACGCCGATCTCGATCTACGACGGGGGTGTGGCCGCGGCAGCGGGAATAGATGAGGGCCAGTTCGCCGTCCATATGCTGCATGCGGGCTGGAATGGTGCGAAGCAGCAAGTAGTCACCGGGAGACTTCATGTTGGGTACCCAAAGCTCAGTCGGGCACTGCACATCAACATCTATACCCCCCAGGATGTCTATCATCTCCACAAACCCCTGGAAGTCGATGCGTATGTAATGGTCAAAGGTAATGCCCAGGTTCTCCTCGAGGGTCGCTCTGAGCAGGGCTGGTCCTCCGCTAGGATAATACTGGGCCTCCCCTATGTTGTCAGCCAGATTCAGGCGGGTCTTTCCGTAACCGGGGACGGCAACGTAAAGGTCTCGGGGGATGGAGACCATGCTCACGATCCTATCCTCAGGATCGATGGATACGAGAATCATGGTGTCCGTTCGCCAGCCTTGATGAGGTGGCCGCCGGTCCGTGCCCAGAAGCATGATGTCGATCACCCCGGACGGAAGAGGAGCGGGAGTGGGCATAGGGGTCGGTGAGGACTGCGCAGTGAGAGTTGGAGTTCCAATGTCTGACGACAGACGGGAAGCCGCTATGATGGGGATGACGCTTGCATGACCAAGTACGACTATGGAGGCGATGAGCGGAAACGAGAACCTCGTCTTCTTCACGACGCGTCCCAATACTCCCTCAGGGCTCTAGGATACGAGAAGAGGCTCAAGGCCCCATCAGTGATGTCCCGCTACACGTGCCATCGAGCCCGGCCATGAGATCTGCGACCCGCCGCCAGCTTGAGATCTCCTCACTCGGGACAGACGGTGTGGAAATCGTCTCCCAGTATGACCAGGACATCCATCTCGCTCGAGGCACCTGGCTCTTGATGCACATTCTCGTCCTTGACTTCTAGATACGCCTGTAGATTGCTGACGGTGTAGGGTTTGTCAGCATAGCTGAAAATAACAGTCTCCGCATAGTCGGTCCTATCAGCCGGGCCGAAGTCAGTTATCTGAAAGCCTCGCAACTGTAAACGGTCCGCTATCTGCCGCCCCCAACCAGCGGCTGCTGTGCCATTGCGCAACACTACTCTCGCGCCCTCCTCCACAAGCCGGTTCACCCTCTCATCAGGTGGATCCAGCATCCCCATGATCACCGGCGCAATCTTCTCCCTGTCGGGCAGCATCACCCAGGCCCCTTCAGGCGTCGTCGACTGTGGGGCCATGGTCAAGTCTATGTATGCCCTGTTCACACTTGAGGGCTGAACTTCGGGAACCAGCTGAGCCAAGGTCACTATCTCCGAGGGGCCTAGATCGGTCTGAACCATGCCCCTCATCGTAACCAGCAACTCCAGAGCGCGTGGCAGGAGACCTGGGATGCCCAGTTCCATGACTCTACTGCGGATCGCAAACAGCACCTTCTGCTGCCGCCTGTCACGGTCAAACACGGGGGTATTGTACCGGCATTGAGCGTACCGCAGCGCCGTTGGCCCACCCATATGCTGCATCCCTGCCGCTACGTGACCGATCTGCTTCCACTCACCGGGCTTGTCCGGATCCGCCCCCCATAGCTCGACCGAGCACTCCACGTCAACGTCTATCCCGCCCAGGATGTCTACTATCTGCTTGAAGCCTTCGAAGTTGACCCTGACGAAGTGGTCGAATCCTATCCCGAGGTTCAGCAGCAGCGTCTCATTCAGCAAGGCCGGGCCGCCACCAGGATAACCCTCGATTTCGCCCAGGTAGTCGGCGGTGTTCAGGCGGTCGTATCCGTGCCCCGGTATCTCCACCCAGAGGTCGCGGGGAATCGACACCATGCCCACAGTCTTTGTTCTTGGGTCTATACGCACGTAGATCATGGTGTCGGTGCGCCAATCGATTTGACCAGGCAACCTATCACCGCCCAGGAGCATGAAGCTGATCACCCCCTCCGGCACCGGCAGCGGCGTGGGAACAGGTGTGGCCGTCGGGGTGGGGGTGGGTGTGGAAGTAGGAGATGCGGTTGGTATGGGCGACGAGGTGTTTGGAGTGTCGGTCGGCCCTGGCGTAGGCTCCGTCGTCAGCCCTGAAGTATTGGTAGGCGTGGTGGCGGGAGATTCCCCTCCGCCGCAGCCCGCGAGCATGGCCCCTGTAATCCATAGGGCCAGCATGACAAGCGAAATCCTCTGCATACCTGCCTTCTCGATTCTGAATTGAACTACTGGTCAGCGTGACCCTATTAGCATTATACCACCCCCAAAGCTACAACACAACGATTTCGGGTAGTTGGACGGCTGCGGCGATGGGCGCAGCCGGCTGACCCAGCAGAGACACTCCCGAAGTTCACTTCTCTCACCTTAACTATGCCAGCCAGTTGTGAAGCGAGTGCGAACTGTTTGTGAAGGAAACATGAAGAAGGCGCATTTGATCAGTTTTCAATCTTGTGATCGGGGCTTGACGTAGCACGCTAGATGAGCCACCAGGGCCACGGTGTGGTATAATCTGCCGCGGGGAGGCCAACCATGAGTGAGCGGGGCAAACGAATAGCGGATTCCAAAGTAACCATCAGTCAGGTCATGCTGCCCACCGACGCCAACCCACAGGGGAACGTTCACGGCGGCATCATCATGAAGCTGGTGGACGAGGCCGGCGCCATCGTGGCGGTCAGACACAGCCGCCGCAACGTGGTGACGGTGGCTGTGGATTCGATGACCTTCTTCTCTCCCATCTACGTGGGCAATCTAGTCACGCTCACGGCCTCCTTGAGCTACGTCGGCCGTACCTCCATGGAGGTGGAGGTATTGGTGGAGGCCGAAGATCCCCTGACGGGACAGAAGACTCACACCAACTCAGCTTATTTGGTCTACGTGGCGCTTGATGAGAACGGCCAGCCATGCGAGGTTCCACCGTTGGTCGCCGAAACGGACGAGGAGCGAGAACGTCTGGCCAAAGGCGCGGAGCGGCAGGCACAGCGACTGGCCACAAAAGGGGAACCCGTCTGAACCACTGTCCGGCAAGGCCGACACGACGAGTGACGCGCGATCACTGGATGAGGTTGGCACGCAGGGGTTCCTGGATGAGCTTCTCGCGCTCACTCTCCTCACGCTCAAGACGAGCCAAGAAGCGGCGACGCAGTTCGCGCACCACATCTCGCGGGGATTGGTCATCAAGGGGAATCCGCCCCCCGGCCATCAAGTCATGCCCCCCACCGGTGCCCATCCCACTCACCACCTCCTGAACGACGCGACCCGCGTTGCCCTCAAGATCGTTGGTTCGCACCGAGATGACGATCTCATCGTCGAAAAGACCCGTGCAGATGATCCATCGAGCACCCTCCCAACGCAGGAGAAAGTCAGCCATCTCCGCTGCTAGGTCTGGCCAGTCCATCGATCCCAGGCTGCAAATCACGACGTCATCATAAATGAAGGTGCGCTCCAAGGCCCGCTCAAAGGCGCGGAAGTAGGCCAATGGGACCTGGGCCTGCTCAATCTGCGCCAGAATCTTGGTGTCGGCCAAGGGGAGCAAGTACAGATAAGCCTCGACGTCGGCGTCTCCGGCACGTCGGGCCAGCCCCATAGTGTCGGACTTGATTCCGTAGAAGAGAGCGGTGGCCGTCCGCGGATCCGGAGGCAGACCGACGGCCTTCAGATAGCTGCTCAGAATGGTCGACGTCGCCCCGTATCCCGTGCGGATATCCGCAAACGGCACTCCCTCTACCTCAGATTGCACCTCAGAATGGTGATCTATAAGGACAGTGGGGGTGATGTCCTCGGACAGACCAACGTTCCCGGCCCCAGCCTGCGCGTCCACCAAGGCAATCACATCGTACTTTCGCGGATCCAGTTCGTACAGGGGTCGAATCTCAATAGACAGGAGCCGAACCATGGCCTTGTTCTCAGCCCGGCCGATGATCCCGCCGTGGGCTAACGTCGCCTTCAGGCCCAACCGTTGCTCCAGCAGATAGGCCAAGGCCATGGCGCTGGCGATGGCATCCGGGTCAGGGTCATCGTGGGTCACGATCAAGGCGCTCCTGACCCCTCTCGCCACCTCGAAGAGTGCTTCGACAGCCTCAGCGCTGCTGGCCGACTGGCTATCAGGTCCATCCTCACCCACGCTTGCCCCTCACTCCGCTCCCACAAAAACGTCCAGCACGCCGGTCGCTGAACCCCGGGTTCTTACCGCTGCACCCAGTCCTCGACGCCCTTGGCCACCAGCAACAGCCAGAAGCGATTCGCAGCATCCTGGAGTGTAGCCCCTGCCTCCCAGAACTTCAACACGGCCGGGATCTTGTATAGCTCGCTGCCGGTCTCACAGAAGAGCTCCACGTTGTCCAGCGCCTCGCTCCACGCATCACCGCTGCGCAGCAACAGATCGTGGATCACAGCCGCGTCCGGCGGCGGGGTGATCCCCTGCACACGGCCCAGCACATCCTCCATGGCCACGTTGTCGGCTGCCAATCGCCCATCGCACAGCACGGCATCGTTGCCTTCTTCTGCTTCTTTCAAGATCTCCCCGTCCCGTTCCACAAACTCCGCGGCCTCCACCAGCAACGGCTGCATCTCATTGGCATAGGCAACCAGGGCCTGCAGGTCGTTGCCGGGCGGCGGCACTCCAGGCAGCGTCGCAGGTGGTGGGGGCGGGATGTAGGGTGTGACGGTCGGTGGAGGCGGCGGTGGGGAGACGAACGTACGGGGAGGTGGTGAGGGCCGAAGCGTCGGAATCGGTATCTCCGTCGCCAAGTCGGCTGCCGTCGGTGTTGCTGGCGAGTCTCGCCCAGCCAACGCCCCGCCGATCAACGCACCGATGCAGCAAACGATGGCTAGTGCCAGCGCTCCCAGGCCGATCCACAGACATGTCTTGGTGTTCATCGCCCATTGCTTTTGCGACCGGTAGGTCCCACGACCCTTCGGCCGACCATTCCCCCCCCCAACTAGCAGAAGAACCATGCTCCGGGCTGCGGAGACGTTGGCTTCAATGGTTGTCGCCAATTGTACTGTAAGTGACGGCCGGTGGCAATACTTGGCCTGTTGGTCAGAATGCAACCGGGGACTCTGCGTGCGGAGACGACCCTCACCCCATGCTATTGTTGCTCCTCCCACCACCGTTGCCAGGCTTCGATGTCCTCGCCGAAATCCTGCCCCGTAGTTTGCGCCAGCGCCAAGGCGGCCCGCAACTGCACGTTTGAGGAATCATCCCCCAGGGCCTCGATGAAGGCGGGGACGGCCTCCACCGCCTCCAGCCCTATGTCCCGGGGCGCCCAGCTGGCAGCTTCGAGGAACAGATGAGACAAACGTCCTTGGTCTTCTCTGTTACGGCGGAGTACCCCCAGGTGAGAACGCTCGACCGGGGCTTTATCGAGGATGAAGCGCTAGGATAAGGTTAGATACCCAGCTCTCCCTTGATCCTGATGAACGACACGATGTTGTCGCGACCCAGCATCCCCAGCAACTGGCCATCATCCATCACCGGCAGTTGGTTCACCCCGTCCGCGGTCATGTTCTGCATGGCAGCCCACAATTCCTCGTCAGGGCGAACCCTCTTCAGCCCTTCCAAGGGAGTCATCACCTGCTCCACGGTCGTCGTTGCCCAAAGGTCCCGGGAAACGCCCTTGATGTTGTGCAAGGTGAGCAGTCCTCGAACCAGGCCCCCCTCCATCACCGGGAAACAGCGAGCCCCGGTGGGCAACATATGCTCACTCACCAACCTGTCAAGGGTCAGGCCGACGCTCACCTCTGGGCACTCACGACTCATCACCTCTCGGACCTTGTGACCCGCAAGGAGGTTTCTGACGGTCAGTTGACGGTAGCTGCTGCTGGCAGCGTTGTCCAGGAACCAGCCGATGAAGGCTATCCACAGGCCGCCCACCCAGTCACCGGTGAAGATCTGCCAGATGCCTGCGAGGATGAAGAGATAGGCCACCACCTGTCCCACCAGTGAAGCCCAGCGGGTAGCTCTCTGCAGGCTCCCCGTGGCCTGCCAGAGGATGGAGCGCAGCACACGTCCCCCGTCCAGGGGGAAGCCCGGGATCAGGTTGAAGAACCCCAAAATCACGTTGATGAAGGCTAGGTACGATCCCAGCGCTGCCAGGGGCTCGTTCATGCCTCTGGCGACAAACCACACCGCCCCAAAGCAGACTCCCAACACGATACTGGTCAGCGGCCCGACGAGGGCCATGACGAACTCCGTAGCGGGTGTTTGAGGTTCCTCACTCAACTGGGAGACGCCGCCGAAAATGAAGAGGGTGATATCATGAACCGGGAGACCGCGAGCCCTGGCGACGAAGGAGTGGGCCAACTCATGCGCCAACACCGATCCGAAGAACAGCACACTGCTGGCCAGGCCCACGGTCCAGTAGAGGGAGAGAGGCCAATTGGGGTAGTTCTGCGGGAAATAGCTCCCCGCCAAGGTCCAGGTGACCAGGACGAAGATGAGAATCCAGCTCACGTGGATGTTGATGGAAATGCCCCCAATCCTGGCGATCCGAACTGAGTTTCTTAGCATCTTTCCTCCTTTCCGACCTATAAGCGGTGGTCTACCAGTCCTAGGACATTATTCGGCAGTTCCGAGCGATAACCGAGGGCCCAGGCCCCTAGCTCATGCTCGGTATGACTTCCAGATCATCCATGTAGGGACGCAGTACCTCGGGGATCACGATTCTGCCGTCGGGCTGCTGGTAGTTCTCCATGATGGCGATCATCACGCGCGGCAGGCCCAGCCCCGAACCGTTCAAGGTGTGGACGAAGCGCGGTTTGGCCCCCTGTTCAGCACGGTAGCGGATATTGGCACGGCGGGCCTGAAAATCGCCGAAGTTGCTGCAGCTGGACACCTCCAACCACTCCTCGACTCCCGGCGCCCACATCTCCACATCGTACTTTTTCATCGCCGAGAAGGCCAGGTCGCCGGTGCACATCTCCACCACGCGGTAGGAGATCTCCAACAGCTCTGCTACACGCGCGGCGTCACGCACCAACTCCTCCAGATGCTCGGCGGAGGCGTCAGGCTCCACCAACCTCACCAACTCCACCTTGTCGAACTGGTGCCCCCGTTTGATGCCCCGGGTGTCACGGCCCGCCGACATATGCTCCCGCCGGAAACAGGCCGTGTATGAGACATGCTTGATGGGCAGAGATCCCGGGGCCAGGATCTCATCGCGATAGAGGTTGGTCACTGGAACTTCCGCCGTGGGGATCATCCACAGATCGTCGGGTTCGTACCGGTACAGGTTGTCGGCGAACTTGGGCAGGTTGCCCGTGCCCACCAGGCACTTGCTGAGCACCAAAAAGGGGGGATAGACCTCAGTGTAGCCATGCTCCTTGACGTGCACGTCCATCATCCAGGTGATGGCGGCCCGTTGCAGCCTGGCGCCCAATCCCTTGAGGACATAGAAGCGCGTGCCCGATACCTTCACCCCACGCTCGAAATCAATGATATCCAACATGGGTCCCAGGTCCCAGTGGGCCAGAGGCTCGAAATCGAACTGGCGCGATTCGCCCACGGTACGCAACACCACATTATCGCTCTCGTCCCGGCCCACAGGCACCGATGGATCGGGCAGGTTGGGCACGAGAAGGAGTAGTTGGTCAAGTTCCTCTTCCACCTGGGCAAGCTTGCCATCCAGCTCCTTGATGCGATCACCCACTTCCCGCATCTCCGCGATCAGCGCCTGGTCTTTCTCCTTCATGCGACCGATTTCCTTGGAGACCACATTGCGCCGATGCTTCAAGGCCTCCGCCTCGGCCAGCAGTTCCCGCCTCTGCGTGTCCAAGGCGAGTATCTCATCTATCGGTGCTGTCTCGTTCAGCTTAGCCAGGGCTTCACGCACCTCATCTGGATGCTCCCGAATGAACTTCAGATCGAGCATGGCACATTCCTAGTCCTTCACGGACACCTGTGCTACGCTACTGCATCATCTGCCTACACTGACAGAAGAAGGAGGCATCCGTTGCCTCGTATTATAGGGGAGCCAGGTCGAAAGTTCAAAGTTCAGATCACGCGGGAATGAAGTCCCGCCCTAAGGTCATCAAGTCCCTGCGGGACTGCAGCGGCCCGCCGTGCCGCGCGATTTCGGATCGAGGTCCCACCTAGCGAAGGGTTACCTCACATCCTCTGCTGCTTCTAAGCCAGAGCCAAGGGCGGCAGCAGGGCAAAGAGCCTACGTGGCACTGATAGTAGGCGGACGACTGAATCCTACATGCGCCAACGGGGAGGCGCACATGGCGACGTCAGGCGTCGAGTTCCTTGGTGCGCAGATGGGGAAAGAGGATCACTTCGCGAATGGAAGCCTGGTCGGTGAGGAGCATCACCATGCGGTCTATGCCCCAGCCCATGCCTCCAGTAGGGGGCATGCCGTACTCCAGGGCCCGGATATAGTCCTCGTCCATGGGGTGCGCCTCCTCATCACCGGCCTCTCGCTGCTCCCGTTGAGCCAGGAACCGTTCCCTCTGATCCAGCGGATCGTTCAGTTCGCTGAAGGCGTTCCCCAGCTCCAGACCCCCAATGAACAACTCAAACCGCTCAACCAGATGAGGTTTGTCTGGCTTCTTCTTGGCGAAGGGGGATATCTCCAGCGGGAAATCCACGATAAAGGTGGGCTGGATCATCTTGGGCTCTATGTATTCGCCGAAAATCTCGTCCACCAGTGCTCCCCGCGTAGGTTGAGGGTCCACCTCCAGTCCTTCTTTTTCGACAAGTTGAAGAAGCAGGTCCAGAGTGGGCGCCTTTTCAATGTCAATCCCCGTCTCTTCCAGGATGGCCTCTCTCATGGGCAAGCGCCGCCAGGGCGGGGTCAGGTCGATGGCATTACCTTGATAGCTTATCTGCGCCGTGCCCAACACCTCCCGGACAACGTGGAAGAAGGCATCCTCGGCCAAGGTCATCATGTCGTGGTAGTCCGCGTAGGCCTGATACACCTCCAACTGGGTGAACTCTGGATTGTGATGGGAAGAGACGCCTTCGTTGCGAAAGTCCTTGCATATCTCGTAAACACGATCCAGCCCACCCACGATGAGCCGTTTTAGATACAACTCATCGGCGATACGCAGGAAAACCTCTTGATCCAAGGCGTGATAGTAGGTCGTGAAGGGGCGCGCCATCGCCCCTCCGTATACCGGTTGCAGCACCGGGGTTTCCACCTCGATGAAACCCCGCTCGTCCATGAACCGGCGCAGGGCGGCGATGATGCGGCTGCGGGTAATGAAAATCTGGCGCGCCTCGTCGTTCACGATCAGGTCCAGATACCGCTGCCGGTAGCGGGTCTCCACGTCCTTCAGGCCATGCCACTTCCCCGGCAGAGGACGCAGGGACTTGGCCAGCAAAGTGAGTCTAGTCACCTTGAGGCTGGGCTCGCCGGTACGGGTGGAAAACAGTGTGCCCTCGGCCTGGATGATGTCGCCAATGTCCAAGTCACGCCGAAACAGGTCGTATGAGTGCGCATCAACACCATCTTCGGCGAGCCTGAGGTAGATCTGCATGCGGCCGGTGCCGTCGGCGATGTGGGCGAATGAGGCCTTGCCCATCACCCGGACACTCATGATACGTCCACAGAGCTTCACGATCTCAGGGGGACCTCCCTCCTGGTCCTTCTCCCTCCAACGGTCCAGCATCTCGAGGGCTTCAGCCGTGGTGTGCGTGCACTCCGACCGCAAAGGATAAGGATCAACACCCAAATCCCTCAAGTGCTCAAGTTTCGAGCGTCGCCGGCGCAGCAGATCGCTCAGTTCCTGCGTCTCTTCCTCACTCATTGGATGTCCAGGATCTCGAAGTACAACACGCCATCTGGCGCCTCAACGGCCACCTCTTGCCCAACCTTGTGGTCTAGCAGGGCCTTGCCCAGCGGGGACTCGTTGGAGATGCGGCCATCGCCGGGATCAGCCTCGACGGAGCCGACTATCTGGAAACTCTCCTCCCCACCTCCTCGCTCCATAACTGTGACCCTGGATCCGAAGGCCACGGTGTCGGACGGAGGTCCATTCTCGACGACTACCGCTTTCTTCAGCAGCGTCTCCAGGGTCAGAATCCGTCCCTCGACAAAAGACTGTTCGTGCTTGGCATCCTCGTAGCCAACATTCTCCGTCAGGTCGCCGCCATCAATGGAGTCTCGCAATTGCTGGGCCACCTGGGGACGCCTCACTGTGCGGAGATGCTCCAATTCGAGCCTAAGCCTCTCCCTACCTTCTGGAGTCAGTAGAACCTGCTGTTCAGTCATGATATCACTCGTATACTCAATTCTAACACAGCCAAGTTTGAGATTCAACCAGTGCAGACCACGGAGTCCGCAAGGTAGGGGGACGATCCACATCCCAGTTTCTCGATTCGACGCACCAAATCCTGGAACCACAGCTCCTTGTGGCGGTCGATTCACAATCCAAATGGGCATTCGCCGACTTGCAGGTATAGCGAAGGCTATGAAAGGATGTCCGGATGTGGCTAGTGTTGAGAACCGACGGGCCAGCGACCGCGCCTCCGGGATGACACGAACGGCCAGTCTAGAGGCTCAGTGCTGTGGGAATCGAAAGTGGATGCCGAGGCGGGCTTTCAGACCCTCTTTCCCCAGCTACAGGGAGCCCTCAAGGGGCTCGTCCAATCGCCGCCAACTAGAACGTTGTTCGGGGTGCTCTAGCCGGAACTGTAGGTCTGGCGACAGCGACAGGAGATTCCGTGCCCCTGCTGGTCGCACATCGGACAGGCTGGACAACCACGCGATCTCGAAGGACAAAGTGGGCCCAGTTGCTGCCTTGTGCCACTGGCAGGGCAAGACGAAAGTACAGCAGATGAACCGTGAACTCTCTATTGAGGTCTTCCTGATACACCTACGTACAGCGCTCTACGAGTCGATCTGAGCTCGTTTGCGCATGCCTTCCCCAGGTGGCGTCTGTTCGGTCCTTGGTGCGAAGGGCAGGAGAAACCATGAGCACGCGTAGACGCATTCTGGTGGTTGATGATGACGAGCGAGTGCTCTTCGTCCTGCAAGAGACTCTGAAGACGGTAGGCGACGATTATGAGATCGTGACGGGTCAGAATGGCCACAGCGCACTGGGCAGGATCAAGGAAACCGCTTTCGATCTCATCATTACTGATCTGAGGATGCCAGACTTAGACGGTGTTGAGCTTACAGAGGTTATCAGAGCCCTGAGCCCGACTACTAGGGTGATCTGGATAACAGCCTACGACTGCAGGACGCTGAGGGCAGACGCCGTGCGACTTGGGGTGTTTCGCTGTCTGGACAAGCACCTAGAGATTGACGAAATCAGGGATGCAGTCAGGGAAGCACTTGGCGAGGTGACCAACAAACCGAGCGCAGATCCCCGCGTTGGGGGAGATTCTGGTGAACCATCAGATTGAGCTCTGTTCTGCGCTTGGCGTGAGCAACCAAAAGCCGGCCAGATTGGGCACGCGCCACACTTCAAGCCCATCGGTTTTCTCCAACACTCCTCCCTTTGGGTCCTTGGACAGGCCACCATGCAAGGTGTATAATGTCTTTGCCCGCCGCGGAATGGGCTGCGCACCGTCCAATTCTGTTGCCACCTGTTCGTCAACAAGCACACACCGTGGCGCGAGTGCATTGTGTGTCTGGTCATACGGCCGAGCTTGCGAATCCGGTGTCGAAACCCCAAGATCTCTTAGACGGAGGCGCGAGATGCATTGGACTGCGGTTTTACGCCAAGATGAACTTCCAGACGGCGAGCGGCGCGTGGTGGAAGTGGGCGGACGCTCCATCCTTCTACTCAGCCACGTAGGCCAGATCTATGCCGTGGACAACCATTGTCCGCATATGGGTGCAACTCTTGAGGGAGGCGAAGTCACTGAGGATGGGATCATTGTCTGCCCTCGCCATCACAGCGCCTTCGACCTCCGAACGGGTGATGTCAAAGACTGGACTCCCTGGCCGCCTGGTGTAGGACGGGTGCTGGGTGCGGTTTCCCGAGAAACTGCACTACCCGTTTTCGCCACGCGTGTTGAAGAAGGCAGCATCTGGGTGGGAGTGGAGAATCCGTAGGGAGTCGCATCCTGGTCGCAGGCTCTACCGGCTGAGAGGTGACAGCGCCCCAGATTACGAGATATGCGTCGATCATGGCCCCTCGAAAGCATGGAGATCAGAGAAGGTCACATTATCCTGGTTCAGACACGCTCGGAGCCGGATGCCAATCCAAGGAACCATCCAGTGATGCCTCGGTGGAAGGCGAACTGAAGCGAGTTCTGCGCTACTATGCGTTGGGAGAGTTCAAGGCTGCACGGCGAGCCCACCAAGGCTTTGTCAATGACAACTGGATCGTGGAGACAACCCGAGACCGTTACTTTCTGAAGCGTCGACACCCGCGTCTGCGGCGTGCGGGTCTCATCCACGCCCAACACCAGCTTGTCGGCCTTCTTCGGCGGGCGGGTTTCCCAGCGCCGACCATCGTGCCTACCGTGACAGGTGGGACCTTTCTAGTACTGAACCGCGAGCTGTATGAGGTTCAGGAATACATTGATGGAGAGCCCTACGACCATGATCGGCCAGCACATCTGGAGGAGGCGGCCCAGATGCTGGGCCAGTACCACACCCACGTCGAGGGTTTCTGGTCCGAAGCTCTGCGCCGCCCTGGGGAGCTGTACGGCCCCGCCATTTCGGGCAGGATCCTGACCGACCTTTCCGAGGCCTGGCAACTCGACCAGGATCCCGGTCTGAAGGAGATATCTCGGCAACTAAGGGCAGAGATCACCGAACTGGCGGTCCACTTTGCCGCTCATGATGCTTTGCCCTATCTGGTCATCCACGGCGACTATTATGCCGACAACCTGCTCTTCGACGGCGACCGGATCGTTGGCGTCGTGGATTACGACAAAGCCTCGTGGCAGCCGCGGGTCGTCGATTTGGCCGAGGCGTTGATCTACTTTGCCTCGCCCAGACCGGGGCATCTAAGGCATCTGGCCTATCCGGGCTTTCTCCAATGGGGACCTTTCTGTCGCTTCCTACAGAGCTATGCCGGGGCCGCCACTCTGGAGGAGAAAGAAATAGACTGCCTGCCTGATTACATCCGTGCCATCTGGCTCTCGGTCTCGCTTCGACGCCTACTGGAAAAGGACCCACGTCCGGCCGGGGCATTGGAGGCTCTGCTGGAGGTGCTTGAGTTGGCTCAGTGGGCGAAGGCCAATGCGCCTCAGATAGTCGAGGCAGGCCACACAGCAAGCTCCGTGCCGTAGGTGTGGGGTTGCGATCCCAATGGCCGCCAGCGCTGAGAGGTTGATGCAAGGGTGCCCTGGGATGACGCCTTGACAAGCATGACCATTGAGCACACGACCCTGGGTATGAAAATCGAAGGGTGTCATGAACGAACCCGACGTTATCGTGTACGCAGCAGACTGGTGCTCTGACTGCTGGCGCACCAAGAGGTTCCTTGGCGAGCACCAGGTCGAATACGGATGGGTCGACATCGAGCAGAACCCCGAAGCTCGCGCCTACGTCGAGCGAGTCAACAATGGCAAGTGCATCATCCCCACCATTGTCTTCGGTGATGGCTCGATCCTGGTCGAACCGACCAATGCCGAGTTGGCCGCCAAGTTCGCAGTAGATGCGGATGGAGGTGGCAACACTAGCCTACCTTGACAAGTCAACGTCGAGGGGCTGGAAAGCGATGATTCATGATACTTGCTGAAACGAGACTTCCGTCACAGACAGTCGGGCAGCTTCTTGCCATAAGCACAGTGATAGGGCGTTGATCGTTATTCTGTTTGTACTGGCACATTGATATCAGTAGATGCATATTTACCCAGTTGATCTAGAAAGGCACCTGAGATGCAATTGCGAAACGTGGTAATTCTGAGCATAAGCCAGACTATGAGCATAAGTGCTGCGACAATAGTCGTCCTGGTGGGTGGGGCTATCGGCTCCGATCTTGCACCCTCTCCCGCCTGGGCCACGCTGCCGATCTCCATATTGATTGTGGGCGTGGCTGTGTCTGTTATCCCAGCCGTCTTGATCATGAAGAGAATCGGGCGGCGGTCGGGGTTCATGATTGGGGCGGTCGTTGCGGGGCTTGGTGCTCTGCTGGCAGCCTACGCAGTGGCCCGCGGCAGTTTCCTCCTGTTCTGCGCGGGTACATTGTTCATTGGGGTGGACGGTGCCTTTGTGCAACAGTATCGCTTTGCGGCCACTGAAAGCGTAGAGCCCCGCTATTCAGGGAGAGCGCTTTCGTTCGTGTTGCTGGGGAGTGTTCTGGCAGGTTATGTCGGTCCAGAGCTAGTTAAGCGCAGCAAGGATTGGTTGACGGCAGGCACATACACCGGATCCTTCGTCAGTCTGGGGGTGCTCTTCGCGATCGTGGCAGCTGTGATGTATTTCTTCAAAGATGTAGCGCCGCAGAAGGAGGAGGCTTTGGGAGGAGAGCGCCCGCTCAGGGAGATTGTCACCCAACCTATCTACTTTGTGGCGGTGCTGGCGGGCGCCGTGTCGTATGCAGTGATGAGTTTCATCATGACTGCCACGCCCCTCTACTTGCTGCACACCTACAGTCTGGAGCAAACTGCCTTGGTAATCCAGAGCCATGTCATCGCTATGTATTTGCCCTTCCTGTTTACAGCGATTGTTCTGGAGCGCCTGGGGCTCTTGCGTGTGATGGTACTGGGCGTGCTGAGCATGTTTGCCTCCGTGATCTTGGGGGTCATCGGCCGCGACTTCATCCACCTCTGGGGGGCCCTAGTTCTCTTGGGCATCGGGTGGAACTTCGTTTTCGTGGGCGCGACGGTGCTCCTTACACGCAGCTATCTGCCAGCGGAACGCTTCAAAGCCCAGGCTGTCAACGATTTCACCATTTTTGGCATCCAGGCGTTAGGCGCCTTATCCGTCGGTACGGTGCTGTTTTATGCCAACTGGGACTTTCTCAACCTCATAAACCTACCGCTCTTACTGTTGACCTTTGTAGCCATCCTGTTACTTCGCACGCGGATGACATCGACGCCCAGCAAGGCATAACTAGGTAGCTATTTGCTACACAACCCCAGATCAGACTTGTCGGACCACATCCGTTGCATCTGGCTGTCGGTCTCGCTGAAACGTCTGTTGGAAAACGGGCTTCGTCGAACTGACGCTCTGGAGGCTTTGCAGGAGGTTCTAGCACTGCCCCATTGGACTCAGGCTAATGCACACCAGATAATCGGGGCCGCCCATTCAGCCATGCTGAAGTAGTAGTGGCCGGCGCTTGTTCAAAACAACGTCATAGGAATCGAGGAGGGTATCATCAACCAACCTGACATCACGGTTTACGGCGCCAATTGGTGTCCCGACTGCCGACTCGCCAACAAGTTCTTGGGCGAACAGCAGATCGAACACAAGTGGGTGGACATCGAGCGGGACCCTCAAGCCGTGGCTTACGTCGAACGCGTCAACAACGGCAAGCGCATGGTTCCGACCATCGTCTTTGGCGATGGATCGATCTTGGTCGAACCGACCAATGCCGAGTTGGCCGCCAGCCTGGGACTTGAGCATGTAGCCAAGTAGTCTGGCGTTCGCCCCACACATGATGGAGAACAGTATCCCCGGCATTTTTGCCGCCGGCGACGTGCGCTTGGGCAGCACGCAGCAGATCACCTCTCCAGCAGGGGGAAGGCACAGCCGTCGCCCTGTCCATCCGTGACTATTTGAAAACGATCTAGTCTAGACGGTTGCGGGCGAGCACTGCTCTGCCAGAACAGTCAGTGAGAGTGATTGACAATCGCTGTACTTCATGCTATAATGGTTTTGTGATGGGGAATGAGGTCCGCACAAGTCGCGAGCGCACAAACCAGCAATGGCTGGACGAACTGCGCGGACCCGGCCGCGACGAAGCCCTGGCCGATCTGCGCGCCATCCTGGTGCGTGGCCTCCGCTACGCACTGGCAAGCCGGTCTGATGTGGACGAGGCAACTCTTGAGGATTTCGCTCAGGAGGCGCTTCTCAAAATCGTCGCCGGGCTGGATTCCTTTAGAGGCGAGAGCCGGTTCACAACCTGGGCACAGAAGATTGCCGTGCGCGTGGCCCTCACCGAACTCCGCCGTCACCATTGGCGTGACATATCTTTGGACAAGATCACCAACTCGTCAGATATCCATTTCATCCCCAGGACCCTGGAGGATCCATCAGCGGGACCGGAACAGCAGACCATGCAGCACACGCTGCTGGAGACGTTGCGGCGCCTCATTTTGGAACAGTTGACCAATAGGCAGCGGCAGGCAACGACGGCAGTATACCTGCAGGGCATGCCCTTGGAAGAGGTGGCGCGGCGCATGGGGACCAACCGGAATGCTCTCTACAAGCTCTTACACGATGCGCGCCAGCGACTCCAGAAGGGAATGGTGGCCGAAGGTTTATCACGCCAGGACGTGCTGCAAGCCTTTGGGCCCTAGGCAGAGGTAAGAAGAACGGGGCACACCACGTCCAAAGACAGGTGGGACGAGGATGGAACTTGACTTGGACACTCTCAAGAGGATGGTACGCAACATAGCGAGTACTCGCCCAGATGAGATCGGCTGCGACGAGTGCTTCGAGCAGTTGGATCGCTTCGTCGAGTTGGAGCTAACCGGCAAGAACGCGGCCGAGGCATTGCCTCTGGTACAGGATCATCTGGACCGGTGCAGCGATTGCCGTGAAGAATTCGAGGCCCTTCTGGCGGCACTTCGGGCCATCGCCTAATCCTTTGGTAACCCATATGTCGGCTCAAGCGGCTGCAATCGTGCCAGCTGCCTCAAAATGAACGAAGGTCACTCTGTTCACGTCCAATAGGTCGCCCAACCGGCGAAGCCAAGTGTGGCAGACCCACTACATATTCAGCAGAAGGAGGTAAGAAATGGCTGAAGTAAGCATTAAGTGTCCACAGTGTGGCATGGAGCTGAAGGCTCCGAACGAAGACGAACTGGCAAAGAACTTCAAGGCACACACCCATGAAGTGCATGACATGGAGATGTCCGAAGAAGAAGCCAAGCAAAAAGTCAAGATGATGCGTGGCGGCATGTAGACTGGCCGCAGGATTGGCTTACTCTGGTCACCCCTCCCGGTCGGTGCATTCTGAGCGCGGTACACGCCTCTTGGACGTCATTGGCTTCGCCTGAACAAGGTGACCGCAGCGAGAGGTGCGCGCTTGCGATCTTTCTTTTCCGTCGGGAGGGGTGTATCCAGGGAAGCACCGTAGCGCGACCGGTTCACGGGCCAGCAAGTGCCTTGTGACACCACTACGGTTATGTCTGTCGGCTCATCAGGGGCACACCACCCGCCTGAATGGGCTACAGCAGCGCCAGCTCCGCTGGCCGGACTAGGCGAGCTACCAAAAGCGTAGCAGTGGATGAAGGTAATGAAGTTAGGAGGCTATGGAGTTGAAAGGCAAGCAGCTGACAGCCTTGGCCCTGCTCCTGGTGTTGGTCGCTTGTGGCGGCCAAACGGCGACCTCGGGCCGGATCATGCCCTTGGAAGAGATGCCAGGCGGCTTCGAAGGGCCTAACGTTCTCGAAATAACTGGATCCTCGGCGGTAATCCAATTCACGTCCGGCGTGCCCATCGTGTGCAACGTGGCCTTCGGCACCGGCACCAACTATGGCAGCCTGGCCACCATGCCCATGATGGCAGGCGCCATCCGCGACCACGCCGTCACTCTGGGCGGATTGGCGCCAAACACCACCTACCGCTACCGCCTGACCCTGACTGACGAGCAAGCTCGCGTCTACCAATCGCAGGACTTCACCTTCACCACGTCGGCCGTCGAGCAGCCGCCTGCGGACCGACCTGAAGGCGAAAACGTCGCCTCACTCGCGGCTGGTGGCCGAGTCATTGGCGTCTCCAGCAACTTTGGCGGCGGAGACAACGACACGGCCTTCGGGGCCAACAACGCTATCGACGGGCAGCCTAACACCGAATGGTCATCCAACGGGGATGGAGATGACGTCTGGATTGAGATTGAGCTGGATCAGACCTACGACGTGCACACCATCGGTTTCTGGACACGCACAATGCCCAACGACACGGCGCAGATCTTTAGCTTCACGGTAACGACCGACGAGGGCACGACTCACGGGCCCTTCGATCTGCCCGACGCCAGCCAAATCTACTACTTCCCTATGCAGTTCACGGCGCGAACGTTGCGCTTTGATGCCGTGGAGACCGACACGGGAAACACAGGCGCGGTGGAGATCGAGGTCTTCGGTGCGCCGCACGAGGAATAACGCCGCTGGAGAACGTGCCGTGGCTCGCCATCTACGCCGACCGCCATTGCATCTGATGCCAGTATTCCAGGCGCATCCAGACGATGACAGAGGAGGGTGAGGGGTGGACCAGACGATTCTGCTTGCTGGTGACATCGGAGGAACCAAGACCGACCTCGCTCTCTTCTCGTCAGAGGCCGGTCCTCGAGCGCCACTGGCGGAGGCCACCTTCCCAAGCGCCCGCTATCTCTCTCTGGAAGCGTTAGTGAGTGAATTCCTGGCTCAGGTGGAAGTGCCCGTCGATCGGGCTAGCTTCGCGGTCGCCGGGCCCGTCGTCGCAGGCGAGGCTAGGGTCACGAACCTACCGTGGCTGATGCAGGAAACACAACTGGCGGAGGCGCTGAACGTCTCGTCCGTCCGCTTGCTGAACGACTTGAATGCCGTCGCCTATGCCCTACCCTTCCTGACGCAGGATGACCTACGCACGCTGAACGAGGGACAGTTGGTACCCAACGGGGCCATGGCCATCATCGCCCCGGGCACCGGCCTGGGTGAAGCGTTCCTCACGTGGAATGGTTCGCGCTATATCCCCCATGCCTCGGAAGGAGGGCATGCAGATTTTGCTCCGACGAACGCCATGGAGATCGAACTGCTACGCTATCTATCGGATCGCTTTGATCACGTCAGCTACGAGCGGGTATGCTCAGGCCGAGGGCTGCCCAATATCTATGCGTATCTTAAGGACAGCGGTTACGCTCAGGAACCAGCCTGGGTGGCGGAGCAACTCGCTAGAGCAGAAGATCCGACCCCGATTCTAGTCAATGCTGCACTCGATGAGACCTCACCCTGTGAACTATGCGTCGCCACCCTCAACACCTTCGTGTCTATCCTGGGGGCTGAGGCAGGGAACCTGGCGCTCAGGGTGGTGGCCACTGGCGGTGTGTACCTGGGCGGAGGTATCCCACCTCGGATCCTGCCCGCTTTGCAGAAAGGACAATTCATGCAGGCCTTCAGCAACAAAGGGCGTCTGTCAGAGTTGATGACTCGGATCCCGGTCCATGTGATCCTCAATCCCAAAGTGGCGCTCATTGGCGCCGCCTGCCATGGTCTGGAGCAAGTGCATGATTGACCAGCAACGTGAAGCAGTTTTCCGTACGGAAGAAGGTGTTCTTGTACCAGCGGTGACTGCTCAAGAAATGCGCGAGGTGGACCGCATTGCAGTCGAGGAATTCGGCCTGGGCATCCTCCAGATGATGGAGAATGCAGGACGGAATCTTGCGGACAACTTGCTCACCATGCTCGACGGGGCCAAGGCTGAGATAACCATCTTGGCGGGTTCGGGCGGCAACGGCGGCGGAGGTCTGTGCTGTGCGCGTCACCTTCACAACCGGGGCTTCAAGGTATGGGTCGTGATCGACCGAGAACAGGCGGAGCTAACCACCGCCGCGCGCAACCAACTTCAAATCCTCCGCGCTGCCGGCGTGCCGCCAATGGACGCCTCCCATGCCCGCGACTTCCTGCGGAGGTCTCAAGTTGTCGTGGATGCGCTCATCGGCTACGGGCTACGCGGCACCCCACAGGGTAGGACAGCAGAACTCATTGATCTGTGCAACGATCGCGGAAGAAGGATCCTTTCGCTTGACGTCCCCTCGGGCCTCAATGCCACGACAGGCGACGCTCCAGGCCCGGTGGTGCGGCCAGATCGGACGCTGACCCTCGCCCTACCTAAGACCGGCCTCCACAGTTTGCCTGGGGACTTGTACCTGGGCGACATCGGCATCCCACCTGAGGTGTTCCACCGGCTTGGGCTGAGTTTCGAGCCACCGTTCAAGAAAAGCCACTGGGTACGCCTCGTTTCTACACCCGAAGGAAACCACCCTGGGCTTGATGGAGCCGCTGACTAGGATCTCAACAGGAGAGAAAACGTGACCGACCAAGCTGATTTGGACCAACAGTGCATTAACACCATCCGCTTTCTCGCCGTGGATGCTGTGCAACAAGCAAGATCCGGTCATCCCGGCACCCCCATGGGAGCGGCCTCTATGGCCTACACGCTGTGGGATCGCTTTCTCAAGCACAATCCACGCAACCCCACCTGGCCCGACCGTGACCGGTTCATCCTGTCGGCCGGTCACGCCTCGATGTTGCTCTACGCCCTGCTGCACGTGACCGGCTATGACCTGCCATTGGAGGAACTACGAAACTTCCGCCAGTGGGGCAGCAAGACCCCAGGCCATCCCGAGTACGGTCTCACGCCAGGTGTCGAGGCGACCACCGGACCTCTGGGACAGGGCTTCGCCAACGGGGTAGGCATGGCTATCGCCGAGCGCTGGCTGGCCGACCATTATAGCCAGCCGGGCCACGAAATCATCGATCATTATGTCTACTCCATCGTCTCCGACGGCGACATGCAAGAGGGTGTGACCAGCGAGGCAGCCAGCCTGGCTGGCACCCTTCGGCTCGGCAAGTTGATCTACCTCTACGACGACAACGACATCCAGATCGAGGGCCCCACCGACACCGTCTTCACCGAGAACGTGGGGCGCCGCTTTCGAGCCTATGGCTGGCAGGTATTAGGGCCAATTGACGGCCATGATACAGCTGCGATCGAGATGGCAATCCGCAGGGCTCAAGATGAGACGGAGCGCCCCTCACTCATCATCTGCAAGACGGTCATCGGATACGGCAGCCCAGCCCAGGCAACGGCCAAGGTGCACGGCGAGCCTCTGGGAGAGGAGAATGTGCGAGCGGCCAAGGACATCCTGGGTTGGCCCCAGGAGCCGGCTTTCTACGTTCCAGACGAGGTGCTGGACCACATGCGGAATGCCGTTGGGCGGGGCGAAGCAGCGGAATATGAGTGGCGGCAACGCATGGAGGCCTACACTCGCGACAATCCCGAACTGGCTGCTCAATTGCAAGGGCAGCTCCGTGGGGAACTGCCCGCCGGTTGGGACGAAGGCTTAGCGGAGCCATTTCCTCCGGGGTCAAAGCCCATCGCCACTCGCGCAGCGTCGGGTCAAGTGCTGAACGCGCTCGCGCAGCGCGTCCATGGCCTAACCGGCGGTTCGGCGGACCTCGCGCCCAGCACCAAGACAATAATCGTCGGCTACGGCGATTTCGGTTGGGACAACTACTGCGGCCATAACATGCACTTCGGCGTGCGGGAACATGCCATGGGCGCCATCGCCAACGGAATGGCCCTGCACGGTGGCGTTATTCCATACGCCGCTACATTTCTTATCTTCTCCGACTACATGCGCCCGCCGATGCGGTTGGCCGCGCTGATGGGCATTCCGGTGATATACGTCTTCACCCACGACAGCATCGGTATGGGCGAAGACGGGCCTACCCACCAGCCCATCGAACACCTGATGAACCTGCGGGCCGTGCCCAACCTGACCGTCATCCGCCCCGCTGACGCGACCGAGACGGTAGAAGCCTGGCGGGCAGCCTTGCTGAATACTCACGGACCCACTGCGCTGGTATTCACGCGACAGAAACTGCCGGTGCTGGATCGCACGGCGCTCACTCCGGCAGAGGGGCTCCAACGCGGTGCTTATGTGCTCTGGGACTCAGATGACGGTACGCCCCGGGTGATCCTCATAGGTTCGGGGTCCGAGGTCCACGTGGCCCTCGAGGCAGGCAGGCGCCTGGCAGACGAACGCGTGAAAGTGAGAGTAGTTTCCATGCCCAGTTGGGAGTTGTTCGATCAGCAACGGGCTGAATACCGGGAGAGCGTGTTGCCGTCGAACGTGAGGGAACGCGTGGCAGTGGAGGCGGGCATTGAGGTGGGCTGGGAGCACTATGTGGGATTGGACGGAGCAGTGGTTGGAATGCAGAGCTTTGGTGCCAGTGCCCCAGGCGAGGTTCTGTACCAGCAGTTTGGGATCACCGCCGAAAACGTCACCGCCCACGCCAGAGCTCTACTGAAGCGTTAGGCAAGGCAAAGGCAACAGACCAGATGGCGCGAAACTACAAGAGGATCGAGGATTACGGTCTCATCGGCAACTTGGCAACCTGTGCCCTCATCGGGCGGGATGGCTCTATTGACTGGTGCTGCTTCCCGCACATGGAATCCCCTAGCGTCTTTGCGGCGATTCTCGACGTTGAAAAAGGGGGCCACTTCCGCATCAAGCCTCGGGAGTCATCTCTCGGCCAGCAGACCTACGTCGACAACACCAACATCCTTCAGACCACGTTCGAAACACCCTCGGGTGTGATCACCATCACGGACTTCATGCCCCTGACAGAGCATCCTGATCCTCTACACCAAGTTATTCTGAGGAAAGTAGCGTGCCTGCAAGGGAGTGTGGACCTGGAGATTGAGTTCAAGCCGCGCTTTGACTATGCCCGCGCGGTGCCCTCGGTTGAACGAGCGCCTGAGGGAGTTGTCGCCCCCTGGCAAGATCACGTCTTGTTTCTGCAGTCTCCCTATCCCCTGCAGATCCGCGGCGAGGAAGCCCGCGGGATCTACAGCATCAATGAAGGCGAGACCCAGTGGTTCGCGCTTCGCTACGGCGACCGTGATCCGCTCAGCTCGGAAGAGTGTGAAGGCCTCCTGGACACGTCGACGAAGTTCTGGTTGGAGTGGGCGCATGACTGTCAACGAGACCGCTGCATCTTCCGTGGCCCGTGGCACGACCATGTCGTCCGCTCAGGATTGGTCTTGAAGCTGCTTACTCACCCACAAACTGGTGCCATCGCGGCCGCACCCACGACCTCTCTACCGGAAGTGATCGGAGGCGTTCGCAACTGGGACTATCGCTTCGCCTGGATACGCGACGCGTCTTTCACTGTTCAGAGCCTTTACAACTTGGGCCATGTGGAGGAGGCTCGACAATACTTCCAGTGGTTGAGGGGTCTATGCCGCGAGTTTGGAGACCATGAGGATCACCTCCACATCCAGGTCATGTACGGCTTACACGGAGAACAGGATCTGGAAGAACACGAACTGGACCACCTAGCCGGCTACCGGGGTTCGGCTCCAGTGCGCGTCGGCAATGCGGCAGCCCAGCAGATACAGCTCGATGTGTACGGCGAACTGGTCAATGCTTTCTATGAGACTCGCCGCTACGGCGAGGAGACTTCGCCCGGAGACTGGCAATTCATTCGCAAGATCGCCAACACTGCGTCCGAGACATGGGACACAGTAGACTCGGGCATCTGGGAAGTGCGAGGTGGTCCTACACACTTCACCTACTCCAAGCTGATGTGCTGGGTGGCCCTGGATCGCAGCCTCAAGATGGCGGAAACCCAGGGATTCGAAGCGCCGCTAGAAGAATGGAAGAGGAGCCGTGCAGCCGTCCGGAAAGCCATTCTGGAACGCGGATTCAACCAGAGACTCAATAGCTTTGTCCAAGCCTTCGACTCCGAGGTGTTGGACGCCTCCAGCCTGCTGATCCCCGTCTTGGGGTTTCTGCCTCCCGATGACCCCCGGGTACAAGGCACCATCGAGGCAACGCTACAGCACCTCACGGTCGACGGGCTGGTTTACCGCTACGTAGGGGATGATGGGCTTCCGGGCAAGGAAGGAACCTTTGTCCTTTGCACCTTCTGGCTGGTGGACGCTCTTGTGCTGTCAGGACAACTGGAAAAGGCTGAGGAACTGTTGCTCGGGATCCTGGAACATGCAAGCCCTTTAGGACTCTTTGCTGAGCAAATCGACCCGGGATCGGGTGATCAACTCGGGAACTACCCTCAGGCCTTCAGCCACATCGGTCTCATGAGCAGCGCCTTGCGTCTAGGCTGGGCACTCGCGACGAAGCGCGCTGCCCGGGCGGGAAAGGAGGAGTGAATTGTCTGTGCCGTTGAGCAAGGATTTGGTCACACAAGGCAAGTAGGGGTCGTGCCGGCTACGGTCGCTCACTCCACCTCGCACGAGGAGAGTCCAGAATGGCAGAACTACATGAACTGGCTGGCCTAGGCCAGACCGTCTGGCTCGACTATGTCCGCCGTTCTTTCATCCAATCTGGGGATCTACAAGCCCTGGTTGACGACGGGCTTACCGGCGTTACCTCCAACCCCTCGATCTTCGAGAAGGCTATCGCCGGGAGCACAGACTACGACGACGCCTTGCACCGCCTGGTTGACGCGGGCAAAGACGCAGGGGAAATCTACGAGACGCTCGTGCTGGAAGACATCCAGCGTGCCGCCGACCTATTGAGGCCGGTCTACGAGCGCACCGGCGGCGCCGACGGCTACGTCAGTCTGGAGGTGAGCCCCGAGCTAGCCCACGACACGAAAGGCACCATCGCCGAGGCCCGACACCTTTTCGCTGCGTTGGACCGACCCAATGTGATGATCAAGGTACCGGCCACTCCCGCCGGCATTCCGGCCATTGAGACGTTAATCGGCGAGGGCATTAACATCAACGTCACGCTGATGTTCTCTGTATCACAATACCAGGCTGTGTCCGAGGCTTACATAAACGGGGTGGAAAGGCTGGCCGCCTCTGGGGGAGATGTGACCCAAGTCGCGTCGGTGGCTTCTTTCTTCGTCAGCCGCGTCGACACCGCCGTGGACCGAGCGCTGGAGAGGATAGGGGAGACCGAACCCCAAGGCAAGATCGCCATCGCAAACGCGAAAGTCGCCTACGGCCTTTTCCGAAAAACCTTCAGCGGTCCCCGTTGGGAGAGTCTAGCCATGCTGGGCGCCCGTGTCCAGCGCCCCCTGTGGGCCAGCACCAGCACCAAGAATCCGCTGTACCCAGACACGCTCTACGTGGACAACCTCATCGGGCCGGACACTGTCAACACACTGCCGCCCGCCACGCTGCAAGCCTTCCTTGACCACGGAAGCGTGGCTCCGACCATTGAAGCCAATCTGAAGGAAGCCCACGCCCAGTTGGAGCGCCTATCCGATCTGCATGTGGACTTGGATGCCATCACCCAGCGGTTGCTCGGCGACGGTGTAGAAGCCTTTGCCAAGTCCTTCAAGACCCTGATGGCTAGCATCACCGAGAAATGCGAACGGCTACGGGCTGGTTGGCAGCACCAGTCGGCCACCTTGGGCTCGTACCAACAAACTGTGGATTCCGCCCTGGCCGAGATGGCCGAGAACCGGGTCGTCAAGCGCATCTGGGCCCACGATCACACCGTCTGGAAGCCGGAGCCTGCTGAAATAGGCAACAGGCTAGGCTGGCTGCACACCGCTGAGCTGATGAGCGACAACGTCTACCGCATTGAGGCGCTCACCGAGGCGGTCCACTCCGATGGATATACGCACGCCCTGCTGCTGGGAATGGGAGGCTCTAGCCTGGCTCCCGAGGTCTTCCGCAAAACCTTCGGTGTGGCCGAGGGCTATCTGGATTTGTCCGTGCTGGACAGCACCGACCCCGGAGCGGTCCTGGCCCACGCGGAAGGGCTCGACCCGACACGCACACTCTTCATCGTCGCCACCAAGTCGGGCACTACGGTGGAGACCCTGTCCTTGTTCAAGTTCTTCTACAACCGTGTGGGAGGTGCCGTCGGTGCCCAGCGGGCGGGTGAGCACTTTGTGGCCATCACCGATCCGCTCAGCCCACTGGCAGACCTGGCCAGCCAGCACACATTCCGCGCCACCTTCCTCAATGATCCGAACATCGGCGGGCGCTACTCAGCTCTCTCTTACTTCGGGCTTGTGCCGGCGGCGCTGTTGGGAGTAGACGTCCCTCGCCTCCTGGACCGCGCGCTGACGAGCGCCACCGCCTGCGAGGGATGCGTGGCAGCGGAAGACAATCCTGGTGCCTGGCTGGGCGCGATACTTGGGGAATTGGCGACAGCAAGGCGGGACAAGCTCACGCTCATCGCGTCACCGGCCATCGCCAGCTTCGGCAACTGGGTGGAACAACTCATCGCCGAGAGCACCGGCAAGGAGGGGCAAGGCATCCTGCCGGTGGTGGGAGAGCCAATGGGGTCCCCAGCGGTCTATGGAGTCGACCGTCTCTTCGTCCACCTGCGCCTGGACCATGACGAGACCCACGACGCCGCACTGGCCGCTCTGGAGGGAGCTGGCTATCCAGTGGCGTGTCTGCACCTCCACGACCCCTACGATCTGGGCGGACAGTTCTTCCTCTGGGAGATGGCTACCGCGGTGGCTGGACATCGTCTGAACATCAACCCCTTCGACCAGCCCAACGTCGAGGCAGCGAAGGCGCTGGCTCGCCAGATGGTCGCCGAGTACACCGCAAGAGGGACGCTCCCCAGTGTCGAATCGTCAGCCCTCACTGCAGAGGCCCTGAACGAATTCCTCAGCCAGGCTCAGCCCCATGACTACGTGGCCCTACAGGCTTACGTCCAGCCCACCGGTGAGACCGACGCAGCACTACTGGCCCTGCGAGCGCGTCTACGCGACCGGCTTCGGCTGGCGACAACGGTCGGATATGGTCCACGCTACTTGCACTCGACCGGCCAACTGCACAAAGGTGACGGGGGCCATGGCCTCTTCATCCAATTCACGTGCGACGACGAACAGGACATACCCATTCCTGAAGTAGCAGGTGCTTCGGCTTCGTCCATCAGCTTCGGCGTGCTCAAGGCAGCTCAGGCGCTGGGCGACCACCGGGCGTTGCTGAACGCTGGTCGGCGCGTGATCCGGTTCCATCTCGGGTCCGATGTTATCGGTGGGCTGAGAAAACTGAGCGAGATGCTCTCATGAGTGTCCAATACTGGTACATGCTCCCTCTTGGGATTGTCATCAGCACTATTGCCACCGGATCAGGTGTCGGTGGTGCCACCTTCTTTGCACCTCTCTTCATCCTTGCCTTAGGGCTCCAACCGGAGGTCGCCATTGGCACAGCCTTGATAACGGAGGTCTTCGGCTTCACCAGTGGCTTGTATGCCTATGCCCGTGAGCGCCTGATCGATTACCAGCTAGGCAACAGCATGCTGGTTACTACGGTTCCCATGGCCCTACTGGGTGCGTGGCTCGTCGAGTTGATCGAGCCAGATATCGTTAAGGTCATCCTAGGGGTTGGGCTCTTTGCTGTGGCAGCCAACGCGCTCCGTGCCCCGGCGCGGAAGGCCGTCGCCCGCATGGACGCGGCTATACTCCAGGAGTACGGCGGCAGAAAAGGCGAGACCTGCCTGGTCACGGCCGAGGGCCAGGAGATATGCTATACTGTGTGCAACCGAACCGAAGGTCGCCTGGTCGCCGCTGTGGGCGCACTGTTCAAGGGGATGATCGCCACCGGCCTGGGTGAAATTGACGAGCACTTCTTCCTAGAGCGCTGCCACGTTCCCAGCAGAGTCTCAGTGGCAACCGGTGTCTTTGTGGTCTTGTTCACCACTCTGTCCGCATCGGCTGGGCATTTGCTGAGGTTCGCCCTCGCGGGTGGTCCGGAGTTGGGAACTGCGCTAAGCCTTCTCATCTTCGCCATCCCCGGCGTGATCCTGGGGGGACAACTGGGACCGTGGTTGATCAACCGTGTTCCCCAGCGCGCTCTCGAGCGCGCGCTACACATTCTGCTACTGCTGGTTGCGGCCTTGACGCTCTTGGAGGCTCTCCTATGATCCGAGCTATGATCTTCGACTTGGACGGCACCCTGGCGCAAACGGAGAAGCTCGAGGCCCTTTCCTACGCCCTCGCCGTCGTCGACCTATGCGCCGACCAAACAACCGAAGCCTTCGTGATAGATGCATTCACTGATGTCGTGGGCCGGTCGCGCCGAGGTGTGGCCACGTCACTGGTGGAGAGGTTCGGGTTAGTCAATGGGGCCCAGGCACGCATGGCAGAGTTCGGCGTGAGCGCGCCTTGGCTGGCCCTTGTCCAGCTGCGCCTGCGGTACTATTCGGAAATGATGGCGGACCCAGGTGTGCTGCCCAGCAACCAGGGGTCGCACAACGTGGCCCTACTGCAACAGGCCCGCACAAGCCGCTGCAAGACGGCCCTGGCCACGATGTCCACTTGCGCAGAGACGCTCGGTGTGCTAGAGGCGCTGAATCTGATGCACGAATTCGACTTCATCGCCACGCGTGACGACGTCGAGCACGGCAAACCAGATCCCGAAATCAACCAACTCGCGATCCGGGAACTGGACGTCCCTCTGGACGACTGCCTGGTCATCGAAGACTCGCCCTCCGGGGTCAAAGCAGCACTGGGGACGGGGGTGTGGTGCATCGTCGTGACCACGCCCCTTACCCGCCAGGCGATCCACTCCGAGCGGCTCGTAGATGAACGCTGGATTGTGGATAATCCGACCACCCTCACTGTGGTCGTGGAACAGATGATGACAGAGAGAAAAGGGGACTGAGCAAGCAAGCATTGTGAGTACAGACACCGCACGACTCAAGCAACAGGCTGTCCGGCATGCTGTCGAATTCGTGGAATCAAGGATGGTCGTGGGCCTGGGCCACGGCAGCACGGCTATTCTTGCTGTGCGCCGCATCGCTCAACTCCTCCGCGACGGCCACTTGGTGGACATCCTCGGCGTCCCCTGCTCGCTCCAAGTCGAGGAAGAGGCGCGACGGCTGGGAATCCCTCTGACCACCCTTGAGGAACACCCAGTAGTTGACCTAACGATTGACGGCGCCGACGAGGTCGATCCCAAGCTGGACCTGATCAAGGGTGGAGGTGGAGCCCTGTTGCGTGAGAAGATCGTAGCGCAAGCCAGTCAGCGGGAGATGATTGTGGTGGACGAATCCAAACTGTCCCCCGCACTGGGCACACGATGGGCGCTCCCGGTGGAAGTGACCCCCTTCGGTTGGCGCTCTCAGCAATCTTACATACAATCCCTGGGCGCGAGCGTGGTCCTGCGCGAGAGCAGTGACGGCGCTCCTTTCAGAACTGACCAGGGCAACCTGATCCTGGATTGCAGCTTTGGCCCGATCTCAGAGCCGATTCGTTTGGCGACTAAGTTGAGCCAGCGCGCCGGCGTGGTCGAACACGGTCTGTTCCTAGGGCTGGCGACGGACGTGATCGTCGCCACTGACCAGGCGATTCGCCATCTCAAGAGAGGAAAAAGTCATGATTGCGATTGAACCTTCCATTCTAGCAGCCGATTTCACCCGCCTGGGAGACCAGGCACGGGAGGCGGAAGCCGCCGGGGTCGAGGGGCTGCAGATCGATGTGATGGACGGGCGCTTTGTGCCCAACATCACCTTTGGGCCGGGGGTGGTCCGTGCGCTGCGCCCGCTGGTGGGCCTCACACTCGACGTACACCTGATGATCGTCGAGCCGGAGCGTTACCTGGCCGACTTCGCAGAGGCTGGCGCAGACCGCCTTGTGGTGCACCAAGAGGCCTGCCTGCATCTCCACCGCGTTCTGCAATCCATCCACGAACTTGGCGTTCAGGCAGCTGTGGCTATCAACCCGGGCACTTCCCCGTTGGTTCTGGAAGAGGTGCTGGACCTCACCGACGTGATCCACGTGATGACGGTCAATCCGGGGTTTGGAGGGCAAACTTTCATCCACAGCCAGGTGGAGAAGATCCGTGGCCTGCGGCAAATGCTTGACGAACATGGGCAAGACATACCGATCGCCGTGGATGGCGGAATAGACTCAACAACCGCGCCGCTGGTGGCGAGGGCTGGTGCCACAGTGCTAGTGGCCGGCTCCAGTATCTACAACAGCAAGGCATCGGTGGCCGAGAACGTCGCCGCGCTGCGCGCAAGTGTGACTTAGAAACAAGGAGAAGGGCGATGGAACTGGGAATGATCGGCTTGGGGAAAATGGGATCCAAAATGACCGAGCGTCTGCTAAGAGGCGACCATCGCCTCGTTGTTTACGATCACAGTCCGGAGCCGGTCCAGGCCGCAGCAGCAGCCGGGGCAATACCCTCGGACTCCATGCCCGACCTGGTGGCCAAGTTGACCGCTCCACGTGCCGTCTGGGTCATGGTGCCCGCTGGCGACCTCACTGAAGGCGTAGTCAACGCCTTGGCAGATGTCCTCGCACCCGAAGACACGGTGATTGACGGCGGCAACAGCAACTACAAGGATTCCATGCGTCGCGCTGCAGCGCTCGAGGAGCGGGGGATGCACTTTGTGGACGTGGGCACCAGCGGCGGCGTATGGGGTCTCACCGAGGGTTACAGTATGATGGTGGGCGGCGACAAGGACATAGTAGATCGCCTGCAGCCCATCTTCGAGACGCTAGCGCCTGCGCCGGACAAGGGATGGGGGCACGTGGGCCCCAGTGGCGCCGGCCACTTTGTCAAGATGGTCCATAACGGCATCGAATACGGCCTGATGCAGGCCTACGCCGAGGGCTTTGAGATTCTAAAGACCAAGGACGCTTTCGAGCTGGATTTGCACCAGATTGCTCAAATCTGGCGGTACGGCAGTGTGGTCCGCTCCTGGCTCCTCGACCTGACGGCCGCAGCGCTCAAGGAAGATCAAGACCTGAGCGACATCAAAGGCTGGGTGGCTGATTCGGGCGAAGGACGCTGGACCGTGGCCGAGGCCATTGATCAGGACGTGCCCGCGCCAGTGCTCACTCTGTCGCTTCTGATGCGCTTTGTCAGCCGACAGGAGAAAAGCTACTCGGCCAAGCTGCTAGCGGCCCTCCGGAACCAGTTCGGCGGACACGAGGTCCTCAAAGAGAGCGCTCAAGATGAATGAACACAGCGCCATCGTTATCTTTGGCGCGTCCGGCGACCTGACCCGGCGCAAACTGGTGCCGGCGCTGTTCAGCCTGTATCTCAAAGGGCGTCTGCCCACTGGCACGCACATCGCCGGCTTTTCGAAAGATCCGCTGACCGACGAAGAGTTCCGAGCACGCCTGCGCGACGGCGTTGAGGAATTCGGTGGCGGGCCGCTGGACACAGCCGCATGGGAGGTGTTCGCCGCCAATCTGAGCTACATACAAGGGGATTTCACCAAACTGGCAGACTGCCAGCGTGTGCAGGCAGAACTGATGGACAGAGAAGGCGGAATCTCTAACCTGCTGTACTATCTCGCTACCCCGCCAGCTTTCTTCGCGACGATCGTCGAGACACTCGGCGCCGCAGGTATGGCCGCCGAAGACAAGGGCTGGCGAAGGATTGTGATCGAGAAGCCGTTCGGAAGCGATCTCGCCTCAGCACAGGCCCTCAATCGCGCCATCCACGGCGCCTTTGACGAGCACCAAGTCTATCGCATTGATCACTATTTGGGGAAAGAGACGGCCCAGAACATCCTCTTTTTCCGTTTTGCCAACACCATCTTCGAACCGGTGTGGAACCGAAACTACGTACACCAGGTGCAGATCACCATGGCTGAAAGCGTGGGAGTGGGCCATCGAGGGGCGTACTACGACCAAGCCGGCGTCCTGCGCGACATGTTTCAGAACCACATGCTGCAACTGCTCTCCTTGGTTGCCATCGAGCCCCCAGCCTCCTTCGACGCCGACGCGGTGCGCAACGAAAAGGTCAAGCTCTTAAGCGCCATCCGCCGTGTCGACCTTCACAACACGGTGCCTGCGCAGTATGAAGGCTATTGTGAGGAACCCAAGGTCGCTCCGGACTCACAGACAGCGACCTATGCTGCCCTCAGGCTGTTGGTGGATAACTGGCGCTGGCAGGACGTCCCCTTCTATCTCCGCTCCGGCAAAGCCCTCGCTCAGAAGGTCACGGAGATACTCATTGAGTTCAAATGTCCTCCGCACGTGATGTTCGATCTACCCGAGGATTACCACCTTACGTCAAACGTGCTCGCGCTGTGCATCCAGCCCGACGAGGGCATCCACCTAAGATTCGAGAGCAAGGTTCCCGACACAGCAGAGGAGACGCGGTCGGTCGACATGGAATTCCACTACAGGTCGTCCTTTGAGGAGGAAAGGCTTCCCGACGCTTATGAGCGCCTATTGCTCGACACGCTGCAAGGAGACGCTGCATTGTTTACCCGGAGTGACGAAATCGAGATGGCCTGGCGGCTGATAGACCCTGTCGTAGAGGGCTGGGAATCGCCGGACGCGCCGCCTCTGGTCACCTACCCCGTCGGTAGTTGGGGGCCTGTCCAGGCCGATGAGTTGCTGGCCCGCGAGGACCACCTTTGGATCCGGGGCTGCAGTATCGCCGGACACGACTGATGCGCCCCATCAGCATTCATCCAGATGTAGACAGTCTCGCGCAGGCAGCGGCTGAGCATTTTGTCAGCCTGGCCGGCCACGCGGTAGCCTCCCGAGGACGATTCTCCGTAGCACTGTCGGGCGGCTCAACGCCACGACCGACGTACGCTCAGTTGGCCACTGGCGAATTGTCCGCACAGGTGGACTGGCCCGGCGTCCACGTCTTTTGGGGCGACGAACGCTGCGTGCCAGGGGACCATCCCGACAGCAACTATGGCATGGTTCGCGAGACCTTGCTCGACCATGTGCCGATCCCCGAGCAGAACATCCATCCCATTCGTGGCGAGCTGGAGCCAGAGCAGGCGGCTGCCGAATACGAACTCACTCTCCGCGAGTTCTTCCCCCCGGCTCCTGAGAACCCGGCAGCCACATTTGACCTGGTCTTGTTGGGCATGGGCGCGGACGGGCATACTGCGTCACTCTTCCCCCGCGGTGCAGTGCTGGAAGAGCAAACACGCTGGGTGGTGGCATACTATGTGGACGAAGCTCGTGCGTGGCGCGTCACCCTCACGCCGACGGTCATCAACGCCGCAACTCAAGTGACGTTCATCGTCTCCGGCGCGAGCAAGGCGGAAACAGTGCGAAGAGTCCTCGCGGGGCCCCACCAGCCGGACCTGCTGCCTGCGCAGATCATCAGGCCGGCGATGGGGTGCCTGCTGTGGCTGGTGGATGCTGCAGCGGCCGGAAATCGCGTGGGTCTCCGGGAAAATCGAACCAGCTAGGCGGGGACTTCATCACAGACACGGACGCCATCGTGCTGCTAGCCTACCGGATTCGCGAGGCCGCAGACCGACCAGAGGTGACTGAACTGTTGGCGCTCCTACGGAAACTTGATGAGAGAAAGGCATAGCCAATGCTAGCGAAAAAGCGTACAGCAATAGCAATCCCTTCATCTGAAATCACTCCCAAACATCTCTACCTTTCCCGCCGCCAGTTCATCAAGGGCGCCACCGGAGGCGCAGCGTTCCTTGCCGCCAGCGCGCTGCTGGGTAGCTGCCGTCCCGCCGAGCCTGGGACCGAAGCTGAGCCAGAGGGAGGACAGGCCAGCGCCACCGTCGACGAACTGGGCGACCCACTCACGCCATATCGGAACGTTATTAGCTACAACAACTACTACGAGTTTACCACAGACAAGGAGAGCGTGGCGGCCAGGGCTGCTAACTTCTCGACCTCTCCCTGGCAGGTGGAAGTAGGTGGCCTGGTCAACAACCCCAGAGTCTATGACATCGATGATTTGCGCAGGTTCGATCAGGAAGAACGAATCTACCGCATGCGGTGTGTCGAGGGCTGGTCAATGGTCATACCCTGGATTGGCTTTCCATTGTCAAGACTTCTGGCTGAGGTGCAGCCAGACTCTAGGGCCAGGTATGTGCGCTTTGAAACACTGCACGACCCCGACCAGATGCCAGGACAGATGAGCCGCGGGTATCCGTGGCCCTACGTTGAGGGATTGCGCCTCGGTGAAGCCATGCACGACCTCACCATTCTAGCCACGGGTCTTTACGGCGACAACTTGCCACCGCAGAACGGCGCACCTGTCCGCCTAGTCGTCCCCTGGAAATATGGCTTCAAGAACATAAAGTCTATCGTGAGAATTGATCTTGTGGAAGAGATGCCGATCTCCCTCTGGATGGCTGTCAATCCTAGAGAGTACGGCTTCTACGCCAACGTCAATCCTGAGGTGCGCCATCCGCGCTGGTCACAAAGCACGGAGCGGCGCATAGGCGAGGTGCAGCGCCGCGCTACGCTCATGTTCAACGGATACGCAGAGCAGGTGGCTGGCCTATATGAAGGCATGGACTTGCGACTGAACTTCTAGCCATTAATAGCCAGACCCAGATACGCTGAGATACCTGCGGCAAGCGAATCCCATCACAAGACTGTGGAACGCATACGAGCACACATCGGTACCAGAGAATGACACCAAGCCGAAAAACCGATGGCAGGACTATCGCTCGGCTGCTCAGCATCGTGACCCACATCGGCGCGCTCGTACCGCTCGCTCTGCTTCTGTGGGACTATTGGGCATTCCAGCTCAGCGCCGATCCCATTCGAGAAGTCACTTTGCGCACGGGAAAACCCGCCTTGACCCTGCTCGTCCTTTCACTGGCCTGCACGCCGCTGAAGATCATATTCGGCTGGAAGCAGTTGATACCCCTGCGGAAGACATTAGGACTGTACGCATTTCTGTACGCCAGCCTCCATGCCCTCACTTTCGTCTGGCTGGATTACGGGCTTGATCCGGAACTCATTGTGGAAGCAGTCTTCCAGAAACGGTTTGCACTCGCTGGTTCTGCAGCCTTCTTGCTCTTGGTGCCGTTGGCGATGACTTCCAATCGCTGGGCAATGCGCAGGTTGGGGAAGAGATGGAAGCTACTGCACAGGCTGGCATACTTGGCAGGCACATTGGCGGTGGTGCACTTCCTCTGGCTGGTGAAGAACGTCTACACACAGCCCCTCATCTATGCGGCTGTGCTAGCGTTGCTGCTCTTGGTACGGGCGAGGCCGATCAAACACAAGATCGTGGACTGGCGCACAGAGGTGAAGAGTAGACTTGTGAGAGGCCCGACGCCGACTGGCTAGCGTGAATCACAGATGTTTGACGGTATTGACCGAGACAGGAGAAGGACCGAAGACAGTCATGCTCCGCAGGCGGTGTGTCGAAAGATCACCCGACGGCGATTCCTCCAACTACTGGCAGGAGGTGGCGCCGTGCTGGTGACCCGATGCGCACCTGCCCCAGAGGCGACTTCTACGGCAACCCCATCACCATCAGCACACAATGCCACCGCGCCAGCCATCGCCACTCAGTCGACACCGGATATGTATATGAGATAACCGCGGAAGAAGGTGTGAATCTGAGGAGGAACACGTGAACGACACCTACGACCTGATCATCATCGGCGGTGGCTCGGCCGGCCTCACGGCCGCCAGCCTGGCCGTCCAGTTTGGGGCGCGCGTGGCTCTGGTGGAGAAGCACCGCATCGGCGGTGACTGTACCTGGACGGGGTGCGTGCCCAGCAAGACCTTGCTCAAGGCGGCCAAGGTCGCTCACGAAATGCGCACCGCGGACCGCCACGGCCTCACACCCGTCCAGCCGGTCGTAGATCTAGAGTCCGTGCTGGCACACGTGCGGGCGGTCATCGCCGACGTGTACGAGGAGGAATCACCTGAAGCCCTCCGAGCCGATGGCATCGACGTGTTCCTGGGCAGCCCTCGTTTTCTCGACCCCTACACCATCTCCGTAGGCGAGACTGAGTTCACGGCGCGTCGTTTCTTGCTCGCCACCGGGGCGCATCCCTTCATCCCCCCCATCGACGGCCTAGACAGCGTTGACTACCTGACCTACGAGACCATCTGGAATCTCCAAGCTATGCCCGAGCATCTGCTAGTTGTCGGGGCGGGCCCGGTCGGCTGCGAGATGGCGCAGGCCTTCCGCCGCTTGGGCGCGGAAGTGACGATGATCGTGAGCCGCGATCGAGTCTTGCCTCGCGACGAACCAGCGGCATCGGATGTGTTGGCGAGCGTGTTCACGCGCGAGGGCATTGTCCTGCATTGGAACGCAAGGGCCGAAAGCGCCTCTCAACAGCGTGACTCCATCCACTTGATGGCTGGGGGTGAAGAACTGATGGGCGACGCATTGCTCTTGGCGGCCGGCCGACGCCCCAACGTGGAGGGGCTGGACCTGGAGCGAGCGGGGGTGACCCACAGCGAGAAGGGAATCCAGGTGGACGACAACCTGAGGACGAGCCAGAAGCACATCTACGCTGCTGGCGACTGCGTTGGCAGCTACCAGTTCACCCACTACGCGGGCTGGCAGGCAGCCATGGCCGTCCGCAACGCCCTGCTGCCCGGCACGTCTAAAGGAGTCACCGATAGGGTACCCTGGACCACCTTTACCGACCCCGAAGTGGCCCGTATTGGCATGAGCGAGGCCCAGGCGCGCGACCAGTTCGGCAAGGCGGTGAGGACGTGTGATTGGCCGATGGAAAAGGTGGACAGAGCCCGCGCCGAAGGCGACACTGCCGGCTTCATGAAGCTTGTTCACCACCAGGATGGGACCTTGCTTGGTGCGACGATCGTCGCCAGACGGGCAGGAGAGATGATCCACGAGTGGATCTTGGCCCTGGATCGCGGGCTGAAAGTGGGGGATCTCGCGGATGTCATCCATGTGTACCCCACCTACTCTACAGTGATTATGCAAGCCGCAGCTCACATACGAGTGCAACAACTCTTGGCTGGCGCGTCCGGCCGGGTCATTCGCAGTCTCGCGCGCCTCATAAGATAGGAAGGAAAAGGGCGACGGCATTGGCTACACCTGCCAAGAAAGGGGATCGTGACTGCGTCTTGCACGAGATCACTCGCAGTCTCTGCCCAGAGTGTGGCCGGGTTGTGGACGCCCAGGTGCTCATCCGCGACGGGAATGTCACTATGCGGAGGCGCTGCCCCCTCCACGGCTGGCACGAGGCATTGATCTCCTCTGACGCGGATTGGTACCTCAAGTCGCTCAAGTACGACAAGCCGGGAGCCATACCTCATCACTACGCGACCAGCGTCCGAGAGGGCTGCCCCTTCGACTGTGGCCTGTGCCCCAAACACCAGCAACACACCTGCGTCGGCGTGATAGAGATCACCAACCGCTGCAACTTAGAGTGTCCGACCTGCTTCGCTGATTCCGGCCTCGCTCGGTCGGACCGAGGCCATGACCTCAGCCTAGCCCAGGTGGAAGCGATCCTCGACCGGTTCCTGGAGACCGAAGGCCAGCCGGAGGTAGTCCAGATCAGTGGTGGTGAGCCAACCATCCACCCCCAACTCCTCGAGATTCTGGCGGCCGCCAAAGCGCGCGACATCCGCCACGTGATGCTCAACACTAACGGACTACGGCTGGCCCAGGATGCCGAGTTCGTTGACCGACTTGCGCATTACGAGCCCGTGATCTACCTGCAGTTCGACGGCCTGAGGGCGTCAACCTATGAAGAGCTTCGCGGCCTCGACCTACGGGCAGTGAAAGAGGAAGCCCTGGAGCACCTGGCCGAGGCCGGCCTTCACGCGATGTTGGTCCCCACCGTCGTTCGGGGAGTCAACGAGGACGAGATCGGGGACATCCTGCGCTTCGGGCTAAATCATCCTGCCGTGGTGGGCATCAATTACCAGCCGGTCACTTTCGCCGGACGATGCTTGAACCACCGCGACCCGTTCAATCGCATTACCCTGCCCGACGTGCTCCACGCCCTGGAAACTCAAACCGAAGGTCTTTTTCAGGTTAGTGATTTCTTCCCCGTCCCTTGCCCCCACCCCACTTGCTCGGCGTGCACCTATGCCTTCCTGCACGGCGACGAGGTCATCCCCATCCCGCGCACACTGAACGTGGACGACTACCTCGACTTCATCTCCAACCGCACTCTACCTGATCTGTCAGCCGAGATTGAGCCAGTCGTGGAGTCGCTGTGGAGCATGGCAGCGGTGATGGGCAGCGACAAGACGACCGACAACCTGGTGTGCGCCACCTGCGGTATCGAGGCGGCGATGAGCCTCGACCCCGAGCATCTGAAAGAGCACTTCTTTGCCATTCAGGTGCACGGCTTCATGGATGAGCATAGTTTTGACCTAAAGCGGCTGATGAAGTGCTGCGTCCACCAACTTTTGCCTGACGGCCGTGCCGTGCCCTTCTGTGCCTACAACAACCTTGGCTACCGCGAGGAGGTCCGCGAGACCCTGGGTAAGACGGGGGTCTCGTGCCCCCAACCCAAGGAGGTGTTGGCATAATGGACGAGGTAGAGAATCGCGAAATCAAACTCTGCTGCGCGACGTTCTACGAGAGCGACCTCGTGCGCATGCTGTTGGGAGATGTCCTGCATCCGGGGGGATTGGCCCTGACTGAACGCCTGGGGAGGCTCATGGGGCTCGGTCCGGACCAACGCGTCCTGGACGTGGCCTGCGGTCGCGGCGCGTCGGCCGTGCACCTGGCAGAGCGCTTTGGGTGCCACGTCACCGGCCTTGACTATGGAACAGAGAACGTCGCCGCAGCACAGGCTCTCGCCGCGGACAGAGGAATCGCTCGTCTGACCGCCTTTCGCCAGGGCGACGCGGAAGCACTGCCCTTCGACGATGCTACGTTCGACGCCGTCATCTCCGAGTGCAGCTTCTGCACCTTCCCCGACAAGGCCACGGCTGCCACGGAGATGGCACGCGTGCTTCGCCCCGCCAGCAGGCTCGGTCTCGCCGACATCACTGTGAGCGGCACTCTGCCCGAAGACCTACAGACTCTGCTGGGCTGGGTGGCGTGCGTCGCAGGGGCAGGCACGCCAGAAGAGTACGTGGCAACCCTGGAGAAGGCCGGCTTCGCTCATTTCACCGTCGAAGACCAACGAGACGCCTTGCTGGAGATGGTGCAGGATGTGCGCCGGAAACTGCTGGCCGTGGAACTGGCCGTCGGGCTGGGCAAACTGGACTTGGGCGAGCTCGACCTCAGCGAGGGCAAACGCCTGGCCCGCCGGGCGGTCGACCTCATCGAGAGCGGCGTGGTGGGCTATGGCTCGTTACGGCCAAATGCCGTTCGTAGGGGCAGGTTTGAAACCTGCCCCTACGCATGCGCTGAACGCACACTGCGCGCCGCGAGAAACCAGAAATCAGAATTCAGAAGACAGGACTACTCAGGAGAGCCGGGGGAAACTACTACCCGAAACCCTATGACGACGCGATAGCCGGGAGCGTACCTGCTACGAACGGCACACCGGACGCTCCTAGGAGCGCCGTAGAACGCTCCACCGCGCACTACCCGGGGACCGTCAGCGTCCAGATCCTCGCACTCGTCGGGGTCGTAGGGATAATCCGCGTACAACGTGCTACACCATTCCCAGACATTGCCCGCCATGTCCAGACACCCGTAAGGGCTGGCGCCGGCTGGGAAACAGCCCACGCCGCTGGTAGTCCCAATGCCGGTGTCGTCGTAGTTCGCCCTGTTGTGATCAGGCTCGTTGCCCCAGGGATACAGGCCCTTGGGCCCGGGGTTCGGTATTGACACCAAACTCCTGCCGGGAGCGAGCGCTTCCTCAATGGTGCGAATAATGGGCTGCTCAGGTCTCTCCTGCCCACCTCTCGCGGCTTTCTCCCATTCTGCCTCGGAGGGTAAGGTTACCACGTAGCCCTCGGGCAATAGGTCCCGCCACCCCGCGGTGAGCCAGTCGCAGAAGTCCAGGGCCTCACGCCAACTCACCCACACCACCGGGTGGTTTGCCAGGCCCCGCAAGCTATCCTCATCACCCAGCTCATACGCTGTAGCCTTGACGAAGGCGCGGAACTGGGCCACTGTGACGGAATAGCGAGCCATCCAGTAGCCGTGAGCGACATTGACTTCGTCTAGCGGTTTCTCGTCCTCATATGCCATGGAGTCATCATCGTCGCTGCCCATCCAGAAGGGGCCGGGAGGGACGTAGCAGAACTCCATCTCTTCCAGGCTGGTCACCTCCGGGTCTATCCCAGGCCGCGGGTCGCCCAGGAGGGCCAGCGCGCTCCCCGCTGAGGCTCGCTCTACAGGAGGGCGCGCCGACCGCATCACGCCCGGTAGATCCTTCGCGTAGACCTCCTTCTCCGCCTCGTCCAGTTCCGCCACCGCAGCACGGATCCTGGTGGGGTCGTTGCTCATCAGGTCGGCACGGCGACGCTCGTCAATGTCCACCTCGACCTGGGCGGCCTCGGTGGTGGAGCGCGCCAGATAGATGTATTCTCTCAATTGGTCCAGCGATAGATCACCAAACCAAGGGGGACCCACAGTCAGCATCCGCCCCAAGGCCCTGATGCGCCAGTACTTGTTTACCAATAGTAGCTCCACTGGGACCGCAGGTGGCTTGGGTACCTCGTTCAGTTCCTCCGACGCGGATTCTCGAGGCCCCGGCGTGCCGAGGGCCGGCATCGGCGGGCCTCCCTCAAGCCACGTCTTCTCAAGCTCCTGAAGCAGGTTGGGGTAGTCTTGGAGGTCGGTGAACAGCTCCCGCCAACGGCTTTGGATAATGACCATTTTCGCGAGCAGCGGTGGCTGCACCGGCTCCATCTCCTTCTCTTTGGCCCGCTGCTCGGCCAGCAGGAGCAGCAAGCGGAAGATGTTCAACGTGCGTTTGACCTTCCGCGGATTGGGTTCCACCCCCTGAGAGAAGATGGCGGCGCATCCCTCTGGCAACTGGGGTTCGTGCTCCTCGATGAACTTCTTCACGAGTCCCTCCCTCAAAGGAGGCAAGTGGAATGGGAGCTGCACGATCTTCTCTAGATAGTCATCGCCGGTGATGGGTAGTCGCCGCGCCAGCTCCTCGGCGCTCTCCTCCCCCCTCAGGCCAGCCAGGAAGCTCTTGTACCTCACCTGGATACCTCTCTCGATGACCTTGCGGTCCGCAGCGATGAGAAAGACACAGCCAGGCACATCGAGGAAGAGCTTGATCGCCTCCAGAACCTCGATGGCCTTCTCTGGCAGACAGCGGTCCAAATCGTCAACGAAGGCCACGAGCCGGCGGCCCTCCTTTTCCACATGCTCCTCAACGAGCTTCTGGAACTCCCCCTGGAACTTCTCCACCGAGCGGATGTGGTCACGGTGGACGTTGCGCCGTTCGCGCTGCACTGCGGTGAAGAGCGTGTCGAGGTCGTCGCCGCTCAGTTTCTCCTGGGCCTTCTCGGCCATCTTAGCCAGCGCTCCGCCGACGCCGGGGATCATGCTCAGCGAGAGGCGAGTCAACGAGCCGACGCCTCCCTTGACCATCTTCTCCCAGTCGATGGTGACGCCGCCGATCTCCTCCCTCTCCACTTCCCGATAGAGGCTGGTCTCCAGGTCTTCCAGGTGGTGGCCGAGGTCCTGCTTGTCCTGTGGCAGCTCGTCAGGCGCCTTCTTAGCATCGTCCTTCCCCAAGAGCTTGTCCCGGAGCACACCCAATACTTGGAGGATAAGGGCGCGCCACAGGGCCTCCTCGCGATCGTAGCGCCAGGCGTTGAACCACACACTCCATACCTCGTTTTGCGCCGGCGCCCCCACTTCTTCCAGGGATTGCTGTACCAACCGCATCAGGCTGCTCTTGCCGGATCCCCAGGGCCCAAAGACGCCGATGGTAAGGGGGGTGTCAGCTTCGAGGACAACCCGTCTCAGCGCCTCGCTGTAGGTCCGGAAGTTCAAGCGGTCGGCTTCAGGGGTTCCGATCTCTCGGTCACTCCACTTGGCAGATTCCGCTTCCATCCAATTCCTCCTTGCACCAGGGGTGCCCCGCCCCAGGCTTCAGGCCTGCGCCCTACCACAGGGAGCGGGGCTATTCTGTATTCGCCCGCTGCTGCGGGGCCTGTCCGCACCGGCGGCCGGGAACAGTTCCCACCGGCCCTCTATTTGTCGGGCCTAGTTAATCCTAGAAGCGGATCAGATTGCCGTCTAGATCGAACCCGAAGCTGGCCGCCGGTACCCTGCCCCTCTTCCCCTTCCGCGCCGCGCGATAGGCGGCGTACAGGTTGTCGAAAGCGCACACCTGGGGATAGAGATGGCGATATGTCTTCATCAATGCCTTCCCCCCAGGCCTGCCTCGCGCAGCGCCAGCCCTGGGCCATGCCCCGAGGGGATGCAAGGCACCAACCAGAAGACACAAATCAGAACTCAGGAACCAGAACTACTCAGGAGAGCCGGGGGAAACTACTACCCGAAACCAGAGACTGCGGGGGCGAAGGCCGGGAAAGTCCCTGAGGCGAAAGGCACAGCGGACGAACCTAGGATAGTTGAAGAACGCCCCGCCACGCACCACCCGGGCGGCTTCGCCTTCGACGTCGCTATCGTCCGTATAATCCCGGTAACTCTCGTGCCACTTGGTCGCGCACCATTCCCACACGTTCCCGCTGAGATCCTCCACTCCGTACGGACTGGCTCCACGCGGGAAGCACCCTACGGCACTGGTCGTGCCGATGCCCGCATCGCTGTAGTTGGCCCGCTCCGAATCTTCCTCATCCCCCCAGGGATAGCGACGCTGCGGCCTGGGGTTCTCGGCCAGTCTGCCGCCGTACGCACCGCCCAGGCCCTCTCCGGCCGCGACGATGAGGGGCGCAGTGGAGATTTCGAGGCCACCCCGTGCCGCCTTCTCCCACTCCTTCTCCGACGGCAGGCCCGCTGCCCACCCCTCCGGCAAAGCTCCCACCTCCTGCAGTTGCTGGGTCAACCACCGGGTGAAAGCCAGGGCCTCGTACCACGTGACGCCCACCACTGGATGGTTGGGCAGGCTCCACGGCTCTCCGTGGTCCATAGGTCCTCCGCGATCATCTCGGAACACCAAGCCGGCGCCGGTCCACCACTGGTCGGCCCAGTATCCCTCCGACTCCGCCACGAAAGCGCGGAACTGGGCATTGGTCACCGCGCAGCGGCCCATCCAGTAGCCATGCAGGACATCGACCTGGTGCGCAGGTTTCTCGTCGTCGTAGGCCAGCGGGTCATCGTCGCTTCCCATCCAGAAGGGCCCCGACGGTACGTAGCAGAACTGCATCTTCTCCAGAGTCGTCACCTCGGGCCGCGGGTCGCCCAGCTTGGCCAGAGCCCTCCCTGACGCGGCCCGCAACGGCGCTTTGATCTCTGCGTCTCCCAGGGCCTCCATGAGAGCCAGTACCACCTGCTGCCTGGAGGCGGCTGTTACCCCGCCCGGCGAGGCGTCTGCCATGGCTTCACCCATCAGCGCCAGTGCCTGTCCGTTCTCGCCAGGCCCTCTATCTACCAGCTCACCCACGACCGCGCTGGCCACCTCGTCCCACTGCTGTACGATGCCCAGGTAGCCAATGGTCAGCAGGGCCACCTCCCGCCAGGCAGGGTCTCCCACGTGCTCCGCCAGGAGGTCCACGATGGGCCCGATGTCCCGCTGCCCCAGCCGCGCCACCCCCACCGCCGCCAGGTACTCCTCAAACGTGAGGTGGATGAAGCCGTACTGCCCCGCGCCCCGCTCCAGCAGCAACCCGGCGTACTCGTGTACGTCGTCCAGGAACTGCTGTACCGCCTGCTCGGGGTCCGCTTCCCCACGCTGACCGTAGATCTCGGCCAGCTTCCGGCTGACGTCTTGCTGCTTCACCAGCCCCACGCCGGGGCTGACTTCGTGCATCCACAGCGCCAGGGGCGCTAGGATGCGCAACGTCTCCACCACGTCCAGGTCACGCGCCGGGGGCCGCCCCAGTCCTCGCGCCCGGTTCCAGGAGGATAGCAACACCTCGATATACTTGTCGTACAACTCCACACGGCGGTCGGGCAACCTCACCCCCTGCCGTTTCATCAAGGCCAGGATGGTCAGCAAGAGCGGGTTCGCAGCCAACCCGCGCACGCCAGGGTTGCGGCCTATGGCGTCCAGCAACTCCCCTCGCTCCCGCTCGGCCTCTTCCTCAGCGAAGTCCGTCTCACCAATGGCGGCCCGTTCGATGGCAGCCGTCCATCTGTCCACGAAGGCCTCGATCTCCTCGTCGCCGAAGTCCACCAGTGTGCACTCCGCCAACCCCTCGGCAGTGGGCCGCACGTCCCGGTAGCCCACGATGCGGCTGGTGAGGGCGAACTTGTTGCCCGCCCGGCGGTGAAAGGCGCAGAAATCGACCACGCGCTTCACCACCGTCTCTCGGAGGCTCAACTCCCTCACCTCATCCAGCCCGTCGAGCAGCACAAGAGCGCCCCCCTGCTGGAGGGCCGCCTCCAGCATTTGGTCTATGGGGAACTCGGCCACACTTTCGCGGAAGTAATCACCGATGAAGTCGTCCAGCCGCACGTCGGCTTCGGCCAATGCGGTGGCGTAGGCAGACAGAGGCACCAGTACGGGAAGTCTCGGTCCCAGCCCCAGGTCCTCTCCCTCGCCCTGGGCCAGCTTGAGGGCCAGATACTTGAGGAAGGTTGTTTTGCCGGACCCCGGGTCCCCCAGGACTACCAATCCGTCCTGTTCCCGCAGCGCGTCGAGGACCGGCTGTGATTCGCCAAGGCGGCGAGCCAGGGCTTCTTGTTCCTCAACCCGGAGCTTGCGGCCGGCCAACCGCAATTCCTGAGGCCAGGTGTCGGCCTCCGGCACCTCGATGCGGGCCATGAGGGGTATGTACATCTCCAGGAGCGGTAGGCGCAAGGGTACCCGCTCGGAGATGCCCATGCCCTTGAAGTCCAGGTACTGGTAGCGGTCCACCAGGTATTGCAGGTAGCGTTCGGTAACCTGGCGGAGGTCGGCCTCGGGCAGTTCGGGGGAGGTGAGTTGATTGACGATGTAGTTGACGTAGGTGATATAGACATCACCGGCAGGCATGAAGATCACGGACCCCGTCACACCTGCGAGTGTGGCGTTGAGTCGTGGAAAATCGGCCTGATAGGGCTGAAGCTCGCTTGCCAGTTGCGAGACGAACCAACGGCGATCCTCATCGGTCATATTCTCCTGGGCTGTCTCGATCACCTCCAGGTCCTTGAGAATGCCGTCTAGGTCTTCACGCAATTCCGACCGATCAGCTGCGCCCGTCTCCAGATCCTTTCCTGCGCTGGCCTCATCGTTCCACCTCTGAATCCTGGTAAGAATGTGCTTGGCCCCCATTCCACTGGCAATGCTTCCTAGCGTCAGCATTGCCGAGGAGAGGTCTCCCTGAGCTGCTTCGACCGCCAGGGGGAAGACGGTCATGCCGATCAGATAACCGAACAGCGTCTGGGTTCCGGCGCGCTTCAGTTGTTCCCTGGGATTCTCTGCGAACCTGCCCAGTCGTTCCCGCAGCTGCTCCTTCCACCGTTCGAGGTCGAAGTCCATCTCGTCCCCCCATCATTCACTACCAGCCTGGCGACCGTTGCCACACCGTGTCTCCAGCCGCCCACTTCGTTGCACCAGCGGGATTATATCGCACCCTGTTGTTGACGGCAACAGCAGTCGAAGTGACTGTGTTTGCCCTCCTTTCGTGCGATTGTCGAGTCGCGCCTGGGCTACGGAGAGGTGGTTGGCGCTACCCGCATCCTTCGATACGCTGCTCCACTCCGTTCCGCAGCTACTCAGGATGCTGTTTTCGACAAGTTGCTTCACTGCGGTGGGCACCTAGTCAGGATACTCAGGCGCATTCTGTCCCTTGACATCGCCCGTAGGGGCAGGTTTGAAACCTGCCCCTACGCATGCGCTGAAGCTACGAACGCCGTCACCCCGAACCTCGTTCTCCGTGTACCTGGCCCCACGGTTTTCAGAGCACGCGCGTTTGTAGTATAATCCCAAGCGTGGCTCGTATATATGTGTCTT
>NJBK01000052.1 GCA_005223035.1 Chloroflexi bacterium B3_Chlor
TGGCGGACCCTTGTGGCCAAGTCAGCCAACTGCGAACCGAGTGACCAAGCTCAAGTCCCCGATCTTGTGACTCCGCGGTAGGGAGGATATAATCTACTACCAAGCGGAGGCAAGAATGAGAAGCCGGATACCGCTCCTCCTGATGATCCTAGCAGTCCTGCTCACAGGGTGTGCCTTGGCCACCAAGGCACCTCCAGTTGCCAATGCAGGCCCTGACGTGAGGGTCAGCATGGGCGAGAGGACGTCGTACGACGGCTCTGGGTCTCTGGATCTGGATGGCGGCAAGATCGTGTACTACCACTGGCGGATCACAGCCGCTCCAGAGGGGCGAGAAGACGAAATCGGGCGCGTGATACGGGAAGGTGAGGATGCGGCGACGTGGACCACAGACAGCCGCGCAGGAGAGCAAGACCTCGGCGAGTGGGTGATCGAACTCAAAGTGACCGACGATGAGGGTCAGTCAGCCACCGATGACATGACCGTAACCGTCGTTCGCTAACGCGTGGAGAAGGGCCGCAGGATCAGTCATGAAGTGGGAGGATATCTAGACGTGTCTGAGGGAAGAAGCCTTTTCATCGTGAACCCCGTAGCCGCCGGAGGAAAGACCGGCGAGGTATGGCCTGCCATCGAGGCGGAGCTTCGCTCCCTTGACCTGTCCTTCGAGCACCGCTTCACCGAGGCTCCCAATCACGCTACCAGCCTGGCCAGAGAAGGGGTGGAAGAGGGTTACGACATGCTGGTGGCGGTCGGTGGGGATGGGACCGTCAACGAGGTGGTCAACGGGCTGATGTCACCTGGAACCGAGAGAGCGGACGCCGTCCTGGGGATCGTCATCACCGGGCGAGGCAGCGACCTGGCGCGCACCATAGGTATACCCGCCAATCATGCTGAGGCTTGCGCCCGCCTCACGGGCGACCGGACCATGACTGTCGACCTGGGCCTCGTGGGATTCTCTCAGGAGGGAGAAAGACGAGAACGGTATTTCGTGAATGTGGGCGGTGGTGGTTTCGATGGAGAGGTGGCAGTGAGAGCTAACCGCGCTCCCAACTTCATGGGAGGAACGATACCCTACCTATCGAGCCTCGTAACGACCTTGATAACGTACCGGAACAAGGCCATCGAGTTGATCCTCGACGAAGGCGAGCCAATGCAGATGGTGGTCAACTCCGTGATAGTGGCGAACTGTCAGTATTTCGGCGGGGGCATGCGCGTCGCTCCGGACGCCGACCCCAACGACGGACTCTTCGATGTGATCGTCATCGGCGACATAGACAAGATCGATTTCCTGATGACCGTCCCCAAGGTCTACGACGGCACTCACATCACCCACCCCCAGGTGGACGCCTATCGCGCCAAACGGGTGGAACTGCTTTCAGAGGAGGCTCTCCTGCTCCAGGTGGAGGGCGAAGTGTGTGGACACACCCCTCTCACTTTCACCATCATCCCCTCTGCACTGCAGATACGGGTGTAGATCTGTCTTCCCTCTTCGACCTAGGATGCCCACTCGCTGCAAAATCCGAGAGCGCTGCGAGGAGGACAAGGTTGGAAAAGAGATGGTCGACATTGATAGCTCTGCTGGGGCTGCAGCTGGCGATGCTCGCCTGCTCGTGCTGCGAGTACAGGGGCAGCGGCTCGATTGGAGCATGGTCCGTCTACGCTACTGATGTGGACGGGGATGGCGATGTGGATGTCCTGGGCGCTGCAATGCATTGCGACATCACCTGGTGGGAGAACGATGGCAAAGAGAACTTCACCCAACACACTATTGGTCAGCCGTTCAATGTAGCAGTCTCAGTCCACGCCACAGATGTGGATAGAGATGGCGACGTCGATGTCCTGGGCGCTGCAAAGTCTGACAACGCCATCGCCTGGTGGGAGAACGATGGCAAAGAGAACTTCACCAGGCACACCATCGTGGACAACTTCGAGGGCGCGTTCTCCGTCTATGCTACTGACGTAGATGGGGACGGCGACGTGGATATCCTGGGCGCTGCGGGGTATGCAGATGCCATCACCTGGTGGGAGAACGATGGCAACCACAACTTCATCGGGCACACCATCAAGGATGACTTCAATGCCGCAGTCTCCGTCTACGCTACCGATGTGGACGGCGACGGCGATGTGGATGTCCTCGGCGCTGCAGAGATTGAAGGCGCCATCACTTGGTGGGAAAACGAGGGTAGCGAGAGCTTCACCGAGCACCCCGTGGTGGACAACTTCGAGGGCGCGTCTTCCGTCTATGCCACCGACGTAGACCGAGATGGCGATGTGGACATCCTCGGCGCCGCGCATGTCGCCAACGGTATCACTTGGTGGGAGAACGATGGTAACGAGAACTTCGTAGAGTACGCCATCGCCAATGACTTCCGTGACGCAGCCTCTGTCTACGCCACCGATCTGGACTCAGATGGCGATGTTGATGTCCTTGGTGCCGCGACCGACGCCCACGCCATCAGTTGGTGGGAGAACGGCGGCGACGAGAACTTCACCGAGCACAATATCACCGACGACTTCTATGGGGCAGCCTCTGTCTATGCCACTGATGTGGACGGAGATGGCGATGTGGATGTTCTGGGCGCAGGGTTTGTTGCCGACCGCCTCACCTGGTGGGAGAACGATGGCCGTCAGAACTTCATCGAGCACACCATTGCTAGGAACGTGGAGTGTGAAGAGGGGTATCGATGTGCATTTCCCCAAGCCTGCGACTAGCCGCCCCGTCACAGAGACGTGTCAGAGGATTGAATGGGAGTGCTCCTTGAGTTCAGTGGGTTGGTTGACAGGGCCAGCCCGGTACGCCGAGATAGGGCTGCCCAAGCGTTCGTGGTGTGCGCGCTAGCGCACCTGGAGCGCCAAAGCCCTCACCACAAACTCACAGGTCTCGTAATGTGCGCGTCACCTCACCCCAGCCTCAAAAGGATGATGTCAAGCGATCCCACGTCGAGACAATCCAATGAGTGTTACGATTCGTAACTACCGTGACGAGGACCTCCAGGCCGTTGTCGAGGTGATCAACGCTGCTGACTCAGTGGACCAACTGGACGAAGCTACCAGCGTGGCACGGCTCCGCCAGCGCCTGGGCCAGCCTGATTTCGATCCCTACCGGGATGTCTTCGTGGCCACGGATGAAGACGCACACGTAGTGGGTCATGCGCGCCTCGAACTGGACACCGGCCCCGAGCAGAGCTTCTTCTATACCACTCCCACCGTTCATCCTGACTGGCGCGAGCAAGGCATCGAGAGACAATTGTTGGAGAGGCTATGGAAGCGGGCTCACGAGCGGCGCCGCGATCTGCGAAGCAGCCGCGTCTACTTCCATGCCTACTGTGCGGTCCACCAGACGGTGACGGTCGCTCTGTTTGAGAGCTTCGGCCTCCAGCCCATGCGCTACAGCCCCTACATGGTGTGTCAACCGCTGGATAACCTGGCACAGCCACAGCTCCCCCCGGGAATAGAGGTGCGGCCCTATGTCCAAGGCCAAGATGATCAGTCCGCTCTGAAGACGTTGAACGAGTCCTTCGCCGACGACTGGGAGTTTGTGCCGACGACCATGGAGACATTGATTTACTGGACAGCCTCCTCCACCTTTCGCGCGGAGTTGAGCCGGGTAGCTCTCGATGGAGACGAAGTGATCGGCCTCTGCCTTTGCACCGTCAGTGAGGATCGCTTCAAACGGTTGGGGCGTAGAGATGGACACGTGAATGTTCTCGCTGTGCGTCCACCGTATGGCCGGCGAGGGCTCGGCTCGGCGTTGCTCCTGACCTGCCTCCACGCCCTCAAGAGAGCGGGCATGGAATCAGCCACCCTGGACACCGATATCGACAACCCCACGCAAGCGATGAGCTTGTACGAGAGGGTTGGCTTCCGGGAAGTGTGGCGCTGGGTTACATACGGGAGGGAGATCCAGTGACGGTCTCCAATAGCCCCCATCCTTCGATACCGCCCGCCGCCTGCTCAGGATTCTTGCCCAGTGTGACCTTCCCCCTAACCGAGCATGACCACGCCCCATAGATGCCGGCCAAATGGCGCACCCCTGATATGGGGGCGGGAATTGCTCAGGCCTTTCACGACCTTCCCCTGCGCAGGCGTCCGAAAAAGGACCCTATCTTGTGGGAGAAGAGAGGTAGCAGATTCAACCTTCTTGGCAAACTACGCAGCCGACGGTACAGCTCGCGCATCTGCGCGCCGGTCAGCACCTTCTTGCTCTCGAAATAGGCCACCGCCACCCGCCCCATCGCCCAAGTGCCCGCGGCAGCGATCAAGCCCGAGATGATCCAGCCTGGCCCAGGCAAGAACTTGAGCGCCTGCTGGGTCGCATACCGGAAGAGAATGCCCCCACCAATAGTGGAGAGTAGCTCCTTCGCACGTTCAGGCCCCATGGCTTCACCGTAGATGGCCGCTATGCGCAAGGTCAAGCGCACCTGGCTAGCCAGAAGGAGAGGTATATCCAGGAAGGGGATAGGCTCGATACCGATCAGGAAATTGAGCATGCTCGTATTGCGTATCACGCTGCGTGTCATCCGCCGCCGGTACAGAGGCAGTTCCCTGCCCAGCGCCACTGCCAGTGCGGGTCGCATCTCTATGATGCGAGGCAGGAGCAGCTTGGCCACATTGGTACCCTTCTTGGCCGAGATAGGTATCACTGACGTGCCAAGCTTGGCCTGCACGTCGGCCAGTACCAGTTTGAGATCCCTTCTTATTAGGTCAATCTTGTTCAGGGCGACGACAAGAGATTGCTTCTCAGCCCGCAGTTCCTGATAAAGGTTGTAGTCTTCCTGACGCAGGCCAGCCGCCCCATCGAAGAGAACCACCGTCAGGTCGGCCTCTCGCATCGCCTGCAAGGCAATATCTCCTCGATCAACGCCACCTACCTCACCGAAGCCAGGCGTGTCTATAAGGGTGAAGGGTCCCAACTGCTGGGTGATCACCTCCTCGGTCGTCCCCGGCACCGCTGCCACTGGGGATATACGCTTTCCGGCTAGAAGATTGACCAATGTGGACTTGCCCGAGTTGACGGGCCCCACTATGGCCAGCCTGGCGAGTGTTTCTTCTTCTATGTCCAGCGACAGACTTTCCCTATCGAAGGCCCTCAACAGACCTCTCAGCTCCTTGAGAGCCACTGGCACCCTAAGCATGGTAACTCCTGTTGAACACACTCAGGTCAAATCATAGCAAACGGCGATTCAAAACACCACCCCTTCGCCTCAAGTCAGCACAGGCTGTTGAATAACACTTTCTGGATTCTCCGCGCGTGTCGGCACCTTCGTGGGACTAGCAAGAGATGAAGGGGTGCTCGACGCACCCAATCAAATGAACGACTGCCGCGTGCGCCGAACGCTGGGCTTAGCGTAGCCGCACGGCATGTCGTGCGGCTACGCAGTTCGCTTGGCCTCACACGAGAGATCGCCACACCTTGTCGACTGGCAAACACACTGGATAGAGGTGTCGAGAACGGCCAACATCCTTGTCCAGTTGCGGGGTTTGGAGCTCCGCTCCGCCCGGCAGCGCGCCCCTCTGGGAGTGCGTGACCCGTCGTGGGGATGAATTCCCTCGCCAAGGTGAGCGAGTCCGTGGTGCGCTGGCATTCGCAATGCAGCGCCAGATTCGAGGCGGGTTTTGGGACAGCCTTTCGGCATAGAGATGCAAGAACGCCCCGGTTTGTGTATAATACGAGAGCTTTTCGCGTCTGAACTTCATTGACGATCCCTGGAGGGAGAAGCGATGATTCTGCAGATGGATAGTCGGCTTCAAGCGCTGCTTGGTTTCACACTCGTGCTGCTGGCCTTGTTGCTGGCTGCGATCGGGGGATGCGGCCCCGCACCATCTCCCACCGCCAGCGCCCCCCCGCAGGATTCCACCCCTGTCTTGACCTCGACCATCCCACCCTCAACCACTCCTTCTCCTGCACCCACCCCGATGGAACCCGTCCCTTCCTTTATCACCTTGACCATTTGGGGACCCGAACAGTTCTCACCAGGAGAGGCGGATAGTGGCAGCATGGTCTTACAAGCCCAGTATCAGTCCTTTGCCAACGAGAATTCGGACATTGGAGTGGAATACGTGAGCAAGGCTCCCTACGGACAGGGGGGGCTCCTGGACTTTCTCCTTGCTGCCAGCTACGCCGCTCCCGACGTATTGCCAGATGTGGCCATAGTTGATGTGTTCGAATTGGGGCCCCTGGCCCGCCGAGGGCTCGCTAACCCCCTGCAAGAACTGATCGCTGAGGAGTTGAGAGCAGATCTTTTCCCCTTCGCCGAGGCCGCCTGCACCTTCAACGGCGACCAAGTCGCCATACAGTTCGAGGCCGACATAGAACACCTGGTTTACTACACAAAGGCTCTGGAGACTCCCCCGGCCACGTGGGCCGATCTCTTCGCTGCCCCCATTACCTACACATTCCCGGCCGGCGGCGAGGCAGGTCTGGTCAACGACACTTTCCTGATCCAGTTCATGGCCCAAGGAGGGCAGTTGGTAGATGAGGAGGCAAGACCCGCTCTTGAAACCTCTCCGGTCAATCGGGTACTGCGTCTATACGATCAGACCCTCGAGTGGGGCATCATCCCCATCGAAGTGTTGGAGATATCCAACCTACAAGAAAGCTGGGAGGCATACGCGGAGGGGAACGTAACCGTCAGTCACATCAGTTCATGGCAATACCTCACCAGCCGCAGCCTCATGCAAAACACGAGCTTCGCCCCGTTGCCCACAGAGACCGGCGACATTGCCACCATGAGTCGAGGCTGGGCCTTCGTCATCATCACCGAATCCCCGCATCGACAGGCGGCCGCTGCCCGGCTGATAGAGTGGCTGATGGCTCCGCAGAACCTAGGGGCGTGGAGCCGGGAGACCAACCACCTGCCAACGCGCTCTTCGGCTCTGCGTCTGACAGGGTGGCCTCGGGATTATGTCCAATTCCTTGAAAGTCAGCTTGAAAACGCCTTCTACCGCCCCTCCACACCTGAGTTTGAGAGGATAGCGCGGGCCCTACAAGGCGCTGTCGAAGATGTGTTGACCGACGAGCGTACGCCTCGACAGGCGACAACTCAGATTATCGAAGGCCTGCAGTAGCAACGCCTAGCGTATCCTAATCAAGTCTCTCTTCACACTGCTCCCGATGACCGCAGGCGCGGCAACGGCGCGGGTTGTTATGGCTGGGACCAACCTGCGCAGCCCTCTGATCAACGCGCATACTTTCCATCGTGTCCAACAGTTGGCGACGAAGCCGTGGGTTGTACTCTATAGAAAACGTGGCTCGATCATACTTGATGAGGCCGTAGGGAGGAGCCCTATTGACACTGTCCTCGAGAAGCAAGCAATAGGCGGCCAACTGTAGCACATCGGAATCGTAGGGTTTCTCCGCAATGCGCCCGGGCTTCACTTCCACCGGAATGAGATCCTCTCCCTGGGCCACGACGTAGTCGGGCTTGCCGGTGAGGAGATATCGGCGGGAGAATAGGGGGCGAGGACACTCCTGCCAGGCCCCAGTATCATCATAAATGACCCGTCCCTGAGGGAGGCCAGTCTCTCTTCGTTTGCTCCTGGCACGCCACAGGAGTAGCAAGCCGAGTGCCAGTAGAAGGAGGCCGATAGATAACAACAGAAGCATCTCAACCACCAGCGACGTCACCTGAGCAAGATAGTGGCAAGCCACCAGGAGAACGCAAGAAGGCCGACCAGCACGCCGAGAGCGATCATAAGATACCCCAAGCGCTCCAAGCGATGATAGGCGACCACAGCCCGGCCATGGCTTCGATGCTCCTCCTCTCCCAGGATCATCTTCTCTTTGTGAGCGGAGGGATAACCCAGCGCGCGGTTCAGCCACCAACCGCGCGCACAGTAAGCGTAGTTGCCTATCTCGCTGGCCCGGAGGACCTCACTCCTGCGCGTATCGGTCAAGGACCTTATCCTCGAACTCTCTCAGGGTGTGTTCCAGTCTTTGCTGGCGCACAGCCATGGTGAGATCACCCCTTGTCCTCTCCAACACACCCCGCACCATGTCCGTCGTGCGTCTCAGTCCCCGGGTGATCGCCTTAGGATAGTCCACGCTGACCAGTACGCCGTATACTTCGTCCATGGTCCTGAGCAACTCTTCCGCCTTGGACAAGTCCCCAGAGCGCATCAGATCTAGTATGGCACGCCTCAACTCCCCCATAGCCTCGCCCAGGCCGTTCAGATACGCTGGATAATCGATACTCAATTCCTGGGCGCCTGGAACAGCCTGCCCTGTGATCAAGGCGTAGGTGATGCTGGCCTCGGCGAACTCCTTCAACGCATCCTGGACATAGCCAGCCTCGTAGATGCCACGCTCGTCCGCCAGCTCGGTGCTGAACTGCTCTACCACAGCTCGGCCTTCATCTAGCATCCCTCTTGCCTTCTCGAACTCTCCCCTGTGGATAGCTCGAATGGTATTGGCCGAGTGACGTATCAGACGGCGAGAAAGGCCCAACGCCTTCTCCCGACTCTGATGCCGCCTCTCCAACGCCTCTAACGCCTTCTGGGCTATGTCGTTCAGCTCATCCACTGTTCTCTAACCTCCTGTCTTAGTAAGAGTCCGCCGATATTCCCTCCGCACTCCACACCCCGCCAACGCGCCTCGATTCCCGAAACAAGCCCCCGTCTCGGAATCCGGCGCAGCGGTCAACATTGTCCCCCACCTCGTGCACTCCTGCGCCATGCCCCACCGAGAGGCGGAGCCGCACATCGTCCCCCAACCTCTCAATTCTACCATACAAGAAGACATCCCAGCAAAGCATGTTTGACAGTCGGGAAAGGCGATCATATACTCCCTGGCGCGATAGTTGGCAGGATGTTCTGAAGTATGCTCCGTCAGGCTCCGCGCCATTCTCTCCCTGTTGACCGACCGCTACGAAGGACTCCTGGGACTGATTGAGTTGAGACATGAGCTGCATTAACCTACAGAGGGGCAACTGCCATTGAGTACTCCCGGGATCCCCTCTGTCGTTCGCCTTCTTCTGTGTCTTCTTCTTACAGCACTACTGCTCGGCTGTGGAGACGCCACATCTGCTACGCCCGATATCCCTCTGATCGAGACCACCGTTGCACGGGACCTCTTTGCCACGCTCACCGCTGAAGTGCCAACCGCAACATCGGTACCGACGCCCACCCCCACCTTGACCCCACTGCCATACAATATCTACTTCGGGGATCTCCACGTTCACACCTCAAGAATCCACACGATAGCGGCCTTTCACGAAGAGTTTGGGCGCGGAACGATAAGGCTGGCGCACCTCCATGCCAGAGACGTCATGCAGCATGATTTCATACCCGTCACCAACCATGCTCGGCTGCTCGCAGATTGGATGTGGGAAGTCACGAAAGACGTGGCAGATGAGTTCACTCGAGACGGAGAGTTCATCTCCTTCCCTGCCTTCGAATGGACGGCCAGCCACAGTTGCGGCACTCACTGCGCTCCCGCACGGCCGGACTACCCTGATTGGGGCCATCGAAACGTCTATTTCAGGAGTACAGATGTCGCTCCGCTTCTGCTTAGATGCAATGATCCCGATCATGACACACCAGACGAGCTCTTCGAAGCACTTCCTGGACCTGATGTCGCGACCACGATCCCGCACCACACCGCTGCCCCAAGGCTTCCCTTTGATTGGTCCACTGTCAACCCAGACTACGACCGTCTGGTGGAAATCGTTCAACATAGAGGGGATTATGAGGCAGATATCATGCAAAATGGCTGGAACAATGGGCAGATTCTGGGTGTGGTAGGAGGAAGCGATAATCACATCGCGGCTCCCGCGTGGCCCGAGGGCGTTACCGCCATATTAGCCCCCGCCTTGACGCGCGATGCGCTGTTTGATGCCCTCAGAAATCGCCACACTTATGCCACCACCCACGGTGACATCATCCTTCACTTCTTCGGCGACGAAGAGATCCAGGGAAGCATCCTTTCCCGAAGAAGCTCAATCAAACTCAGCGGAGATATCGAGAGCAGGAGTGGAGGTATTTCCTCAGTGGAACTGGTTGACAACGGAGCAGTAGCGACAAGATGGTCGCCTGATCAGACCGCTTCATTTCGGTTCGAGGCAACGCAGCAGGTCGGGGAAGAACCACATTACTTCTTCGTCAGGATTACCCTGGAGAATGATCACCGGGCATGGTCGAGCCCGATCTGGGTGAACTATCCTACCCCCGCCCCAACCCCAACTCCCACGCCGACACCGTAGAGATCTATCCGGCGGTACTAGCGATCCCCTTCCAGGCAGCCCTTCTTGGCCGGTGTGCGTAGCTCGCTGGCCCTGCTATTTCACCGTGATCAGGTCCTTGATGGCCTCGAATAGCCCCTCGCCGATGCCCCGCACGTCCATTATTTCCTCGACCGTCGCGAATGGTCCGTGGGCCTCACGATGGTCAATAATGCACTGGGCCAACGTGGGGCCGATGCCCGGCAGTCCCTCAAGTTCGCCGGCGCTCGCCGTGTTGATATTGATCAAGCCACCCTCGGAGCTGCTGCCAGAAGGCACAGGCGGGTTCTCCTCACCTACCTCAGCGATGTAGATCTGCTCTTCGTCGTGGACCCTCCGTGCCAGGTTCACCCGGTTCAGGTCCGCCTCCTTCGTTGGACCCCCAGCAGCCTGTAGCGCCTCCTGTACTCGGCTGTCCTCGGGCAGGAAGTACACCCCTGGATTCACCACAGCCCCAGTGACGTAGACGGCCACCTCCGCGGGTCTGGGTTCAGGCGTGGCTGACGGCTCGATGATCTCTATCGGCTGAGGCACGGGGCGGCGCAAGAAGATGATTCCTGCGGCCACGAGCAGCAGCAGGAACAGGGCCGCAACGACGTGAACCCGGTACTTCTCCAGCGCGTCACTCATTACCAGTGCCGCATCCTCTCTTCGATGGGGAAAAGCGGCTCGATGTCCACCGGGATGCCGGTGACGCGTGCCATCGCTTGCTCCAACAGGGGCGTCAACACGCCGTAGTTGCCCAGGAATTCTTTCACAGAGTGATGCCGTCCCTGGGCCTGAAGCGTCAGTACCATTCCAGTCAGCTCTCGGATCCCCTCCTGCAACAAGGCAAAGTCGACTTCGAACTTGCCACTCACCTCATTGATGACAATGCCCCCACGCTCCAGGTGGTAGTTGAGCTGGATGAGCCCCGCTCTACCGTGGGCCTCGTCGATCCCAAAGCGGATGGAGCGGAAGAGGGAGACGGCGTAACTCACACACCCCTTCTCCAGGCCCGACAACACCCCCTTGTCCAGCAAGTACAGGAGGTTGCACATTCCGGCCACGTCAGCTTTCGTCTCCTCGATCGTGGGATAGAGTTCCTTTAGGGCCAGGCCCACCGTCGTCTCCGAACCGTCAGGAAGAGTGATGAAGCCTGGGCCCATACTATGGGCCAACTCGTGCATCAGGACGAAGTTGAACAGGGCGTCGAAATCCAACATCGGCAGCTGCTCTTCTGCGATGATCCGCTCGGCCGTGGGAACCGTACAGCTACGGAACTTGGCTTCAGCGACGTTCTTGAGCATGACTTTCTTACTGCCCTTCATTTGCCTCACCTTCTCGTCGTTGGGAAGGACGAAGGCGGTGGCCTGGACACCTGGCCTCATCTCACCTGCGCAGAACACCTCGCTGACTACACTGATGGGCGAGCTTTCGCCCCGTTCCATAGGCTCATACTCGTCAGCACCCGGGAGATTATCCTCCATCTCCGGCAGGTAGCGGGTCAACGTCTGCAGCTTCTCGCTCGCTCTGGGGTCCGTGATGCCAATCACCCCCTCAAATGAGGCTTTGTAACCAAGCAGCCGATCCTCGTACACCTCGTAGGGCCCGATGGTGACGTCAATCAGGCTATCCTTGACATCCATCCACTCTATCTCACTCTGCAAGTACTCGTTGCTTCTGAAGGCCTGTGCCCTGCTTCTCAGAAACCTGGCCAGGGAAGGGTTATCGCTTTCCTCTGCCGCCTCCTCCAAGAGCTTGGCCGCCGGTTCCAGAAACTCCTCGTAGGCGCAGGAATAGGGCACCGCAACCAGCCCATCCCCCTCCCGCGCGATGACAGTATAGTAGCTCGTGAAGGCCTCCCTGTCCTCAGGATGCTCCGCCAGCCAACTCTCGAACTCCTCTTTCGTCAAGTCTGCCGGATAGAAGGCTGCCCCCAGCGGCTTCGCCTCCTCGCCCATGAAGGGTCTATGCTCCTCTAGGCGATCCCAAGGTCCAAACATGATCCGAAAGTAGTGCAGCAGGGCCTCGTCTCCGCTGCTCTCCGGAGATTCAAGTTGGGCCAGCCATTCGGGGTTGCGGGGCGACACCTGTCGGAGGAAGATCTCATCCATGAAGCTCGCCGCCTCGACCAGCTTCTTCAATACCCGCCTGTCCGTCTCACCAAGCAGTGTTTCATCGAAACTCAATTCCGTGGGCACGAACTGAGCTATCCTCTCCTCGATCGTCTTGCCCATCCTCTCGCTTGCCCTCCCTTCGCGGCCATGCCAGGCCATCCATGACTGAAGTCATTATATCACGGTTTCAGCGTCGCTTCAAGAGGTTCTCCGATGCTCCTTGTTCAGCATCCACCGGTAGCTCTCCTGCCAGGCAATGAAAACGATGTGGCCGGATGGCACGCCGTGCCGCCACGCGAATATCCCCCGTTGCCTGCACAGCTCCTGGGTCAGATCGGCAGAGTGAATCGCACGTACATCTACAAAGGTGGCAATGACTGGACGAGGCACTTCTGCCGCTGCACCAGCGACGAGCAGTTTCGAGAGTTGGATGCCTGGACAGCCGATCGCATCCGGGCCTGCGTAACCAAGGGATGGGCGATGAAGAACCGCCGCCTGGTACCTTATGAACTGCTAAGAGAACTGGGCTGGAAGCCTTTGGTGCCCCTCTTCCATCAGTGGCGAAGAGAGGTGTGGAGACAAGGAGGTGGTAATTCACAGCCCCTGCTGCCAGATATGGGTTGAGAGCCCATGTACCTCGTCAGTTCCGGGCCGGGACGTGGAAAAGCCCTCGGGTACGGGCGCGTCCCGGTGGGGGAGCTGCGGCATTTCATTGCCAAAGGACACTATGTGTCTGCTGGCGGCAGGGGCTATTCTCACTCCGAACAGACTGCTCGGACGCAATAGTGATATTCTGGTACCCTTCAGCCTGAGTTCTCGACCGCACCCCTTTTCTACGCCGATAGCGCAGGTTGCTCCTGACACCGGGGGCAGATGTACGTCCCTCGGCCACCTACCACCAGCCGCTCGATGGTCGCGCCACAACGAGGACAGGGCTTCCCGACTCGTCCGAAGACCAACAGGTGCTCTTGATGCCCCCCC
>NJBK01000053.1 GCA_005223035.1 Chloroflexi bacterium B3_Chlor
GTCGAGGCGTGAACCACGCGGCTCCAGGAGTGGTGAGCATTGGCTTCCGGCTCCAGCAGGAGGCGAGTGTGGAGATCGCTTTCTCACAGAGAACGCTTGCGGAATGAAAGCTCGTGAGAAGCTCAGGGCAGTCCATTCGCTGCTCCTCAAGGAATATGGCCATCATCAGTGGGAGGCTCATCGGGATCCGCTGAGCGAACTGGTGCGGACGATTCTCTCGCAGAACACGTCGGACGTTAACAGCAATCGAGCCTTCGCCGGTCTCCGGGAGAGGTTTCCGTCTTGGGAGCAGGTTCGACAAGCGGACGTGACGGCTATTGAGGAGGCCATAAGGCCTGGTGGCCTGGCCCGAATCAAGGCACCTCGCATCAAGAGCGCACTTCAAGCCATCGTGGAGGAGCGGGGAGAGCTTGATCTGGAGTTCCTCAGGCAGTTGGAGCTGGATGAGGCCAGGGCGTGGCTGCAATCCCTGGCAGGTGTGGGGCCCAAGACGGCGGCCTGCGTTCTTTTATTCTCGCTGGGTCGACCGGTGCTGCCGGTGGACACCCATGTGCTTCGCGTCAGCCGCCGCGTGGGCTTGATCGAATCGGGCACCTCCATGGAGAAAGCACATGAGGTCCTTGGGGAGATGTCGCCCGAGGGGGCCGTGTATGACTTCCATGTCAATATGGTCTCACACGGGCGGCAGGTGTGTCATCCTCGACGACCGCGCTGCGAAGCGTGTGTTCTTGCTCCGCACTGTGGCTATCTGCACCGAGGAAGATGACGAGAAACAAAGGCAAGGCGAGAACCAGGCACCCAGTGCTGCTCTACCGAAGGCTGGCTAGCTACTATCGAAGGCCTCTGGTCCTTCTCCTGCTGGTGTCGGCGGGGCTGCTGATCTGGGATCCTCCTGAGCTACAGGAACTGCGGCTGGTTCTGGTGCTGACCTTGCTCCTGTCGGTGACCTTGCTCTTGCTGACCTTCCTCATGAGCAGGGTGGCGCACGTCCAGTGCGGAGAGTATGGTCTTCGCGTCCAGCTGCCCTTCTATCGACTTCATGTCCCCTACGACTCCATCGTGGAAACACGCTCGGTCCCTCTGCACCAGCTCTTTCGCCCTTCCAAGCAACCCTTTTCCTCTCAGGCCTTCCTCAGCCCCCTCTGGCAGTTGCCAGTGGTACTGGTCGGAATGGAGTTCCTGCCCCAGCCTCGCCGGCAGCTGCGACTCTGGATGGACAGCCGCATGATCATCAAGAACGGCTTGGTCTTTCTGGTGGAGGATCACCGGGCCCTGCGTCGCCAGATAGATGACGCGATGGCCCGCTGGCGGATCGACAAACGGGTCGCCGAGAGGGAACTCCCCAGATAGGTGGCAGCAACGGTCGCCAGAGAGCTATCGCGTGACGCTGATCTGGGAACCTTGTGGAGTTTTGAAGACGTCAATACGCATGGGGAAGGAGTCTTTCAGTTCCTCAATGTGAGTGATGACGAGGATGCGCTCGAAGTCTTCTTGGACGGAGTTGATGGCCTCGACCAGCCGTTCCCTACCCTGGGAGTCCTGAGTGCCGAAGCCTTCGTCTATGATCAGGGTCTGGAGTCTGGCCCCCGCTCGTCGAGCCAGTAGCTTGGACAGGGCTATACGGATGGCGAAATCAATGCGGAAGGCTTCCCCACCTGAGAAGAGGGCGTAGCTCCTGGGGCCAAGTTCGTCTGCTACCTCGATATCCAACGTCTCTACAGTCTTGCCCTTCAGGGTTTCACGCTGGCTCTTCAGGCGGACATTCAGTCTCCCATCGGTCATGCGGCTGAGCAAGTGGTTTGCTTCTTGCTCGATCTCCGGGATGGCTCCCTCGATGATCATGGCCTGGATGCCTTTCTTCCCGAAAGCCTCTCGTAGTTCGTCGTAGATGGCTTTCTGCTCCCGTGTGTCACCTTCCTCGACAGCCTTTTTCTCTTTCTCCTTCTCGAGGTACAGGCAGTGCTCGAGCTTCTGCTGCGCCGCGCCCAGGCGGAGCCGTGCGCGGGACTCGCTCACCTGTAGCCCATCGACCAGCCGCGCCTGGTCATCCAGGCCCTCCGTGGCAGCGACCAGGTGACTTATCTGTTGAGCGAGGGCTTCCTTTCGCGCCGAACCATCCTCCAGCGTCTGCTGAAGGCGCTCCTGATACTTCTTCCGCTCCTCCAACCTTTCCATGTCAGTCTTCAGGCCTTGACGAGCGCCATCCAGTTCCCTCTTGGCGTCGTCGAAGCGGGCTTTGTCCGACAGTTCCCGACGTATCTCTTCGTGTTCCTGAGGGTCATACTCGATGCCTTCCAGTTGTTCATCCAGCTGCGTAAGCCGAGTATTCTCGTCCTTGGCGAAATCACCACTCTCGATTCGCTTATCGAGCAGCTTAAGCTCGGCCTTCGCGTGCTCCAGGTCGAGTTGCGCCGCCTGTGCCTCATCCAGGCTCTTGGCCAGAGTGGCCTCCTCGCCTTGTAAGGCGGGTAGTGCAGCCAACTGCTTGTCGCTCGTTTCTCTGGCCTTTCGTGTATCCTGCAGGGACTCTTTCAATCGTCGGATGGTAGCCGCATACTCGCGATGCTGGTCCCCCAGTTGATTGCCCTCAGAGGCGTAGTTCTTTTTGATTTGGTCCCGCGCTTCCACGCCCAGCTCGGTCCCGCACAGAGGGCAAGTGGCCTCTGCGTCTTCCAAGAGATCCAGTTTCTCCTTCAGGAGATCCATCTCGGCTCTCAACTGCCCACTGTCCGTGCGCAAGCTGGCTATCTGGTCGGACAGGCTCTGCTCCTCACGGAGCAACTTCTCTCTTTCAGCTTCCTTCTCGGCGAACACCAGCAATCTGGCGCGAACCTGCTCCAACCTGCTTTCCAGGGCTTGTGCCTGCTGGACCTTGCCCTCCAGTTCGCGAGCCTTGGTGGAGTACAACTCTCGGTCCAGCACCAGCCGGTTCCTGGCCTCATCCACGACCCGCTGCACCTGCGCCCTTTCCTCGTTTAGCTTCGCGCGTTCAGCCAGCCTGCGAGACAGCTCCTCATTGGATTGCCGCGCGACGACGAGAGCCGCGTAGCCCTCTTCGATGCTCTCAGCCTGATCCAGCACAGCTTCGTACTCGGCGATACGGCTCTCCATCTTCGTCATTCGCTGGTTCGTATCTCTCAGTTCCTCCTCTCGTTTACCCAGTTCAGCAAGTAGTTCCCTCAGCTGGTCCTGTCTCAGATCCAGTTCCTTCCTCTGCTCGCGTACCTCTCTCAACCTCTTCTCTTCAGTTCTTAGTCTTTCCCTGAGCTCCGACGAGGCCCTCTCTGCTTCCTGTAATTCCTCCTCGTGTTCAGGTTTGCGGGCCAATTCCCTGTCAATCTCGTTCAAGGCGGCCGCGATTTCCCTCAGTCGGACCTCCTCATCCCTGGCTCGGTTCTTGGCTCTTTCCTCCAGTGTGTCATACTGGCCGAGGCCCAGGATCTCTCCCAGTATGCGCTTGCGCTCCGCTGGCGGATTTCTCGTGAACTCGTCAGCCCGGCCCTGCACGAGGAAGGCGGAGTTGATGAAGGTCTGGTAGTCCATGTGGAGGGTCTCGGTGATTGCTGCTTGGGTCTGGCGTAGTGTGTTGCCCGTGAGAGAACGGAACTGACCATCGTCCGCGATTTGAAACTCCAACGCTGTCCGGCCCCTGGCGCCGTTCTTCCGTCGTTGACGAACGATGCGGTAGTGGTTATCGGCCAGGATGAATTCGAAGTCCACTTCCATGTCCGTCCCGCCTAGGTGGATGAGATCGTCGTCCCGCTGAGTTCGCGCTTTGCCCCACAGGGCCCAGGTCATGGCATCGATGATGGCCGACTTGCCGTGGCCATTGTCGCCGGTAAGGCAGGCCAGGTGAATGCCCTCGAAATCCAGGGTCGAGACCTGGTCGCCATAGCACATGAAGTTGCGCATCTCCAACTTGAGAGGAATCATGGTCAGGAACTCCCTTCCACCCGTGTTGGCATCCTATCCTGCTCGCTTCTCATATCATATCACCGCTGGACCCAACTCTCAACTGAGGGGAGGGAGAACAACCCTCCCGAATCCTCCAAGTGCGTGCGGACCACCTTTGGACTGGTCAGAGATGATGGCCTTGGCGCTCGACTTGGTGCACCGGAGAGGCGCGCCTCGAACCGTGACATCAGGGTAGCCGCATGGCATGCCGTGCGGCTACGGAGTTCTCGTGACCGCCCAGGACAGATGCCAGACCTTGTCGAGTAGCAAACACGCCACATGGGGTGTGGCAAGGGCCCGACAAGTCTATGCTGCGACGGGGAAGTGCAGCCCAGTCGTCACCCGCTGTGAGCAACTCTGGGCTTGATGGTTTGAGTCAAGAAATCGCATTTACTGGCTGTCTTGGCGGGTCGCACCAAGATCGCGCCGGAGTGACTTCCCGCGCTAAGGCCAGGAAGTCCCTACGGGACTTGTATGTTGTGTGGTGCGGTGGAACCTGTCATGCGGCACGAACTGTGGGAGATGTTCTTCCAGACCCTCCTCAACTCTTCCCTTGACTCTGGCTTCAAGCTTTTGGTATAATCTACTAGCGCAGTGCGGAAGGGGATAAGCGCCATGGTTCACGAAGTAGATTTGGAAGGGCGTAGGCGACGAGCAGCAAAACTGATTCTGGAAAGCGACATCGTAACCTCGGCCCTCGATTATGATGAGGCCGAGGTGGTCCTGAACTGGGCACTTGCCCAGGCTGAGTACTACGCGCTCTCCAGCAAGGACATGGGAGACGATGAAGCCGAGGGACATATCGCCGAAGGTGTGGGCCAGGTTCGCCGTCTGATGAAGATGGTCAACGACCTCATCGAGGATCGCTACGACTTGAGCGGCGTGGAGACAGTCGAAAAGCTGACGCAGCTATTGTCCGTAGCTATGGAGACACCGGGCAACAGAGGTGACTGACACAATATGTGAAAGGAGAGAGGAATGGCGAAGCTGGAGATCATAGAGGGCATCGGACCCGTATACGCTGCGAAACTGAGAGAGAACGGGATCCGGACTATCGAGGCCCTGTTGGAGGTCGGCGCGACGCCGGCAGGGCGACGGCAGTTGGAGGAAAAAACGGGAATATACCATGCGCTGATCCTGGAATGGGTCAACCTGGCCGATCTGATGCGCATCAAGGGCGTAGGTGAAGAATATTCCGACCTGCTCGAGGAAGCAGGCGTGGACACGGTCAGGGAGTTGCGCAACCGCGTGCCCGAACATCTGTACCAGGCGATTGTGAGGATCAACCAGCAAAAGAAGCTGGTACGGAGGGTTCCCACGCTCAAGATGGTCCGTGACTGGGTCCAGCAGGCGAGGACTCTGCCCCCTAAGCTCACCTACTAGACGTCGGCTCGCATATCAGAGCCACAGTGGGGAGGGGGCGCAGTGATGGGCCCCTTCCGTTGCCTGGGGGAGACATGCGCTGAGATGCCTTCGCAGATTGACGCCTGCTGCGCAGGTAGTCTGGCGACGCTAAAGGACAGCGACGATCACGCGCACCTGCATTGGCGAGTTGAAGTGAAGGCGGGAAGCGAACGATACTGAGCGTTGGTCCCTTGACAATGGCTGGGCTGGTGTGACAGCAACGTAGTTGGGCTTGTGGGAGTGAGTCCGGAGAGTGGGGCAGAAGCTCGAGTGACCGAGGACTAGCGCTCGGTCGGGGTGGTGTTGCCCGCCCCTGATCCGTTCGGGGGTAGTATGACTTCCACCAACGGCGAGGACAGCGTCAACGGCTCTGCGCTGCTTTCCATTCCTCCGCCTCTTCGCGCATTTCCGCCGCGCTGAGATGAGTCGCCTCGCTTGCCGCCCCCAGCATTTGGGCCAACTCCTCGGTGCGACTGTCTAGCACCAGTTGCTCCACCGAGGCTACGGTGCGACCTTCTATTACACTCTTAGCCACCTGGTAATGAGCATCTCCGAAGGCGGCGATCTGAGGTAGATGTGTGACACACAGAACCTGGTGCCCCTCCGTCAGGGCCCACAGCTTGCGCCCTATCACTGCCCCCGCTCGACCACCCAGACCGGCGTCTATCTCGTCGAAGATGAGAACCGGGACCTCATCGGCGGCGGAGAGCACTGTTTTCATAGCCAGCATCAGCCGTGCGGTCTCTCCTCCAGAAGCTATCTTCGACAATGGTTTGACGGGTTCCCCAACATTGGGCGAGATCATGAACTCCACATGGTCAATGCCGGTGTGATCGAAGGCACACCGCCTGCCATCTAGTTGCACACCGTCCTCTGTCTCTCTTTGCTGTATGGAGACACTGAAGCGGGCCTTCTCCATGCCCAGGCCTCTCAATTCGGCTTCAATGGCCTCGGCGAGGATTTTGGAGGCCTCTTGGCGTGTCGTCGAGAGTTCGCCAGCCAGCTGGCCGATTCGAGCCAGAAGGACCTGCTCTTGACTCTCCAATTCCTCGATACGCTCCTCGCTGTGCGATAGGCTATCCAACTCTTCTGATGCTGATTCCCCAAAGGCCAGGATCTCATCTATGGAGTCTCCGTACTTGCGTTTCAGATCGTAGATCAGGTCGAGACGTTCCTCAACCTGGTGCAGCCGATCGGGATCATATTCTATCTCCTCACCATAGGAGCGCAGAGCCGCCGCCAGCTCCTGAACTTGATAGGTAGTCTCCTCCAGCGATTTTTGCTGGTCTTTCAGCTTTCCGTCCAGTTCTACCAGTTTGGCAAGACCGTCACTCACTTCACCCAGCTGGTCCAGGATCGACTTCCGCTCGCCCTCACCTTCATGAAGGATCTTGTAAAGCGTGTCCGTCTGGCTCAGCAGCCTTTCGGCGTTGCTGAGAAGCGTCTGCTCACGAGTCAGTTCTTCTTCTTCACCTGGGCGTAGCCTGGCTGCTGCGATTTCCTCGATCTGGTATTGGAGCAAGTCCACTCTGCGTGCCAACTCCCGTTCACCCTTCAAGAGCCTGCTCAGCTCGGAACGCACACTGTGCAGGGTATGTACCTTCTTCGCCACTTTCTCGCGCAAGGGGAAAAGCCCGGCGTATCGGTCGAGGAAGTCTACGTGTTGTCTGACGCGTAGCAGAGAGAGATGCTCTCCCTGGTTGTGGATATCTACCAGTCTCTGGCCGATCTGGCGCAGAACGCCAAGAGTGGCCAGCCGTCCGTTCACGCGACAGATGTTTCGCCTCTTGCGGTTGATCTCCCTCGTCAACATAAGGGTGTCGTCTTCCGCGTTCTCCAGGCCATGTTCTTCAAGCAGCGGCAGGATGACCTCCTGGTACAGAGTCGCCGAGGGGGAGAACACGCCTTCTATGAGGGCTTGATCGGAACCAGTTCGGATCTGGTCGGTGTCGCCTCTTCCCCCCAGCAGCGTGCTGACGGCATCGATGATGATGGACTTACCGGCGCCCGTTTCTCCCGTCAGCGTATTGAAGCCCGCAGATGGATGGAGGTCCAGGTGGTCTATGATGGCGAAGTTGCTGATGGTCAGGTAGGTGAGCAACGGTCCCTCCAATGACCATGGAATGCGCTCAACGAAGACGCGATACAGCCACTGCCACAGCTACCGCCGGATATATCCAGTAGTAGAGGTTGAGCAGCGAGACTGGCACCATGAGCAAAGCCCCCACCCCAAACATGAAGGTTGTGACTAAGATGGTGCCCACTACATACCCCACGACGACGGAGATGCCGGCCACGATTTGAAGGCCTCTGCCCCTCTTGTAGCTGGTCACTCTTGATATGGCCTTGGCGATGATGCCACCTGCTATCAATGCGGCGAAAAACGAGAGAAAGAAGATGGGGACGAAGAGAGGGAGGATTTGGACGATGACACCGCATATCACGGAAGATCCCAGGCCGGCGGCGAGGGCCCGCAGGTAAAAGGGCGCTGGCACGTCGTACGTGGGCACTTTCTTCAGTCTCGCGCATTGTGGGCATCTGAGTCCAACCGGGTGACGTATGGCGCACTCCGTGCAAATGGGCTGGCCGCACTTGCCGCAACGTAGCAGGGTCTCTCGATCCGGATGATTGATGCAATGCATCGGCGCCGACATGGCTACTGCTTCAGTCTTTCCAGCAAATTGCGGCCGAAGTAGTTCCTGGGCTGCGTCCTGACCAGGTTGCAACGGTGAGGGCTGACGCTGACCAGTATTCTGTCCGCATCCTCGAGCTGGGTGTCAATCTGACCATCAATGGTCAGGACGGCCGGATATTCGGTGGACAGACGAATCTCGATGTTACACTCTGGAGGAAGGACGATTGAGCGCTCCAGGGCCCGGTGGGGCGCAATCGGGGTGAGCAAAACAACCTTCAGTTGCGGGTGCAAGATGGGTCCGCCAGCTGCCAGGGAGTAGGCCGTTGAGCCCGTGGGGGTGGCGACGATCAGTCCATCGGCTACGTACTCGGCTACGTGTTCACCATCTACGTAGGTTGCCAGTCGTACGACTCTTGACATGACGGCATGGCCGACCACCACATCGTTTAGTGCTTCGTAGGACGCCTGCTGGTCGCCGTCCCGATGGAGTTCCGCGTGGAGCATGATGCGTTCTTCGAGCCAGTAGTCGCCCGCCAGAATTGTGGGCAGGATTTCCACTGCTTTCTCGGGCTCTGCCTCAGCGAGAAACCCGAATCTCCCCATGTTCACACTGAGGATGGGCGTGCTCTGGGGGACGGCCATCCTGGCCGCTCTGAGGATGGTTCCATCTCCCCCGAAAGTCACTATCAAGTCCAGGTCAGGGATGTGCTTTCTGGCCTCCTCATCCTCCCACGCAGAACCAATCCAGGTGGAAAGTCCTTTGGACGTCAGTAACTCTTCCAGACTCTGGGCCAGGCGTAGTGATTCGCCTATCTTCGGATGGTAGAGTAGTCCAATCTTCTGCACGTGGTCTCGCTCGCTCAAACCGCCTACGAGTGATTATAGCTCAAACCACTCTTTCTGGCTAGGACTCTGGCCGCGGGGTGATGACAGAGTCCGGCGTCCTGATGCTGCCACGGCATCTGCACCCCGCTGCGCGCCGCCTAGAGAGTCGCGCCGGAATGAATTCCTGGGTCAGGGTCAGCAGCTGGCTGCGGGACTTCAAGAGTCTCTTGTGCGGCGGACTCAGCTTGAGACACATTCTTCTACACAGTGTTGGAGGAAGGAGAGACAAATGTAGGGAAGATTACGGAACGATTGGAGCCGGAATGGTATACTATAGATAGAAGAGATCTTCCTCCTCCTTTCGAGAAGGGGGGCCGGGATCCTTGAGGTCTTGGCCCTCCTTTCATTTTCAGAGGTCGATGCTTTCCCCAGGGCTCAAGACTACGGCGTTTGCTCCAGTGCTTTCTTTGACCTTTTTCGCAAAAGCATGGGGATCCTGCTGGATGACGTCGAAGGTGTTGTAGTGCATCGGTACAGCCAGCCTCGGTGTCAGAAGCTGGACCGCGCGCAGAGCGTCGTCGGGTCCCATGGTATAGTTGTCACCTATGGGCAGCAGAGCCACATCGATAGCTCTTTCCTCTCCCAACAGTTTCATGTCGTAGAAGAGCCCGGTGTCGGCCGCAAAGTAGATCCTCTTGTCTTCGACATCGAACAGGAATCCGCCGGGGTTGCCTCCGTAGCCGCCGTCGGGGAAGCTGGAGCCGTGGTGGGCGATGGTCATCTTCACTCTGCCAAATGGAAACTGATAGCCGCCTCCGATATGCAGGCCGTGAGCTTCTGCGCCCCTCTCCTGGGAGTAAGACGCTATCTCATGATTGGAGATGATCATGGCCCCTGTCTGCTGGGCGATGGTCGTTGCGTCTCCAAGGTGGTCGCCATGACCGTGGGACACCAGGATGTAGTCGGCGTCTTTGACGTCTTCGACCTGAACATCGGCCTGCGGGTTGTCAGTGAGGAAAGGATCAAGCCAGATCGTCTTTCCAGCTCCTTCTATGCTGAAGCAGGCGTGCCCGTGATACGTCAATTTCACTGTCATCACATCCCTCCCGTGATCTCGAGCTTGTCCCAGCTCAGCATTATATCATAGCTCCTCCTGGAGGAACAAAGACGCGCAGGTGAGCCTAGACATCGTGGAACCAGCAACAGATGGTGGCGTCCCCGCCCGACCCAATGAGCGGCGGAGGCGCGCGCCGAGCGGCTACTGAGTGCTCCTGGCCTTCCCGGGACAGATGCTGGACCTTGTCGAGTAGCAAACAGTCCGGATATGGTGTTGAGAAAGGCCAAGAGACTCATTCTGCGACCGGATGCAGAGCCCTGTGGGGCTGGGAAGGGAGCCCGCGCAAACTCGACGCTTTGAGCGCAGGAATTCCGTTTGCTGGCGCGTCTCTGCTGTGGTGAGCAGGGCCGCTCTGGAATGGATTCCCGCGCTAAGCTCGCAAGGGCTCTTGCGGGACTCTAGTAGTCTGGGGTGCAGCGAGATTCGTGGACTTGAGGCAGCCTTGAGAAGGGTTCTTCCACAGCCTCATCCTTGTCTTTTGGCCATTCATGTGATAGATTGCGGATGGCATTGAGGCACCTGGGGACGACGGTCGGCGCTTGAGGCGCTGGTCTGCGTGCGGAGAGGCCCAGCTAATCTGGGCCTGCATCCAGTCAGCAGGATGCTCTTGGGCTAAAGGGGAGTGAGAGCGGGCACGACATGGGAGTACGCAAAAGCATCACCGATCTCGCCGAGATGGTGGCCAGTCTGCCAGCCGACGAGAGGGAGCGATTCGAGGGCATCTTTCACATCAGCTGCTCGATAGGGACGATCGACCCTCCGCCCTCTATGCATGAGTGGATCGAGGGCCACTTCGGGTCTCTGGACGCGGTGCTGGAGCAGCGAGTTGTGCGGATCTCGAATCTGGTTACCATGGAGGGCGCCATGTTCAATACCCTTCGTTCCCAGCGTCCCATGGTGACGGAGAAGCCGGAGGAACTAGACAAGCTCATCGCGCAAGACGTAGGTGGGCCTTTCTGCCGGCCGTTGGAAGCTACCCCGGAAGACGTCTTCGGCAGGGTTAGGGGTACACGTTCTGTCACTGCCAGCAATATCGCCAAGTTTGACGCTTGGAGCGGTGTGGTCATCTTCGATGAGCATGATCCCCTGGCCTTCACTGAAGAGCGCATCGCGGACTACATCGAGACCGGCTTCGCGTGGGCGAGGCGAGTCCACGAGACGGATGAGGAGGCCAAGTACCCGTTCTTCCTGTGGAACTGTCTGTGGCGGGCGGGAGCGTCCATCATCCACGGTCATGCCCAGGTGATCGTAGGGCGTGGCATGCATTATGCCAAAGTGGAGGGATTGAGGAGGGCTGCCCTGGGATATCGAGTGACCACAGGGAGGAGCTATTTCGATGATCTGTATGCTGTCCACAGCAGCTTGGGCCTGGCCCTGGAGGTGGACGGAATTCGTATTCTGGCCTATCTCACACCCATCAAGGAAAAGGAAGTACTTCTGATCAGCGACTCATTGAATGAAGGCCTCAAAAGGGCCATCTACAGGGTGCTTGACTGCTACGTTGGAGGTTTGGGCGTGAGCAGCTTCAACGTCGCTCTCTGCATGCCTCCACTCGGGCCCACGCAGGAGGATTGGCGTGGATTTCCTGTGCTGGTGCGTATCCTGGACCGAGGGGATCCCATGAACAGGACGGTAGACATGGCGGCAATGGAACTCTATGCTTCAAGCGTGGTCTCCAGCGATCCGTTCCGGGTCATCGAGGCGCTCAGGGACTGGGTGGAATAGTGACAGCCCCGCACTAAGGGGCCTTGGGAAACGCCGGCCAAACCTGCCGCTGGATTCATCCTGAGCGGCGTCCTGAGCCTGTCGAAGGGTAGGCCGCCGGCCCTATCGAAGGGTGCAATCCGGCCGGTGTCGACGATTCACTACATGTATCGGGGCCATCGTGGGACCAGCAGGAGATGATGGGCTTCTCGCCGGGCTCACTGAAGTCGTGCGGCTACGGGCTTCGGTTCCCTCTGGAATTGGGCGAAGGATCGCGCCGGAATGAATTCCCGCGCTAAGGTCAAGAAGTCCCTCGGGGACTCAGGCCATCCGTCGTGCGAGGTGGTTTGAGATTTGACTCCAGCTTCAGGAGGCATTTTTCACTAGGTGCATGATCGGTGCTTGTCTTCTCGGCCCCTTTGTGCTATAATGAAGATGATAGGGGTTAGAACAAGGAGGGGAGTATGCCTGGTTTGGGCTCGATAGGAATGCCTGAGTTGCTGATCGTCTTAGTGATCATCATCATCATCTTTGGTGTTGGAAAGTTGCCTGAGATAGGTGGAGCTCTGGGCAAAGGCATCAGGGAGTTCCGAAGTGCCTCGCAGGGTTTGGAAAGCGAGGAGAAAAGCACGGAAGAGGAGAACAAGGAGGAAGAGAAAGAGAGCTGATCCTATGTTGGGATTGGCGTTGTCTCGGACCCCAATGCGGAGGCCCGCTAGTCTTTGCCTCCTGGTGATGGGTCACAGCGTTTGTGAAACAACTGAGCCCGACCAGGGTCGGGCTCTTTGGGTTTGGGGTCAGTACCCCTAGCAGGATTTGAACCTGCGACACATGGTTTAGGAAACCACTGCTCTGTCCTGGCTGAGCTATAGGGGCACGACTGCACTGCAATTGTAACGCATTTGCGGTTCTTTGTAAAGTGGGGGTCGATGGAGTATAATGGTTGTGATCGGGGCGTAGCGCAGTCCGGCTAGCGCGCACGGTTCGGGTCCGTGAGGTCGGAGGTTCAAATCCTCTCGCCCCGACTT
>NJBK01000054.1 GCA_005223035.1 Chloroflexi bacterium B3_Chlor
GCGATCCCGAAATCCACCAACCCCGCCAGCACGGCCGATATGGGGATCGCCAGACGCGGGAAATACACCTTGGTGATCAGATGGGAACTACCCACGAGGCTGTTGCCGGCCCTATCCAGTGCCCCAGAGAAAAAGCTCCAAGGGACCAGCGCGCAGTAGGCGAAGATCGGGTAGGGAATGCCATCTGAGGGAACCTTGGCCAGCCGACCGAAGAATATGCTGAACACCACCATGGTGAAGAAGGGCTGCAGTATCGCCCAGGCTGCTCCGAGAACCGTTTGCTTGTAGCGGACCTTGATGTCGCGCCAAACAAGAAAATAGAGCAATTCGCGATACGCCCACAAGTCTCGCAGGTTGAGGGCTACCCAACCTCTCGAGGGGCGGATCAGTGTGGTGGGTATCGCCTTGGCTGTCGGAACCGCCGAGACTCTCTGTTCACTGCCAGTGGCTGCCGTCATCTTGACTTCCTACACCTAGGATCAATCAGGGCTTGCCGATGTGACTCTGCCTGCGGCCAGGAGATTAGAGGGAAGTGCCGGGCCGAGGCACAGCGCACCACAGAGCCGCTCAGGATGCCTGCACTGCACGTACACTGAACCTCCTTATACTTCATTATACTGCCATGAAGTTTACTAGTCAATAGTACGTAACTCCCACGGGTTCACCGTCGAAGCGTTGGCATCTGTCGGCACTGGCCGCGGGAAGTCAGAGAGGCGTCCTTGAGTGGTCCTTCTTGGGAAAGGTCATTCGCCGCCGATCATGGCTTGCACTTTTGCCACGATCATGTCTATAGCTGTGACGTTGAACCCGCCCTCGGGGATGATGATATCGGCGTACCGCTTGCTGGGTTCGACGAACTCGAGGTGCATGGGGCGAACGGTCTCGGTGTATTGACGAATCACCGACTCCACAGTGCGTCTGCGCTCGGTGATGTCTCGCTGCAACCGCCGGATGAAGCGGATGTCGGCATCGGTGTCTACAAAGACCTTGATGTCCATGAGGTCACGGAGAGCTTTCTCTACAAAGATCAGTATTCCCTCTACCAGGATGACCTTGCGCGTCTCGACGCGTGCGGTTTCAGCCTTGCGAGTGTGAGTAGTGAAATCGTAAAGGGGTACTGCCACTGCTTGCCCTTGCTTCAGCGACCTCAGATGCTGGGCGAGGAGTTCGCTCTCCAGGGAGTCGGGATGGTCGAAGTTTACGTTGGCTCTCTCCTCTGGTGGAAGGTGACTGCGGTCCTTGTAGTAGGAATCGTGCTGAAGGTAGGCGATTTGATTGGGGCCAACCCTGTCTAGAATGGTTTGGGAGACGGTCGTCTTCCCTGACCCGGTGCCCCCAGCAACGCCGATTATGATGCGCTTTTCTGCCCTTTCTCTCTTTGTGGAAGTCACAGGTCTTAGCCTCCAGATGGTGCCTGCACGAATCTGTGGATCGCCCGAAAGTATTCGTCCCGTTTGACCAACATCAGGTCGTTGTGCCCAGCGCCGGGGACGAGAACGAGCTGCTTATGCCCTGCGGCGGAACGGCGGTATAGTTCCTGGCCGTCCGTGGCCGGGATGAGGGGATCGTCTTGCCCGTGGATAATCAGGGTGGGGATGGTGACGCGGCCTATCTTGGTCGCGTTGCCGAAGCAGTCTTGATCTTCTGTGGCCCCTTCCAGCGGCACGGCCAGACGCCCCAGGAGGGCAAAAGTGTCGGCGAAGCCGCTCTCAATGATCAGCCCTGCCAGCTGCTCCCCCGCGTGCACGGCTACCTCGATGGCGGCGGCGCTTCCCAGGGAGCGCCCCATGACGTAGATCCTCGAGGGGGCCAGTCCGTGATCCTGGAACGCAGGGCCAACAGCCTCGAAGACGGTCACCGCATCGGTGAGGAGACTGCTACAAGAGGGCGTGCCGTCGCTCCGCCCGTAGCCCCGGTAGTCGGCGACCAGTAGGGTGATACCCAACCGCGTGTACATGGGCGCGATACCGTCATAGTCAGCTGCAATCTCGCCGTTGCCATGCCAGTAGAGGATGGCAGGTGCTTCGGGCTCCGCTGTGTACAACCGTGCCCCAACCGTGATCCCCGGCTCGACCTCGACAGGTACGGGGTGTACTCCGGCTGCTGAGGGGATGAGGGCGTATCCAGGCCGGGGGTGGAATATCCCCCGGAGCGCCTCAGGTTGGTCGAGAACAGGGTGCGGCATCTACACCTCTCATGCTGCTCCAACTGCGTAAAATGACTGCCATCGGTGCGCAGGTATCAGATCGGTGTCCCAAGGCTTGCAACGCTACGGCCTGAGTCACCGGAGGCGCCTCAACGGCTTGAGCGGCGAGCTAAGACTCGAGCAAGGCCTTGAACTGCTCCTCCTGCGCAGTCTCGTACGGGCCTACCACTGCGAGATTCAGCTTCTTCTCTTGGAACAGTCGCTGCGCCACCTTCTGCACGTCTCCAGTGGTGACGGCGTCTATCTCCTCCAAGACCTCATCCACCGACAGTACCCTGTCCTCCAGAATCTCCTGGCGGCCTATCCAGGAGGCCACGGAGAAGGAATCCTCCATCTGCAGGAGCAACCGTCCCTTGGTGAACTCCTTCGCCTTTTGGAGTTCTTCCTCGGATACCAGTTCCTGCCTGGCTTTGTCCAACTCCTCCAGGATAGCCTGGAGGGCTTTCTCGATCTGCTGAGCATCCACCCCCGCGTAGACTCCCACCAGGCCAGTGTCCTGCAGCGGAGATGCGTATGAATACACGGAATAGGCCAGTCCGCGCTTCTCCCGAACCTCAAGGAAAAGGCGGGAACTCATTCCTTGTCCCAGTATTGTGTTGAGCAGGCTGAGATTGTACTTATCCTCATCGAAACGGGATATGCCGGGGAGGACCAAGGCGAGATGAGCCTGTTGGGTGGGCTTGTGCTCCACCTTCACCCTTGACGCTCTCTGTTCTTGATCCATGACAAGATGGGAGCGACGGGGCTTTCGTTTCCAGCCAGCGAGGTGGGTCGTGGCCTGGTTTACGGCATCATGGTGCTTGATGTTACCTGCTATGGCGAGCACTGCGTTGGCAGGCTGATAGTGACCTTGGACATAGTCCTGTATCATCGTCCTGGTCAGCCCGGTGACGCTCTCCTTGGTGCCAGCCTGATCTCGACCCAGGGGATGGTCCGGCCATATCAGGTCGGTAGCCAAGAGGTGCACCCAGGCAGACGGGCGGTCGAGCGTCGTATTGATCTCCTCAATGATCACGGAGCGCTCTTTCGCCAAGTCCTGTTCATCTAGCTTGGCGTTGAGGAGCATATCCGCCAAGACATCCAGGGCGATGGGGAAGTGATCCCGGGCTACCTTGACCCAGTACGTGGTGAGCTCTCGCCCGGTGCTGGCGTTGAAGACGCCCCCAATACCTTCGATGGCTATGGCGATGTCCCTGGCGGTTGGTCTCTTCGTCGTACCCTTGAAAAGCATGTGTTCGATGAAATGGGTGATACCGTTCTCCTCTTTGGCTTCGTATCGCGATCCGACGCCGATGAAGAAGCCGACGCTCACCGAATGGGTATGGGGCATACTCGAGGTCAAGACGCGTAATCCGTCGTCCAGTACAGTCTCTTGATACACACTTGTCTCCTTTTCTTTCAGGCCAGGCATCTGCTTCGATAGCCGAACCGACGATATTGAGCACCAAAGGTGCGTCTTAGGAATCCGCCATGAGCAGGTTCCCGATCCGCGCTGCTTGGCGTTCGGCCTTGAGATACTGAGAGCCGACAGACCTGCCTGAGAGAGTTTTTTGTGATCATACTGCGGCCGGGCTACCTGGAGCCCGGTGGGGATTATATCACAGTTTTCCAGGGTTGACATCCTGGCACGGCAAAGCTATATTATCTTCTCGGAGGTGAAGATGGCTCACGAGGTGCAGCGACCTACTTATGAAGTGGTAGGCCCCTTGGAGCGCTTCGACGAGCGGGACAACGCCTTCGCTCGCGAGGCCTATCTACCAGGAACCCCCGCGGAGAGAGAGTATCATGCCCGGCACCCAGAGTTGGTGGAGATCGATCACCGGCTAGCCCGGTTCATCCAGGAGAAGATTGACAACCCCCCGGAGGTGCCGGAAGATCCTTTGAACGAAGCCTTCTACGAGACCACCTTTGGCTCTGTCGCTCCTCTGGCGCAGCCCGATGCGGTGGATGGGCCCGTCAACTCATATCAGGTGAAGGTGGATCCTGTGCAGATGGCTCGCAGGATTAAGGCCATAGCCAGACATCTGGGAGCGTACCTGGTGGGGATCGGTCCCCTCAACCCGGCCTGGGTATATACCCATCGGGGAATACGCCCGTTCTTCGAAGACTATCAAGCCAATCCTCCCCTCTTTACCGGCGTACCTGAGGGATATCAGGGGCTCAAGTATTCCGATCCGATAGAGATCAATCACAAGTATGCCATCAGCATGGCTTTCCCGCAGAATCTACGTTTGGTGAGAACTGGCCCCTCGTTGCTGAACGACTTCGAGACCGGGCGGGTGTACGCCATCAGTGCGCTGGCGGCGGTGGAGCTGGGCAAGTACATCCGGGCACTGGGATACCCGGCGCGAGCCCACCATCTGAGAAACTACGGCGTGCTGGTCGTTCCGGTGGCCGTTGACGCAGGGCTGGGGGAGTTGGCCCGGTGCGGATACTCCGTGACCAAGGAACTGGGAGCCAACTTCAGACTGGTCTGTGTAACAACCGATTTGCCCCTCGCGGTGGACAACCCAGTGGATTTGGGGATACAGGACTACTGTGACAAGTGCTTGAAATGCGCCGACAATTGCCCCCCGGGGGCCATCCCTTCAGGGGGAAAGGTGGAGGTCAGGGGCGTGAGGAAGTGGAAGGTCGATGAGGAGAGGTGTCTCCTCTACTGGGGTAGTCAGGGAACGGCCTGCGGCATCTGCCAGGTGGTCTGTCCTTGGAGCAAGCCCCGCACGCTTTTCCACAGATTCGTGGCGGAGATCGCCACCCGCGTCCCCCAGGCCAGGCGCTTTCTCACCAAGGCCGATGACTGGGTTTACGGCGCCACCTACGAGCCCCAACCGTTCGCCGACTGGGCCCGGTCGGGGCAGACTCCCGAGTAGCTTGCGCCTGGTCGTTTGGTTCTACCCGTCCATCTTGCCATTAGGGTGCGGGTTTCTGATACCAGACGCCCAGCACTGAGACCCAAACTTGACCGAATCCAAGTCGTCTCTTTCCATCTGGCTGTGGGGCCCGTCAGCCAGGATGGACGTTGGTGCCCGTTCTGTGGCCCGGCTACTCAGGTTTCTACTCAACCTTTGAAGGGGAGATGTTGAGTCCCTCTACCACCAACTCCCGGTAGAGATCGTAAGCTTCCTCTTCGTCGGCGGCATCCTCGACAACCATGACCCCGCTCACGAGAAGGCTCGCGGAGCCCTTTGCGCCACGATCAAATGTGATCCCTAGATCACCCTTGACTTGAACCTCAAAGGCATTGCTCGTCAGGAGGGATCGCACACGCTCCAGATCCAATTTCAGGTCCGTGCGTGGGGTGATCACAAACGTTCTTTGGCCCTCTCTTGCACACAGTTCAGTGACTAGTTGGTGCTTCAGTGGCGTCGGAGGGCCGGGTGGCTTATCGCCGCACACGGGGCAGTCCTCAGCTTTGGAGAGCTCCACCTCCTCGGACTCCAGATGCGCGATGTCGCAGTGGAGTAGCTTGTTAGTCAGACGAGGCTCCTGCCCCAGGATTATTCTGGTCGCCTCGGAAACCTCAACGCTGGCGATCACGTTTATGATCGAGGGGTGGACGCCCACGACAGCGCAGGTTGGCAATGCGTCATCCTCGAAGGATCCTTGGAAACACTCGAGGCACGCCGTCTGGCGCGGAATAATGGTGGACACGTTTCCATAGGTCATGATTGCAGCGCCAAAGACATAGGGTACTCCACGTCTAACACACGCTCTGTTCAGTGCATACCGTGGACTCATGCGGTCCAACCCATCCACCACCACATCCATGTCCCTGACGATGTCTTCTGCGTTGTTGGCATTCAGCGCCAGCGGGAGGGGATCTATCTCAATGAAGGGGTTGAGGTCGTGTAGCCTTTTCGCTGCCACCTCCACCTTGGGATACCCGACGGAGTTCACATCGTACAGGTGCTGCCTCTGGAGGTTTGAGAGTTCGACGACATCGTAGTCTACGAGCCTCAGATGTCCCACTCCCATAGCGGCCAACTGCAGTGCTGCTAGTGAGCCAAGACCGCCGAGCCCCACTATGCAAACGCTGGCATTACGTAGTCTTAGCTGGCCGTCATACCCTATGCCTGGAAGTACTATCTGGCGCGAATAGTATTCCAGTTCTTCATCTGAAAGATCCTTCACTCGGTTCTCTGTCATGCTACGTATCTCTGAACGTCAAGTTTGTTGCCCGGGCCTCATCACACAGATCCTGAATGGTCCTGGACTCCAAGAATTCGTCCGTCCTGTCTCCGAGGTCCTTCCATAGGGGGCGAGTTACGCAGGTCGGGGCGCGGTCACACTCCAAGGGTGACTCGGTTCTGAGGCAGGGGACGGGTGCCAGCACCTCGTCCACCGCACGAATCACTGCGCCCACAGTGATCTCCTCCGGGCTCTTGGAGAGGAGATAGCCACCTCCCGGCCCTCTAACGGCCTCGATGAGCCCAGCGGCTCGCATCTTGGCGAACAACTGCTCCATATAGTGGGGGGAAATGTCCTGTCTGCGGGCTATCTCTTTACGAGATACAGGGTGCTGGTCACAGTACAGTGCAAGATCCACTGTGGCTCGTAGGGCATAACGCGCTCTTGTTGACAGTTTCATCACTCAACCTCGCTTGGGTTCATTCTTCCCATCACAATATAGTCTAGTATTCTTGTGAACTATCTGCAAGTGGCACTATGTCTCTCGGCCAACCAATCTGATGTTGTCGATACCTGTACGCACTTTCCGGCCGCCGAAGCGTCCGTGGTCAGGCTCGAATCGTCAATCCCGCCATTGACATCGGAATTCGCTCACGATATAATGCGTTCGCAGGTCGCGAGGCAAATTCGCACCCTCTGTTCAAGTGCACCGCGCGATGGTGTGGCAGGTTAGAGGGAGGAGTAACCGTATGCGTCGCTATGCGTCAACAGGCTCACCGTATGAGCCGCGTTTCGGTATCTCGCGCGCCGTCCTCGCAGGACAGATCATCGCCGTGGGTGGTACCGCACCCTTGGGACCTGACGGCCAGACAGTGGCCCACGGCGATGCGGGTGGCCAGGCGCGGCGCTGCCTGGAGATTATAGGCGAGGCTCTAGAAATCCTGGGAGCCAGTCTCTCAGACGTGATTCGAACGCGCATACTGCTGACGCGGATCGAAGATTGGGGAATCGTGGCGCAGGTGCACGGTGAATTCTTTGGAGACATCAGGCCAGTGACCACGGTGGTGCAAGTATCCAGGTTCGTGGATCCTGACTGGCTGGTGGAGATTGAAGCGGACGCTGTGATCGAGGAGTAGGGCATGCCTTTCATCCATGCCTGCCGGCGTGAGTCTGTGAGAATGAGGAAATGGAGACCATGAGCAGCAAGCAGTACTTCGATGAGGTTGCCTCGCAGTGGGACGAGATGCGCGAAGGGTTCTTTTCAGAGGCGGTGAGGGAGAAAGCCATCTCTGTTGCGAACGTAAAGTCTGGCCGGTTGGCCGCGGACATTGGAGCTGGCTCAGGTTTCGTCACCGAGGGGCTGATCCAGAAAGGCCTGAAAGTGATCGCCGTCGACCAGTCTGAAGCGATGCTGGCTCAGATGCGGCAGAAGTTCGCCGGTCGCGACGACATCGACTATCGTGTAGGGGAGGCAGAGACTCTGCCCCTTGCAGACGCGACAGTGGATTACGTCTTCGCCAATATGTATCTGCATCACGTGGAGTCGCCGGCGGCAGCGACAAAGGAGATGGTGCGAGTCCTGAAGCCAGGAGGCAAGCTGGTAATTACGGACATGGACGAGCACGCTTTCGAGTTCTTGAGAACCGAACAGCACGACCGCTGGATGGGTTTTCGACGGGAGGATGTCGAACGGTGGTTCGCAGAGGCCGGTCTCCGTCATGTACGAACGGATTGCGCAGACGAGGAGTGTTGTGCCGAGTCGACCGGCGGAGATGAACAGGCCAGGGTGAGCGTATTCGTTGCCTATGGCGAGAAGAGTCGTGCCCACGCCCCATAGCGGAGGCGCAGGGAACAGAAGGGGATGGTGGCATTCACTGCATCGAGCAGCATCCCCACGGCCAGGCCGGCAGCCAGACGGCACACTGCAAGGGTAAAGATCAGAGCAGATGGTTCCCACGTGCTGAGGCAGCGGGTTCGAAATCCAGATCAGCCCTGGGCCGGATCTCCTCGCTATCGTGCCATTTCCCGGACGACGTCGGTCATAGAGAGCACTCCCACCGGTCGGCGAGGTGCCAGGCCACCCTGGGTGATAACCACACGGTGTATCTGGTTATCACTCATCAGCTCGACCGCCGCCAGAACTGGGATGTCAGCGATGATCGTGACCACGTCCGATGTCATCACATCTTCGGCTACCAGATTCTCCCAATCCTGTTCGCATGCCTTCACCAGGTCGGTCTGAGACACAACTCCGGACAAGTCGCCGCTCTCGTCCACCACGATAAGAGCGTTGATGGTTTCGGCGTCCATCCTTCTGGCGACCTCCTTGAGTGGGGTATCCACCCGGCAACTGATCACTTTGCGATGCATTACGTCCCTCACGAGCTTATCTTTCATCCTGTCTCTCCTCTCGGCTCCAGAGATTCGCGCGCCCTCTTCACTGAAGAGCAACAGATCGTCGGGCGTGCAGTTGAAGAACCGGCATAGCATGTCCAGGGTGCTGAGGTCTATCCGCTCTGCTGTTCCGCTCTTGAGGCGACCCAGCGTGTTCTTGTTAACACCGACCAAGTCGCTGAACCTTCTCAGGGTTAGTTTCTCTCCGGGATTGGCTTGCTCCCACTGAGCCATCAGGACGTTGAGATTCAGAGTTACGGGCATTCTGCTGCACCTCCTTGCTACTCCAGTGTTATTCTACAGCATTCTGTACCGAAATGCAAGTCTTTGTCCGCAGATTTAATATCCGGTCCCAAGATATGGACCGAAGTGACGGTTCTTGCGCCGGGTCAGGATGTGGCAAGGCCCCCAAGGGCTGTTGGTTCGGCGTTGATACTCCTCTCCGCCTATGCTATAGTATCTTTGTGGGCGGAAGGCAGCACAGATGAGTCGTCTGTTCTGCGACGACGGACGGCTTAGGAACCGAGAGAAGTCTGCCCGCCTCGCAGTGTGGGTGCGCAGCCGAAAGAGTTCGGTCTGAGGGTAACCGCCCATAGACTTGATGTGCATGTCAAGCCCCAGATGACATCACCCTCGGTACCGCGTCAGGTCGGAGTTTGTGTGAAGGTGCGAAATCGCCGCTCCGATGAGTGCAGCGGTTTTCGGAGGGATCCCCACCGGTATCATTCAAGAGGAGCCGTTATTGACGGCAAGGCAGGAGGAGGTGAAACATGAGAGTTGCAATGGTCGCGCCTCCCTGGTTCAAGATACCGCCAGAGGGATACGGTGGTATTGAAGTTATCATCCATCTGCTGGTGGAGGGACTCATAGACAAGGGTCATGAGGTTTCCCTTTGCACAATCTCGGCCTCCTCATCGAGGGCGTCCATACACAGGATTTTCGATGACGAGATGAAATCCTACTTGGATGCGCCACCATCAAGCTTCCTCAATATCGCACTGACCCATTCGCTCGCTTGCTACAAGGAGATACCTCGAGAGGGCGCTGACATAATACATGACCATACATGGAAGGAAGGCCTCCTGGCGGCAGCGTTCATAGATATCCCTGTTGTGCACACGGTCCACGGGCCCTTCGACGAGGAAAACGAGCGGTTCTACAGGCTCTTCAAAGGTTCCGAGAGGATGCACTTTGTTACCATCAGCGACTTTCACCAAGCGTGTCTTCCAGGCCTGAACTACGCTGGCACGGTCTACAACGGCATACTCTTTGACAAATACCCATTCTCTGAGGACAAAGAGGACTTCTTCTTCTACATCGGGAGGTTCAACGAAGAAAAGGCGCCCCACCTGGCTTGCGAGGTGGCAAAAGAGCTTGGCGCAAGACTGATATTGGCAGGGAAAGTTCACGAGGAGGAAGAGCGCAGTTACTTTGACCGACGCATAATCCCCTATCTAAGTAGCGACATACAGTTCATTGGCGAACTCGGTCATTGGAGCAAGGAGAAGATGCATCTCTTCTCGCGCGCCAAGGGATACCTCTATCCAATACAGTGGGAGGAACCGTTCGGCATCACCATGGTTGAGGCCATGGCCTGTGGTACGCCGGTGGTAACATTCAAACGAGGCGCAGCACCCGAGATCGTTGCCCACGAGGTCACCGGGTTTGTTGTGGAGACGATGGATGAATTCATCGAGGCTGTGAAGCAGGTTGGCGAGATCGACGCTCAGAAATGCCGTGAGCGCGCGGAGAGCATGTTCACGGCGCGGACGATGGTTGATGGTTACGAGCGTGTCTACAAGAGAGTACTGGGCATCGAATGAGCAGGTGACAAGTTGAGATGATGAGAGAGTTCATCGGATCAGTATCAGACGAGGGCTGGACAGTATCTGAGGATCACATTGATGGGGAGAAAATGCGATTCCGGGAAGCTATTCTGACCCTGGGAAACGGCTACCTTGGATCACGGGGCATTCTAGAGGAGGGCTATGAGGAGGGATACGCCGGTACTTATCTTGCCGGCGTCTATGACAAGAGCGGTGGTCAGTCCTTTGCCATCGTCAATGGGCCGAATCCTGTTGCTATGGAAATCTATGTGGATGGTAAGAAGCTGTGTGCGGACGAGATGGAGGTGCTTGAACACCACCGCATACTGGATATGAAGAGGGCAGCGTTGGTGAGACGCACCCTCTTTGCGGATGCTGGCAAGAGATATGAATACCAGTCAAGGCGTTTCTTCAGCCTCCAAGATATGCACACCGCTGTGGTCAGTGTCTCTCTCAGATGCTTGGACGGCGATGCCTCGGTAGTCGTTGCACATACCATAGATGGAACGACGAGAAACGAAATGCACGCTGTGGGTGGACCGCGAAAGCACTATGCCGTTGCACACGCCCTTGACCTTGGAAATGGCCTGTCCTATCTGGAGGCAAGGACCAACGATCTGGGCACCGTAATCGGGATTGCCACCATTGCTGACGTGAGCGGTGCAGGGCCCGATTTCGAGGTGGAGACAGGGTGCCGCTTGGAAGAAGAGTCCGTCACAACGGAGTACTCTTTCGGTGTGAAAAAGGGAGCTCGATATGAGCTAAACGTATACATCTCGACATACACTTCTCGTGAGACTGAGGGCGAGATAAGGGCGGCTTGCGTTGACGGGCTGAGAAACGCAGGGAAGCGAGGGGCATCACGGCTGTTGACGGATCATACTGCGGCATGGGAGAAGAGGTGGCAATCCGCTGACATCAACATAGAGGGCGATGAGTCTTTGCAGAGAGCCCTCCGTTTTGCGACGTATCACCTGCTCGTAGCTGCGCCAACAAGGGACATGGATGTGAGCATTCCGCCCAAGAGCCTGTCGGGCGAATGGTATCAAGGACACATCTTCTGGGATACTGAGATTTTCATGTTTCCCTTCTTCGTATACGCTCATCCTCAACTTGCCAAACACCTGTTGATGTATCGAGCCCGCAGACTACAGCAGGCACGGGAATGTGCAGTGGCCCAGGGCTACAGCGGGGCGCTCTGGCCTTGGGAGTCGGCTGACAGCGGCAAAGACGAGACGCCGGAAACCTGGGTTAACTTCGATGGCACGGTTTTGCCAGTATACAACGCCAAGAGGGAGCACCATATCGCCAGCGACGTAGTCTACGCGATATCCCTCTACGAACAACACACCGGGGACATAGACTTCATGCTTAAACATGGCAGCGAGATGGTGTTCGAGACTGCCAGGTTTTGGGCCTCACGCGTCGTTTACGACGAAGCGTCTGACTCCTACGGGATCAAGGAGGTCATCGGTCCCAACGAATTCCAAGAATGTGTGGACAACAACTCGTATACGAACGCCATGACCAGATGGACACTGAGGTATGCGTGTGAACTGTATGATGACTTGCGAAAGCAGCATCCTCGTGAGCTTCGGGTCATTGCCGAAAGGATTGGACTGATAGACGAAGAGATTGACGCCTGGAGGGAAATCGCAGAGCGGATTGTCTTCCTCATGAGCAGCGATGGATTGATAGAGGAGTTTGAAGGGTACTTTGGGCGAGAGGACGTCACCATAACCGGATGGGACGAGAATGGGATGCCGGTTTGGCCTTCCGAGGTGCCTTTGGAGGACGTGAAGGATACGCAGTTGATTAAGCAAGCGGACGTGGTGCTGCTTCTGAATCTGTTATCTGATGAATTCTCGGCCAGTACGAAGAGGATAAACCTTGACTATTATGAGCCAAGAACTACTCACATGTCTTCTCTGAGTATCACCAGTTATGCGATTCTGGCCACTGAACTCGGCGAGACGGAAAAGGCATATAGATATCTTCATCGCACTGCGAACAGCGACTTGAAGAACATACACGGGAACACTGACCTTGGGATACATGCGGCAGAATTGGGCGGGGCCTGGCAGATAGTG
>NJBK01000019.1 GCA_005223035.1 Chloroflexi bacterium B3_Chlor
GGGGCGGACGCCTTGGTAGACGACGGGGAGACTCCCACCTTCGTCGGCGATCTCGAATCGGAGAATCAACTCTTGAGGATCCCAGTCTATCGTCTCGCCGACCACGAGACCGGAGACTCTTACCATCTGGTCCGATGGTCCCTGAGCCAGCAGTTCTTCCACGGTTAGATAATGAGCAGTGGCGCCCTCGATATTGCTGAAGATGAGCCATCCCAGCACCAAGACAATGATGGCTCCGCCGACGAAGAACTTCAGCCGCCCGCCAGCCATTATGCCCCCCGTCGGGAGCTTAGAAGCAGATCTTGACTCGCCCATGCAACCACCGTTCTTTTCAGCGTATTCTATTAAATATACTGACAAAAATGTTGCTTGTCAAGCAATACTCCGTTGTTTACGGGGGGCGCTGGAAAGTCCGACAACAGCCAATTGTGGTGGCTCCCCAGGTGGCAAGTTTGACTTTCACGCCCTCATATGCCAGAATTGAAATCAGGACAAGTTCCGGCACCGGTGACTGCATCCCTAGCCCTACTGTTCCTGATCCAGCAAATGCAGAGAGAGCGATTCACCAAAAGCCTGAAGACCAAGATCACGATAGGCATAGTCGTGCCTGTGATGCTGATAGCAGGTCTCTTCTCGTTATTGCAGTTCCTGCAGCGTCGGCAAGGCATGTTGAGCGACCTGGAAAGCTGTGCCACTAAAGTGGGGGAGGTCATAGAGAGTAGCCTGGTACGAGACATGATGACTCACGATCTTGAGGGCATCCAGTATGCCGTGGATGAGATCGCGGCGACTCAAGAGGACATCACGGGAGTCATGCTCATCGACAAGCCAGGTGAGATCAAGGCGTCTTTTCAGGGTTTGAGAACGGGAGAGGTGTTGGAGTTGGACGACCCTACCTGCCAACTCTGTCATCGACAACAAACGGAGAACCGCAATCAAAGCGTTTTGTTCGCTACCGATACTGGTGAGCGATTCCTTCGCAACGTGAACCCCATTGCCAACGAAGAACAGTGCCATACTTGCCATGACTCTGGAGCCTCCATACTCGGCATACTGATCACCGACCTCTCCATGGCTCGTGTGGACAGCGTGCTTGCCGCTTTCTTGAGGGACCACATGGTGCTTTCCTTGGGGATGGTGGTGGCCGTCGTGCTTGCCGTGAACTTCATGATCAGCAACACAGTCACCAACAAGGTCGAGGGCATGGTGAACACCGTACGCCGTTTCGCCAAGGGTGACTTGGACCAGAGGGCTCCTGCAACGAGCGACGACGAGCTTGGGGAGCTGGCTGCGGCCTTCAATGACATGGCTGAAGGCTTGAAGGATAAGGCCAAGCTGGAGCAAGAGGTGCTGAGCAGGACGGAAGAGTTGCAGAGGCAGACTCGCCGGCTTCTCACGCTGAACACTGTGGCCGGTACGGTCAACCGATCCCTGGACATGGATGAGATGCTACAGACTGGATTGAAGAAGGTGCTAGACCTGCTGGGGCTGGATGCAGGGGAAATCTGGCTGCTGAATGGTGCGGAAGGCGTGATGTCGTTGCACAGCCATTACGGTCAACAGCCCGAATTCAGAGAGAAAGATGCGCATGTAAGCGTGGACGAGTGCCTATGTGGGCTTGTGGCTCGCTCGGGACAGGCGATGATGAGTACTGACACCAGCTCAGACCCGCGCTTGTCTAGGACTGCCTGCCGCCAGGGAGGGTACCGGTCCACAGTTGCAGTACCCTTGACTTCCAGGGAGAAGACACTCGGCGTGCTGGCGCTACACCACAGAGAACCCAATCACTTCCAGGCCCAGGATCTGGAACTGCTGGACGCTATTGGAAAGCAGCTGGGGGTGGCTGTCCAGAACGCTCAGCTGTACAGTGAGATGGAGGAGGAGGTAAGGGAGAGGACGAGGCATCTTGAGCTTCTGTACGAGATTACGGGCGTGATCAGCAGTCATCTGCAGAATCGTCCACTACTGCAAGAAATAGTGAGCCAAACAGCCCACGCTGCGGAAGCGCAGGGTGGGATAGTGATGACAGCCGGTCGCCCGGATGATTGGCACAGGCAGGCTACCCATGGCAGACCTTCTGAGGAATTGGCCGAGAAGGTGTCGGGGCTGCTCAAGGGGGAGGAAGAGAGCCTGGACGCAGACTTCCTTACCGCGCGCATATCCTCGCAGGGCGAGATCGTCGGTGCCTTGGGTCTGGAAGGCAAAGCGGGTCATCGACCGTTCACGAACGAAGATGCCCAACTCCTGCAGGGCGTAGCCGCACAGGCGGCTATTGCCCTTGAGAACGCGGAGCTGTACAGTGAAGTGCAGGGTGTGGCTATCCTGGAGGAAAGAGAGAGGCTAGCGCGGGAGGTGCACGACGGGCTTGCGCAGACCCTGGGATACTTGAGGCTGCGGCTCAAGGTCGCTGGCGAATACCTATCGAAAGGAGAGGTGGCGGAGGCCGAGCAGATTCTGGCCGACATGATCACGACGACAGAAGAGGCTTACGCCGGTGCCAGGGAGGCCATCGCCGACCTCAGATCGGCGGTCTTCGAGGGAGCGGATTTCATCAGTACGCTGGACGCGTACCTCGAGGAATTTGGCCTACAGAACCGCATCAAGACCAGTCTTGTAGTGGAAGCTGAGACGGAGATAAGGCCACCTGCCATTCAGGCTGTGCAGTTGGTTCGCATCGTCCAGCAGGCGGTCGCCAACGTTAGGAAGCACTCAAAAGCCACGACTGTGGTGGTTAGGCTGAGGAAGGAGAATGAGTCTGTCGTCATGACCATCGAAGACGACGGTCAGGGGTTCGACGTCCACGAGGTAAGCAGGCGAAAGGGCTGGCATTTTGGACTGAACATCATGAGAGAGCGGGCTGAAAGCCTCAACGGGACACTGGAGATCCATTCTCGCCCTGGGCAGGGAACGAAGGTAATTGCGACGGTCCCCTTGGAGGATTGGAGGAGATGATGGAGCCTATTCGGGTGCTTCTTGTCGACGATCATATCTTGTTCCGCAAGGGGATTGCAAACCTGCTGGCCGCGCAAGCGGATATGGAGGTGGTAGGAGAGGCCGGGGATGGGGAGGAAGCCTTGCGGGAGGCCAGAGAGTTGATGCCTGACCTCATATTGATGGATATCACCATGCCCGGGATGAGTGGCCGCCAGGCCACTAGGGTCATCAAAGAGGAGATGCCCTACGTTAAGATAGTGATGCTGACTGTATCAGAGAGGGACAGTGATCTCTTTGATGCCATCAGGAGCGGCGCCGATGGTTACCTGCTGAAGGACTTGGAGCCAGCGGAGCTTTATCGTCTCTGTCGAGGCGTATTCCGAGGAGAGGCCCCTCTGTCCCCTCTGATGGCTGCCAAGATCCTCAGGGAGTTCAGTTCCCTGGCCGATGCCAGGACCGGGACGGTGGGTCCCGCTGGCAAACTGACCCCGCGGGAGATAGAAGTTCTCGAACTGATCGTGGAAGGGGAGACCAACAAGGAGATCGCTGATACCCTTTATGTGGCGGAGAGCACGGTGAAGAACCACCTGCACAACATCTTGGCAAAGCTCCACCTCAAGAACCGCGTCCAGGCTGCTGCCTACGCGGTGCGAGAGGGCTTGATCGACAACTCTGGCAATCGGTAGTAGTAGGATGGGAGTATAGAATAGTCCACTTGAACGGGACAATCGCCAACTTTGTAGGATTGGAGCTATCCTGGGATAGCTCCTTTGCTTTGCGGAGAAGGCAAGATGAGCTATAGACAGCGGGGTAATCACGCCCTTATAATGGGAATGGGTGTCATCGGCGGCTGATCCGACTGGGGAGGGAGATGAGTTGGAAAAGCGTCGGATAATTGTGGTCTGTAAACACGGGCTCTTCGCACAGGGCCTGAGCACTCTACTCCATGGCCGCGAAGGGATAGAGGTGGTGGGGATTGAAACCGATGAACATCGCGCCATGGAGAGCATCAGGAAGTTGAAGCCCGGCATCGTGGTCGTGGAGAGAGGGGAGGAATGCATCCCAATTGACAACCTCCTGTCGCATGTCGTACGAGAGAGCCCTGGAAGCGGAATAGTTGGTCTAAGCCTGGGACAGAATGAGATCAGCGTCTATTATGGGCAGCAAAGACAAGTGAGGAGGGCGGAGGATCTGCTGGACGTGATATTGCGGCTATGACCAGAATAGACTGGTCCGCAGAATCGTATTCCTGCCTGCGCCGTTGGTTTTGGTCACCATGTCTGGACCACCATCAGACGATAGTCGGAGGAGGTGCTTAGAGGGACAAATACCGAATGTGTCTCCGACCATTGATGGCGTTCTCCATCCAACAGGGGCCCCGTTCTTGGGCCACTCAACGGTGTTGGACAATCACTGGTCGACAGATCTGTTGAAGTGGAAGGAGTGAGGGAAATGCTGGCCTTGGAGACGATCGTACTATTGGGCGCCTTGTTTGGATTCCTGGTGTATGCGATGGTGAGGACTGAACTGACCATGGGGTGGGCGGTCTGGCCGTCATCTGTTGATGACCCCAGCGCCCATCGGTAGATCCTTAGGAGCGCGGACATGTTCCCTAGGCCGTGTGGCCACCAGGGGCGATGAAAGCCGCCAGCAGCGAAGCCAGCGGTCGCCTTTCATCCGCGTCGTCTTGATGCGGTGGATTGGGTCTTGCGCAGCTCCGTCACAAGCAAGAACCCGTCTTGCGATCATGCTCGGCGCGCGACTGGCTCGCTCGCGAAGCTGATCGAGGGCACCGCCCTTGGCGGGCCCCAGCTTGTCTGTGTCACTTGATCAGGAGCCTCCTTTCAGGAATCAGTAACATAGGGTCGTCCCACTTGGTCAGCGGGTGACGGGATCCAGACCTGCAGCAGTCTCCTTCTCAGAGCGGGCATCCCAGCCGCCCGTTTCTTTTTGTAATACTGCTCGCGGCATCTCTCCCAACAGGGGAGATTGGGGGTGCGAGATTGGCTACCACATACCCTCGGAGACATCCTGACTGTCATCGCAACGGGCGTAAGGGGCGAGTATCGCCGGTCGTCTAGGTCAGCAATCTCAGCGCAATGGAAGAGCGTGGCGGTTCGTGGTATGATCTGGAATAAGCAGGATGAAGGACGAAGTATGAAGGGAACCGAGCAAAAGTGACGAAACTGACCAGGCGAACTTTTCTGAAGATCGCGGGCGCAGGTACGGCAGCGGCCGCTCTGTACCAGGTAGCAGCGAAAGCGCCTATACTTCGGGCTTTGAGTGCCGAGGAACAGGCGACCGCTCAGGACCGCCAAGAGGTCTGGCGGTCGACCGTCTGCCAGCAATGTCAGGCTGGCTGCGGCCTTCTGGTGCGGGTAGTGGACGGTCGGGCGGTCAAGATCGAAGGGAATCCTCTGCATCCCCTCAACAACGGTAAGATCTGCCCTAAGGCGCAGGCTGGTTTGCAGGTGCTCTACGATCCTGACAGGATCAAAGGACCCATGCGTCGCGTTGGGGAGCGGGGTGGCGGGCAGTGGGAGCCGATCAGTTGGGACGAGGTCATCGCCCAAGTGGTGAGCCGGCTGACCGAGTTGCGCGACGATGGCCAGTCCCATACGGCTGTCTTCCTGACGGGCCGCGCCCTTGGACAAATGGAGGAGCTCGTTGCACGGTTCTGCGACGCCTATGGCACCCCTAACCACGTCACTCACAACAGCATCTCTTCCTCAACCACCGAAATCGCACATTTGCTGAGCCAGGGCCAGCGCAGCTTCTTCGGCTACGACTGGGAGCAAACCAACTATCTTCTGTCGTTCGGCGTGTCTTGGCTGGAAGCCTGGAGACCCACAGTCCGCAACGCGAAGGCCTACGGCCACATGCGTCGCGGCCGAGCCCATGAACGGCTGCGAATGGTCCAGGTGGACACGCGTTTTTCCATCACCGCCGCAAAAGCTGACGAGTGGGTACCCATCCGCCCGGGTACCGATGGCGCTCTGGCGTTGGGCATAGCTTACGTCATCATCAATGAGGAGTTGTATGATGAGGACTTTGTGGCGCAGCACACTCTTGGTTTCGAGGACTGGACAGACGAGGATGGTGCCCAGCACATGGGCTTCAAGACTCTCGTGCTGCGGGACTACGCACCCTCCCAGGTAGAAGCCATCACGGGCGTGCCAGCCGAGACTGTCACTCGCATCGCCCGCGAGTTCGCTTCGACGCTGCCGGCGGTAGCCATTGGGGACCGGGGCATCAGCATGTGGAGTAACGGCCTGTTCAGTCAGATGGCTGTGCACGCTCTCAACGCCTTGGTTGGATCCATTGACGCATCGGGCGGAGTGCTGACCCAGAAAGATGCACCTTTCCTGCCATGGCCAGAGCTGGCGCCAGACCGCATAGCCCAGGAGGGGCGGGCGCAATCTCGCATTGATCGTGGAGGCACGAGACGCTATCCTCTGGCCCGCGATGTCTATCAGCAACTGCCGGAGAGCATCGCCAATGACGATCCATATCCGGTCAACGCTCTCTTTCTCTACTACACTAATCCGCTTTTCTCGAGTCCACAGCCGGGTCTCTTTCACGAGGCCTTTGAGAAGGTGCCCTTCATAGTTAGCTTCTCCCCTTTCCTAGACGACAGCACTACCTATGCCGATCTGATCCTTCCCGACCATACGTATCTGGAGCGATTGCAGGACGTGGTGCCGCCACCCGGCTTGGGCTATCCGGTGGTAGGTTTAGGGCAACCGGTGGTTGCCCCTCTGTACGACACGCGTCACACCGGAGACGTGCTGTTGGAGATCGTGCAGGCGCTGGGAGAGCCCGTGGCCCAATCCTTCCCGTGGCGCAACTTCGCCGAACTGGTACAGTACCGGATTAGTGGCCTGTGGCGCTCTGAGAAAGGAGACATCACCGCTACCGAGTTCGAGTTCTTCTGGGAGGAGTTCTCGCGGCGGAGCGTATGGTCTGACCCATCCTATCGCTTTGGCGACTGGGAGCGGGTGCTGAATACGCCATCAGGGAAGTTCGAGTTCTTTTCGCAAACACTGCGGGATGAACTGGCAAGGGTTGCGAATGGTGACTTGGAGAGACTTTTGGACGAGCTGGGGGTGCAAGCCCGCGGTGACGAGGTGTATCTCCCCCACTACGAGCCGCCCGAGACTGTGGGCAACCAACCGGAGTACCCATTCTTTCTCAATACCTACAAGCTCATGGCTCATGCGGAGGGGCGCGGGGCCAACTCGCCTCACTTGCAAGAAATGCTGGGGTTGCACGTCAACCGCAAATGGGATTCTTGGGTGGAGATCAACCCCGGCGTGGCGCGGGCACTGGGCATCGCCGACGATGACTGGGTGTGGGTGGAATCGCCGATTGGGGAGAAGATCAAGGTACGCGCCGCCCTCTACCCAGGTGCCCGTCCCGACGTTGTCTGCATCCCCTTCGAGCTGGGCCACAGAGCCTATGGTCGCTGGTCCGAGAATCGGGGTGTCAATCCGAACTGGCTGATCGCCAACCAGACGACCGGCCTGACGGGTGCCTTGGCGCCCTTCGCGACGAGGGTGAGGATATACAAGGCAGAGTGAACCGATCTGACGTTCGTACTTCTATCTTTCGTGTCATCAAGCGTTGGAGGGAATCATGCCACGCTGGGCAATGGTGATTGATCTAGACAAGTGTATCGGCTGCCAGTCGTGCACGGCGGCCTGCCGAGCGGAGAACAACGTGCCTTTCGTAGGGCCCGAACAGGCGGAGCTGGGCCGTGCCATCTTCTGGAACGAGGTCCTCTTCCACATTGAAGGGGAATTCCCGCATGTGAAGGCCAGCATCATTCCTCGTCCTTGCTTCCACTGCGAGAACCCCCCCTGCGTGAAGGTCTGCCCGGTGGGGGCTACCTATAGGCGTGAGGAGGACGGGCTGGTCCTGCAGCGCTACGAGCGGTGCATAGGATGCCGCTACTGCACGGTGGCCTGTCCTTATGGAGCCCGCTATTTCAGATGGTATGATGGAGAATGGCCGGATGGAGTGGACCGCTATCAGAACCCGGACGTTCCACTGCGGCCCAAAGGCATAGTCGAGAAGTGCACTTTCTGTGTCCATCGCCTGGATGAGGGTCTGCCCATCCCGGCGTGCAACCAGGCCTGTCCGACCGGAGCCCGCTTCTTCGGTGACCTCGACGACCCCGCCAGCGAGGTGTCACAGCTGGCTCGTAGCCCAAGGGCTAGCCGTTTACTGGAAGACCTGGGTACCGAGCCACGCGTGTTTTATCTGAAGGAGGGAGCGTAGATGGAGGAGAAAGAACACGAGGCATTGTTTCGCCCGCTGGAGGAGACGGGCAGGAGGTTCTATCTGTTCATCGCCTTCTTGCTGGTTGTCATCGGATGGGGTGTCTTTGCCTATTTCAGGCAGCTGCGCCTTGGCCTGGGCATCACGGGACTGAACCGCCCCATCTTCTGGGGGGTGTACATCACCAATTTCGTGTTCTTCATCGGCCTCAGCCACGCTGGTACCCTCATCTCAGCGATCCTACGTATCTTGGGAGCCGAGTGGCGGCGGCCTTTCACTCGCCTCGCCGAGGCGGTAACCGTTTTCAGTTTGCCTTTTGGTGCAGGGAGCATTCTCATTGACCTGGGTCGCATAGACCGCTTGTTGGAGGTGGCGCTACATCCTCGCTTCCAATCACCTATTCTGTGGGACGTGGCCGCAGTGAGTACGTACCTGATCTCCAGCGTGGTCTTCTTCTACATCGCTTTGATTCCGGACGTGGCTATGCTGCGAGACCGCTATCCGCGTGCGTCTGCGTGGCGACGGCGACTCTATCAGGTCTTGGCGCTGGGCTGGAAGGGAACAGAAGCACAGTATCGTCGGCTGGAGAGCGTTATGGGCTGGTTTGCCATCTTCCTCTCTTTGTTGGTGGTTACCGTCCATACCGTGGTCTCCTGGATCTTCGGCATGACCATCGTCCCGGGCTGGCACACTGCAATCATCGGGCCATACTTCCTGGTAGGAGCCATCTTCTCGGGAGTGGCGGCGGTTGGTGTAGTGGCCGCCGTGCTACGCGGAGTCCTTGGCTTACAGAGGTACATCACACCTCGACACTTCAACTATCTGGGTCAGTTCCTGGCAGCGCTGGCCATCGCTTGGTTCTACTTCACCTTCGCCGAAGTCCTCACCACTATCTACGGGTCTGAGCCCGCCCACATGGCCGTTTTCTTCGCCAAATTCCGCGAGGAGTTCAGTTGGGCCTTCTTCAGTATGTTCTTCTTCTGCTTCCTCTTGCCGTTGCCTATCTTGGCCTGGCGGCGTACCCGTACCATATTTGGGGTAGTGGTGGCCGGGCTCTCCATCAACCTGGGCATGTGGCTTGAGCGTTACACCGTGATCGTCCCGTCGTTATCTCGCCCACGGTTGCCCTACGAGTGGGGACTCTACACACCCACTTGGATCGAGTGGTCCATCACTGCGGCCTGTGTCGCTGGCTTCATTCTGTTATACACTCTATTCGCCAAATTGTTCCCGGTGGTAGCTATCTGGGAGTTGAAAGAGGAGGTGCCCGAGCTTTCCGATGCCCTGGAGCGGAAAACGACAGAGGCATTGTCACCCTGAGGCTTCTTGATGAGCACAGCGGTTGCGCCCCCTACTGGAAACGGTTTGGCAAAGACACAGGAACGACCACGAGATGAGTGACTTTCGTATCCGAGAAATGGGATGGATGTCGATACAGCTCGAGCACGTAGCCGAACTTACACGAGCCTAGCTCAGGGCTTTGCCGGGCCAGAGGAAGGGCTGGGGGGTGAGTACACCCGCCTCTTCGTCGGGCCAGGCCGGCCGATAGCTCATCTCTACGAGTCGGTCTACCGAGAGGGTCGGGTGATGGGCGACTGCACTCTGGCAGTCCGGGAGCGTTATGCCGAGGAGGGGCTGGGCCCGGAGGATCATTTGCTGCCCGACCATGTGGCGGTGGAACTGGAGTTCATGGCGCATCTGACCCAGAAGGAGGCGGAGGCGTGGGAGGAGGGCGATGTGGATAGAGCAGAGGCCTGCCTGCGCCAGCAAGAATCGTTCTTGGGCGAACACCTGGCGCGTTGGCTGCCCAGTTTCTGCCAGAGAGTGCTAACTGGCGAGGCCCATCCCTTCTATGCCAGCCTGGCTCAGCGAGCGTGGGAGCATGTGGCCGAAGACATAGCCCAAGTGAGGAGTTGGCTGAGCACAGCGGCAACAGACTGGATCGATGAAATCCATGGCTGGACCGTGGCTGTGGTGCCCGAGTGCACTCTGTGCGGGCTCTGCGAGCGAGTTTGCATACCCAGGGCCTTGAGGTTGAGCCACGGCGGGGGCGAGATGCAGCTGCGCTTTTGCCCCGGATTGTGTGATGGCTGTGGTGCCTGCGAGCAATGGTGCCCAGAGCGGGCAGTGACGGTAGAGCGTTCGCCTGCCTCTGAAGGTGCGGGCGTGGTCCTTCTGAGGTCACCTCTGGTAATCTGCCCGGGGTGCGGTGAGCCCTCGCTGTCCGCAGCGCTGTTGGACCGCTTGCAGAAACGAATGGCTGCTGCTGATGAGGGGCTTCGACGGAGACTAAGCCTGTGCCCGACCTGCAAGGCGTCGTCGTGGGGCAATTCGCTTGCTGGGGAGGATCGATGAGAAAGATAGTGGCGGTTGTCGGCGTCATGCTGGCCATCGTTGTCTTGCTGACCCATGCAACGGCCAAAGCCCAGGGACCTGTGTACATCGGCTCCGACAGCTGTGCCCTATGCCATGGAGCAAAACATGAGTCGTCCCAACAGACTTGGCACGTTAGGATTCTGCGCCCCGCGAGCGAGGAGACGATCGCGGGCGACTTCACTTCCACCGATGCCGACCTCACGTTTACGGTGGACGAGGTGGCTTATGTGGTGGGTGGCCAGTTCAGTGAGCGCTACCTGACAGAGGTCGAAGGCGAGCTTTACGTGTTGCCTGCTCAATGGAATGTGGCCTCCGATGAGTGGGTGCCGTACCATCCGGAGGACTGGCTTGATAGACCATACGCCCGTTACTGCGCAGGTTGTCACACGACGGGCTTCGACGCCGAAAGCGAGACCTGGTCCGAAGTGGGAGTACAGTGTGAGGCCTGTCACGGACCTGGCAGCGATCACGTGGCCCTGGCTGGCGAGCGTGCTATGATCATCAACCCAGCCCTGTTGGACTTCCAGGCCCAAACGGAGGTTTGCGGCCAGTGCCACAGTAGGGGCACGGACCCGGAAGGTGTTTACGAATTCCCCCTTGACTTCCAGCCCGGCGGCGCGCTGAAGCTGGACGATGCCTTCATCGCCGCCACCGATGAGGAGCACTTCTGGCCCGATGGCTCCTCAAGGGCTCACCACCAGGAGTATCTAGACTGGCAGAAGAGTCCGCACGCTGCCGGAGTGAGCTGCATTTTCTGTCACGTCTCGCACAGCCACGGGGAAACGGCTCACCAGACGCGCTGGGTTGGCAATCACCGCTGCCTCATCTGCCACGAGGAGAAGCGAGATCTGGAGACCCACGTCCCGTACATGCAGACCCAGACCGCTTTCTGTACCGATTGCCACATGCCGACCCTGGCTGAGGCCGCGACAGCCGAATACAACTTCGACATCCACAGCCACACCTTCTGGGACCCGGACCCGGTGGGCACTATGCGCTACGGTGGACAAGATGCCATGCCCAACGCCTGCAATCTCTGTCACACCGATCAGACGCCTGAGTGGGCAGCGCAGGTCTTGGGCTTGGAGGTAGCGCCATTGACACCCATTCCCACTGCGACGCCAGCGCTGCCGCCTACTCCTGCGCCCACTGCCATCCCCGTCCCCACCGTAGCCCCCAGCGAGTCGCCAGGCCTGGGCGAGATACCGTGGACTTGGCTTGGCGCAGCCGTGGTGATAATAGCAGCAGTCATGGCTGTGATTCTGATTCAGCGGCGCCGCGAGGAGGTGACGAGATGAGGAGAAGAAGCGGAATCACTTGGGGCGTACTTCTCTTTTGGCTGACGTTGGGTTTAGCCGGTTGCCTGCCTCCCATGGGAGAGGCTGTGATGCCTCAACCGCCCACAGCCCCTGCTCCCCCCACCGCCGTGCCGCTGCTAGCTGTGGTAGCGCCTCCGATCCCCCACAACGTGGAGGGGGCTCGGCGTGATTGCATGTTGTGTCACGCTGTAGGAGCTGTGGAAGCGCCGCCGGTCCCCCCGGACACCGTACACGAGGCGTCGGCGGAGCTGTGCTCTACATGCCATGCACTGCTTCCAGAGCCTGCTCCCCCGGCCGTCGCGCCGCCATCCATCACCCATGATCTGGTGGGTCGTGAGGAGTGCCTGATGTGCCACAAGATGGGTATTGCCTATGCACCTCGCATCCCGGAGAATCACGCAGGCCTCCCGGTCGACCTTTGTCAGACCTGTCACCTGACTGCGCCCGGTGTGGCGGTTCCTGAAGGAACACCCGGGCTGGGAGTGATGCCGCCTCAGGTGCCGCACCCGTTGGAGAATCGCACCGACTGCCGGCTTTGCCACGAGACCGGAGTCGGTGACGCACCTCAGTTCCCCGCTGACCACGCGGACCGCGCCAACGAAGTCTGCCAGGTCTGCCACGCGGTGCCCATCCCTGAGGAAACACCGGTGAGTGGAGCAACACCCCCTCAGGTGCCGCACCCGTTGGAGAATCGCAGTGACTGTCGGTTATGTCACGAGACCGGGGTTGGCGGCTCACCCCAGTTCCCTGCTGACCACGTCGATCGCAGCAATGAGGTCTGCCTAGCTTGTCACGAGCCTGGCCGGTAAGCCAGCGGCAACGCCGTCACCGGCGACTGGGGGGGATCCACTCCTTCACCTATCGGCAGTCCCCGGAGGCACTGACAGATATAGGGCTCGAGGCATTGCGCTCGAGGATGAGGGATTGTCCAGTGGGCCTCTTTGGGCTAGGGCGCAACGAGCATCATTGCTGGCAACCTGGCAGCGCACTTAGGGGAGTCGGATTCGTCTGACTCTCCTTTTATTGTCCTGCGGCATCGCGCTGTGTGAGTTCGGACGGCTCTGATGGGCATGGTCGCCCGCGTGGGGTGAGAGCTTTGGCTCTTCACGAGATCAGGGCGGGGTGGTATGATAGTAGATGGCCCAACGCACCTGGCTGTGAGAAACGAGCCAGGGAGGGCGGGTATGGGCTGAACACGCGGGACAGGCGGCGAAGCGGCTGCCGCGGTGGAGCTGCCGGAGCAGGTCGCCAAGAGCACCGTTACCAGCCTGGTAACCTACACGGACGGTTCGAGTCTCAGCCCCCCCTTGTGTCCGCTGGTGCCCACATGCGCGTGCAATCTATGGGCGACGCTCGTCGGCCGTCGGTGCTCGGTGCTACGGCTACGGCCGCGCCGCAGGTGACAACGCTACCGGGGAGGAGTCGTGGAGCAAGGCCACCAAAGGCTGCGTGGTGGCAAATCTCGTGCAAAGGGAGAGCCCGAGGAATCGGGCTCTCCCTTTCATCTATTCTTGCATCTCGTACAAGTCGCCGTGCGGTGCTGAAGCCCCCGTGAGACCTTAGCTCCTGCCCACCCTCAAGCAGTGGACCGTTGAGGTACGCAGGCCATAGACAGCAGGAAGAGTGTCGCCAGCGCGTTGACGATGCGCCCTACCAAGAACCCGTATTGCGGTCCGAATCTCGTCTCTGAGCTCCCAGAGGCTGTCGTGGGCTAGACGCGGAAGAATGGCGCGCCCAGCACGCATATGTATACAAGACGTAGTGAGTCGGTGCCATTCAGGCAATACCGGGAGTTCCCCCAGGCGAAATACCATCCCTTCGGTCCGATTTAGACCTGATCACCACCTCCCAAGACCTGCTTTTGATTTTGAAAGGGCAGAATGCGGTGAGGACCTGACTTGACAGGGTTATTCAATTCTGCTATGATAACACAGGTTTGGCAAAGTGTTGACCGTGAATTGGCCATCTTGCCATATCCTGTGTGAGTGTCAGGAGGCGTTGATTAGCTCTTTGTATGGCCAAGGTGCTGCTCTCGAGTTTGTGTCGCTGCGCCAAATGAGGGGTCCAGCGCCCTCTTTGGCCTTTTTTGTGTAGGGTGATCCTGCTCTTTGCGATATTTGACAAGATTGGTCAACCTCGTTAGAATACCACGAGCTCTAAGGTTAGAGCCAGAAGGGAGGTGATGTTTGCCACACGGTTTATCACTATTGCTGAAGTTTGAACACCATAGGAGGCTAGAAGTATGCGAAGAATAAGTAGAAGACAATTCCTGATGGGTTCGGGAGTGAGCACAGGTGCTCTTCTTCTACCCCCGGTCGTGCCTGGGTTTCAACAGGTACCGACCTTTCCTTTGCACAAGAAGGTGGGCGAGTCAAGGACCATCTGTCCCTACTGCTCATGCGGGTGTGGCCTGCTGATCGCCACTGACGAGTCGGGGCACATCATCAACTCGGAGGGCGACCCGGATCATCCCAACAATCGGGGTGCCTTGGACCCCAAGTCCATCTCCGTGCGCCAGTTGTCCACCAGCCCTCATCGGCAGGGGAAGGTCTTGCACCGGGCTCCAGGCGCCTCGGCGTGGGAGGAGATGACCTGGGAGGACGCCATCCCCCTTGTCGCTCGCAGGGTGAAAGACACCCGCGATGCCACCTTCGAGACCACCGAGGACGGCGTAACCGTCAATCGTACGAACGGCATAGCATTCATCGGTGGCGCAGCGAACAACGACGAGGATTGCTACATCGCCATTAAGTTAGCTCGCGCACTGGGCCTGGTGTATATCGAGCACCAGGCACGTATATGACACTCCGCGACGGTGGCCGGTCTCGGCCCCACGTATGGTCGCGGAGCGATGACCAACCAATGGAGAGATCTCAAGAACGCTGACGCCGTTTTGGTGTGCGGCGCCAACCCTGCAGAGAACCATCCAGCCTCAATGTACCACATCAACAAGGCGCGGGATGAGAGAGGTGCCAAGTTGATCGTGGTCGACCCTCGTTTTACCCGCACCGCTTCGACAGCTGAGATTTACGCTCCGATTCGGAGCGGCACCGACATCGCTTTCTACGGCGGTTTGATGAATTACATACTGGAAAACAGCCTCTATCACGAGGAGTATGTGGTCAACTACACCAACGCCTCCTTCATGATCAACGAGGGTTTCCAGGGTCCCGCGGAGCTAGACGGGTACTTCTCCGGCTTCGACGTGGCCGCCCAGAGCTACGACAAGTCCACTTGGGCCCATCAGACGGATGACGAGGGGAACATCTTGCGGGATGAGACTCTCCAGGATCCCAACTGCGTGTTCCAGCTTCTGAAGAAGCACTACGCGCGATATACTACTGATATGGTGGAGCAGGTGTGCGGCATGCCCCGGGACAAGTTCCTGGAGGTGGCGCAGGTCTTTGCAGCGACGGGTGCGCCAGAGAAGACGGGCACCATCCTGTACGCCATGGGGCAGACGCAGCACACTGTCGGCACTCAGAACGTGCGCTGCATGGCCATGATTCAGCTCCTGCTGGGTAACACGGGCCGGCCGGGGGGCGGCGTCAACGCGCTGCGAGGAGAGTCCAACGTCCAGGGCTCGACGGACATGGCGATCTTGTACCACATCATCCCTGCCTACATGGCCACGCCCAATGCGGCCAAGCATAAGGACCTTGCCGAGTACCTGGAGAAGGAAACACCATCGGGTGGCTACTGGGTCAACAAGCCCAAGTTCCTTATTAGCCTGCTGAAGGCTTGGTGGGGGGAAAACGCCACCAGTCGTAACGACTTCTGCTTCGACTACATGGGCAAGATCAGCGGTGGCATCAACTCCTACGCTTGGATCGCGTTGTTCCACGCCATCTACGATGGCACGATCAAGGGTCTATGGATCATGGGCCAGAACCCGGCGGTGGGCGGGCCCAATGCGCGCTTCGAGCGGAAGGCGCTGGAGAAGCTGGAGTGGATGGTGGTGCAGGAAATCGCCCCAACAGCCACGACGGACTTCTGGCGGGCACCAGATGTGGATCCTGCTTCAATTCAGACTGAGGTGTTCCTGCTGCCAGCGGCCGACGCTATGGAGAAGGAAGGCACGATTGTCACCAGCGGTCGCCTGCTACAGTACCGGCCCAAGGTGGCCGTGCCCCCTGGAGTCGCCATGGGCGACATCGAGATGATGGACCTCATCTACCGGGAGCTGAGGCGGTTGTACGAGGCAGAGGGCGGAGCGCTTCCTGAGGCCGTGTTGGAGTTGAACTGGTCGCATGGCGCCGATTTCGAGAAGATCTGCCAGGAGATCAATGGCTACTGGACCCAGGATGTGACTGACGACGATGGGAACGTTGTGGGCAAGGCGGGCGAGATGGTCGTCAACTTCACGAAGCTGAGGGACGATGGGTCCACCGCCTGCGGCAACTGGCTGTATTCGGGCTATTGGTATCCCGCGGACGATGGCGATGGCAACATGGTCACTGCCTCCAAGCGGCGTGGTCAGAAGGACCCTGGTGACCTGGGTATGTACCCTTACTGGGGTTTCTCTTGGCCGGTGAACCGCCGCATTATCTACAATCGGTGTTCTGCGGATAGCAATGGCAACCCCTGGTCAGAGGATAAGGCGCTCATCTGGTGGGACGCCGCGGAGGGGAAGTGGACAGGATACGATGTCCCGGACTTCTCGAAGACGAAGGGCCCTGGGGATGCAGGTTTCACAGATGCCTTCATCATGCTGCCCGAAGGGAAGAGTAGGATCTTTGCCGTCAGGAACGAGGGTCCGTTCCCGGAGCATTATGAGCCTCTGGAATCGCCCACCACCAACCCACTGTCATCGGTGCAGTTCAACCCGGTGGTCAAGAAGTGGGATGTGGACAGCGGCCAAGACGTGGGCGACAATGTTGGTACCGCCGACGAGTTCCCCATCGTCTGCAGCACCTATCGGCTGGTCGAGCACTGGCAGGCTGGTGGTATGTCTGTCTGGCTGCCCTGGCTTGCGGAGGCTCAACCAGAGACCTTCGTGGAAATGAGCCCCGAGCTGGCTGAGGAAAAGCGGATCTCCAACGGTGATCGAGTCATAGTTAGCTCGGCTCGTGGTGAGATCGAGGTGGTGGCTGTTGTTACCCCTCGTTTCAAGCCTTTCACAGTCAATGGCAAGACGGTGCACCAGGTGGGCATACCCTGGCACTTCAGCTGGCAGGGACTGGCCAAAGGTGGTACGGCCAACTTCTTGACGCCGCACGTAGGCGATGGCAACACGGGGATCCCTGAGTACAAGGCCTTCCTCGTGGATATTCGAAAGGCGGTGTGACAATGGCCAGAGCGATGTTGATAGACGAATCACGGTGCATGGGGTGCCGTGGTTGCCAGGTGGCGTGCAAGCAGTGGAATGACAATCCGGCGGAGGAGACAGAGAACTGGGGTACCTATGAGAACCCTCCCGAGCTGTCAGGGATAACCTGGACGAAGATCAAGTTCAACGAGAAGGTAGTGGGCGACCAGGTCAAGTGGCTCTTCCTCAAGCAGGGCTGCATGCATTGTACCAACGCCAGTTGTGAGTCGGTTTGCCCCACGGGCGCAATAAGGCACTACGGCGAGACCGTCATAGTAGACCAGGAGTGGTGTATCGGCTGCGGCTACTGCGTCTCCGCCTGCCCCTTCGACGCGGTACATTCGCTTCACGAGGTGACAGGTGGAGGGGAGGAGAAGGCTACTGCTCGAAAATGCACCCTTTGCATCGACCGGACGAGCAATGGCTTGACGCCAGCCTGCGTCAAGACCTGTCCAGCCACTGCTTTGGACTGGGGCGACCGCGGTGAGATGCTAGCCAAGGGGAACGCACGGGTCGCAGCTCTGCAAGCCAACGGGCATCCGAAAGCCCGTCTGTATGGCGAGCGTGAACTGGCTGGCCTGCACCGGCTGTATGTGCTGGTGGACGAACCTTCTGCCTATGGACTGCCCGAATCGCCGCAGCATGCAACGACCAATCTGTTGGGCCAGTGGCTCGGCGGTATCATAACCGCAGGTGTGCTAGCTGCTGTGCCGTTCTGGCTGCTTTTCAAACGCCAAAGAGCGGCGGAAGCCAAGGAAGAGACCAGTGGAGGAGGTGAACAATAATGACTTGGGAATGGCCAATAGCGATTGACCTCTGGGTAGCCGGGATGGCAGGAGGCGCGTATTTCGCGGCTTTCCTGATAGATCGCATCAGCGGGCGCAAGCACCCATTGCTGCCCAAGATAGCGATGTTTCTAGGCGTGCCCCTGGTGTTGTTGGGCTCCCTGCTTTTGGTGGTCGATCTGGGTGAGCAACTTCGTGCCTGGCACCTCTTCACACGGTTCAGACCGGGATCGGCGATGTCGATGGGCAGCTGGATTCTGCTCGTCTACGCCTTGATCGGCATAGTGATGATCGCTTTGTGGTGGTCCAAGAGCTTCGAGCCTGGGGAGGTGCGGCTTACCGTGCTCGCAGGGCTTGCCAGTGTGATTCGCCCTGCCGCGCCAGTAATCGGGGTTCTGTCTTGGATCGCCCTTCTGTTAGCTGTGTTGCTCATGTCCTACACAGGGGTGCTTTTGAGCGCCACGAATCAACCACTCTGGGCCAGCACATTTCTGCTGCCAGTTCTCTTCGTGGCCTCGGCTATCTTCACGGGAACTGCGCTCCTGCTTCTCGTGCTGAAGACGGGGCTCGGTAGACTGCTGGACATACTGTTTGGTGGGAAGGGCGAGCCTATGCCCAGCGAAACGATGGACGCCATCGGGAAAGCGATGGCTATCGTGGGCGTCGTGCAGTTGGTGGTGTTGGTAGCCTATGTAGGCGGGGTGGCCCTGCTCGGCACCCCAACCGCCGCGAGCGCGGTCACCACGATGACTGTGGGTCCCTTGAGCTTCCTGTTCTGGGCAGGGGTCGTACTTATGGGGTTGCTCATCCCGTTGGGGTTACAATTCGCCTCTATGAAGGCCAAGAGGGAGGCCATAGTTGGTTCAGTACTGACTTCTACCTCTCTGGTGCTGATTGGTGGCTTTATCCTGCGACTGGTGGTGGTCCTTGGTGGGCAGATGATTTAGTGGATTCGTTGCTTTCAGAGAGCGAAGCCCGTCCACAGGTGCATCATCTCTCTAGGATGGCGGATCGTCAGGCCAGGGCCCGGGGCTCTGGCCTGAGCTTTTTTCAACGAGCAAGATCTCAGCCGGAGGGTTCAGAGGTCACGATCACAACTGTTTCAGAGTCCAGGCGGACAAGTTCCTTCCATTCTCTTGCCTGTTTTGCCGAGTTAGCCTCGCCCCACTGCTGAACGACCCCTTCGTCACTGCAGATGGAGTCAACAAGAGCGCGATATCTCTGTACCTTTGGTCCCACGGTAGTCACATAAGCCAAGGTAGCCATCGTGAGGAGAGACCTGGTGATAGTGGGACCGAAAGCATCCCTCAGTTTGGGTTCTATCTTCGCTCCAATGGCTTTCTCCACATCCATTTGGCACGCCTACTGCTAAAGCGGTATCTCCACCACCACGGTGGTCCCCTGCCCGGACTCGGATCGTACCACCAGTGTGCCACCTGCCAACTGTGCTCGCTCGAGCATGCCGGTCAGGCCCAACTTGCCCATCTCCACCAAGTCACTTGGCCTGTCGGGCACCTTGAAGCCCAGGCCATTATCTGTGACCGTCATCCTGACCATGCCGTCCCCAAACTCCACCGTGGTCACCACTCTCGTAGCCTGGGAGTGCTTTCGCACGTTGGTCAGCGCCTCTTGAGCGATACGGAACAGCACCAATTCCCTTTCCGGTGACAGACGCCGCTTGTCGCCAAGGACCTCGAGATGAGCTTGTATGCCATCATCCTCGGACAGCTTCGCCATCAGAGCTTCCAACGTTGGTAGCAGGCCCAAATCATCTAGCGCGGACGGTCGCAGGTCTTGGCTAAAGCGGCGCACATCGCGCGATATGGCCGCGGTGAGCTGGCGAAGCTCCTCCAAGGGCTGTTTGATCCCCGCGGACGCTCGGCTATCTGCGCTGAGTAGTGCGTCCAACTGGCGGGAGAGGACGACGAGAGCCTGGGCCGTATCATCGTGAAGTTCTCGCGCCATACGCTTGCGCTCTTCTTCTTGAGCTGTGAGGATCTGCCTGGCATAGGAACGCATGCTTTCATACAACTGGGCGTTCTCGATGGCGATAGCCGCTTGACGCGCTACTCCGGAGAGGGCAGCCACGTCACGGCTGGAAAAGGTTCGTTTCTCCTCAAGAGTTACCACGGCCAGGGCCCCAAACACCTTTCCTGCGCTAGCTATGGGGACGGCTAGAACGCTCTTCACACCGCCTTCGACGAAGGCCTTGACTCTGCCCGGATAAGAGGCGTAATCCTCAATTACCGCGGGAGTGCCGCTGGCTATCACGTGGCCGGCTAATCCCTGACCCGTGGATACGGTGACTTGCATCAATTCGCTTGGTAGGTTATGCAGGTGGCGATAAGTGATCAGGTCCTTTCCTTCGTCCAGCAAGCCAATGACTCCGGCATCGACGCCTGCTACCTCTTCCGCAATCTGGACTACCTTGGACAACACTTTGTCTAACTCGAGCTCCGAAGTGATCTCCTTCGCTACCTCGCTCAGACGCTTTTCTCTCTCCAGTTGCCTGGCCACGTCTTGGTGTAGCCGGGCGTTCTCGGTGGCCACACCGACTTGAGTGGCGACGGCTGCAATCAGGTCCACCTCTTCCGGTAGAAAGTGGTGGATACCGCTGTTGCCAACGACGAGTGCCCCTTGTGGTCTGCCCTTCGATTTCAGGGGAACAGCGACCTGACTAGCCAGTGCCTGGTCACTCACCAACTCTCTGGCCAGTTTCAGGCCCCTATCACCCGCGATGGCTTGAGGAGGCAGACCCCGATGGGCCACAAGGATCAGATCCTCAGCTTTTTCGTCCAGCACGAATATCAACCCCGCCTCGAGGCCCGTCACTTGCAGAACCACGTCCAAAGCTTCGGTGAGCAACCGCTTCAGTTCAAGAGATCTCGTCAGGACGGCGGAAACGGCAGAGACCGCCTGTAATCGGGCCGTGGCCTTTTGGCGGAGAGTCTCCTGGTTCGTTCTTATCCAGGCGAGCCAGATCGTTAGGCCACCAACCAAGAGCACTGAAGTGGTCTCGATAACCGCATCGGCCGGGTAGGGACTCAAGAAGATCACACGAGGTAGCATGATGAGGAAAGCCAGTGCCAAAGTAATCAGGCCGGCAATGGGTCCCAGGGCGAAAGCTGCGTAGCCTATGGGCAGAATGAGCAAGACTCGTTCTGTTGAATGTCGAGTCAAGGCCTTTTGGCCGCCGATGACCATGGGCAGGGCGCGGATTTGCGCGCTATAGTGAAGCAGCACGGCACTAAGGAGCATGGCGGTAACAAGCCAGAAACTGGGGCTCAAGATGATGCGCTTCACTGAACGCATTGACACTGGGGAGACTAGGTCCATTGGTGCGATCTGTACCTGGGCAAATTCCCGCCAGTGACGGCGGTACACGAACGCATTTGTGGCATCGGGAGAGACCTCACTGGATGTCCTCAAGGCTGAGCCAGCCCCATTTTAGAGCTTGGATCACCGCTTCCGTGCGTGAGCCAACGTGCATCTTGCTGAAGATGTTGCTCAGGTGGCCCTGAACTGTGCGCACACTGAGAACAAGCTCATTGGCGATTTCCATGTTCGTCATGCCCTTGGCTGCCAGCCCAAGGACCTCCATTTCCCGTTCGCTAAGCTGATCCAGTGCACTCTCACTCAAGGCCTTGCCCCCGGAAAGAGCAAAGCGGTTGATAACCTTCCGGGCAATGACGGGATGAAGTACGGATTCACCGGCATTCACTGCCCGGATCGCTTCGACGAGCTCGTGGGAAGGCACGTCCTTCAACAGGTAGCCAGCGGCGCCTGCTTCGAGGAGGGTGAACACGTATTGATCGTCATCATAGGCGCTCAAGATCAGGACAGCGCTGTCAGGGTGAATAGCCTTGATCGCCTTGGTCGCCTCGATGCCGTTCAGCTTTGGCATCGCAATGTCCATAATGACCACATCTGGACGCAGGTCGGCAGTTAGAGTAACGGCTTGCTCCCCATTCCCAGCCTCACCCACGACTGCCATATCTTCCTCTTTTTCTAGCAACTCGCGAGTACCCTCACGCACCAGCACATGGTCGTCGGCAAGCAAGATTGTGATCCTGTCCACTGATGGGTCTCCTTTGCATTCCGCTGAGCGCAATTCCGGCGAAAGACTATAGCCGTATGATGGGACGACTACTGGGGAATCGCAGTGCCCTTGCTGCAACTCCATTATACGACGTTCGTGGCTAAGAATCAAGGGGTTTCAGGCATTATGGGCAAATGTGCTCACTGTCAGGTAGGCGGAAGTACCTACCGTCTGATCGAGAGGGGTCGGTAGAAACACCCAGCGGGTAATGGATAGGGTAGGCGTTTCCTGTGGCCGAAGAACAGGCAGTTTGCCTCTTCAAAAGCGCGCCCCAGTTTGGTAGACTGGAAGTGGATAAGGAGAGGTGAAGGAAAGGAGGCAAGCGAGATGCTGTCCGTAGAAATAATCGGCTTGCTGGGTGTGTTGCTAGCCGTGTTGGTGTATGCCATGGTCAGGACTCAGCTAGCCAGGAGGCAAGCGGAGGCGGAGGAGAGCGCCAGGAAGGGTGTCTCAGCCGCAACAGAGAAAACTGGGTAGTTGTGGCGGTGTAAAGCCGTGGGCCGGCTTCGGCCGCCACGATACAGAAGAATGCAAGGAAGGAGTGAGAGAAATGCTAACGCTGGAACTAATAGGCATACTTGGTCTGCTTTTCGGCTTCTTGGTCTACGTGATGGTTGTCACGCAGCTGGAACGCAGAAGCGTACGGATTGCCGAGGAGGAGGCTGAGGAGGCTGCTGAGCCGGGCGGGGAGCCTGTCAGGATGGAGCACTAGGCTGAACAGATCGATGCTTGGTTAAGGAGGTGAACGCCATGTTGACCACAGACATCATCAAAGTACTAGCTGCGCTGTTCGGGCTTCTGGTCTGTGGCATGGTTAGTACGCAATTGGCCAGGAGGCAAGCGGAGGCCGGAAAGGGCGTTGCGACTGGAGCCGAGAAGGCTCCGTAACGCATGGGGGAAGCCCTGAGGCCGACGCGATCAGAGGTGATGGGAGAGTAGTTGGCAGAGGAGGTGAAGGAGATGCTGTCGATGGGGCTCATAGGCATACTGGCTCTGGTTTTTGGCTTCGTGGTCTACGTCATGGTTGTGACGCAGCTAGAACGTCGGAGCATACGGATTGCCGAGGAGAAGGCTCAAGCCAAGAAGCGTGCAGAACCGGCTCGAGAGGCAGTCGAGGTCAAGGTCGAGCACTAGACTGGGCGGGCCTACGCCGAACTAAGGAGGTATGCGAAATGTTGACCATTGAGGTTATCGCTGTATTGGCTCTGTTGGTTGGGCTTCTGATCTATGCCATGGTTAGGACCCAGTTGCAGCGAGGGGAGTTGAGAGTGCTTGAGGAGCCTGGGCGGCGCGCCAAGATACTGATTGTGGATGACGATCCCGACTTTGTGAAGATTACCAAGAAGATCCTCGACAGCCACGGATATGAAATCTACGCAGCCTCCAGCGGAGCCGAGGCGTTGAAGGTCATGCGCAGTGCTCCTGTCAAGCCGGATCTGGTGTTGCTGGATATCATGATGGACTACATCACCGATGGCTTGGATGTGAGCATTGCGATGCAAAGTGATCCCGATTTGAAAGAGATACCCGTGATCATGATCACGTCGCTGACAGGCGTGAGGAGTCCGCAGATGTTTCCCAGCGACGAGCACGTAGCGGTCAGCGCTTGGCTGAACAAGCCGGTTCAGCCCGGGGAGTTGCTGAAGACAATACAGCGAGCGTTGGCTGGTGTGCCTGCTAGCGTGCCGGTTGGGGTGCCAGCAGTTTCCTGAACTGGGATGTCGAAAGACGACGGACGCCGGCCTGGATCAGCACATGGGAGGCAGGGCAGCGAGGGTCGTTATGGTGACGATGATGGAATACTCAACGGAGCCCGATGGATGTCACCCGGCCGAGCGTTGCCCATGTCGATCCCTTGAGCAGGCACTGCCTCTTGACTCTTGTGTGCCGTTGAGTACAATCTGAGAAGCGGGTGCCATGGTGCAAGACGAACCAACCATCGTGAGGGGGCGCGTAACAGATGTCTAGGGTTGCTATGTTGATCGATGAGTCCAGATGCATGGGATGTCGCGGTTGCCAGGTTGCGTGCAAACAGTGGAACGACCTGCCCGGTGAGGAGACGACCCAGCGGGGGAGTTACGAGAATCCCCCTGATCTCTCCCCGACTACTTGGACGCGTGTTAGGTTTATCGAGGTGGTCCAGGGTGACAGTCTCCAGTGGCTGTTCCTGACCCATGGATGCTTCCACTGCGGGCAGCCCGCCTGCGTGCACGTCTGTCCCACGGGTGCGCTCAAGCGGGACCTCACTGAGGGCATCATCACTGTCGAGCCAGACCTCTGCAACGGGTGCGGTTACTGCTCGCAGTTCTGTCCCTTTGGGATACCCCGGTTGGACACTGATGTCCTCTCCGGTGAGGGGAAGGCCTACAAGTGCAATTTCTGCCAGGATCGCGTTGCCAATGGTTTGCTGCCGGCCTGTGTCAAGACGTGTCCATCGGGAGCCTTCGATTTCGGTGACCGAGAGGCTATGTTGGCCAAGGGTAGGGCTCGGGTGGAGAAGTTGAACCAGCAAGGCTTTCCCAACGCCAATCTATATGGCGAGCATGAGCTGGGGGGTCTGGGAAGACTGTACGTGCTGAAGGAGAGACCGTCGCTGTACGGATTGCCAGAGAACCCCGAGTATCCGGTTCTCGCCAATCTCTGGCAGGATGTCCTACAGCCGCTGGGCACGTTGGCTTTTGGTGCGGCCGCTCTTGGCGTGTTGGGCTTCTACTTCCTGGCGCGGCGCAGCGTCAATATGGAGGATGTGGAATGATCGGTAACAGGATGAACACGACAGAGGAGCTAGGCGAGGCAGGGGTCATCAGGATCAGATGGATACCCAAGTACACAGCGATGGAACGCCTCTTCCACTGGGGGCACACGGTCACCTTCCTCGCACTGGCGGCGACGGGCATGATCCTGTTCTTCCCTTTCCTGCGCCCTTTGGCGCAGGGAGAGGGCGGTCAGCTCGTGCGGCTAATGCATCGGGCCGCAGCTATCCCCTATGGCGCATTACCCCTCATTTACGTCATACTGGAGCCCAGACGAGCTGTACTGAGCCTCAGGTCGGTGTTCAAAGTGAGCCGCGATGACTTCGAATGGATAAAGGGAGCGATGCCCTACTATCTCTTCGGGAGGCATGAAGCCATGGCACCCCAGGACAGGTTCAACACTGGCGAGAAGTTGAACGCCGTGGTCATCATCTTGGGCAGCGTGGCTTTCGCCATTACCGGCCTCGTGATGTGGTTTGGTAAGGGTATTGTCCCCATTGGCTTGTATCAGGCGATGGTAGTTATGCACGACGTGTCCATGGTGGTGACCGTTTCCATCTTCATCGTCCACTTTTATCTAGCTGTGGTGCATCCCATGATGTGGGCCGGTCTGGTTAGCATGCGCTTCGGCGTGACCTCCGCCGCCTATGCCCAGGAGCACCATGCCTCGTGGTACTATGGGCCTGAGAGGGCCAAGGAGATCTATGAGGCTAGGAAGGCTGCACTGGCTGCCGAGGAAGAGTACCCGACCGACTGATACCGAGTTGTGCTTTTTTTGGTGCAGGGGCCTGGAGGTTGAGTCAGGCCTCTGCATCGTTCTGTGACTCCGCTTTCCCTCGACTCTTGACTGGTCTCCGGACGCAGGATATAATCTTGAAGGCGCACCTTGTGTGGCTTACCCAAATCGAAACACGTCTTGATTGCGCTAAGTTCGGAGAGGCTAACCCTATGGGCAGAGTCAAGATTGGCGGTATCATTCAGTATACTGACTTGGCCTTGGTGGGGATGATGGCCGTCCCTGACCGTCCAGGGATTGCTGCGGCGGTCTTTGAGACGCTTGGAAAGAGGGGCATAAACGTACTGTTCATTGTTCAGTCCATTGACCTCAATAACAACACTCACATCGTTTTCTGTCTAGCCAGCAAAGATCTGTCTCAGGCCTTGGGTCTCTTAGACCCCGTCAAAGAGAGATTCGGAGGACAGCGGGTGACTCATCACCCGAGGGTGGCGATAGTGTCCATCTTCGGGCCCGATTTCAAGGAGCGGCCGGGTATCGCGGGCATGATGTATGCAGCTCTCGCCAGTGCTGGCATAAACATCCTATCAATAAGTACTTCCATGTCCAGCGTCTCGTGCGTAGTAGACAGGGATCGTTTGGCCGACGCCGTGGAGGCCTTAAGGGACACTTTTGAGTTCCATGAGCGCTCAAGCCTTAGGGCCCCATAGCTTACTGTCACTCTTCATGCCCCACCTCCTCCCCTCTCTCAAGCGCCTGATGCTCCGGCTCCGAGGATTGCGGCAACGTGAAGGCAAAGGTGGTCCCTTCGCCTAGCTCTGAATCCACCTCGATCGTACCTCCGTAGGTTTCGATGATTTCCTTGACGATGGGCATGCCGAGGCCAGTGCCGTGGCCCTCGATATCTTTGGCCTGCTTGGTGCGGTAGAACTCCTCGAATATGCGCGGTAGATCGTCAGCGGCGATGCCGATCCCTGTGTCGGACACCGTGCCCAGAATCTGGCCATCTTTCTCATCCACTGATGCCGCCACGGAGCCGCCGGGCGGGGTGTACTTGATGGCGTTGGACAACAGGTTGGTCCACAACTGCTTCAGATGCTCTTGATCCGCAAGCATTAGAGGCCGACTCGGGATCTCAAGGCTGAGCGTAACGCCCTTCCTCTCCGCTCCTGCCTTCAGTAAGCTACCAACTTCTTCGAGAACTGTTGCCACTGACACCGTGGTCTTCTTCGTTCTTGGGGTTGTCTCTTTGATATGCGCTAGCACCAGCAGATCATCTACCATATCCAGCAGTTCGCCGCATCTCTGGTGGGCACTTTCCAGCATCTCCTCTCTATCCTCAGAGGCGTATCCGTCCAGGATAAGTCCCAGATACCCTTGAATGGCAGCCACAGGTGCCCGCAACTCGTGCGCCACGGTCAGCATGAAGCGCGTCTTCATGGCATCCAACTTCTCCAACTCCGCCTTGGCTCTGGCTAGCTCCTTCGCGTCTTCCTCTATGGCTTGTAGCCGTTTGGTCTCCAAGGATAGACGTCGATGCTCCAAACCCTGGTTGACCACAAGCATCAAGTCGTCGGCTGTGAAAGGCTTGGAGATGAAATCGTAGGCGCCCCTCTTGATGGTCTTCACGGCTGCCTCGACGGTGGCGTAGCCGGTGATGATGATGACCACGATTTCTGGGTCTATCTGGTGGATGCGCTCCAAGGCTTCCATTCCGCTCATGCCCGGCATCATCAGGTCCAGGAGGACAAGATCAAAGGCTCCCTCGCGCAGCTTTCGCAGTCCAGCGACGCCAGTCTCTGCTACATCAACACCATAGCCGAGGGGGGTCAATGCCCGGCGACATCCCTCCCGTATGCCTCGCTCGTCATCCATGACAAGGACGTTTATGTCTTCTTCCACGGGATATCCTCCTTAGCATGCAGCATAGCCATCGGGGCACAGCTTTGGATGGCTACTCTGTCCGAACCGCTGCCGTCGTTTGCGCTGTGGCAAGAGCCAACTTGATGGGCAGAGTAATGGTGAAGGTACTGCCGACACCGACCTCGCTCTCCACGTAGATCTGTCCACGATGCATCTTGATGATGCCGTAGACGATGGCCAATCCCAGTCCTGTTCCCTTGCCGATGGGCTTGGTGGTGAAGAAGGGGGTGAAGATCTTGCTCAGGTTCTCCTCCGGTATGCCACATCCTGTGTCTTGGAAGGCAATCTTGATCATCTCATCCTCGGTGGCTTCGGTGATGATGGTCAGGGAGCCGCCCTGTCCCATGGCTTCGGCGGCATTGGTCATGATGTTGATAAAGACCTCCTTGAGCTGAGCAGGATCCGCCTGGATGTGGGAGAGGGTCGGGTTCAGCCGAAGAGTGATTTCAACTTCCTCGAAAATCGGTTGAATCTTGATCTCTTCAACGGTTTCGTCGAGCAAGGCATTGACATCAGTCTCTTGGGCCAGAACCTCATTCTGTCGGGCAAAGTTGAGGAGGTCTGAGACAATGGTCTTGCAGCGGGTGGTTTCGTCGACGATCATTTGCACGTCGTCACGGCGGGAGTCATCAGGAGGGAGCTCCTTACGCATGATATCGGAGAAGAGGAGGATGGTGCCCAGGGGGTTGTTAATCTCGTGGGCGACGCCAGCGGCCAGTTGGCCCACCGAGGCCAGCTTCTCCGATTGAATCAACTGTTGCTCAGTGGTCCGCAGCTTCTCGACCATGGTGTTAAAGGAACGCTCCAGGATGGCTAGTTCGCCTGTGCCCCGTACAGGGACCGTCACGGCTCGGTCTCCCAGGGCGACTTTCTCATTAGCCTCGGCCAACTCGGCAACCGGTCTGCTGATGGAGCGAGAGATCGGTACGGCGATCATGACCGCCAACAAGATGCAGCCCAGGGCTATCACGGAGATGCGAGCGTAGAACGCCTGCACCAGCTTGAGGAAGGACGCCTGGCGAGCTCCCACATACAGTATGCCCACTGTGTGAGCCTGGTGGTCACGAAGCGGTTCGTATCTCGTGATGAAGTTCTCGTTGACCACGTAGGCTGGGCCCGTAAAACCAACTCCTTCGACCAGCAGCACGTCCCTGACCTGCTGGGAGACACGCGTGCCGACGGCTCGTTGCCCCTTCTCATCCAGCACGTTGGTGGAGACCCTTAGATCGCCGAAGAAGATAGTTACCGTGTCAACGCCTGCCACTTCCTTGATGCGGTCCACAATTGTGAAATCGTTGTTGAAGAGATGACCCACCACCACGGCTCCAAGAACAGCGCCTCGGTCATCCAATATGGGGGCCACGGCCGTCAAGGTCAGGCCCGCAGTCCCCTCCCGGGGATCAAAGGGCTCTGGAGCAGCTTTGGGTGTGTCAACGAGCGTGATGCGGCCTTGCTCAGCGAGGCTCAACAAGGCTAGCAAATCGGCGGGAATCACCTCGGTCGCGGCGAGAGGTTGTCCGTCGTTCAGTACCGCGGCCACGATAGGCAGGCGGGACCAATTGCCTGGCGAGGTTGGTGAAGCTCCGCCAGGGGACCGCGAAATTCGACCCAAGACAGAGTTCCCAGCGCCATCAACCAGTACTATGAAGTAGTTGCTGGTGAGGCTCTGTGACGTGACTTCCTTTGTAACGCATTCCTCCACGATGCGGATAGCTTCGTCTTCGCCCTGAGTGGCCTGGGGTAGGACCGTTACTATCGGGCGACTTGAGGCCAACCTTCTAGCCATGGCACCAATCTTGTCAAGCTTCAGGTCATAGAAGGCCTCTGCCAACTGCATGTCTCGGCTGACGCGGCTCCCCTGGGCTTCGGCGAGATAGTCGCCAATCAGCTTGGAGGTCACTACCGCGGTGGCACCGACAGTCAGTAGAGCGATGAAGGAGAAGAGAATGACCATCGTGGTTTGAAGGCGGAAACTGGGCAAGCGGCCAAGGTACCTTCTCATTGTGGGCCTCCGCAGTGGCTTTGGCGGGATGGTAGCAGCCAAGTGTAGTAAATCAAGCCACATCCGGGGAATTGCGATGATCCTGCTCCAGTTCCATTATAGCTTGTTTCGTAAGCAAGAATCAAGCCCTTCTAGGCACAATAGGCAAAAGTGCTTACTGCCAGCCAAGCGCAATTGCCTACCCAGTGGGCCCTGGGAGTCGGTAGAAACGCCTAAGGGCCAATCAATGAGTAAGCCTTTCTTTCGGGCGACGAACAGGCAGTTTTCCTCTTTAGAACTGATCCCCGGTGTGCTAAACTGAAGGTGGATGGGCAGGGTGAAGAAAGAGAAAGGAGCCGGGCGAAATGCTATCCTTGGAGATAATCGGTGTACTGGGTGCCTTGTTCGCATTCCTGGTGTATGGCATGGTCAGGACTCAACTGGCCAAGCGGGAAGCCAAGGCGCGGCAAGAGGCGGAGAAGGGCGCTCCAGCCGCGGCGGAGAAAGCTCGGTAGCTGGCGCCGGATAGAAGCCCTGAGGCTCGCGTGGGCATCCCAGATGATGACCGGATGACGAAGCGTGACTGGGGAATGGTGGGGGAAAGGAGGCAACGGACATGCTATCGCGGGAACTGATCGCCATACTTGCTCTCCTTTTCTGCTTTGTGACCTACGTGATGGCTGTGACACGGGCAGTCCGCAGAGCCACGCGGATTATTGAGTGGAAGACCGAGACTGAGGAGGATGCAGAACCGGCGGCGCAGCCCAGCAACGCTGCCCAGTAGGTCTAGGAGAATGAGACCGAGCTAAGAGAATGGATGTCGGCAGACGGAGAGACGTGACAGTGGCTCTCGCAGTGATAACACTGGACGAGCGTACAACTAGGCTCGATTGGCATTGGCCGGTCAAACCTAGTTCATGTTGGCTCCTCGACAAGCCATTATGTCTTGACTTCTAGGCGGCCTTATGACGTTTGAACACCAGCTGGACTAATCCTGAAAGGCTCTCTGATAGCGGTGTCTCATTCTGCTGTCGCTGAAGAATGCACACTTAGTTGCTATTAGTCAAGTCAAATAACCAGAGGGGGCGATGAAACTGACATCCCGCAGCGAGTACGCTTTGCTGGCTCTTGTCTATCTGGCGCGGCAAGATACCCGAGAGTATATCCCTGTGGAGGCTATCGCGGCCGCGCAGGGCATTCCGTCGAAGTTCCTTGAGCAGATCATGCTGGTCCTCAAGCACGCGAGATGCCTGCGCAGCCGGAGAGGGCAGTACGGTGGTTACTGTCTGGCCAAGCCGGCGGACAAGATCGCCTTGGCCGAAATCATTCGGGTGTTTGACGGCGCGCTGGCACCGACCGAATCGGTGAGCAGGTATTTCCACGGATCCACACCTATCCAAAGAGAGGAGAAGCTGGTCAGGGTTTTTCAGGACATCCGCGACGATGTGTCGATGAAACTGGAGAAGATCACTCTGGCCGACGTGTGTTGAAGTCCTATTTTGGGCCAGTTTCATGACTAATTCTATAGGAAAAAGAGGACAACATGTTCTGGCGCCGCAGCATACGGCTTTTCTGTCCGACCTGCCGGTCTGCGATCTTTTGCGTGCTCACATTCCCGCCCGGATTGCACGTGGGGCCGGATGTGGCAGAACGCAGGCTGGCCCAGCTCCTTCCGCCTGCGGGTGGGTCGAGTGTGCAGAGGACAGGACAATGCTCTAGCGGGTAGTCAAATCGCTGCCATCAGCCGTCGGACTGGCGAGCAATCCATTAGGAGGGAGGAAAATGATGACCTTAAGGATTGGTCGCAGACATTTCATCTTGGGCCTGCTTCTTGCTCTTGTGATGATGCTTGGAGCTCCTGCTTGCAGACCCGGAGGGGCTCCAAGCCAACAGATACCTGAGGGGGAGAGCGAACTTCAGGGCACCATCAAAGTGTCCGGTGCCTGGGCACTCTACCCCATGATGGTCAGATGGGGTGAGGAGTTCCAGAAGATTCACCCGCGAGTCAGGTTGGATATCTCGGCCGGAGGGGCTGGTAAGGGCATGGCCGACGCCCTTGCCCGCTTGGTGCACATCGGCATGGTTTCGAGAGAAGTCAGGCCGGAGGAGATCGAGCAGGGTGCTTACTTTGTTCCTGTTGCCAAGGATGCGGTCTTCCCCACCACGAACGAGAGCAACCCGGCTTGGGAAGTCTTGGGCGAACAGGGCATTCAGCGACAGACCTTCATTGATCTCTGGATCAACGGCAACACGCTGACGTGGGGCGAGGTCGCTGGGACGGAGTCGAACGACGTTGTGAACGTGTATACTCGATCGGACGCTTGCGGCGCGGCGGAGACGTGGGCCAAGTACCTCGGAGGCGCACAAGAGGACCTGGCGGGCATAGGTGTGTACGGGGATCCGGGTCTTGCCGAAGCGGTGAAGACGGACTCTCTTGGTATGGGCTACAACAACCTGAATTACGCCTATGATGCCACGACTGGCCTCCCGGTCGTAGGCCTTCGAGTCATCCCCATAGATGTGAACGAAGATGGAGAGGTCGGTCCGGAGGAGGATTTGTCAACCAAGACCCGTGCAATCGAGGCAATCGGTTCAGGAGTCTACCCGTCACCGCCAGCGCGCGATCTCTATCTTGTGACTCAGGGCGGATTCCAGGGTCTGGCCGAGGAATTCGTCCGCTGGATTCTGACGGAGGGCCAGCAGTACGCTGAGGAAGTTGGCTATATCTCGCTGACAGACGCCCAGCTCCGGGAAGCCCTGGGAAAGCTGGGCAACTGAAGCCGGATCTGAAGCTGTTGGGGCGGGTTTGAAAGCTGCCCGCCCTTGTCAGAAGGAGCAAAATCAGGGATCGAAGGTCTGTTCATAATGCGGTGGAGACGGATCAAGGATTCTCTTGCCACGCGGTCCATGTACTTGGCTGTGGCATTGGCCAATTCGATTGTTTTCCTTGTAGCCCTTGGGTTATTCGTGAAGGCCAGGCCGATTCTCGCCACAACATCGGTCGTGCAACTATTGTTTTCCTCCACTTGGCACCCCCTAAGAGGCCAATTTGGCTTCTACCCGTTTATTGTAGGGACACTGGCAGTTACAGCAATCGCGATGATTCTGGCCATTCCGGTGTGCCTGTTGAGTGCCATTTACCTCTCAGAATACGCCCATCGTCGTGTAAGGGAGCTCGTGCGCCCAGTCATCGACCTCCTGGCAGGCATTCCTTCTGTCATCTATGGGTTCTGGGCTGTGATTGTGATCGTGCCCCTCGTGCGTGCCACCGGTGGGGCTTTAGGCAGTTCCACGACGGGCTACAGCCTTCTCGCTGGAGGTATCATTCTGGCCATTATGGTGTTTCCCATCATTATCTCTGTCTCCACGGAAGTACTCCAAACGGTCCCGGTCGAGGCCAGGGAAGCCTCTCTTGCCTTGGGCGCAACGAGATGGGAAACCGTCAAGCACGTTGTCGTCAGGAGTGCCCTGAGGGGCATTGTGGCTTCCATCGTTCTCGGTTTTTCACGAGCCTTTGGTGAGACTATGGCTGTTCTCATGGTCGTTGGAAATGTGCCGAAAGTTCCAACCTCGCTCTTTGACCCGGCCTATCCACTGCCAGCCCTGATTGCCAACAACTATGGGGAGATGATGTCGATACCGCTTTATGACTCTGCACTGATGCTGGCCGCCCTCGTACTCCTGCTGGTGGTAGCGGGCTTCAACCTGCTGGCGCATTTCACCCTGTTGCGGATTGAAAGGAGGTCGTAGTTGAGGTGGGCGCCAGAAGATTAGAAGAAGCCGTGTTCAAGGCGCTGATGCTGGCCTCCCTGGGGCTCGTTTTGGCCGTCTTGGCTGCCATCGTGGTCGTGGTAATGGCACGCGGGGCCTCAGCCCTTAGCCTATCCATGCTCACACAGACGCCCAAAGGCGGCTATTACCTCGGTAAAGAAGGCGGCATAGCCAATGCTATCGTGGGCTCACTCTATCTTGCGTTTGGCGCTTCGGTGCTTTCCATCCTGTTGAGTCTGCCGACAGCCTTTGCCCTGCAAAAGGAGTATGCAGGGCGGCGTCTGGCCAGTATTACCAGACTAAGTCTGGATGCACTCTGGGGAACGCCATCCATTGTCTACGGCGCCTTCGGCTTCATCATCATGCGCTACCTTGGCATCGGGACGTCTTTGCTCGGCGGAATTCTTGCCCTTTCCCTTCTCATGCTGCCGATCATGACCAGAGCCATGGAAGAGGCTATCCGAATGGTCCCTTTGGAACTCAAGGAGATCTCATACAGCATGGGCGCCACGAGGATCGAGACAACACTTGCTGTAGTCCTTAGACAAGCGCTGCCCGGGATCATAACGGCAGTCGTGCTTGCCTTTGGCCGTGGTATCGGGGACGCGGCTTCCATCCTTTTCACGGCGGGGTATACAGATCACATTCCCCGATCACTCCTGGACCCGACGGCTTCCCTTCCGCTTGCCGTCTTCTTCCAGCTTGGTACGCCATTCCCTGAGGTCCAGCGCCGGGCCTATGCTTCGGCGCTGATCTTACTGGTCATCGTTCTGCTGGCGAGTCTGGCAGCAAGACTCCTGAGCCGCCGATTCTCCAAGCATATCGTAAGATAGGAGTCCAAGATGCCCCATATCAGCCTCCGCAGTCTGAACGTTACCTACAGAGATCGCAGAGCCCTTCGGGACATCACGGTTGATGTCCCCGACGCGCAGATAACGACCATTATCGGCCCCTCCGGGTGCGGCAAGACGAGTCTACTCAAGAGCCTGAATCGGCTGATCGACCTCAGCGAAGAGGCTCGCGTGGAAGGCGAAGTCCTGATAGATGGCGTCAATATCTACCATCCAAAGGCTGATATTATCGCTCTGAGGAGGAAGGTGGGGTTTCTTTCGCAAAAGCCTTACCCGCTACCGATGTCTATCTACGACAATGTCACCTACGGCCCAAGGATGCACAGGATGAACCGGGAGCAGATCTTTCAACAGATCGCGGAACTGGAGAAAGACCGCTCTCTGGGACGGCTGTGTCCCGAAAGCACTCGTCTGACTGCTCGTACCAGGAGAGGTGGCGAGATGGATCTTCTGGTCGAATGCTACTTGCGCGTTGCTGGTCTGTGGGACGAAGTCAAGGATAGACTCCATGATCCGGCGACAGGGCTTTCCGTGGGCCAGCAACAGCGACTGGCACTAGCTAGAACACTGGCTGTCGAGCCCGAGGTTATCTTGGCCGACGAGCCCACCTCAGCGCTCGACCCGATATCAGCCAAACTGATCGAGGAAGAGTTCCAGTTCTTGAAAAAGAAGTACACGATTGTCTTCGTCACCCACATCCTTCGTCAGGCTCGACGGATTGGTGACTACGTCATATTCCTCTACCTGGGCGAACTGGTGGAGCATGGTCCCGCACAGCAGGTGTTCACGTCCCCGCGCGACGAGAAAACCCGCGCCTATGTAGCGGGAGACATAAGCTAGTCACGGTCCCGAAGAACGTAAACCAAGAAGGACCAGTGCGACTTGGGTTTTGTGTTTCGGACTTTCACAAAGGAGGTGAGAACATACGAAGCGCTAAGGGATAGGGGGCAAAGGATAGTGAAATCAATTGATGATGAAGGAGAGGAATCATGTGCAGACATGTTGTTAAGGTGCGCAGATGGTGAGGAGGGAGAAATGGCTAAGATACTGGTTGTAGATGATGATGTTGACTTCCAAGTGATCATGCGGAGGATACTTGAGGCCGAAGGGTACGAAGTCGGCATCGCTGAGAATGGTGATAGGGCGCTGGAGATGGTACGCCAGGGCGAACCACCAGACATGGTATTGCTGGATATCATGATGGCCACTACCCTCGAGGGTGTGGACGTGGCCCGAGAGATGAAGGGTGACCCCGCTCTCGAGAATGTGCCCATCATCATGATCTCGTCCATCGCCACAAGTCCTCATGCGGCCGAATTTCCTGACGACGAGCAGATCCCGATTGACGGCTGGATCTCCAAACCGGTGCAGTCTGCTGTGCTGCTGAAGACGCTGGAGCGTTTCTTGGGTCAGGGTTCAGAGCAGACAACATAGGAACCAGGCTGAACCCAGGGCTTGTTAACTGGGGTTGGCGACTCACTATCACTTTGCAAGCTAGGAGTGTTGCGGTATGGCTAAACACAGAGTCTTGAGTCTAGATGAGATGGATCGTGAGCTGATCAAGCAGATCGAGCCTGATTGGCGCAAGATGATTACTTGCATCGAGTGTGGCAGTTGCAGCGCTTCCTGCCCCGCCGGCGAGTTGATGGATTATGCTCCCCGGGAGCTTTGGCGTGTGATGCGCTTGGGCATGAGAGACGAATTGATAAACAGTCGTACCTTCTGGCTGTGCACTCAGTGCGATGCCTGCACCGTACGCTGCCCCCGCGGTATCATCACCCGTGAGACAATGCTGAACCTGCGAAGGTGGGGTATCGCTGAAGGGTTGGAATTGCCCGCGGTGCTGCCCCAGTTGCGAGAGTCCGTGGAGATGACCCACAACATCTTGGGTGAGGATAATGACACCCGCCTTATCTGGAGCGAGAACCTGGAGCCGGTGCCCGAGCAGTTAACGGACACCAGGCGAGGGCGGGCCGAGGTGCTTCTATACGCTGGCTGCGTGGGTGCTATGTACCCTATGGCCTATAGCATCCCCCAATCTTTCGTCCAGACGCTGGAACAAGCAGGAGTGACCTACGCCAGTCTGGCGGGCGAGGAATGGTGCTGCGGCTATCCTCTCTATGGCGCCGGGTTGGGGGAGGAGGTCGCTGAGCTGGCTCAGCACAATATCGAACGAGCCATGGAACTGGAGCCTCAGTATCTCGTGGCTACTTGTCCCTCTTGCTATCACACCTGGAAGCATATCTATCCCCAGAATAGCCCCGATGGCCTGGGTTTCGAGGTGTTACATGCCAGCGAGCTACTGGCTAAGCTCGTAGAAGAAGGCCGCATCAAGCTGAATGAGTTGGACTGGGTGGTGACTTATCACGATCCCTGTGACCTGGGTCGCAAGAGTGGGGTGTACGATGTTCCCCGCCTTATCATCAATGGCATTCCGGGCATTACTTTCAAGGAGATGCAGAATAATAGGGAAAACGCCCTTTGCTGTGGTGGAGGTGGCGACGTGGCGATGTGGGAAGCGGACGTGACGGAAGACATCGCGGAGCGTCGGATGCAGCAGGCCAAAGCCACTGGGGCCACGGCCATTATCTCAGCCTGCCAGCAGTGCAAGCGCACCTTGCTGCAGGCTGCGCGTAAGACCAAGACCAGGATGCGGGTGCTGGACGTAACTGAACTGGTGTGGCAAGCGATGGAGAAAGGAGAAGTTGTAGGCTGATGAGCGAGGAGACATCTAAGATCGGCGTCTACGTCTGTGAGTGTGGAATCAATATAGGGGCCGTTGTTGATGTGCCCGAGGTGGTGCGCTTCGCTGCTGAGTTGCCGTCTGTAGCTGTAGCTCGCGAGTACAAGTACGTGTGTTCCGAGCCCGGACAGGACATGATCGAGAGGGATATCGAGGAGTTGGGTATCAACCGCGTAGTGGTTGCCTCGTGCACGCCGCGTATGCACGAACCCACCTTCCAGCAGGCAGTCGCCGAGGCGGGGTTGAACCCTTATTGCTTGCAGATGACGAACATTCGAGAGCATGTCTCCTGGATATCGAAGGATGAGAAGGCGGCCACAGAGAAGGCCAAGCGCCTCGTGCACGCTGCGGTCGCTCGTGTTGCCTTCCACGAGCCCCTGGAGTCCCGGACCGAGGAGGTGACGCCAGCGACGCTGGTAGTAGGTGGGGGTATAGCGGGCATTCAAGCTGCGCTGACTATAGCGGATGGCGGATATCAAGTCTATCTGGTGGAACGGGAACCCACCATCGGCGGGCACATGGCGCAACTGGATAAGACCTTTCCCACGCTCGACTGTAGCACTTGAATTCTGGGGCCCAAGATGATGGATGCCGGTCGGCATCCCAACATTGAACTCCTAACCTACAGTGAGGTCGAAGAGGTTTCTGGATACATCGGCAAGTTCGAGGTGAAGGTCCGCAAGAAGGCACGGTATGTGAACGCGGAGCTATGCACGGGCTGTGGCCTGTGTCAGGAGAAGTGTCCGCGGAAGAAGATCCCCTCGGAGTTTGACGAGGGTCTGGGCAACCGTTCGGCGATATACATACCTTTCCCTCAGGCCATTCCTCGGATACCCGTCGTAGACGCGGAACACTGCACCTACTTCCTGAAGCAGAAATGCAGAGTATGCGAGAAACTCTGTCCAGCAGAAGCCATTGACTTCGAGCAAGAGGACGAGACCCTTGAGCTGGAGGTGGGGGCCATCATCGTGGCCACAGGGTTCGCTCAGTTCGATGCCAAGTCCTCTCCTCAGTATAACTATGGCCGTTCGCCAGACATCATTGATGGACTGCAGTTTGAGCGCATGTCCAGTGCCACAGGGCCCACTGAGGGCGAGATCATCACCTCCAAGGGTGTCCCGCCAAAGAGGGTGGCGGTTGTTCATTGCGTGGGAGCCAGAGACGAGTACTCCAATGCGTACTGCTCCCGAGTTTGCTGCATGTATGCTCTCAAGCATGCGCACCTGGTGCGGGACAAGACTGACGCAGAGGTGTATGAGTTCTACATGGATATCCGGGCGGCGGGCAAGGGGTACGAGGAGTTCTACGAGCGGGTGCAAGCGGAGGAGGTGTACTTCGTCCGTGGGCGCGGTGCCGAAGTTACCGTGCTGGAGGACGGCCAATTGATGGTCCTTGCAGAGGATACCATCATGGGCAGGCCCGTGTCGGCGAAAGTGGATATGGTGATCTTGGACGCGGGCATGGTGCCCTATAGCGATGCTGGCCAGGTAGCTTCCACGTTCGGGATCGGGCGCAGCGAGGATGGTTTCTTCCTCGAGGCCCATCCCAAGCTACGCCCGGTGGACACAAACACGGACGGCATCTTCTTGGGTGGGGCTTGCCAGGCGCCTCGTGATGTGCCGGACACGGTAGCTCACGCCAGTGCTGCGGCCGCTCAATGCCTATCACTGTTGTCGCGAGGTGTGGTGACTATCTCCCCCACTGTCGCGGTTGTGGATGAGGAGCTTTGCTCCGGTTGCCAAGTGTGCATAGCCTTATGTCCGTATAGCGCCATCAGCTTCGTCAGTCACAACGGCACTGGCGTGGTGAAGGTGAACGAGGCGCTCTGTAAAGGTTGCGGCACTTGCGTGGCTGCTTGCCCGGCAGGGGCGATTGAAGCACGGCACTTCACTGACCGCCAGATCTATGCGGAGATCGAGGGCCTGCTCCGCGGGTTAAGACTCGAGGCGGAAGAGGCCAGAGTGTAGTGCCTTTTCCTGGGACCAATCGAGAGTTTGGGGAATGCGTCAGACAAGGGGTCTGTTGTGAAGAACAACAGCGGGCCTCGTGGCTTCCAATCATGATGGAGGTTTCATGAAATGGCAGAGAAGGATTTCGAACCACGCATCATTGCTTTTCTTTGCAACTGGTGCACGTATGCCGCAGCTGATGTGGCTGGGATATCTCGCCTGAAACAGCCCCTCAATGTGGACATCATTCGCGTGATGTGTTCGGGAAGGGTTGATCCTTCCTTTGTATTGAAGGGTTTTCTCGAAGGGGCTGATGGTGTAATCGTCTTTGGTTGTCATCCTCCCGGTGATTGTCACTATGGTGAAGGCAATTACAAGACTTTTCGTCGCATGCCGCTGTTGGAGCGACTTCTGGAGCAGTATGGTATTGAAGAGGAGCGCTTCCAGTGGGGCTGGATCTCAGCCGCCGAGGCGCCCAAGTGGGCAGAATTGACGAGGGAACTGACGGAGAAGATCAAAGAGCTTGGGCCGCTGAATTGGAATAGCTACCTTGAGGAATCGGAGACCAAGGAGGCGTAGCGAATATGGCTGGCAAACCAAAAGTTGCTTTTTATTGGGCTGCTTCCTGTGGCGGATGTGAGATCGCTGTGTTGGAGATACGGGAGAAGATCCTCGATCTAGTTCAAGCAGTGGATATCGTCTTCTGGCCGGTAGCCATGGACATCAAGTACAAGGATGTGGAGGCCATGGAAGATGGCGGCATTGATGTCTGCTTCTTTAACGGCGCTATCCGCAACACCGAGAACGAACATATGGCCAGGCTCCTGCGAGCCAAGTCAAGAACACTGGTGGCTTATGGTTCGTGTGCTCATGAGGGTTGTATCCCCGGCCTGGCCAACCTGAGCGACCGTGAGGCGATCTTTGACGTAGTCTACAAAGACACGGCTTCCACAGAGAACGGGGATGACCTAGTACCCCAGACTAGGCACGAGTTCGCTGAGGGTGAGGTCGAACTCCCCGTTTTCTATAACAGCGTGAAGACCTTGGGCCAGACTGTACCAGTGGACTACTTTGTGCCCGGCTGTCCCCCGCAGGCGGACCAGACGTGGGCGGTCTTTGAGGCTTTCGTGAAGGGAGAATTGCCGGCTCCCGGCAGCGTGATAGGAGCCGGCGAGAAGACGGTCTGCGACGAATGTGAGCGCGTCAAGGAGGAGAAGAAGGTCAAAGAGTTCTTCCGGATCCACGAGATCATTCCCGATGAGAAGAAGTGTCTCTTGGAGCAAGGTATAGTGTGCGCCGGGCCAGCCACCCGTAGCGGCTGTGGGGGTTTGTGTCCGATGGTCAACCTGCCCTGTCGAGGTTGTTACGGGCCACCGCCGGAGGTGGTAGATCAAGGAGCCAAGTTGCTCAGCGCTGTAGCATCGGTTGTGGATGCCGACACTGAGGAGGAAGCGCGGCAAATCGTCTCGCAAATCGTGGACCCCATCGGCACCTTTTATCGTTTCGGCCTGGCGGCTTCGCTTCTACGTCGGCGGAAAATGAAGTAGATCGGGCATGTGATATGTGTGCTAGAGCGGGAGAGGCCAAATACTTGTGTTTCGGAAAGGGAGGTAGTTTGTGAAGAAGATCAGCATAGATCCGATAACCCGCTTGGAGGGACATGGCAGAATCGACATCTTCCTGGACGAGGAGGGTGAGGTAGCCAACGCCTACCTGGTGATCCCTGAACTCCGGGGCTTTGAGAAGTTCTGTCAGGGGCGGCCAGTGGAGGAGTTGCCGCGGATCACGGCTCGCATCTGTGGGGTTTGCCCCGAGGCCCATCTTATGGCCTCGGCCAAGGCGTGCGACGCTGTCTACCATCTGGAGCCCCCTCCGGCGGGCAAGAAGTTGAGAGAGCTGTTTTACAGTGCCTTCTACGTGTACGACCATACTACCAACTTCTATGTCCTGGCGGCGCCAGATTTCGTCATGGGGCCTGATGCGGACCCCGCCATACGTAACATCCTGGGCGTCATCAACGAGGTAGGTCTGGAGGTGGGAGGCAAAGTCATTGAGGCGCGAGGTCGGGCGCTGGATATCATCAAGATGTTAGGCGCCAAGCCAGTGCATCCCATCAGCGCTATTCCCGGTGGCATGAGCAAGCCCATGAGTGAGGAGGAGCGAGAGGAAGTCGAGGAGAGCGCCCAGTGGCTGGTTGACTTCAGCCAGTTCACCATTGAACTCTTCAACGATGTCGTTCTCGGCAATAAGGAGTATGTGGATTTGATACTCAGTGATCCTTTTACCCTTCCTACTTACTATATGGGCTTGGTGGATGACAACAACAGGGTGAACTTCTATGACGGTTTGGTGCGCGTAGTGGATCCGGAAGGTGTCGAGTTCGTCAAGTACGCTCCTGATGAGTACTTGGACAACATCGCCGAGCGGGTGGAGCCCTGGACTTACCTCAAGTTCCCTTATCTCAAGAAGGTCGGATGGAAGGGCTTCGTGGGTGGCAAAAGCAGCGGAGTCTATCGGGCTACATCGCTATCACGCCTCAATGCGGCCGACGGCATGGCTACCCCCTTGGCTCAGGCCGAGTACGAGCGGATGTACGAGACCCTGGGCGGCAAGCCAGTGCACCAGACGTTGGCTACGCATTGGGCGCGTATCATCGAGCTTCTGTATGCTGCTGAGCGGCTGCTGGAACTGGCAACGGATCCTGAGATCACCGATCGGGACGTGCGCACCATCCCCACGGAGACACCCACCGAGGGCGTGGGTATCGTGGAGGCACCCCGTGGGACGCTAACCCATCACTACCTTACGGATGAGCGGGGTCTGGTCCTCAGGTGCAATCTAATCGTGGGCACCACCAACAACTATGCCCCCATGGCCATCTCCATCAAGCAGGCGGCACAAGGGCTGATCAAGAAGGGCAAGGTGATCAGCGAAGGGCTGTTGAACATGGTGGAGATGGCCTTCCGGGCCTACGACCCTTGCATGGGCTGCGCCACCCACTCGCTACCGGGACAGACGCCTTTGGAGGTAAGGATCCTCGATGCCGCCGGTGAGGTGGTGGAGCGGCTGAGTCAAGGCCTGGGCTGAGACGCCTCTGGAGTCGTGCCATGGCTTTGTACCCAGCGCTCAAGCGCCGTCATCTTCGGGTGACTGCGTACTTTGTGCCAATTCCTGAAGCGGAGGTTCGCAGTTGAAGACGCTTGTCTTGGGCCTGGGCAACCCTATCTTGACCGATGATGGGGTGGGGTTCGCCGTTGTCGAACAGGTGAAAAAGAGGCTTGACGGGGGGAATGTTACGGTCAGTCAGGCGAGCGTGGGGGGGCTGAGCCTGCTGGAACTCGTGGCAGGCTATGATAGGGTCATCATTATTGATGCCATCCAGACCGGCGTGGGCCAGCCAGGGGAAATCCATCACCTGTCGTCGGAGGAGTTTCACGGGAGACTTCGGGCCGGTTCGAGCCATTATGTGAGTCTCGGAACGGCGTTGGAGTTCGGTCGTCAGCTAGGTATGGACATCCCGAAAGAGATTGTGATTCTTGCTGTCGAGGTCGGAGATGTGAGCACGTTCGGGGAGGAGCTAACACCTTCGGTTGCCGCGGTGGTGCCAAAGGTGGTGGACTTGGTGTTAGAAGAGCTTGCGACATGAGGCCTCGACGGTCCGACGCAACCGAAATACTGGGAGCCAGTCAGTGTCCACTAGTCTTGCGGGATCCGTGGCCCGACGACGTACAATCCTCAGCCGCCAGATAGCATGGGCGCGTCAACTCGCTGGGTCCCGACTTACTACCAACACCGTGGGGCTAAGCTATCCTCGTGACTCGTAGACTTCGAGGAAAGCTTCTACGACCGCAGGGTCAAACTGTTTGCCAGCTTCGCTGCTAAGATGAGCCAGCACTTCGTCGGGGTCTATGGCAGGCCGGTACGGCCGGGGAGAAGTCATGGCATCGAAGACATCGGCCACGGTGATGATCCTCACTCCCAAGGGTATCTCATCCCCCTTGAGCCCATCGGGATATCCGCTACCATCATAGGCTTCGTGCACATGCTTGATGTAGGTGATTATGTCTTGCAGGGGTGTGATCGGTTCCAGGATGCTGGCAGCGATCAAGGGATGTGATCTTATGTGATCTCCCTCTTCATCGGTTAGCTTACCAGGCTTATGTAGAATGCTCTCCCTGGTGCCTACTTTTCCTATGTCGTGGAGTAGGGCGGCCAGGCGGATGTTCTCCACCTCGTGCTCCGGAAGGGAGAGTCTCCTGGCGATGGCCGTGGCATTGGCGGACACTCGTCTAGAATGACCCTCTGTGTACTCATCTTTCGCCTGGAGGGTGAGGACAATGCTCTCTATGGCACTTATGAAGAGTCGTTGCAGTTCCTCAGTTTTTTGTTCCAGCTCCCTGGTTCTCTCCTCAACCTTTCTTTCCAGATTCCGGTGGTACTCCTTGCTCTCCAATAGTAGCCGGCGGTTCTCCAGAGCCCTTTGAACGCTGATCAGGATCTCTTCAAGGTGAAAGGGCTTGGTCACATAGTCGTACGCCCCTTGCCTCATGGCCTCCACAGCGATCTCTCTGTTATCGACTGCACTGACCATGATCACTGCTATCTCGTCGTCATACTCCTTGATGCGCTGCAGCAGCTCCATCCCATCCATGCCGGGCATCCTAATATCGCACAAGGCGAGCGCGCAGGGATGCTGCTCTAGCTTCTCCAAAGCCTCTGCACCACTCTCGGCCGTGACGCAAGAATAGCCCATTTTAGACAGATATCGCGTCAAGATGACGTGGACAAGTCGCTCGTCATCTACCACCAAGATGGTGCTGTCCGCCCGGTGCTCCATCTCACTCTGCATTGATTACCTGCCGGGTTGTTCGGCCCGCGTAGCTCGCCCGTATGATACTACAAAGCCCGCACGTTGTCAACATCGCGGTTGACTATGTACACCCGAGCGAGTAGAATACGTGGGCTCGAATGAGGAGCTCGACCGACTGCGAGGTGGATACGAAGTGGAACCTCTATTCTTGACCTACCAGAACTATGGTCTTCAATTGTGGCTATTCCTGCTTATCCTGGTCATTGTCCTGGGTCTCTGGTTGATCCTGTTGCACAGACAGGTGCGTCGTATACGGCGGAGCTATGGAGCATTGCTGACTAGCAGTGATGGGAACGACTTGGGGGAGCTGCTTGGCATGTATGTCGAGCAGATGCGTCTGGCAGCCTCCAAAGCTGATCACTTGACCGAGATGTCGGAACAGATGGAGAAGAAGCTCAGGAACAGCATTCAGCGGTTGGGTCTGGTGCGCTTCAACGCTTTCGAGGGTACCGGCGGCGAACAGAGCTTTGCGGTAGCTCTCCTCGATGAGGAAGGTAACGGCGTGGTCGTCAGTTCCCTTCAAGGACGTGCGGAAAGTCGTCTCTACGCCAAGCCCGTGAAGAAGTGGGATTCCACCTACAGCCTGTCAGTGGAGGAAACAGAAGCCATAGCCCTGGCTTATCAGAGCGAGGTTGACAAGAACCCCCATTTGTAGTATAATCTGCTGTGATTGTCGTCGCATGGTGGTGGCTCTGCCGAGGGGGCGACCGGCGTGCGAGACAGAGGCTTCGAGGGGTTGCCCGAGAATCAGATTGAAGGAGACACCCTATAGTGCCACGCAAGAGAGAGACGCGATCATTGACTCTGATGATCGTGCCTCATTCTGAGCGTCCTCCTTTGAGTTTTCGCATTCCGTTGTGGCTAGTCCCGACTTCTATCGCCCTGGTTCTGCTCCTAGTCTTCGGCTTCCTCTATCTCGCCGCCAGCAATCATAGCCTCAGTGCTCAGACAAGGGACCTACACCAGGAGCAGGCACTGTACCAGGCGCGGGAACGGCACATGCGGCTGACCATACTAGCCCAGCAGGAGGAAGTCACCAATCTATCCGAGGCGGTGGAGCGTTTCAGAGCGGGCATGCTAGAGGTGGAGAGCCTCTCCCAGCAGATTCGTGAGCTCATAGGCTTGGAGGATGTTGTTATCACAGCGACGGCTACTGTTGCACCGACCTCATACGATATGCAAGGCGGACAAGGCGGTTCGCAGTTCGGGGACTATAGCATGTCGCTGGCGGTGGAAGCAAGTGGTGACGTAGAGGCGATGCAGTCATTGCTCCCTGAGAGCACACAGGAGCTAAGCGTGCTACTCGATGCGCTGAATGCCAGAGTGGAGAGGATCGCTCCCGACAAGCGCGACGATCCCGAGGAGTTGGAGCGACAGTTGCGACTTCTGGCGGCCGCGCCGACAGAACGGCCGTTGGAAGGGGAGATCACCTCTCAGTTTGGGTATCGCGTGCTGTCCGAGAAAGGCCACTTGGAGTTTCACCAGGCGATAGATATTGGAGCCTGGTACGGTACGCCGGTAAAGGCCACTAAGGCGGGAGAGGTCGTCTTCGCTGGGTGGCGGCCCGGCCTGGGTTGGACTATTGTGCTGGAGCATGAGATGGGATTCTCCACCGTTCATGGTCACAACTCCTGGTACTTCGTGGATCCGGGGGATATGGTGGAGGAGGGGGAAAAGATAGCTCTTTCTGGCGACTCGGGCAGGAGCACAGGTCCTCACCTTCACTATGAGATCCGCCTAAACGATACTCCGATGGACCCTATGATCTATCTGAGTTTGAATGAGAAGTGATGACCCGGGATCACGGACGGTTGTTGATTGTCAGTTACCTGCTAAGGAGGGTTAGGCTTTGGTTGACGTCATAGATAGTCCAGCTAGTGACAGGATTGAGAACGTCATAGGACCCACCGCTACGTTCATCGGGGAATTGAAATGCGATGGGGGGGTGCGTATAGACGGAGTGTTTCAAGGAAGCGTGGAGACGATGGGCAATGTCATCATCGGCGAGACGGCCAAGGTGGCAGCTGACATAGTGGCCCGCAACATCTCGATATCGGGAGCGGTAAAGGGAAACATCAACGCCATGGGGCGGCTAGAAATATTGTCGACAGGCCTGGTGTGGGGCGACATAGAGGTGGCTTCGTTCCTGATAGATGAGGGGGGCGTCTTCAGCGGAAGGAGCGAGATGCCGGCGGAGTTTGAGCCCCTGCTAATAGCTGGTGAGAAGGAGCCGCAAAAGCTTACAGCGGGTGGAGATGACGACGAAGAGGTCGCCACAAGCTGAGAGTAACCTACTGAAACCAAAGGGCCAGCCCCCGTCGAGCTGGCCCTTTGTCTTTCTTATGTCACTACCCGTTAGCGATACGCTGCAAACCTTCAGGGTCGAGGATCTCTATCCTTTTGCGACCCGTGCTTAGCAGGCCCTGAGCCCTGAATCTGCTCAGAGTTTGAGTAGTCGTCTCTCGATGTGTGCCGACGTCGTCGGCCAAGTTCTGATGGGTAAATCCGACGATGGTGGTACCCTGTTCCTTCATCAAACGCAGCAGCAGGGAAGCCAGTCTGCCGGCGACCGTCTTGAAGGCAATGTCCTCCAGGCGGGTTTCAACCTCCAGGAGGCGTCTACCAATGACCTCCAAGATGCGCAACGCGACCTGAGGCCTCTCTAGGAGTAAACGTTCCAAGTCAGCGCGATCCATTTTGCATACCTCGCACTCGTGGGTGGCCTCCGCGAAGCTGTCGTACATCCCCTGCCCTATCAATGACATCTCCCCGAAGATCGTACCTGGACCCAAGGTGTTTGTCACTATCTTCCTACCGTCAGGCGAGATACGGTACAGCTGCACCTTGCCTTTCTTAAGGATGAACAAAGCCTCTCCGGTCTCCTCGGGGGCATAGAAGATCTTGCCGGTTGCACAGGGGATTGTGGTGACGGAGCTCTCGACGGCTTCAAGTTCGGGATCGGTCAGGTCCTGAAAGATGTCCACCGTCTTCAAGTACCCGACCTTCGTTCTCACATCCATCGCCATGCCTTACACTCCACGCCTTGGCCTGAGCAGACTGGGAGACCACACGCCATTATACGCCATGGCTCACCCCCTGGGCAAAGCATGGTCACGCCAGCGGACAATGGCCAAGAACCATTCATACCGAACCCGCGGCGGGTGATCGAACGCACCGCTCGGCGACGCACAGCGCAGAACCGAAGGGCGGGATCAGTAGCGGAGTGTCTTGAAACGCTTGTGGGGCTCAGGGAGAAAGACCGCGCGTCACCAGTGCATAGCGCCTAACGCCTGTAAGCTGAGCAGCGCCGCAAAGTGATTCACATCAGCCTTGCGCCCGCTGGCCGCGTCCGCTGCAGCCAGTGTAATTGGCCGGCCTCCGGCCTGCCCGGATGTTCCGAGTCTACAGCACAAACGGGCGGAAAGCAGTCGTTTCGATCCGGGCGGCATCGTCCGGCACTAGCCCTATTGACTGGAGACTCAGCGGACCCGACGATCCCGCACGGTTCGGTATTGCCCCACGCAGATTGTAGCAATGATGCAGTAGGCCGTGTTTGTCGGTCGCCCGCAGAAGCCCGGGAGGGTCAAGTTCGAGAACAATATCGTGAGCCTTAATGGAATCCGCGGGGTCCAGTTCGCCTGGAAGGATCTCGCTCTTGATCCGGTCCACCATTGTCGGGACATCCAGAATCTCATCCGGCCTTTCCTCCCGGCCGGGTTGCTCAAATGGTGCGATGAGGATCTGCCCCGGAACTGCCGCCGTGACTAGGCGACTGAGCTTGTTGAGCACTGGACCAATTGCGTCTGGCCTGAAGCTTGCGTAGGTGCGATCAGACGGAGGAGTCCCTGGTCCGTCATAGGGGAAGGTGTAGGCTTCGTCGATTGCACACGCAGCCCGGAGAGCAAGACGACTGGATGCCTCCTTGCGCATGAATTCAATGAGGGTCATTAGGAAGATGAGCAGCAAGAAGGTGCTCACGTGCCCATCAGGGGAGGTGTCATAGCTCCAAATGTAGAACCCGTCGCCTGTCGACACCCGGTTGAACCGCGAATGCTGGACAAGCCCTTTCTGCTGCAGTCGGTAGAATCTTCTTGCGCAGCTTGTGACGGCCTGACCAAGGCTCATACGAAGGGCCAATTGCTCTGGTGTGGAGAATGTTGAGAAATCAACTATGTCGATGAGCAGAAACGCCCTAGCAGACCACTTAGAGGCGGTACAGAAGGCAAAGATCCTGCGAAACTCCTTCCTGTGATCATAGTCATCAGTGTCGAAACCCTTGATATT
>NJBK01000020.1 GCA_005223035.1 Chloroflexi bacterium B3_Chlor
CGAATTGGTCGCGCAGTTTCTCGAGTCGTGCGTCAGAAGGCTGCATGTGGCAGTTCCCTTTCCGTCCCCCAGAGCCTAAGAGACCGCGTATCGCCAAGCACGCAAGGTGAGCGCTGCCCGCTCCCACAGCCGGTCCCAAGATCGCAGGCCAGCGGAGGCTAAACTACTCCTTCGCCCTGGGGTGGCTCCGCATGTACACCTCCCTCAGCCGACTGGGCGTGACGTGCGTGTAGATCTCCGTCGTGGTTGGCTGGGCATGGCCCAATAACTCCTGCACTACGCGCAGACCGGCCCCACCTTCCAGCATGTGTGTGGCGAAGGTGTGGCGCAGGAGGTGGGGCGTTACCTTCTTCCACAGCCCCGCCAGCTTGCTGTACTTGTTGAGGATCAGGCCTATGCTTCGCCGGGAGAGCCGTCCTCCAAAGCGGTTCAGGAACAGGGCGCTGGTGGTCTTCTCGCTTGCCAGTTTGCCCCTCCCATCATTGATGTAGGCCCTCAAGGCGCGAACAGCGGGCTTCCCCAGCAGCACCACTCTCTCCTTGCCCCCCTTTCCCCAGACGAGCATCTGCCCTGCGTCGAGGTTCAGGTCGCCGAGGTTCAGGCTTACCAGTTCGCTCAACCTGATGCCGGCAGCGTAGAGTAGTTCCAGGATCGCCTTATCCCGTTGACCCAGGGGCTTGGAGACATCGGGGGCGTTCAAGAGCGCCTCAACCTCTTCGGGCTTCAGGTACCGGGGCAGCCTCTTGGGCACCTTGGGAGAGGAGACGAGGTCGATGGGGTTAGACTCGAGAAAACCTTCCTGGAGCAGATAGCGGCAGAAAGAACGGAGTTCGGAGAGCTTGCGCGCCATGCTGGCTTCAACGTAGCCCTCCTTGCGCAGCCAGAGGATGTAGCGGCGCAGCACCTGGCGATCTACGTCATCCCAGGTATCTATCCCTTCGTCCTTGAGAAGATCGAGGAACTGTCCGATTTCCTGCGAGTAGTTGCGAACAGTATACGGGGAAGCGTCCTTCTCTACGTCCAGGTGCGTTATGTAAAGCTCTAGCTGCTCCTCCATGGTCATGGGGTGACCAGCGTCACTCCGCACAGCTGCCTCCCCTCCCTGGCAATGTCAGCTTTCCAGCGGTTCCTCCTGGATAGTTGTCTCGTCAGGCAAACGTTCCCTGCGGGCGCCGCACCGGATGCACTTGATCGAGTCCTTGCCCGCTTCTACCATCAGCCCCCCACACTCAGGGCAGGGCTCCGGCACAGGCTTATCCCAGGAGGCGAATTTGCATTCCGGATAGTTCGAGCAGCCATAGAACACACGGCCTTTCCTGGTCTTCTTCTCAATCAGGTCGCCGCCACACTCCGGGCAGGTAACGCCCACCTTCACCAGGAATGGCTTCGTATTCCGGCACTTGGGATAATTGCTGCAAGCGATGAACTTCCCATACCGCCCCATCTTGATGACCATAGGACTCCCACACTTGTCACAATCTATCCCCGCCGGCTCAGGCTCCAGTTTTACCTTCTCCATTTCCACCTTGGCCTTTTCCAACTGGCCCTCGAACCTGTCATAGAAGCGGCGCAGGACGGGCACCCACTCCCGCTCGCCCGAGGCGATGAGGTCCAGATTCTCCTCCATGCGGGCCGTGAAGCCCACGTTGATGATCTCCCCGAAATGCCCTACCAGCAAATCGTTCACGATGAACCCCAATTCGGTCGGCTGAAAGCGCCTGTCTGTCAACTGCACGTAGCCCCGCCCCTGGATGGTAGAAAGGGTAGGCGCGTATGTGCTGGGTCTACCGATCCCATGCTCTTCCAGGGCCCGAACCAGAGTCGCCTCGCTGTAGCGAGGTGGCGGTTTGGTGAAATGCTGCTTGGGGACCAATCGCAGTAGATCGAGCATCTCACTCTGGGCCAAAGCCGGCAGGGGCGCAATCTGCTCTTCCTTATCCTTGCGGACGTCTCCATACACGCGCAGGAATCCCGGAAACTTGACCACCGATATGGTGACGCGGAAAAGGTAGGGCATCTCGACCCACGGATCGCCAGCTTCGATGTCAATCGCAGTAGTTTCCACCACCGCCGGAGCCATCTGACTGGCCAGAAACCGGCTCCAAATGAGATCATAAAGGCCGAACTGCTCCGGACTTAGATACTGCCTCATCACCTGGGGTTCGCGTCGTACCGACGTGGGGCGAATCGCCTCATGAGCTTCCTCGGCCCTCTTGGCCCGCGTCTTGTGCCTTGGAGGCTTCGATGGCAGGTACTTGTCGCCGTACTTTTCCGTGACATAGTCCCTGGCCTCCGCCTGGGCCTGAGCTGACACATTGACGGAGTCCGTGCGCATGTAGGTGATCAAACCTACGCTGCCCTCAGGTCCGACGTCTATCCCCTCGTAGAGCTGTTGCGCGATGCGCATGGTGCGCCGCGCCGAGAACCTCAAACGACGAGAGGCATCCTGCTGCAAGGTGCTGGTGATGAATGGGGTGGGCGGCTTCCTGCGCCTGTCCCGCTTGACCACCTTGGCAACCACATAGCTCGCCCCTTGCAGGTCATCAACTATCTTTTCCGCTTCCTTCTGGTTGCTGAGGTCAACCTTTTCGCCCCGGACCTTGTGTAACTTGGCCCAGAAGCCTTCCCTGTCCTCCTGTCCGCGAGTCTCCTGCTTGGCAAGCTCGGCCTCAATGGACCAGTACTCCACGGGGACGAAGGCTTCTATCTCCCTCTCACGCTCAACCACGAGACGTACCGCGACCGATTGCACCCGGCCCGCGGAGAGCCCTCCTCTCACGCTCTTCCAGAGTAGTGGACTGATTTGATAGCCCACCAACCTGTCCAGAATGCGGCGCGCCTGCTGGGCATTCACCAACTTCATGTCGATGTCCCGATGGTTAGCGAAGGCCTCTCTGATTGCACTCTCGGTGATCTCATGGAAGACCACCCTGTAGATGGGGCGATCTTCGATCTTCGCCGCCTCAGCCACATGCCAGGCTATGGCCTCACCTTCTCTGTCCGGGTCGGTGGCCAGGTAAACCTCAGCTGCCTTCTTGGCCATCTTCTGAAGGTGATTGACAGTCTTCCGTTTTTCCTTCAGGACGCGGTAGGTGGGTGTGAAATCATTCTCCACATCCACGCTCAACCGGGATTTCAGTAGATCCCTGACATGCCCCACCGTGGCCTCGACCTTGTAGCCCTTGCCCAGGAACTTGCCCATGGTGCGCGCTTTCGCCGGCGACTCGACGATGACCAGTTTGCCATCGCCCGGGGCCACCTTGGGCTTGGGCAACGACTCATGATGCTCGGTCTTGCCCATGCGGAACATCCCACTTCCACAAACAGGGCAGGTCCCCCTCGTGCCTGGCCGTCCCTTCTTCGAATAGACAGGATGCGGGTTTGCCATCTCCCTCTTGGCTTTACACCGCATGCAATACGCTTCCATAGAACAGGTCACCTCACAAATAGTTCCGCCATCCCTCTTCGTCCAAGCGCTCAACCAACGCCTTCACCTCCTGCGCGCGGTCCCTGGAACAGACGAGGATAGCGTCCTCCGTCTCGACGACGATCAGGTTCTCTACGCCTACGGTAGCCACTAAACGGTGAGGACTGTAGATGAGCGAACTCCTGGTGTCCAGCCCCAGATGATGGCCCACGACGACGTTGCCATCTCCATCCGGCGGTAACAACTCGACGAGGCTGGCCCAGCTTCCCACGTCACTCCAACCCATCTCCACAGGTATGACCACCACGTCTTCAGCCTTCTCCATTACGCCGAAATCTATGGTCTCCTTCTCGACGAGCGACCACGTACGCTCCAGTACAGCCTGTTCCTCGTCCGTCCCCAGAACCCGTTCCACCTCTGTCAAGCAGGCATGGAGTCGCGGCAGGTGCTTCTCAATCTCGTCCAAGATGCCTGACGCCTTCCAAATGAACATGCCGCTGTTCCAGGAATGGCGTTCTCCTTCGACGAATCGCTTGGCCATCGCCTCTTCCGGCTTCTCGGTGAACCGCTCAACCCTGCAAACGGTGTGCTCACCGACATCCATCAACTGGCCGCCAATCTCGATGTACCCATAGCCGGTATGGGGCTGATCAGGTTTGATCCCCAAAGTAACCAGGTGGCCCTGCTGAGCCACCTGTTCGGCCACTGACAGCACCTGGCGGAACTTCTCTGCCTCAGTGATATGATGATCGGCTGGAAGGCAGGCCATCACGGCGTCCGCGTCCCTGTGTCTGAGGTGGATGGCCGCCAACCCAATGGCGGGGGCGGAGCCTCGGCCCTCGGGTTCGCGAATGATATTGGATTCCGGCACGGCGGGCAATTGCTCCTTCGTACTCTCCATGTATTGCTCAGCTGTGATAACATAGATCGCATCTGCGGGGATCAGCGGTTCCAAGCGCGCGAAAGTCTCCTGAAGCATCGGCCTCTCCTGGCAAGTTATGTCCAGAAGCTGCTTGGGACGTTCCCTGCGGCTAAGAGGCCAAAGACGCTTCCCGCTCCCACCCGCCAGGATAACAGCATACATTAGCGCCTCCACTCAGTCCACAACGTACTCTACCCGCCGTTCCCGCGCCACGACGTAGTTCATACCTCCCACTTGACGAACCATTCCCTTCAGCTCCATCATGGCCAAGGTACTGGTCACCTCGGAGATAGGCAAGCTTGTCCGTTGCCCAATCTCATCCACGTGAATCGGTTCGGTCGAGATGCACTGGAGTATCTGAGCTTCCTTCTCGTCCTCAGGGACGGCCATCCGCACTTCCTGATGCTGCTCAACCAAGGTAAGGTTCAACTCCTCCAGAATATCCTCCACGGCCATGACCAGCTTGGCAGCCCCATCTTGAATGAGCCGATTGGTCCCCTGGCTCTTGGGGCTATTGGCGTTCCCCGGTAGGGCAAATACCTCCCTCCCCTGCTCCAGAGCGTAGTCTGCGGTAATGAGGGCTCCGCTGCGCTTTCCCGCCTCTATCACCAGCGTACCCAGTGACAAGCCACTTATGATGCGGTTACGCGGCGGGAAGTTGCCTCCCTCCGGCTGGGTGCCCAGTGGGTACTCGGTAATGATGGCTCCCCTATCGACGATCTTCCTAGCTAGATCGGTATGCTCGTGAGGGTAGATTATGTCTATTCCGCAACCCAGCACCGCAATGGTGCGCCCACCCGCCCTCAGAGCTGCTCGATGAGCGAGGGAATCAATCCCCCTGGCCAGGCCGCTGACAACGGTGATTCCACTTCTGGCCAAATCACCGCCGATCTCCTCCACCATCTGCCTGCCGTACGCCCTTGACGAGCGCGTGCCGACCACCGCCACGGCCCACTCGTCTTGCGGCAGAATATCCCCCTTCACATACAACACTGGCGGAGCGCTATGAACATGGCGCAGGCGAGGAGGATAGTCTGCATCCTGCCAGGTGATCGTCCGTGCTCCTTCCTGCTGGAGCTTCTCCAGCTCCTCATCAAGTGAAATCGTCTGCCTCGTGGCAATGAGTGCCTCTATCGAGCGTCTATCCAGCCCAGCCGCCTTCAAGTCCGCGTCGGAGGCACGCCAGGCTTTCTCCAGGTCACCAAAATGGTCCAGCAGCAGCTTGAAGCGCGCTGGTCCTATGCCGGAGGCGATATTGAACCCGATCCAATACTTAACCTCTGTCAAGGCTACTCCTTCTGGTCCCATGCACAGCCGTCGAACATGGAAGACTCACCCCTTCAGCGCAACCCTTCCACGAGACGGACCTCCATTCGCCCCGCCTTTGTGTCAACCTCTTTGACCACGTCGGAGACGGCAGGTATCAGTACCTCCTTGTCGCCATCTTTCACAACGTACACATCGTTGCTGCCGGTGAACAGTATTTCATCCACGTGTCCCAACAGCTCGCCCTCGGTCGTCCATACCTGCAACCCCACGACTTCGTGGACGTAGTACTCATCCTCATCAAGCGGCATCGCTTCCTCAACTGGCACATAGATCAGCTTCCCTCGAAGCATGCCCGCCTGGTCACGATCCTCGCAACCCTCCAGCTTGAGGATGATCTTGCTTCCAGTGGGCCTGTGTCCCTCAAGGGTCGCTGGACTGAGCTCCTCACCCAAATAGACCGTCTTCAACAAGCTGAAGCGGTCTGGAAAATCAGTAAGTATTTTGGCCTTAACCTCTCCCTTGACCCCATGAGGGGTCAATATCCGTGCAATTGCCAGATGAGAAGGCCGTTTGCGCTGTCGGGGAGAAGGACCCAAACTGTCCTCTCCTCGCATCTAGACTATCTCCAATATGGCGCGCTTGCCCTCCTTGGCGGCAGCCACCCTGAGCAGCGAACGCATGGCGTTGGCCACCCGTCCTCTCTTGCCTATGACGCGACCCATATCCTCCCGTGCGACTCGCAGTTCAAAGATGACCGAACGGGTGGCGTTCACCTCCGCCACCTCGACCTCATCCGGGTTATCCACCAACAGCTTGGCCATGTACTCCACCAACTCTTTCATGGAAATCGCCCTCCTTCCATGAGCACAATCTAGAACGTGATAACAGCCACGAGGGCAAAGCGAGGATACCGGCGCACTCCCCTTTCGCAGATCGACAGGAGAGCCGATTGCGCTTCCAGCCGAGAGCTGCCTCCAGGGCTCCAATTCGGGTCACTTAACAAAGCCTCTGGCCCTCAAGCTCTCCTCTATCTGCTCTAAGGACTTCTCCCCAAGGCCAGGTATGGCCAGCGTGGCTTCCCTGCCCTCCTCTAGCTTCTTGAGCATGTCCTGCACGGTTTCGATCCCGGCTTCGCTGAGGACTCTGACCGCACGGGTTGGGAGTTCAAGCTCTTGGATGGAGACCTCCGGCGGAGCTTCACGTTCCTCCTCGGGCGCAACAGGCTCCTCGACCTCTGCTGGTGGGGGTGCCACAACGACCTCTTCCGGGGTAGGTGGTCGCTCAACCTCCTCCGCCAGAATGTCGGCCAGCAACTCACCAGCCTTGACCCGCTCCAGCTTCTCATAAGTTCCCAGCTTCTGGAACATGCGCAGCACAGGGTCTGTAGGCTGAGCCCCCCGCTGCAACCAGTAGATTGCTCGATCCTCCTTTACGGTAAAGGCGGGGGGATCGATACGAGGGTCGTAGTGGCCGATGGTCTCAATAAAGCGCCCGTCTCGCGGCGCGCGAGCGTCGGCCACCACCACTCTGTACTGGGGTTGTTTCTTCGCCCCAACCCGGCGTAGCCTGATCTTGATCATCTGTGTCTCTGCTCTCCTCTCAGTCCTAGTGATTGGTGATATCTGGTTACAGGAAGCAAGGCCGCATCACCTGAACATGGACAGGACGTCTGGGATGCGCCCCTTGCTCATCTGCTTCATCATCTTCTGGATCTGGCGGAACTGGCTCAGAAGCTGGTTCAGCTCCTGAACTGTCGTCCCGCTGCCTCGAGTGATCCGCCGCTTGCGGCTACCGCCGATAATGCGGGGGCTCTGGCGCTCAGCACGCGTCATGGAATTGATCATGGCTTCGATCTTGACCAACTGTTGGTCGGTGATTTCCTGAGGGATCTGAGCGGCAAGACTGGACAAGCCGGGTATCATGTCGAGTACCTGGCTCATGGGTCCCATTTTCTTCACCTGCTGCAACTGATCAAGGAAGTCCTCCAGGGTAAAGGTGGCGGTGCGGAGCTTCTCCTCCATCTTCAGGGCGTGTTCGTGATCAAAGACTTCCTCCGCCCTTTCGATAAGAGTCAGAACGTCCCCCATCCCCAGGATACGAGAAGCCAGACGATCGGGGTGAAAGTCCTCCAAATCGCCGGTCTTCTCGCCCACACCGAGGAACTTAATGGGCACCCCGGTGACGGAGCGCATGGAAAGCGCTGCGCCGCCCCTGGCATCGCCGTCCATCTTGGTGAGAATAAGCCCGGTGAGCCCCACGCGTCCGTGAAACTCCTGAGCCACCGTCACAGCATCCTGCCCGGTCATAGCATCAGCCACGAGCAAGATCTCAGCGGGCGATACTCTCGTCTTGATCTGCTCCAGTTCAGCCATCAGCTGGTCATCCACATGAAGACGCCCCTGAGTGTCCATGATGACCACACTGTAAGCGGCCTCCTTCGCTCTCCGCAAGGCGTTTGCGCATATCTCAGGCGGGGGCACGGAGGTCCCCTCGCCGTGGACAGCGAGGTCCATCTGTTTGCCGAGGATCTCCAACTGCTCAACAGCAGCCGGCCGTCGGACATCGGCCGCTACCAGCAGTGGCCTTTGACCCTGTTTGCGCAGGTGTAGGGCCAGCTTGGCTGCCGTAGTCGTCTTGCCCGAGCCCTGCAATCCTACCAACATCACCGCGTGGGGAGGCTGGCCCGAGAGATCCATCTTACTTGGCTTGCCGAGGAGGGCGATCAATTCTTCATTGACGATGTTGACCACCTGCTGAGCAGGGGTCAGACTGCGCATCACTTCAGCCCCCAAGGCCCGTTCGCGCACCCTCGACACGAAATCCTTGACGACCTTGTAGTTGACATCGGCTTCCAGCAAGGCGATCCTAACCTCGCGCAGACCTTCATCCACGTCATCCTCGGTCAGCCGCCCCTTACGGGCAAGCTTCTCGAATGTCCCTTGTAGCTTGTCCGTCAACGCCTCAAACATGCACCGTCACCATTAGACCATTATGGAAAGGCAGGCTCGCAAGCCCGCCAGTCACGACCACATGTTTCTATTGTATGGTACTTCTTGCGTTTCGTCAAGCAACTGCCGTACAACAAGCATCCGAAGGTCTGCGCTTCGCGCTCAACTTGTGGTAGAATCAGGAGAGCGCTGCATCCGAGGTGAAGCTGTTGGACAAGGTACGAGAGACGATTCAAGAGCACCGCATGTTCGGAGACGGGGACATCATAGTAGTCGGCGTCTCGGGGGGGCCCGACTCGCTATGCCTGCTCCACGTTTTGAGGACACTGCAGGACGAACTGGGCGTTACCTTGCACGTGGGCCACTTGGACCACGGGATCAGGGGGGAAGAATCGCGGGCCGATGCCCACTATGTGGAAACTCTCGCGCAGGAGTGGCAAGTTCCCGTCACTGTCGAATACTGCGATGTCCCAGCCTACGCAGCTCAGCACAAGCTTGCTATGGAAGAAGCGGCCCGTCGCGTGCGGTACCTCTTCCTGGGTCGCGTAGCCCACAAACTCGGAGCGCAGTCCATCGCAGTGGGGCACAACGCCGACGACCAAGTGGAGACGATACTCATGCACTGGATGCGCGGCTCGGGACTTGGCGGACTGCGTGGGATCCTGCCGGTGCAAACCCTGGGCGCCCAAGCCTGGTGGTCTGGTCCGCCGCTCGAGCTGGTGAGGCCTCTCTTGGAGGTACCCAGAAGCGAGATCGAGGCCTACTGCCAACGACACGGCCTGGAGCCCCGTTTCGACAGGTCCAACTTAGACCTGACCTACCATCGCAATCGCATCCGCCACCAATTGATCCCCCACCTGGAGAGCTTCAACCCCCGGATCCGAGAAGTCCTGCGCCGCTCGGCTCGCGTAATCAGCGATGACTATGGTTACCTGCGCCTTCAAGGACTGCAAGCCTGGGAGCGACTGGTTCAAGAAAGCGAAGGCACGATCACCTTCCCGCTGCAACCCTGGCTGGAACTACATCCCAGTCTGCAGAGGCAACTTCTGCGAGAGGCGATACATCGCCTGCGTAGGTCGCTCCGAGACATCAACTGGGTCCACGTGGAACAGGCCAGGTTGGGCATTGAGGAAAAAGCCACAGGGGCCAGAATCACGCTGCCCCAGGGACTGTTCCTCTTCATGGGATACGACGAGTTCGCCATCGGCGAAGAGATACCACTCCCTGACCTGCCTCTCATGTTGGAGGCCGAGTTGGCCATCAATGTGCCGGGCATCACTCGTCTACCCGGAAGCGAGTGGCAGCTGAGAGCAAAGACGATCGAAGCGGCCGAACTGCCTCAGCACGTTCAGGACAATGAGGATCCCTGGCAAGCCTATTTGGATCTAGAGCGGACGTGTAAGAGCTTGATCCTGCGAGGGCGCCGCACTGGAGATCATTTCCAGCCTCAGGGCATGGGGGGCAAAGGAAAGGGACTCAATGACTTCATGATCGATGCCAAAGTCCCGCAGCATATCCGTGACCGCCTGCCACTGGTGGTGTCGCCCGAACATATCATCTGGGTCGCTGGCTATCGGATCGACGAGCGAGTCAAGATCACCAGCGAAACAAGGCAGGTGCTCCACCTGCAATTCGTCAAGCCCTCACAGGCTCAGAGGGGCTCTTCGTCCGTCAGCTGACGCACTCGAACGGTCTGAATCGGGTACGGGAGGTTTATCCCTTCTCGAACCGCCACCTCCTTCAAAGCCTGGACCGCCTTCGATTTGACTATAGCCAAGCTCGATTCCGTCTGATCGATCCAGAAGTATGCTTCCATCTCCACCGCGCTGCTTCCCAGGTTCTTACAGTAGATCGCGGGGGCGGGGTCGTCCAAGACGTCGTCAATCTCCCGTATGGCTTCCATGAAGACCTCCAACGCTCTAGCAAGGTCTTCTTCATATCCCAGTCCAACTCCCAAGATAATCCGTCTGACGGGGTACTTCGAGTAATTGATGATTGGACTTGTATATACGTCAGCGTTGGGGACGATAACCTGCTGCCCATCCCACGCCTTGATGGTCGTGGCCCGAATGTCCACGTCGGTTACCGTGCCTTGGTAGCCTGCTACTTCGATCGCATCGCCTATGTCGAACGGCTGTTGTATCAACAGCAGTATGCCTGCCATGAAGTTCTTGGCGATATCTTGGAAGGCGAACCCGAGGGTAAAACCCACCAGCCCCAGGCCTGCTACGAAGCCAGTAACGTCGAAGTCCACCTGATCCAAGGCAATGATCGTCCCGACAATGATGACTGCCACGCCGATGAGTCTGCTCAACAACCTGGTCATCTCCTCGTCCACATTCCGCGCCGCTCTCGTCACAGCACGTCCAGCCAGCCACGCCAGGACGAGGGACGCCAGGAACACCACGATGGCGACTACAAGCCTCGGTGCAAGATCAAGGGCCGTTATCAAGAGTTCCGTCAGTTGCTGCAGGACTACCTCCATGGTGACTTTTCCTCCAATCCCCTTAAACCCATACTCATGCGTGACACGCGACGATTGCGATTCTACCACAGCCCTTCGGGCGAATCAAAGCAGCATCCGCAGCGGAGCCTACGGGTCCGCCATGAGTAGCCTTCGCTTGACCAGGCCCCAAATCTGTGTCATAATCCTGCACAAGTGGGAGACGGAGTCATGTGCCGTAAGCAGCAAGACTACGGCTGTCAGCACAGGGTGCATCGGATCCCAGTCCTTGCATGGATTCTAGAATGCTCGATTCTATCGACTCATGAGGGGAAAGTCCGGTGGAAAACGATGTGAGTGAAGTACTGCTCACCGGCGAGGAAATAAGGGAAAAGACGGCAGAACTGGCTCGCCAGATCACTGCAGACTACGAGGACAAAGACCCACTCCTGATCTGTATCCTGAAGGGCGGGCTGATGTTCCTGGCCGATTTGACACGCCAGATACATCTGCCGTTGGAGATAGACTTCATGGCCGTTTCCAGCTACGGGGATGCCACCGAATCCAGTGGCGTTGTCCGTATCCTCATGGACCTGGAGAGAAACGTCCAGGGGCGCCACGTGTTGATAGTCGAGGACATCATAGACACAGGCCGCACGCTGAACTACATTATCCAGAACTTGCGCACGCGCGGTCCGGCAAGCATCAAGATATGCACGCTGCTCAACAAGCCTGCGCGCAGAGTGCTGGATATCCCTCTTGACTATGTAGGCTTCGTGATACCTGACAGATTCGTTGTGGGCTACGGGCTGGACTACGGTGAGATCTACCGCAACCTACCCTTCGTGGGGGTGTTGAAACCGGAGCTGTACGCGGAAGAGTGACCGTGTTGCACGGCAGGATGCGTAGCCTCCTGACCAGGGCGGAGCGCTCTCTGGGCTGGGTTGATAGACCGCTCCACCATCCACGGGGCTTGCAGCAGTACTATCCCCGCGGCGTAGTGCGCAACTTCACCCGAGAATCAGGTCAGCTGTGGTTCCCCACCTTTGAGACCAGCAAGGAGGACATCGCAGCGGCCAGTCCCGCGCCAGCCTCGTACTGAAGGAGGGCTACAATCTGCTCAGAGCAGCTTCGATGTTGGCCACAGCCTTCTTGATGTTTTCCACGGAGTTGGCATAGGACATGCGCACGAAGCCCCGACCATGTTCCCCGAAGGAGGTGCCCGCCAGCACCGCTACCCCTGCCTCCTCCATCGAGTAGTCGGCGAAGTCCCTCTCATTCATGCCCGTGCCCTCTACGTTGGGGAAGACATAGAAAGCCCCTTTAGGGGTTGCACACCTTATGCCCTCGATGGCGTTGAGCCCAGGTACTATCACATCGCGCCGTCGCTTGAACTCCTGCACCATCTCGTACGAGGCGTCTTGTGGCCCACGCAGTGCTTCGATCCCAGCCCACTGCGTGAAGCTGGCCGTGCACGAATTGCTATTGGTCATCAGTCGTGAGATGTGAACAGCCAGTTCTTCAGGCATGACACCGTATCCCAACCTCCAGCCGGTCATCGCGTACGTCTTGGAGAAGCCGTTGAGCAGGATAGTGCGTTCCTGCGCCCCTGGCAGCGAGAGGAAGCTCACGTGCTCGCCCTCATAGATGATGCGCTCGTAGACCTCATCGCTCAGCACCATGAGGTCATGCTTCTGGGCCACTTCAGCTATCGCTTCCAGATCTTCCCTGGTCAAAACGCCGCCGGTGGGGTTCTGAGGGGTATTCATAATGATCATCTTGGTGCGGGGCGAGACCTTCTCCTCCAACTGGGAAACGTCGAAGCGAAAACCTCGCTCCTCCTCTAGCACCAACGGGACCGGCTTGGCTCCCACGAAGTTGATCATGGACTCGTAGATGGGGAACCCAGGATTGGGATAGAGTACTTCGTCGCCCTCCTCCACCAGGGCCAGGATGGAGAAGAACATGATGGGTTTCGCCCCAGGCGTGACCACCACTTGCTCAGGCCTCACCTCAATCCCCCGCGTCTCTGACGTGCACTCGGCGATGGCTTCCCGCAATTCCGGGATGCCCGCCGAAGGACAATAGTGGGTGTACCCCTCGTATAGGGCAGTACCCGCCGCCTCAACGATATTGGAAGGCGTGTCGAAATCAGGCTCTCCGATCTCGAGATGAATGATCTCTCTCCCTTGGGCCTCCAGGGCCCGTGCTCGGGCCAGGACCTCGAAGGCGGTCTCAGTACCCAGGCGACTCATGGCTTCTGCGAGTTTCACTCTCTATACCTCCTTCACAACTAATTGTGGTTTTACACCTACGGTTCTTTGTGCTATAATGGCACTACTCTAGCCAAAAGGGATGTGTTCCCGCCAGGCTCAGCTTGCAGGGAGAAGGGAATGCTCCTCGTCAGAGGCTCGTCTCGCATCAGCAACTCCCTTGTCGGCCTACGTCCATACAGGAGGTGGACTGTGCTCAGAAGTCTGTTCGTCCTTTCCATGATGCTGTCGGTTATGATCACCGCTTGCGGGGGTGGGCAGCCGCAGATCCCGACTCCGCCGCCAGCCCCGAAGGACCACATCATCTTCATGGGCAACCATGAGGACAATGATGACATATTCATGGTGAGCGCCGATGGCACGGGTCTCACTAATCTCACCAGATCAAGTAATGACGACGTACTATTCGCCTGGTCTCCCGACGGACGCCAGATTCTCTTCGTATCCGACCGTGATGGCAACTCCGAAATCTATACCATGCACGCCAACGGGGCCTACCCTCGCAACCTGAGCAATCACCCGGCGGATGATGGCTTCCCATGTTGGTCGCCAGACGGCCAGAAGATCGCTTTCGTTTCAAATCGAGACGGCAACTGGGAAGTCTATTCGATGAGCCCCGACGGCACCCAACAGACGAGACTCACCACCAGCCCAGCGGTTGACGGCCATCCTGTGTGGTCACCAGATAGCCTCCTTGTCGCCTTCGTGTCCCAACGGGATGGCAACGATGAAATCTACGTCATGAACAGCGATGGCAGCAAGCAGACACGACTTACGATTCACCCAGCCGGAGACACGAACCCCGCCTGGTCGCCTGACGGAAGCCGCATCGCTTTCGAATCCGAGCGTGATGGCAACGTCGAACTGTATGTCATGAATGCCGATGGCAGCAACCAGTACAACCTGTCGCAGAGCGAAGCCAGCGACGGAGACTTCGCCTGGTCACCCAACGGACAGAGTATCGCCTTTTCTTCGGATCGAGACGGCAACGCCGAGATATACCTGGTTCGAACCAGTGACGGTAGTTTGACAAACCTGACCAACGATCCAGGCCAAGACGTCCTCCTCTCCTGGTCACCGGACGGCCTGAAGATAGTCTTTACCTCGTTGCGAGACGACAACGCTGACATATATGTCATGGCGCCCGACGGCAGCAACCTGCAACGGCTGACCGAACATCCCGGCGACGAGTGGGCCCCTCTGTGGGTTCCCTAGCCATGCTAACTGGCAAGCAACCTCCCGTAGAGCGTCAGCAGTCTCCTCGCTGCCGCCTGCCAACTGAACTTCCGCGCTTGCGACACACCTCGTTTTGCCAGATCCTCTCGCAGGCCCGGATCATTCAATACCCTTCTAATGGTCTCCGCCAGCACATCGGGATCATTGGCCGGCACCATTAGGCCGCCTTCATCCACCACCTCCGGCAAGGATGAACTCCCAGATGTGATTACTGGCGTTCCGCACGCCATCGCTTCCAAAGGAGGCAAGCCGAACCCCTCGTACAGAGATGGGAAAACGAAGACATCGGCCAAGCTGTATAGGGCTGGCAGGTTCTCATCCGCCACGAACCCAAGGAAAATGACATCCTCATCCAGCGACAGTTCCTCCACCCTGCGGAAGACGCCCTCGTACAGCCACCCCTTTCCCCCTGCTACCACCAGCTTGTGAGGTACGTCTGACGCCTCTCTCAGCACTGCGTAGGCATCGAGCAGTAGGATCAGATTCTTTCGAGGCTCCACGGTACCGACGGTAAATATGAAAGGGAAATCCAGCCCGTATGACGAACTGACCTCAGACAGGACTTTATCGTCCTCGACAACTCTGAAAATCTCATCTACACCGGGGTAGAGTACCTCCACTTTTCCAGAAGGAGCCCCCAGAAGCTCGATGATGTCGTTCTTCGTACTCCGAGAATCCGCCAGAACCAGGTCAGCCCGCCTGACCGCACGAGGCACAGCACTGTTGAGATACCGCCGCAGCTTCGCCTCTGCACCCTCGGGATAGCGGAGGTAGGAAAGATCGTGGATTGTCACCACCCTTTTCGCCTGACGGACGGGCGGCAGGACATAGTCTGGCGAATGAAATACGTCCAGGGGCCCTGTGAATGCATCTACAGCCAGGGGTATGCGTAAGCGATGCCAGATAATCGTCCAGATCCTGTGCGACAGTGGAACCTGTCGGATGCGAAAATTGCTGGGTAAGATGGCTTTGAGCTTCTGGCTCTGCAGCCCACCATGGTGACTCATGCCCCCTGTGACCAACAGGACGAATTCGTCGTCGGTGTCCTGTTGTGCGAGGGCCGCAACCAGGCCCCGTGTATAACGGCCGATGCCGGCCTGCTGATGGGTCGCAGCGGTGTAGTCTATACCAATGCGCAAGTCCCCGGCTCCTCAATGCTCTTAGGACGGATGCACTCAGATCACTCAATACTTCGGTAAGTCCATATGCGGTTGACTCCGAAGTTCCAGAACAGAACGACCAGAACAGCTATGGCCTTGGATATGTTATAGCCGAGAGTGCCCCACACGTGAAAAACCAACTTATCCAAGCCCAGGAAGATGGTCTGATTGATGACATACCCACCGATGCTGACCAGAGTGAACTGTGTCAGTTGAGAGACGAGTCGCTCCTGCCGGGATTCCGGGAAGGTCCATAGGCGGTTCCAGACGAAGTTGCTCAGCACGGCAGCAGAGAAGGACCAAGTGTTGGCCCAGAATTTGCTGAGCCCGAAAACCAGGACTAGCAGGTTCAGCACGCTGAAGTCCACGACCGTCCCGATGGCACCGACCGTGGCGAATTTTGCGAAACGCACGATCTCCTTTCGTTTGGAAAGAACCACCGTGTACAGTCTCCTCCATCGTGGATGAGTGTGGACCAGGAGAGCAAGCTTGGATACCGGTGAACTCTCAAGGAGAGGATCAAGAAGCTTCCACAAGAGACACCCCGCATCTCTGAATCAACACTTGCACCAGCCCCAGCAGGATAGCTAGATGCATGTTCATGCCATGGACATACAGGTTATCGAACAGGCTGTGGACTCCAAAGGCTGCCAAGACCCCTAGGATGCCGAGTGCCATGGCCTGCCAGGGGCCGCTCAGAGCTGCGACGGCGCGCCAGCTATGCCAGAAAGATGCAAGAACAAACAAACCATACGCACCCAACCCCAGCAACCCAGCCTCCGCCGCGATGTGAAGATAGTAGTTGTGGGCGTGCCCCAGGGGATCTTCCCAACCAGGTAGCGCGTAGGCAGGGTACACGGGTACGTAGTTCCCGACGCCAACCCCGAGGAGGGGATGGTCCTTCAACATCCCGAGCGCAGCCTCCCAGTGGGCCAATCTTTCCACGACCGCGAAATTCTCGTCTGTCACGTGGATCCCCCGCACATCGGATACGTGCAAGTAGGGCAGGAAGTCCGAGAACCGCTCACCTATGGCGGCAGGCACCAGACGGTCGCCGCCCAAGAGCACAAAGATGACGCCAAGAAGTAATAGCAAAGCCAGCAACAGCCAGACCCAACGACGTCTAAGGGCCACGGAAACGCCCAACCCTACGCCAAGACCTGCCAGCCCGCCCAGGATCGGCGCCACCACCAAGTCCCGTCCCGTCCTGAGCAACCAGAGTGTACCCAACCCTGCGCCGGTCAGTCCAGCCAAGGCACCACCTATCAGGTCGCTGAAAGCCCCATACCAGAGGCCTGCCACAGCAACCACGGCAGCCCCGGCGATGAAACCCAACCACGCTCCCCGAGACCAAGTCATCACCAGTGCAGCACCCATCAGGGTCAGGCTCAACCCTGCGAGTCCCCAGATCACGAGCGACGAGAAGTCCCGCCGCCGCCAGCGAGCCAGAAAGAGACTCAAGGCCAGGGGCAGAATGAGCGCTAGGTACCCGCCATAGGGGTTTGGCTGCTCAAACGTACCATAGGCCCGGATGAAGCGGTCAAAGAGGAGAAAACCCTCAGGGCCCTTCCGGCCAAAGAACTGATAGAAGCCAAGCAAGGCCTCCATGCAACCGGCAGACAGGATGAGGACGATGATCACTCTCGTCTCCTGCTCGCCCACGACGTTCACAACGAAGAGGTATACGGCGAGCAGTTCCAGCCAGACGAGCAGCCCCTTCACGCTCCACTGCAAGGACAAAGAGCCAAGCACAGAGAACGCGGCCACGCCCAGCAGCACTAGAAGAGGTACCAGAAGAGGGGGGTGAAGTGTCCTGATTTCCCTCTCGGCGACCATTCGCGCCGCCCAGGCCGCCACGGTGACGACTGCCAAGACCTCGGCGCCTCCCACACTGATGACGCCAAAGCTAGTCTCCATCACGGATCCAAAGGGGATGGCCAAGATCAAGAGGTAGAGGCCGACGACTGGTCGCACCGAGATGAGTAGTAGGGATCCACCGCCTGCAATCAGGATGATCGCCCAGGTGAGGGGTAGGCGTGCGATTGCCAAGCCAGTAAGCAGGATCAGCGCTCCCGCGGCGCCACGATATAGAATCTGATCATAGATAGGCCGAAGCCGCCTCCACGATCCGGCGACAGGCAAGCTGCCATTCACGCCTAGATGATATGCGGGAAGTAGAGTTTTGTCAACGCGACTACGGCGTTTGTTTCCTGCCGATCAACTTGGATATGAGAAACAGTGCCAGAGCCGCACCCGAGAGGTCAAAAGCGAGGTCCAAGGGCTGGCCGGTCCGGCCGGGGACGAAAAGCTGGTGCACTTCGTCGGAGAAGGCATACAGACCACTGAGAATCAGGGCATATGGGAAGACGCGTTCCGAGGACTGGTGGCCGTCTCTCGGCCAAGCCCACCACACAAGCGCAGCCAGGATACTGTACTCGCCCATGTGTCCCACTTTCTTCATAATAAGGTCTATCACACCTTCAGGGTGATGGGGCAAGTCCGGCTGAGCCGACAGGTAGAAGATGAGCCCCATCCAGACAAGAACAGGTACCCACCTACATAGTTTCCCCAGCGTCCAGCCTGTCCTCACCCGTGTAAGCCCTCTCCACCACAGAGGCCAACCTTGGCCATCCAAACTCCCGCGTTATGCGTCGCCTCGCCTCCATGCCCAACTTGGCTCTGAGCTTCTCATCTCGAAGCAAACGGATCACATCGCACGCAAAGGCTTGCACGCCGTTCGGGGGCACCAGATACCCGGACACCCCGTGCTCAAGGTACTCGCCGACTTGCCCGACATCGTGTGCCACTATCGCCAGCCCAGCCGCCATCAGATCCGCCACTTTGGCCGGACACCGGGCACGGTTCAATAGCGTATCGTCAAAGGGGCAGATAGCCACATCGGACGCAGCGAAGTACCCTGGAAGTTCCTCTGTCTGCCGCCAGCCCACGTAGGTCAGACGCGAAGCAAAGCCGGCCTCTTCCGCCAGGGCCAGGAAGTGTCCCTCTTCCGCGAACAGGCCACGACCTACGACCAGCAGACGTGCCGACGGTGCCTCAGCCCACACGTGGCTCAAGATCTCGACCACCCGCCGTGGCTCGAACTCAAAGAATCTGGTGTACAGCAGCATCACTGGGTCCTCACCAAGCTGCCACTCGTCTCGAACCTTGTTTCCCTTGCTCATGCTCGGAACTTGAGACTCAGGGTCGGCACCGTTGGGCACGTAGTGCAGAACGCCCCTGTCAACTCCCAACGCCAGGGCCCGTTTCTCCAAGGTCTTGCTGGCTACGGTAAGCGCGTGGCAGTGGGTCATGCCCCACTTCTCCTGCCAGGCGAAGAAAGCCTTCTGGATCGCGGAGTAGGGTCCCAATTCGTTCCAGCCACCCCAGCCCTCCCAGTCATCGCTATCGAGAACCACTCGCACTTTCGTCAGACGCAGCTTCGCCAAATGCCATACGACGGCTGCAGTCAGGCCAGAATAGGCCTTGGGCTTAAAGCAGTGGAAGACGTCGGGCTGCGCCTGCAACGCGCGTCTCACCAGACGCCAGGTAATGATGATCTCCTCCAGCAACGGAATGGATCGAGGCAAGACTATGTTGCAGATCCATACCCCGTCTTCTACCCATTCCTGTCCGCTGTCTGCGGGGCAACCCCAAGGGGGCAGAACCATTGCGACGTCATGCCCATGAACCACCAGTGTTTTGGCTAACGGCAGTGCCCGCCTTGCCATCGTACCCTGTGGTCGCAACCCGAAGGGACCAACCATCACAACCTTCATGGCCGAAAACCATCTCTTATCACTTGGCGAAAGAAGGCGTGCATCCGCTTGAAGGAGCCGTGCACCTTGCCAGCCTCGGGTCCCACGACCGCCCGGGGCTCACCCCGGACCCATAAGAACGACATCAAGCGCCCAGGCCCACTGGCATGTAGGAAGCTAAAGGTTGTAGATTTCTTCAAACTTCTCGCGCAGGTAGCGGAGGTACGGCCGCGCTGTGAGTCCGCTCCCAGTAACGGCGCTCAGCAATTCGACCGGTTCGAACTTCGCACCGTGCCTGTGTAGGTGCTCCCGCAGCCAGCCCAGCAGGTCGCCGAATTCGCCTCGCTCGATCACGCGCTTCAGGTTGGGAATGTCGTCTTCGATCTTGGCCCACAACTGGCAGGCGATCAGATTGCCCAGCGCGTAGGTCGGGAAGTAGCCGATCATACCGCCCGACCAGTGCACGTCCTGCAGCACGCCTTCCGCATCGTCAGAAGGGACTAGCCCCAGGTATTCCTGAAACTTGGTGTTCCAGGCTTCCGGAAGCTCAGCCACGGCGACCGCCCCTTCCATCAACTCTATCTCCAGTTCAAAGCGAAGCATTATATGCAGATTGTAGGTTGCCTCGTCCGCGTCGACCCGGATCAAGGAACGCTCCACCTTGTTGATCGCCCGGTAGAACGACTCCAGGTCAACCTCGCCCAACTTGCCCGGAAAGACCTCCTGAAGCCGCGGGTAAAAGGCCACCCAGAAAGTGCGGCTGCGGCCGACCAGGTTCTCCCACATGCGGGACTGCGACTCGTGGATCGCCATCGAGGAAGCATCGCCCAGGGGGGTCCGATCGAAGTCTGGGTTCACGCCCTGCTCGTACATGGCGTGGCCTGCCTCGTGCATCGTGCCGAAGAGCGCCGTATTGAGGAAGTTCGGATCGAAGCGAGTGGTGATCCGCACATCCCCCGTCCCGAAGCCCACCGTGAAAGGGTGGACCGACTTATCCTGGCGGCCGCGGTCGAAGTCATAGCCAATCGCCGTGGCCACCTCCATTCCAAAATCCCACTGCTTCTGCTCGTCGAAGCGCTGGCGCACGGGCGAGTCGTCCACAGGTGCGCCACGCTCCGCGATGGCTTGCACCAACTCGATCTGCTGCGGGCGCAACTCGTCGAAGACTGCCTTCACCTCCGCAGTCTTCATCCCCGGCTCGAAATCGTCGAGAAGCGGATCGTAGATGTGGTCGTAAGGAGCGAAGAAGTCAACATACCGACGTCTCAGTTCGACGATTCTCTCCAAATGCGGCTGGAACCGGGAGAAGTCGGCTTCGGCACGCGCTTTCTCCCAGACCTGATGAGCCAGGGCGGTGATGCGGCTGAATTCGCCCACCCATTCAGGCGGCACTTTGCGTGCCTTGTCGAAATCGCGTCGAGTCTTACGCACCAAGCGCACCTGGTCAGAATCGGGGTCCAAACCAGCTATCTCTGATTCGGCCGCTTCCAGGGACTCGCCCATCTCGTCTCTGACGAACCTCTCGTGGGCCAGTCGGCTGAGAGTAGAAAGTTGCATCGCACGTCCCGGTGCGCCACCTGACGGCATATAGGTCTGCTGGTCCCAACCCAGCACGCCCGAAGCGGCTCCCAGATCGGCCACGACGCCAAGGTGCCCACGGAGTTCGTCCAATCTCTTTCCCATCGATCCTACCTATCTCAAGAATGGTGATCTCAAGCCAAGAGCGCACCGATCAGGCGTGCCGTGCCCTGGTGCCGCATCACCATGGGCGCAGGCACACGGATGCCCTTAGCTAGCAAGTGTCGACCACATCCACGAGGAGGCCACCACCCGAGTGGTCGAGTCCGGCCTATAATCAGTCTGAGGCAGGGCACAAGGGATGAATCCGGTGGCCATCAGCCTCCCTGCTGGCGAAGGGTGGCTACTCAACCGTCACAGACTTCGCCAGGTTGCGGGGTTGATCCACATCGCAACCCCGCTCTATCGCCACATGGTAAGCGAAGAACTGCAGCGGGATGATTGCCAACACTGGAGTCAAGGCCTCCAGCGTCGGCGGGATGTAGAACACCTCTTCAGCGAGCGCCTGTATCTCCTCGTCCCCCTCGGTTGCCACGGCCAGCACCTGAGCCCGTCGCGCCCGCACCTCCTGAATGTTACTGACGACCTTCTCATACGTGTCGCTCTGGGGAACGATGGCGAACACTACCGCTTCTTCGTCCAGCATGGCGATTGGCCCATGCTTGAGTTCCCCCGCTGGATATCCCTCGGCGTGGACGTAGCTTATCTCTTTAAGCTTCAGCGCCCCTTCCAACGCCGTTGGATAGCCCAAGTTCCGCCCAATAAAGAAGAAGGTTCGCCGATGTCCGTATTGCCTGGCAACCTCCTTGAGGACATCTTCGTCCTTCAGAACCAGCTCCACCTTCGCCGGCAACTGACGCAACTCTTCCACCACCTCGGCTACCTCGGCTTCACAAAGTAGGCCTCGTCTCCGGCCCAGATCTAGTGCCATAAGACATAACAGGACCAGCTCGGTGGTGTAGGTCTTGGTGGCTACCACGCAAATCTCGGGCCCGGCTTGGAAATAGATGGTCGCATCAGCCCCCCTGGTGATGGAACTCCCCATCACGTTGGTCAAAGCGACGCTGGTGGCCCCCTTCTCCTGAGCCAGCCGCAAGCCTGCCAGAGTGTCCGCCGTCTCCCCCGACTGTGTGACGAGCACGACCAGGGTCCTCTCATCCACGATGGGGGCACCATAGCGGAATTCCGACGCTACGGACACCTCCACCGGCAGCTGAGCCCACCTCTCTATGAGGAGCTTACCCACCAGACCCGCATAGGATGATGTACCGCAGGCCACGATACTGACTCTGTTCACCTCACTCAGGTCTAGATGGGCCCACTCAGACAAGCTGACTCGATTGCCGTCAAGGCGACCCCGCAGTGTGTTTTCGATTGCCTGAGGCTGCTCGTGCACCTCTTTGAGGTAGAAGTGAGGATAGCCCCCCTTTTCCGCCGACTCGAGATTCCAGGTGATTTGCAGCGGCTCGCGGTGCATTTCCTCCCCTTCCAAAGTGCGTATTGCCACGCCCTCTGGGGTCAGTACCGCGACCTCACCGTCGTCCATCACCATAGCCCTGCGGGTGTGCCGCATGATAGCCGGTATGTCGGAGGCCAAGTAGTTCTCTCCTTGTCCCAGGCCGATGATCAACGGGGAGAAGAGACGAGCCCCGACCAGGACTTGAGGCTCGTCGCGGCAGAAAGCGGCAATGGCGTACGCTCCCCGCACCCTCTTCAGTCCACGCCTTACTGCTTCCGGGAGAATGGGCACTCCATACCCGTCTTTGGCCAGCGTGTCATACTCCTCCTCGAAAAGGTGAGCCAGCACCTCCGTGTCTGTCTGAGAGACGAATTTGTGACCACGAGCCAATAACCCTTCCCTCAGTGACGCGTAGTTCTCAACGATGCCATTGTGAACGAGGACTATGCGCCGCTGGCAATCAGCGTGAGGATGGGCATTCACCTCATTGGGCAGACCGTGGGTTGCCCAGCGGGTATGACCCAGGCCCAGGAACCCTGGTGGGCCTCCGTCTTGCAGGGCTTCCAGTAGTTTTTTCAGCTTTCCCTCGGTCTTCTCTACCTCGATCTCGCCTGCAGGGTTCAGAACCGCGATGCCTGCCGAGTCGTACCCGCGATACTCCAAGCGTCGCAACCCATCCAGCAGGATGGGGATGGCAAATCGGGGGCCCACGTAACCGACGATGCCGCACACTTCTACGTCACCTCCCGATCTCTACTTGATGCCCATCTTCTTGGTGGGCACCACTTCAGGCAACATGAAGCTCACCGAGTCATCAGCCGTCACGCCTCGCTCATCGGCAAGGGTCAACAGCAGCGCGTGGCCAATAGCCAAATGCGCCGCCTGAATCTTGCTCGACGAGGGGCCCTCCGGCTTGGCGTTGCTCTTGATCACATGGTCAGCCGCTTGACCAAGGGGCGTATCTATGTTCTCGGTGATAGCTACGGTGATCCCGCCTCTCTGGCTGGCCCGCTCCAGGGCGTCATACACGAAACCAGTGCCACCACTGGCCGAGATACCGATCATCACGTCGCCCTCATTGATGACCATGGTCATGTACTTGGACAGACCCATCTCCTCCTCGCCGGCGCCCTTGGCAAAGCTGACCGGTTGCATGTCACCCAAGTTGTTGGTGAAGACCATGGTGGGGACACCGGTCTCCAGCCCCTGTCCAGCCATCTCCATAGCCACCAGGGCACTTGCTCCAGCTCCGGTGACGACGATCTTGTTCCCAGCCTCGATACGGTCTCGGAGCACGCCAACCACAGCCTCTATGCTGGGCACGGCGATCTCCAGGGTGGCCAGAATGCCCTCGGCATCCTGACGCAAGATGCGGGCGATTTTCTCCTGAGTGGTCTCACAGTCTGAGAGGTCCACGCTGACCATGAGAGGTTTGCTCACATCAATGATCTGACCCACCGTGTCAATCAGGACGTAGTCGTCGTAGTCATAGGCGGTGAATTCGAGAGTGGTGCCCGGCAGGTTCCCTATGGCAAGGTCCAATCCCGTGAGGTTGCTGATGAGACTAGTCTTACCACTGTTGAAGACTCCCAACACGGCGACTCGAGCCTTTGGAGCGAAGGTCTCTGCGATCTGCGCCCTTATTTCGTCCATCCCTTCCATGGTGAGCATGGAGGCAGCGATGAGACTCAGACTCAGCCCCAGCTCCTCTTCCACCTTGGCGCACCTAGCACCATCCACCAGGTCCATCTTGTTGGCCACAGCAAAAAAAGGTATCCCCACCTCTTCGATGGCTTCTAGAAAGACCTTCATGGTGTTCACCTGAGGGTCCACCATGTTCACCATGAGGATTGCCCCCTGGGGTTCGAAGGCCTCGAAAGGGGTGGAGATCTTCTTCAATACTCTCTTGGTATGCACTTGTATCCCTCCTGTCATAGAACAGCCAAGCCGCTTCCTTGACAAAAGCTTGGGTATCGAGTTGCATCGAACCAGCGCTGCAGGTCGGCACGCGCTGTGCCATTGCTACTAAACTCCCTTTGTCCCAGCGGTCACCCGCAGGTTTTGGAGAAGCCTTTCATCTCAGGAGGGGAAGACCAGGAACGTAGCCACTCCTGGGGGGCGTCCGCCGATCTCTCGATTTTCCCGTTCCACCACCGGCGATTGGCCGTGAAGAAAACGGTTAGCCCCGCCTCGCGTTGGGGAACCCCCACCTCGTCAACTGGAAACCTCCAGCCCAGGCGCTATCTTCCCTTTTCTGGCTGTGATTCTCCCTACATAGGTCACACCTCCCCTTGAATAGATGCCCTATTGTATCAGCACACGGACCATCCCGCAAGTCTAGGGCGTGATCCCGAATTGATTCACCATGTCCCGGATAGTACCGGGGATGGTTACTGTCACGCCTAGACGGGTCTCTATGTCTCCCACAGTAAGATCGTCAAGAGTCACGCTGCCCGCGGCGTCGAACATGACCCGGGGCAGGAACACAACATCTCCTAGACTGCGATTCCCGAGAGTGGCGACCACATCCCCACTAGTCAGCAACCCTGAAACCGTCACCGTTGGGCCGAAGAACTCGTTCTCGACAGGAAGCAAGATTATGTCAAGTGGAGACTCATACTTCAGTTCTCGAACGATCTGGCCCAACAGTGGCGCGATCAGTGTGCCGCAGACCAGAACGCCTCTCCCTCTTCGGAATGCAAGGCCTTCGGCCTTGATCTTCTCCCACTCCCCCAACAACTGCCTCACCAGGCCGATGCCGTTCTCCATCTGAGGAAAGCCATCGTATTCCCCTGCCGACGGGATAGGGAATCCTGCACGCAGGTATAGCTCATCGGAGGGGTATATGAGAGCGACGCCAAACTGGCGCCGGTTCTCTGCCTGCCGGGGCATGATCTGCCGCATGATCGCCCGTTCCTCCTGGGCAGTGAGAAGACGAAAGCCAGCAGGGTGATACTTGGTCAGTCCCACTGGTACAACCCCAATGGAGCGTACCGCAGGATACAGTGCTGTCAGATGGTCCAGTGTCTGTTGTAGATAGGGACCGTCGTTGAGACCCGGTAGCACGACTATCTGGGTGTGCACCTCAATGCCAAGGTCCGCCAGACGCCTGAGTTGCGCTCGAACGTCGGGCAGACGCGGATTCCCAAAGATGCGGCGCCTCAACTCTAGTGCGGTGGCGTGAACGGAGATGTACAATGGACTGAGGTGTTGCTCGGCCACGCGTTCCCAGTCTTCCTCAGTCCAGTTGGAGAGTGTGATGAAGTTGCCGTGTAGAAAAGAGTAGCGATAGTCATCGTCTTTGATGTACAGAGTGCTTCTCAGCCCCGGAGGCATCTGATCGACAAAGCAATAGGCGCAACTGTTGTTACATCTGCGCACGCCATCGAAGACGTCATCTGTGAACTGAAGGCCGAACTCCTCGCCGTATTCTCGTTGTACATGAAAAGCGAGCCGTTGGTCAGCTCGCTCTACCTCTACTCCTAACTCCTCGTCGGCGGCAAAGAAGTGGTAGTCAATGACATCACGCAAGATGTGGCCGTTGATGGAGATCAGCCGGTCACCCGGCTGGAGGCCCAGTCTGTCGGCCAGGCTCCCCTCTTCCACATGGGCCACTAGTCCGCCAGCATTCTTGCCCCTCAGCCCCTCACGTCCCCCTTGCTGAACACGGTGCGACTACCTCTACGCCCGCCAGGAGCCGTTTTCGGGCGCCTGCCGTCATAGGGGCGCAAGTACTCTTCTGTGGCCGCCGAAAGGTCACTGTAGTAGCCCCGGTATTCTGGCGGGAGAAGGGCGGCGATGCGATACATCATTTCGTGGGTCATCTGGGTCAGCTGTTCTCTACTCAGCTTACCCTCGCCCGGCTCGAAGATGAAGGGCTTGCCCATCACCATCTTCACCTTCGTGCGACGCAGCCTCCGAAGCTGTTCCCAGAACTTCTCCTGCCCCCAGATGGCAATGGGAATCACGGGTGCACCAGCCTTCACGGCGACGTAGCTCAGGCCGTCCTTACCCTTCTGCAACGTGTTTGTCTTGCTCCGCGTTCCTTCCGGCGCTGCCATGACCACCTTCCCCTGTTTCAGGACTTTCAACGCCGTTCGCAGTGCTGTGCGGTCCACCTCGCCACGGCGAACTGGGAAGGTGCCGTACATCCTGAACACGATGCCTACAAGTGGGAGGCGATAGTTCTCTACCTTGGACATGCCCATCACTTGACGGTCTATCAGAGCCGCTCCCAGGACGGTGTCCACAGAGATCATGTGGTTCTGGACAGTTATCAGGGGTCCTTCAAGAGGCAGATTCTCCAGCCCTTCCACTTCGTAGTCAAGAAGAAGAAACATGAGGAACCTGAGAACCCGATTGGCCAAGCGCTGAAAGTACATCTGATGCTCGCCTCCTCACGGATGAGTCTGCTCTTCGATCCGCGAATCCACGTCTTCGATGATGCCCTCCACTACGCTTAACACCTCATCAATGGACAAGTTATCGGTATTCACTCTGATGGCGTCTTCCGCAGCCTTGAGCGGAGCGACAGCCCTGTCACTGTCTATCCTGTCCCGGCGCTTCATGGCGCTTAGGGTGTCATCGTAGTCGGCTTCATCTCCGCGCTCCAGCAACTCGAGATAGCGCCGCCGCGCCCGCTCCTCGACGGAGGCGTCCAGATAGACTTTGAGGTCAGCGTCGGGTATCACCACCGTTCCAATATCCCGCCCAATCATCACTACGCGGCCTTGGCGGGCGATGCTACGTTGTTGCTCCGTCAGAACCTCACGAACTCCAGGATATGCTGACACACGGGACACATGACTATCCACTTCTGGACGCCTTATCTCCCAAGTGATGTCCTCTCCGTCTGCCAAGACTGTGTACTGCCGCCCATCGTCCACGGTAGGCCTGGTAATGGCTATTCTCATAATCCGCGCGAGCGCAGTGACAGCCTGTTCATCACCGATGTCCACACCCCTTTCCAAGGCCACCCAGGTGACTGCCCGGTACATGGCACCGGTGTCCAGGTACAGATAGCCCAAGCGCTCGGCAAGAAGGCCACCGATCGTGCTCTTTCCCGCTGCTGCAGGGCCGTCAATGGCTATGGTCGACGGTCGTGGCACTTCACCTCTCCCATAGGAACCGCAATCAGCCTTCCTGCTCAACAACCGGTGAATGCGACGTCCGAAGAAACCAAAGAATGCTCCTCAGTATTGTATGCCCGATTCAAGGCCGTGACAATCATGCTATGATTCTTCGCCTGGTCCATTCGAAGGGGTCAACCGCGACGCCCCCCACCCTGATCTCCCAGTGCAAGTGCGAGCCTATGGACAGCCCCGTAGAGCCCATGGATCCAATGACCTGAGCTTTGGAGACTGTGTCGTCCTCCTCGACAAGTAAGTCCGATTGATGGAAATAGCAGCTGTAAACCCCCAGGCCATGGTCAAGGATCACAGTACCGCCCCTCACCTGCAAGAACTCGGAGAGAACGACACGCCCGTCGGCGGCGGCAAACACCGCATCACCCAGCTCCCCATCCAAGTCAACACCAGCGTGATAACCCGGTCCGGTGTCGTATTGCCTTCGGGCACCATATGCAGATGTGATGCTCAAAGTCTGAACGGGATATCCGAAGACGCCTTGCCAAAGCTTGTCCGGCCCGAACTGGGCGTAGATTCTGGCCAGACGCTCCCTCTCAGCTCTGATAATCGCCGGGTCGAGCAAGTACTCCCGGTCGCTGGGAATGTCTATGATCTCTGCAGGAAACACGGAATATGTGACCGTCACTGTGTCCGTGACTTGAATCGCCTCACCCAAAGCGCTCCTCGCCTCCACGACCACCTCATGCTGGCCCAAAGCACTCCACGAAGGAAAACCTGCCAGGGCCCAATAGCTCCCGTCCAACTCGACGAAGTTCAAGGACCGTTCCGCCAGCGTGCCCGTCAAGACCACCTCTCGATTAGCCTTCAGCTGGATCACCAGAGTCCCGCCTTGGGCCAGCTGGGACGGGTAGGGAAGCAATGTGACGGCCAGAGGCTCAGGGGTTGGCGTCGGTGTGGCAGTCGGCGTTGGGGTCGAGGTTGGAGTCGGAGTCGGAGTGTTAGTTGGAGTGGGTGTAGGCGTGTACAGGATCGCCGCCAAGGGCTGCGGCAGTGGAAGCATAACCAGCGATAACACGAGCCCGACGAACGCCAGCAGCGACAGCCCCAGGATGATAGTCGCCAGGTACCTACCCTTCATCGGCGAGTTCTGCATCCTCCAACTTCGGAAGCTCTGCCAGATTCGCCAGACCGAAGTGTTGAAGGAACTCGAAAGTAGTGCCATACACCATAGGATGCCCCACCGTATCCAGGCGATCGACCACTTCTACGAGTCCCCTGGCTATGAGATTCCTCAAAACCCCCTGGCAGTTCACTCCGCGGATTGCCTCTATCGAAGCTCTGGTGACCGGTTGCTGATAGGCTAAGATCGCCAGCGTCTCCAGTGCGGCCGCCGAGAGTGTGCCTGAGTGCTGCAGGCCCAGGAATCGTTCCACGTACGAGGCCATCTCCGGCGCGCTCACCATCTGCACCTTCTCACCCTGGAACTGAACGCGCAACCCACGACCGACGTAGTCCTCGGACAGGGACCGTGCAGCCTTCTTCACCAGTGATCGTTTTACCTGCAGGACGTCAGCCAGTTGAGCCGTGGTAATAGGCTCATCTGCAACGAAGAGTATGCTTTCCAGTTTAACCTTGGCTTCCTCAAGATCCATCTTCTTGCCCTTTGACAGATATAGGGGGGGCTGTATATAATCGCTGAGCGCTGTCGCACACCTGGAAGGGTAGCTGATGCAACTCCAAAAGCAAAGATCCGGCTTGATTCTATTACTCGCACTTTCCGTTCTTGCACTGTCTTGCTTCCCGTGTCAGACTTCGTCCCAGGTCATTCCAACACCAGCCCGGACGGTGCCGGTTTCGACTGAGGCGGCGGAGGATCTGGTCGCCATCCTGGGTGGTGACTTGGTTTTGGACGCTGAAGGTTGCTTCATTCTCATCGTCACCGAAGAAGAGCTAACCTCGTATGTGGCTCTGAATATGAGAGAGAGCATCATCGCTCCCCAGATCCTATTGACCGACGGCAAGATCCACCTGTACGGGACGATAGTCAGCCCCCTCGAGGCCCCCGTGACTGCCATCGCCTCGGCCGAAGCGAGTGAAGGTCAGGTGCAGATAACCGTTGAAACCGTAGCCCTTGGTGGCTTCCCCATCCCTGAAACGTTCATAGCAGCTTTCGCCCGGCAGATAGATGATTTCATCACCTTCGCGCAAAGACAGGAGAGTATGGAGATCAATGAAATCGAGATCACAGAGGGCGAACTCATCATCAGGGGTTGTGCCGTGTAATGCCTCTGCCCGTCAAGAGATCTCGGGATAAGGGGCGTGCTTGACATTGACCTTGATCTTCCTCAATTTCAGCCCCATCCGCTCTTCGACGACATCTCGAGCTACCTGGCAGACCTCCTCTGTCTTTGTGGGCACATCTACGTCGGGAGTGGTTTCCAGGTTGAGTTCCACATCAACGGATTTCCGACGCGGCTTCACTTTAGGCACAACCTTGATCACATCGGCCAGCTGATCAATGCGATACTCGAGGCGCTGTGCGATGGACTCAACAGCCAGCTCAACATCGCCGCCGCTTATCCTCTCCAGCTTCACCCTCTTTCGAGTCGGCCTCCGGAACTCCAGATACAGCACCAAGCCACAGATGATGAAACAGATGATACCCACTACGATGAGTATCACGCGGTAGAAGACGTTGAGTCCCGACGACGCAGCCGAGAGGAATGCCTGAAGGAAAGAGGCCGTCGTATCGGGAAAGATCATCACAATGGGGACGACGATCATCAAGGTCACGAAGAGCAGGATTGTCATAGCGCGATTGAACACGTTCATCATCTCTCCTCCATTATCTCGTAAGTAGAGTTCGCCTTGGAAAAGGTGACTGACTTCCTCGGGGCCTGGCGCCGCACCACTCTGCCGGACTCACCCACCATCACATCTATCCTCGCCGACCCTCTCCCGCAACCTCGCATCCGGTCCTCGACCCGTCAAGGACCAGGTCTCACTCCCCCAACAGCGAGCCAACGAAGTCGCTCTGGCCACGAACAAAGGCCTCGGTGTTCATCGCACGCCTGCCGGCCAGTTGCACTTCCTCGAGGAAAAGGGCGCCATCACCGGTCGCCACCGCCACACGAGACTGCAGATCCAGCACTCGACCTGGTTTCTCCTTACCCTCCCACCTTGCCTCAGGGCGGGCACGCAGAACCTTGAGCAGGCTTCCTCGCCACGAGGTTCGGGCGCCAGGCCGAGGGTTGTAAGCCCGCACCCGGTGCCACAGCTCCACGGCAGGCAGGGTCCAGTCAATGACGGCATCTTCCTTGGAAATGGGCCTGGTATACGTGGCCATGGCCTCATCCTGAGGTTGGGCGTCGATCCGCCCTTCCAACCAGAGGGGTAAGGTCTCCACGATAAGCTCGGCCCCCAATTCGGCCAACCTCTGCTCCAGAGAACCTGCAGTGTCCTCAGGAGGAATCTCGATCACCGTCTGCGCCAAGATGGGGCCGGTGTCCATCCCCTCATCCATCAACATGATAGTAACGCCGGTCTCTTCCTCGCCTGCCAGCAGAGCCCCGGCGATGGGTGACGCTCCGCGATATTTGGGCAATAGGGAAGGATGAACGTTGATCACGCCGGCCGGGGGGATATCGAGTACCTCTGGGGGTAGTATCTTCCCGTAGGCAGCGACCACCATCGCCCTGGGTTCTAGCTCCCTTATGTGGGCTACGACTTCCTCCTGACGCAGCGATGCCGGCTGCAATACCGGCAGGCCCAGAGGGTCGGCTGCCCTCTTCACCGCCGGAGCAGAGAGCTTCCGTCCACGACTCGCAGGCCTATCGGGTTGGGTGACCACGGCGACGATCTCGTAGCGCTCCGCCAGTGCCTCGAGAGAGGGCACAGCAAACTGGGGAGTACCCATGAATATCAGCCTCTGTCCCATTCAACACCCCGCAATCAATAGATTCTAGCATACCTAGGTGCGGAGTTCAAAACTTGACTTCCAGCCAGGAAATGCTAGAATAGTGGTAACTTCCAGAGCATGGGCCGTAGCCAAAGATGGCTGAGGTCTAAAGGCCTCAGCGAGAACAGAAGGGCGAGGCACGCAGTTCCCTCGCTCTTTTCATGGTGGCCTCAGCGAACCCAGGAGGCATCACTTGACGACCACCAGGGCGAAGTGGCAGCTTCATCCCCCAGTGCCGAGGTCTCATCTGGCCAGTTTCCCAGATCTTCCCTCTCTACTGGTGCAGTGTTTGTACAATCGCGGCGTCATCGCTCCTCACGATGTGCGCCGCTTCCTGGCTGGTGAATGCGAGGAGGGAGACCCCTTCCAGCTCAAAGATGTCGCCGAGGCCGTAACCAGGATCCGGCAGGCCATCCGTGGCGATGAACTGATAGCGGTCTACGGCGATTTCGACGCCGATGGGGTCACAGGAACGGTCCTGCTCACCGAAACCATATCTTCCTTGGGTGGACGGGTGATTCCCTACATCCCCCATCGAGTAGATGAAGGATACGGGCTCAACGAGAGCGCGCTTCGCAAGCTGGTCAAGCAAGGGGTCAGCCTGATAGTCACAGTAGACTGCGGTGCCAGGGCTCTGCGAGAGGTAGAGTGCGCACGAGGTATGGGAGCGGACGTCATAGTCACCGACCATCATTCGCTAGGCGGGCAGTTGCCGGCGGCCCTAGCCATAGTCAACACAAAACGAATGGACTGCAATTACCCCTTCGAGGACCTCTCGGGCGTAGGCATCGCCTTCAAGCTGGCGCAGGCACTACTGTTGGTCAGCCAGCAATCTCCGCTGCGAGGAGAGCGTCGTCCCGTCCTGGAAGAAGATCTCTTGGATCTCGTAGCCTTGGGCACGGTTGCCGATCTTTCACCTCTTCTTGGGGAGAACCGCAGTCTGGTGAAGAGAGGCCTGGCGCTGTTGAAGCACCCTCGTCGCCCCGGGATCTTGGCCCTGATGGAACAGGCTAATGCCAAGCCAGAGACAGTCACCGCCGCTACGATCGGTTACGTGCTGGGACCCCGGATCAACGCCGCAGGACGGGTAGATGATGCCATATTGAGCTACCAACTCCTCACCACCTCCTCCCCGTCGCGAGCTCGAGAACTAGCGGGGTTGCTGGAGGAGAAGAACCAGCAGCGCCGGGAAATGATGCTTGCGACCGTGGAGGCCGCGCGACTTCAGGTTTTGGATCAAGAGGATGAGCCCTTCTTGTTCGCCACCGGAGATGATTATCACGAGGGAGTCCTGGGCTTGGCGGCCCAACGGCTGTGCGACGAGTTCTACCGCCCGGTCGCAGTGGTCAAATCGGGCGAAGAGCAAAGCGTGAGTTCAGTTCGCAGCGTTGACGAGTTCGACATAGCGGCGGCGCTGGACGAGTGTGCCCCTCTCTTGAAAAGGCGTGGAGGTCACGCCAAAGCTGCAGGCTTCACGGTGAGCAACGAGAACCTCCCCGTGCTGCGGCGAAGACTACGTCAGATTGCTGCTGAACGCATGGCGGGGGTCGAACTGGTTCCCACACTACACATAGATGCCGATATGCCCTTGAGCAGCCTGACGCCTCAAACTTTTGCCACCTGCCAGCAGTTGGAACCGCTGGGCGCAGGTAATCCTGAACCGCTTCTTCTGAGTTCTGGGGTCGAGGTCCGCGACAGCCGAGTTGTGGGCGAGAACCATCTGAAGCTCGCCTTGAGCGATGGAGGCGTCGTCTGGGACGGGATAGCCTTTGGGATGGCCCAGCACGCAGAGGACTTGGCGCCACGCACAGACATTGTCTACACACCCCAGGTGCGCATATGGCGTGGCGAGGAACAGCTGCAACTGAGGATCGAGGACTTCAAGCCTTCGCCATGACATCGCAGAGCCGACCGGTCAGCGGCGACGGCGGAACCGTTCCACCCAGAGAATAGGAGAGATGCAAAGGCAGTATCCGTCAACGCCAATCCCTTCAGTGGGCGCAATAGTGCTCAAGAACGACAAAATCCTGTTGGTATTGCGCGGACAAGAACCAAGCCGGGGCAAGTGGAGCATTCCTGGTGGGATCGTGGAACCAGGCGAGACCATTCGCGAAGCGGTGCGCCGCGAAGTACTCGAAGAGTGTGGCGTGGAAATCGAGGTGGGAGATGTGGTAGAGGTACTGGACGCCATAATCCGCGATCAGGACGGACGAGTACAGTATCATTATATACTCATCGACCTGCTAGCTACCCACGTGGGGGGCAAGCTGAGAGTCGGCTCCGACATAGATGACGCTCGTTGGGTCACCGAGGAGGAACTGCCTGGATTCGACGTGACGAAGGGGGCACTTCCCGTCATCCGCAAGGCTCTCAGAAAACGGAACCTTGATTTTCCGACGCAGAGAAGCTAACATCTGGGTTGACTTCGACTCGATGGGCCCCGGAAAACGGCGGGCGCAGCCTTCATGACATGACGCTTCGGCCCAATCAGTGGAGGACCCGATCATGTTGATAACCAACGGCAAGCTAGTTACCTTCGGAGAGGCAAACGAGCTCATTGAAGAGGGAGCGGTCCTCGTCGAAAGAGACTGGATAGCCGGCGTGGGAACGACGGCGGAGCTGACGGAGCGGTATCCCGATGAAGAGATTCTGGATGCCCGGGGAAGACTGGTCATGCCAGGCGTCATCTGCGCCCATACCCATTTCTACGGCGCCTTCGCCCGAGGCATGTCCTTGAAGACCGAGCCTCCTGCCAACTTCCCCCAAATCCTTGAATACCTGTGGTGGCGGTTGGACAAAGCCCTGAATCTGGACGATGTGCGTTTCAGCGCCCTGGTCTGCCTCGTGGATGCGATACGAAACGGCACCACCACTCTCATCGACCACCACGCCAGCCCCAACGCCGTAGCCGGTTCCCTGGACGTCATCGCCGAAGCGGTGACGGAAGCTGGCCTGCGAGCGTGCCTGTGCTACGAGGTTTCCGACAGAGATGGTGAGGAGATAGCCCTCGAAGGGATAAGGGAGAACGAGAGGTTCATCAGAGAAGCGAACGGCGACCAGCTGGCGGGCACTTTTGGACTGCACGCTTCTCTCACCCTTTCTGACGAGACCCTGCAACGCGCGGTGGAAGCCGCCGGCCAATTGGACGTGGGTTTTCACATCCACGTAGCCGAGGACAAGGCAGATGTGGCCGACAGCTTGAAGAAGTCCGGATTGCGGGTCGTCGAACGACTGGAAAAGGCGGGCATACTGGGGCCAAAGACCATCGCTGCCCATGCCGTTCACATAGACGCCTTCGAGACAGACACTCTACGAGAGACGGGAACGAAGGTCGTTCACAACCCCCGTTCCAACATGAACAATGCTGTGGGCGTCGCCCACGTACTGAGGATGCTGCGGCGCGGCATCGAGGTGGGTTTGGGAAACGATGGTTTCTCCAACAACATGTTTAGCGAGATGGAGACGGCGTATCTGTTGCACAAGCTGGCCCAGGAGGACCCACGGGTGATGGGAGCCGATCAGGTGCTGGAGATGGCGGTAAGGAACAATTCGTGGATCGCAGATCTCTTCTTCTCGAAGCCACTGGGCGAGCTGTCGGTTGGCGCCAGTGCTGACATCATCCTCCTCGACTATGTGCCCACGACCCCCCTGGATGCTGGCAATCTGCCGTGGCACCTCATCTTCGGGATGAACGGTGGTCAGGTGAGCACGACGATTGCGAGCGGCAGAGTTCTGATGAAGGACCGAGAGTTGCTGACCTTGGACGAGGAAGCAATCACAGCTCGCTCGCGGGACCTGGCCCAGAAGGTGTGGGCTCGCATGTGAAGTTGGATCAGGAGACAGGCCATGGAGAATCACAGTTCGAAAGAGATGTCAATGAACCGCTTTCGTGCCGGGTGGAAGCGGCTCAGTGGACCCATAAAGATCGGGGTGTTGTTCGCCACGATAGCGGGTCTGATGGCACTGGTGGGATGGATCGCCCGTCCCACCTACACCTCCCGGTCGCTGCTGTCCCTATTCCTGGCTATCGTCATCTCAGCAGGAACGTGGGGATTGGTGAGCTGGGCCATTGCCGCAGCGGCGCTCGAAGTCACCAGAGATGAGGAGTGAACGACATGGCAGACCTGAAGGTTGAGGTTTGTGGCATACGGTTCAAGAATCCTGTGATGCCCGCTGCCGGCCCACCCACCTGGAACGGCGACGCTATGGTGGCCTGCGCCGAAGGTGGAGCAGGAGGTATTGTCGCCAAGACCATATCCACCACCGGTGCCGTGGTGCCAGAGCCCTGCATGGCGCAAGTAGGCAGGGGCTCCATGCTGAACACGGAGCTATGGTCGGAGTTGCCACCGGAGCAGTTTATAGAAGAGGAGTATCCCAAGGCCAAGGATACGGGACTTCCGCTGATCATCAGCCTGGGGTATACGGCCGACGAGATAGCCGAGTTGGCTCCCAAGGTCAAGCCCTTCGCTGATGCCCTGGAACTCTCCACGCATTACATAGGGGAGGACCCCAGCCCCATGGTCGAGGCCATCAAAGCGGCCAAGGACGCGGTGGACGTACCGGTCATCGTCAAACTCAGCCCTCTGGGAAGGGAGATGAAGGCGGCAGCCCAGGCAGCTCAGGAAGCTGGTGCCGATGGCATAGCAGCCATCAACTCCTTCGGGCCCTGTCTGGGGATAGACGTCGAAACCGGGCTACCTCTGATGGGCAGCAAGGAGGGGTACGGGTGGCTCTCGGGTCGAGCGATCAAGGCCCTTGCTCTGCGATGTGTCTTCGACATCGCCCGCACCGTCGATCTGCCCATCTTTGGGGTGGGTGGCGTCTCGCGGGGGACGGATGCCATTGAGATGTTCATGGTGGGAGCGTCAGCGGTGCAACTGTGCACGGCAGCGATCCTTCGCGGCCCAAGCGTCTTTGGCAAGATAACCCAGCAGATGAACGAGTGGCTCGACGAGCACGGCTACGCCTCCGTCAACGACGTGAAAGGGCTGACCATCCGCAAGCTGAAGGAACGTGCTTTCCGAACGACCCACCTGCCGCCCAAGCTGTACGTGGACCTCTGCACGGGCTGCGGCTTGTGCGAGACCAGCTGCGTCTATGGCGCCATCACTGTTGACGGGGACAAAGCGCATCTAGACGGGACTCTATGCCAGGGCTGCGGGCTCTGTGTTACCCGCTGTCCAACCCCGGCCCTCGAGATGCCCTGAGATAGGGATCCGATCGGGGAGCGCCGATCCGTTCCTGCCGTACGACAGGTTGGCAACCTGTCGTACACGTCTTACTCTGGCCTTTTGGAAGCATTGGTGAACACACATCTCTCCCTCGAAGCGCCCATCTCCAGCCTACCGACTGGACCCTCAGGAAGCCGGTGAGAATGCGTCTGAGCAAAGCCATAGGAATAGGTCGCGGCGATGTGGTCGCCCTCGTAGGCGCCGGTGGAAAGAGCACCGCTATGTTTCGCCTGGCTGGCGAACTCACCTCTGACGGATGGAAGGTGATCACCACCACGACGACTATGGTTCGTCGGGACCAGCGAAGCGAGCATACGATTCTGGAGCCTGACGGAAAGACTCTGTTAGAAAAGGCTCGAGCTTCGCTGAGGGAACGCAGTCACATCACTGTGGCCTCAGAGTTGAGAGAAGCCGAAGGAAAATTGGCGGGTGTGGATCCGTTGCTGGTCGATGATCTGGTCGCCCTTCCGGAGGTGGATGCGGTGATCGTGGAGGCCGACGGGGCCAAAGGACGATCGTTGAAGGCACCAGCTGCCCACGAGCCGGTAATGCCCGCGAGCACCACAATCCTGGTGCCCGTGGCGGCCGTAGATGCTGTCGCGAAGCCCCTCGATGAGAAGGCCGTCTACCGTCCGAAGATGGTGGCCGGACTGGCCGACCTCGAACTGGGCCAACCGATCACGCCCCAGACGATAGCCAGCGTCCTGGTCCATCCTGAAGGGGGCATGAAAAACGTCCCCCCACAGGCCAGGGTCATCCCCCTCATCAACAAGGTGACAGAAGGTCAACTCCAGTCCGCGCGTGAGATCGCTCAACTGCTCCTCGAGGAACCACGAGTTCATCGGGTCCTCCTGGGTTCAGTCGCCGAGCAAGACCCCATCGAGGAAGCCTGGGGGAGAATGGCGGTCATCGTTCTGGCCGCGGGCGAGTCGCGACGCTTCGGCTCTCCCAAACAGCTGCTGCCCTGGGGAGAGGCCACAATGCTGGAACACGTGGTAGACACCGCCCTTGAGTCAGCCGTGGATGAGACGATCGTGGTCTTGGGCCATCGAGCTGAGCGAATTGGCAAACTGCTACGGAATCGTCCAGTCAGAGTGGTGATCAACCAAGACTGGCAAGGCGGGCTCAGCACTTCAGTCAGGGCTGGACTACAAGCACTTCCTGCAAACTACGAGGCTTGCCTGTTCTTGCTGGGCGACCAGCCCAACGTGACCCCTCAGCTGATCGATACCATCTTGAAGAGGTACCGCCGCACATTGGCTCCCGTCGTGGCCCCGAGCTATCGAGGGCGGCGGGGCAACCCTGTGCTTTTCAGCAACTCCCTCTTTCCCGAACTTCTGACCATGGAGGGAGATCAAGGAGGACGGGAAGTCATCCGGCGACATCAAGATGAGATGGAGACGGTGGAAGCAGAGCAGGAAGACCTGTTTCTCGATATCGATACCGTCGCCGACTACGAGGGAGCGAGGTAACGCGATGACTCGCCTGATCCTGGTGCGCCACGGGGAGACGGAATGGAACCGGGTGGAAAGGTTTCGTGGTCGGATGGATATCGAGCTCAACGAGAGGGGACGCCTTCAGGCTCAAGCGGTCGCCAGCCGACTGTCCACCTGGAGAATCGAGGCCATATACTCCAGTCCCTTGAAGCGAGCGCTCCAGACGGCTCAGCCCCTCGCCAAGGCCTGCCGGCGGGAGACCAGTCACCTGGAGGGCATGACTGACATAGACTACGGCGCATGGGCTGGGCATTCTCCAGAGGAAGTGGCTGCCCAGCACAGTGATCTCTACCAAACCTGGCTCGAGGCTCCCCATCTGGTTCAGTTCCCCGAAGGCGAGGGCCTGGAACAGGTTCGAAGCAGAGCAGGGATGGCGGTGGAGCAGGTGTGCACAGTCCACGCTGAAGAAACCGTAGTACTAGTATCACACATGGTGGTCAATCGGGCCCTCATCTGTGCAGTGCTCGGGCTGGACAACTCCTCCTTCTGGAAGATCGGCCAGGACAACGCGGCCATCAGCATCGTGGACGCCCAAGGCGATGAATACCGGCTCGTGCTGCTCAACGATACCTGCCACCTGGTAGCGCTGTCAGAGACGGACCTTTGAGGCAAGGCGACGTCACGAGGATCATATGCGGGATCAGAATCCGGAGAAGCTGAGAACTGTCAAGAATCTCATCATCGACATGGATGGGGTGCTCTACTGCGGCCGAGAACCTCTGCGTGGCGCAAAGGAGTTCCTGAGCCATCTACGAAGGCAAGGTGTTCCTTTCATCCTGGCCACCAACAATTCCACCCTCACACCCACGCAGTACGTCGCCAAGTTGGGAGCCATGGACATCGAAGTCACTGAGGATCGCATCCTCACCTCGGGTCAGGCCACGGCGCTGTATCTTTCCCAGGTCGCTCAACCAGCCGCCAGGGTCTACGCCATAGGTGAGGCCGGACTGATCTCCGCGCTTCGGGAACAGGCATTCGTCATCACGGACGAAGACGTGGACTTCGTGGTGGTGGGCCTCGACCGGGAGCTCACCTACGAGAAGCTGGAGATCGCCACGCTGGCCATCAGGGCCGGAGCGACCTTCATCGGCACCAACCCCGATACGACCCTCCCCACCGAGCAGGGCCTGGTGCCAGGAACCGGGGCCACCCTTGCTGCTCTGGAGGCCGCCACCGGCATCTCTCCTCTCACTATAGGTAAGCCCCAGCCGATCCTCCTGCGGTTGGCCATGGAGAAGGTGGGAGTCACACCAGAGGGCACTGCCATCATCGGCGACCGTCTGGAGACCGACGTCCTCGGCGGCAAGGAAGCTGGCCTGACCACCATCCTGGTGCTGAGCGGCATCAGCGACCGCGAGGAACTGGCCACCTCACCCTACCAGCCCGACCTGGTTTTCGACAGCATCGGTGACTTACACCAAGCCTGGCGGAGCCGTAAGGGCTCGTAGTGGGCGCTACGCGCGGCTCGGCTGACAAACTCAGGTGCTGACTCCTGCCCGACTCCGGACGCGCTGGCTCCCACGCACAGCCTACCAATTCTGTGGAGAAGTGTGCCTTCCGCTTGACTGTTGAGGCCACAATGGGTATACTGGTCTTAAGCCCCATAATGACTAAGAGGAAACCACCATGACCGTGACAAGCGTGAGCGAACTGAAGAAGGCCCTCTCAGAGTTCCTGAACCGAGCGGCCTACGGTCGCGAGCGGATTATCGTCGCCAGCCGAGGAAAACCCAAAGCGGCTGTAATCAGCATTGAGGACCTGCGCCGATTGGAGGAACTGGAAGACGCTCTCGCCGCCCGCGAGGCACTCGCAGCCTACGGAGCAAGGGAGACAACGCCTTGGGAGCAGGTGAAACGGGAGCTGGCAGAGGGCAGCGATGACCTACCGGGTTGAGGTAGAGCGCCGAGCACAGAAGGCGCTTGCCGGCCTGCCCAAGGAGGATCGTGCCCGAGTCGTGGCAGCGATCGATGAACTCGCCGTCAACCCTCGGCCAGTCGGGTGCCATCCAGTCCGAGCGGCTCCCAAGGGCACTTTCCGCATCCGGGTGGGCGACTATCGGGTGATCTACGTCGTTCTTCACGACGAGCGAGTCATCATCGTAGCGCGAGTGGTGAGGCGAAGCGAAAGCACGTATCGGGAGCTGACCTAGGTGCACGGTCCCCCAAGTAGCTAGCCGCGGCTGCCCCTCGCTGATACGCTCCTAGACGATCTCCACCTCCGCATCCCAGGCCTCGCCGGTGAAGCCGTACGGGTTGGCCACCTCCTCACCTGCCAGCGGCACGCCGAAGGGATCGTAGGCGTAGGTCTCCGCTATCTGGCCTGTGTTGTCCACTAGCTGCCGTACGCTTCCCAGCCCGTCGTGCACGTAGTAGTATCGGTCGGATTGTGCCAGTTGCTCGGCGATGATGTCCAGGCCGTAGAGGTAGACGGCGTCGGTGTCGCTGATCACCATGGGCAGCGTCGCCGCAAGGTCGACGATGTAGTCGGTCGTCGTTCCGTCAACCGTCTTCCTGGTTCTTACCCCATCCCCATCATATGCGAACTGCGTTGTTAAGGTACCCTCGATCACTTGTTTCAGGCGGTTGGCATGGTGATACGTGTAGCTGCGGACGCCGTCCGAGGTCAGGTTGCCGTTGTGATCCCAAACATGCTCTGACCTCTACGACTTCGCCAGCGCGAAAAGGAGCAGCCTGGCTGCTGCCCCTTCCGTGAGCGGGTGACCATGCTTGGCGTGAGAAGTGACACAGTTACTCAGTATCCTCTTCCAGATAGAAGGCCATCCGCTCGTCGATGGCAACAAGAATGCGTTCGAGATCTCCGAGCGTCATGCTCTGGGGACCCACGTAACCGTTGAGGAAGGAGATGTATTCATCATATTGGGCGACAGCTTGGCAGTTCCGGTAGATGACCCCAAGTATGTTCACGTCAGCGCATGCAACCTTGAAGTGATCTGCCAGCGGACTCTCGTACGACCAAGTTCGTGGCACCGCCCACGGGGTGACGAGATCCCTGTTTAGGAACCCGTGCCTGGGAAAGCTGTGACCGGCTTCGGCCTTGTTCCGGTATCTAAGCAACTCGTGTTGTGTAGCCCCAATGTGCCCGTCGAATCCCTCAGGGCAGAACCCCATGTACCAGGACTCGCTCTCGCCCCGCTCAAGCTCGGGTATCCGACTTGGACCCGCACAGATGTGCCAGCCTAGGGGAAAGACTGATTCGTCCAGCATCAACTGCCTCATGTCTACAGGGCTCCTCGTCGTGGGTTGGTGTTCCGGCGCGCACCTCGTCGCAGCAACCATGCAGGCCATGGCGAGACCTGCAACCTGCGCTAGTGCGGATCTGCTCAGTGACTTCATTTGGGCTCCTACTAGAAGGGCGGTTCCTCCCATCTCTGTATGGCGTTCTTGTCGCCAGCCTCCCCGACCGCTTGCATGATATGGTACGATGTCACATTGATATTGAAGGCGCGCCAGAGGCGGATGCCCATCATCGCCGTTACTCGGTCCTCGGGATGATCCCAAGCCCTCAGTCGAAGGAAGTGGAAGATGGGCCGGGGCCTTGGCAGACGACAAGGGTTCTTTTGCCGGACGGTATACCCGATGTCAGAGCCAATCTGCTCAAGGCCCGCACCGTTCATGAGTTCCGATTCGGAGAATCCCGCAGCGGCGCCCAGGTAGCCAAACATGATGTTCCCCCAGATGTCGTAGTAGTACCAGTGCTCTCCGACCTGGTGGAAGTACCACATGTAGAACCGTGATCTGATGTGCGGTTTCGGATCCCAGGGTCCATCTTGACGGACCATGTAGCCGAACGCCCCCAGGGCCAATGCCTTGGCGCTGATGTCCTCAATACCTGGGGCTTTCTGTAGTTGTCCTAGGACAGGGGTCCAACTTGGCCAGTCAGCGATATGGTTCCGGCTGGCACTCGCCTCATTCAACAGCCAGATCCACATCACAATGGGCCCCTGAGCGTTGCCCACCATTTGCCCGTGGATGTAGCTGACGACGGGGGGAATGCCCTGAGAGCGCGTGTCAGTTGCTGGCTCCTGCAGCTCTGGAAACAGGGGCCCCGGGCCGTTCAGTCCACTTGGATCCCTCAGGTTTACCGGGCTATTCGTCACATAGGAATAGGGGTTCAGCGTACCCGGACGCTGAACATCCCCTGGCCACGGGTCCTTCGTGATGAACCTCCCCGTCCGCGGCTGGTAGTACCTGGCCCGCAGGTACAGCAACTCCACCTCGGCGTCCCATGCCTAGCCGGTGAATTGCCACGGGTTGGGCACCGTGTCACCCGCCAGCGGCACGCCGAAGGGATCGTAGGCGTAGGTCTCCGCTATCTGGCCTGTGCTGTCCACAAGCCCTGCCCTGAGCCCAGTCGAAGGGTGCCGCACGCTCCCCAGCCCGTCGTGCACGTAAGTAGTACCTATCCGATTGTGCCAACTGCTCCGCGATGATGTCCAACCCGTAGAGGTATATGGCATCGGTGTCGCTGATCACCACGGGCAGCGTCGCCGCCAGGTCGACGACGTAGTCGGTCGTCGTTCCGTCGACCGTCTTGCTGGTTCTTGCCCCATCGCCGTTGTAGGCGAACTGCGTTGTTAAGGTTCGACTCGTACCTAGTGCCCTCTCTCTCACGTCGCGACGCAGGCACTCACCCCGTATCTTCTTCCAGATAGAACGCCATCCGCTCGTCAATGGCGACCGGAACACGATCAACGTCTTGCAGCGTCATGTGACGAGCAGATAGCCCAGTGCCAAGAAAGGGCATGAAGTCCTCGTGTTGGGACACGGCCGTGCACGCCCACCTGTGCTCCTCCACGGTGACATTGAGCCAACGCCCATCCACTCGGGTGCCGTGCTTGCGAGCGGCTGCGGACTTGGGTCCCTTCATTATCTTGATATGCTTCCCACAGTACGCCAGGATGAGGGGAACAACTCAGAGGCATCACCCTGTGCCCTGCTGATTTGGCGACTGTGAAGTTCGATCAGAATCCAGAGTCTGCGCTCATCTGAGAAGTAGGTCTGAAGCCACTCATCCCCCATATGGTGCCCGGCCACCTCAACGGCGATTTCGGCGCCGGGATGAATGCGGCGAAACTCTCTCCCCCCATGCTCCTCAGCAACCTGCAACAGGTCTTCCTCCGATATTCCCCATTCGTCGGGATGCATGTGCCCCCACAAATGACGGTCAGTGTGGCTTGGTCGAAAGTATGATATCATCCTGGTGTCGGCGTCCAGGACCACTGTCGCTCCAAGGACGTGAACGCGCACTAAACTGGCGATCCCAGCAAGCCAGTCTTCTCTGGTTCCGGCAAACAAATAGGTGATGTCTCCAGTTGTGACGAGCCTTCCCTGGCTATCCTCGCCGTAGCGGGCATATACCGCTGTAAGGTGAAGACCTGGTTGCCATTCATCCACGAAAGCCTGTGCATACGCATACCCAGACATAATCGAGCTCACTTCGGCGTCGCTGGGCAAGAGGATCATAGGCTCCGTCTCAAATCCCACGAAGAGCTCCAGATAGAGGGCGGCCAATGCTGCACATAGCGCCAGTGGAATGAGCGCCAGTAGAGCGCCAGTGACAACATACCGTCTCTTCATCTAGGGCCTCCCAACATCATGTTGGTATCGTGGTGCGATGCCCAGCCTGCTCCGCCAGGCGTCAAATAGGTCATTGTTCATTATGTAGTTCCCGAACTTGTTCTCCGAGTAGTGCCTAATGGGGCTATACATACCAGCGTTGTATAGCGAAGCCACAAGGGCCGTCTGCTCATCGCGCAGCGCCACAACGCTTACGCGCCCTCCAAATCTATGCTCCGTGATTTGGCGCAGGTGCGCCGCCGCGTAGACTGTGGCTTGATCACGTCTCAGCAGCTGGAAAGAAAGCTGCAGGCGATTCTGTGTCTGAGGCAACCGCTCAAGCATCTGCAGATTGTCGCAGTCGGCGGGGTTCTGGGCAATCCTCTGGGCGAGCCAATCTTCGACCCCCCTTGCGGTGCCGTACTGCATCTGGGCCAATCCCGTGGAGACCGATTCAGGCAAGGCATTCAGAACAAGCTCCGCCAGCAGTTGCGTCTCGGGTGGACCCCACACTCTCTCGATCACAAGAACCTGGACAGCAACGTCTACCAAGAAGTCGTCGAAATTGTAGTCAATCTCGACCACTGTCTGCAGAACAGCGCCGAGCAGCTCTGGGGGTATGTGGAACGTGTCTGCTACCTCGCGAACGTAGTCGGCATCGGGGAGCGGAGGCTTTGGAAATGCCCCTGGGCCAAAGAGGCCAGTTGGGTCAGTGTAGTCGACAGGGTTGTTCCCGGCGTACGCGTAGCCCTGCAGCGTCGTAGGCCGCGACACAGCGCCTCGCCACGGATCCTTCGTGATGAACCTCCCCGTCTCCGGCTGGTAGTACCTGGCCCGCAGGTAGAGCAACTCCACCTCGGAGTCCCACGCTTCGCCGGTGAAGCGGTAGGGGTTGGCCACCCCGTTACCCACCAGCGGCACGCCGAAGGGATCGTAGGCGTAGGTCTCCGCTATCTGGCCTGTGCTGTCCAGTAGCTGCCGCACGCTTCCCAGCCCGTCGTGCATGTAATAGTATCTGTCAGCCCCTGCCATCTGCTCCGCGATGATGTCCAACCCATACAGGTAGACGGCGTCGGTGTCGCTGATCACCACGGGCAGCGTCGCTGCCAGGTCGACCACGTATTCGGTGGTGGCGCTGTCTACCGCCTTGCTGGCCCTAACGCCATCCCCGTTGTAGGCGAACTGCGTTGTCAAGGTGCCCTCAATCGCTTGCTTCAGCCGGTTGGCATGGTCATACGTGTAGCCGCGGACCCCGTCCCAGGTCAGATTGCCGTTGTTGTCCCAAGTATACGTCTGGCCTCCTGCACTGGTCAAGCGGTTCGCGGCATCGTACGTGTACGTTGTGCTCCCCTGGGGAGAATCCATCGTCAGCCTGTTACCCACGGTGTCGTAGGAGTAGCTGTAGGTCTCACCGCTGGAGTAGGAGGCGGACGTGAGACGGTAGAGAGGATCGTATACATAGTCGATGGTGACGGGCGTGATCACCTGGGTGGTTACCGTGGCCGTGACCGGAGCAGGTAGCTCCTTGGCGGTGGCCTCAGCTGTGTTGACCAGTTCGTCCCCGCTCACCTGTCCCACCGTGACGAAGAACGACGAGGTGATGGCCTCGCTGACGTTAAGCGAGCCCACCCGCCACGTCAGTTCGTGCTTCGGCTTGCTGTATCGCCACTCGTTCTCCTGCGGCGGATACGTTACCTCTGAAGGCAGCGGGTCCTTGACCACCAGGCTGGTCAGCTCCTGCTGGTCTGTGTTGGTTAGGGCCACGGTGTAGGTGAGGGTGTCCCCTGGTCTCACCACTGGTGGCTCGCCGAGCTTGCGCATATCGAGTTGCTCCCCGGCTCGCGCAGGCGGTACCGGCATGGGAGTCGCCGTCGGGGTTACGGTCGGCGTGGCCGTCACAGTAGGAGTGATGGTCGCCGTTGCAGTAGGCGTCGCCGTTTCCGTGGGTGCCCAGGGGGTTGCCGTGGGCGTCCAGGTAGGCGTCGCAGTTTCGGTGGGTGCTTCTGTAGGCGTGGAAGTAGCTGTAGGCAAATCGGTCTCTGTGGGCGTAGGAGTGGCGGTGGGCGTCCAGGTAGGGCTCACAGGCGTTTCTGTGGGCGTAGCCGTGTTCGTCGGTGTGGGTGTGTCCGTTGGCGTTGAGGTAGGTGTGGGCGTCAACGTCGAGGTGATCGGTTCCTGGCTCGTGAGCAAGCGCAAGGGACTGGCCATAGCCGCCGTTCCCTGCGACAGACCTGCCGCCTTGCCAGCGGTTCGAGATTGGGCCGCGTCCACGGCGAGCACACCCGGCGGCTGTAGGCTGCGACTCTGCTCCGCGTAGAAGACCCCGCCCA
>NJBK01000021.1 GCA_005223035.1 Chloroflexi bacterium B3_Chlor
CCCGGAACCTTCGTCACCCCTCCGTCGTCTATTATCTGGAAAACAGAGTACAATAGAGGTAGGAGGAAGAACGATGTTTCGAAAACACTTCATTGGGAGTTTGCTTCTGCTGATCGCCCTGGCACTGGTTGCCTGCCAGACCCCCGTCGTGGACCAGCCAACCGAGCAGCCAGAGCCCGGAATGCCTAACCCAGCCTCCGTCTACTGTGAGGAGCAGGGTGGCACCATCGAAGTTCGCGACAGTCAGGACGGTCAGTACGGCGTCTGCGTCTTCCAGGACGGCTCCGAGTGTGATGAATGGGACTTCTTCGAGGGAGACTGCAAGCCCGGTGACCTAGATACTGCACCGGCGCCAGTACACGTCCCCTGGTACGTCAATGACCAGTATGGCTTCTCCCTGGACCCCTCGCGTGACTACGCTGTCGAAGGCCGGAACAACCACGTTGTGTTCAAGGAGGCTGGGTACTTCCTCTTCGTGGGATACAAGTGGGCGGGTGAAGAGGTGGAGTCCTTCCGCACCGGGATGCCTGCTGGACACTTTGAGGACGCTGGGACAGTGACCGTGCTGGGCGCTGAGATACCCAGGCAGATTCTGGTCTATGAGGGCAAGGTCAAGAATGTGACCTACAGCCCGTTCCAGGTGGGGGACCTCCAGATCCATGCCTGGCTCGCTGCTATAGGGCCCGAGGGCGCTGATTATGATCAAGTCGACATCCCTGTCGAGCCCCAGGATGAAGCCGATCAGGTAATGGCCACCTTTGCCCTCACCTCCGGCGAGACGCCTGAAGTTTTCATCCTCGGCGCCGAGTAGCCATTCCACAAGCCCCATACCAGACGCCCGCTGTGGACCGGGCGTTTTCCCTTTCTCTCAGGATGCTCAGGCGGGTGTTCGCCTGGTCGCCCTCTGCCCACGTGCTTCGACCCTTCGACTGCGCTCAGGACAGGTACGCTGCTGCGCCCTTCGATACGCCGCTGCTGCCTTCGATACGCCCTTCGTACAGGACTGCGCAGCTACCCTTCGATACGTGCTTCGATGCGCCCCCGCGTCCTTCGATACGGCTCCTGCGGACCCTACTCAGGATGTGGGGGCGTGGGAAGCGGGAATGGCGCCGGATCTGTGTCTGACAGCCTTCTTGAACAGCCTCGAGAGCCGAGCTTGACAGATGGGATATTGTGTGGTATACTGTGCGGTAATATTCTCTGGAATCTCGTCTGCATACGAGGTATTGGGGCAGGTTGGATCCCAGCTATCTTGCCTCCGGGAGAAGCTCGCGATTGGGTGCGGCTTCTCTCTTCATAGAACTGGTGGTTAGTCAGTGCGGACGAACCCTACTACGCATCGAGAGAGGGGGTGATAGCCTGTTAATCAGTCGCTTTCGTCCAGTGTGGTTCAGCGGCTAGGGACACGTGCAACGGGTGGCAGGACCCGTCAGTCACGGACTCCGCTGAAGGAGACTGGATCACACCTGAGCCCTAGCCGCAGCCACGATGTCACAGTCATGCGCTAGAAAAGGAGGAAAGATCAGAAGATGGCAAGGATAGAAGAGAGTGACGCGGTAAAGGCGCTGCGTCGAGAGGTCACACGACGACGGTTCCTGCAACTGATGATGGGAGGTGGCGCTGCGCTGGTAGCCCGGTGCGCACCCGCCCCCCCGCCGGAGCCTACTCCAACCACAGCACCTCCGCCGCCTGGGGCGACGCCGACACCCGTACCCCCCACGCCGACACCTGCGGCGGTTGCTGGGACAGGAACCTTTATCTACTCGGGAGGCCAGGATATCCCAACCCTCGATCCTCGAGATCGGGGCGACTACTCCATCAACTGCATGATGAGGGCCGTCTATGACTCCCTCTGGTGGCAGGAAGGATGGCCGCCCAAACTGTCGCCCAACGTCTGCACCCATTATGAGGTGTCGGACGACGTCAGAGAATGGATCTTCCACCTCGACGATAGGGCGGTGTTCCACGACGGGACTCCACTCACGGCCGACGCCGTGGAATGGACTCTCAAGGGCATACTGGAGTTCCAGAGACCACGAGCGGCCAACATACTGCCGGTGATGGACGAGGACAGCATAGAGGTTGTGGACGACTACACCCTGCGCATAGTCCTCACCACGCCTTTTGCCGACTTACCCTGGCTTCTGGGATACCAGGGGCAGACCTTCATCGCCAACCCTGAGGAAGTCATGGCCCACGAGTCTAACGGCGACAAGGGGGAGACATGGCTGCTGGAGAACGCAGCCGGTTCGGGGCCCTTCAAGATCAAGCGCTGGGAGCCGGGAACAGTCTATGAGCTTGAGGCTGTCGAAGATTACTGGCGCGGTTGGCCGGCAGAAGGCCGCCTTGATGGGGTCATCTGGAGGATCATCCGTGACTCTGCGGAGCGGCGAATGGCCTTGCTGGCTGGAGAGATTGACGCCGCTGATACTGTCGCTGCCGACGACCTGTCTTTGATCGACGATAATCCAGGGACCCACACCGAGGTAAACGCGGGCTTCTTGAGTTTCTATATCAGAATGAACAACCAGAAGGAGCCCTTCACGGACGTCAACTTCCGCAAGTTCATGGCCCATGCCTTTGACTACGAAGGGTTTGTCGCCACGCAAGGTGGCCCGCAACTGGCTCCGCTGCTGACAGGCTGTCTGCCCGACGGCGTGCCGGGCCACGACCCCAGCGTCCAACCGGTTTATCGACAGGATCTGGAGAAAGCCCGAGAATACTTGGACAAGACAGAGTGGGCCGACGGCGGATTCGATCTGGATTTCGTGTACGTGACGGGCTTGCCCTTCGAGGAGGCCATGGGCACGATGCTGGCCGAGCCACTGGCTCAGTTCGGCATCACGCTGAACCTGGTTCCCAAGGTCTGGCCGGACATGGTTGCCATGTCCACTTTCCCGGACACCGGGGCAGACACGATCTGCATCGCCGATGACTTGGGTCCAGTAGCCGCGCAGTGGATGAGGTACGAGTACTACTCCAAGTTCTGGGACAAACCGGAGGGAGGCAGCTTCGAGTCGGCTTCCTTCTACAAGAATCCGGACTTCGATGCCCTGCTTGAACAGGCAGAGGGCACGGCCGACGAAGAAGAGCGGCTGGCACTGGTGAAGGACATGCAACGGCTGGTCATGGAGGACATCCCGTCGATCATGGTCTACACCATACCCAATATGCTCGGCTTCTCGGACCGGGTCAAAGGCTACGACTACACTGGGTACATAGCTCTTGACTTCTGGCCCTTGCGGATAGAGGAGGCTTAGCGGACAGCTTAGTGGTGAGGGAGGTTCTCCCAAGGTTCCTCCCTCACGACCTGCCCACGAACACTGGACGGGTTGCTGGGCTAGCGTTCCGGTGGTTGCCATCTGAGGCTGGTATCTCAGCATCGGGAGCCACTACGCGTTAGCTTACCCTCTCCATGTAGACGCGAATTCCAATCCCTGTTAGTCGGCTGGGCGTGGGGTCTTGCAAGCACTCTGTGGCTAGGCCGCACCCTTCGACACGCTTCGCTACTCAGGATGCTTTCGCTTTGGCCGGTTGGACGTTTCCACCGTCGTGTGTGGGCCCACCTGAAAGAGGGAAAGAAGTGGGACTTCGTTACTACTTGTTACGGCGACTGCTACTAATCATACCCGTGCTGATCGGGTTGTCCATTGTAACCTTCGTCATCTCGCACCTGGTCCCGGGGGATCCGATCAGGTTGGCCGCTGGACCCCAGGCTACCGCGGAACAGATCCTCAAGCTGCAAGAGGAATTCGGTGTCGACAAGCCCTTGCCCATGCAGTACCTCACCTACATGAAGGGCGTCCTCAGGGGTAACCTCGGCACCTCCATGATGAACCGCCATCCGGTGGCCATGGACCTGAGGCGGTATTTCCCGGCCACTTTGGAGTTGGTCCTCGTGTCCACAGTGCTGGGGGTGGTCATTGGCGTGCCCATGGCCATGGCCGCCGCCGTCTTCAGGGACAGGTGGCCTGACCAGGTATCCAGGATAGTCGCTCTCTCGTCCATCAGCATGCCCGTCTTCTGGCTGGGCATGATCTTGCAGCTCATTCTGGGCATGACGTGGCATCTGTTGCCCATCAGCGGGCGCTTCGACCCCCGTGTCCCTTTCCCTCCCAATGTGACTGGCATGCTTCTGGTTGACAGCTTGCTGGCGGCCGACCTGCACAAGTTTGGCATAGCCTTGAAGTACATAGCATTGCCCGCGTTTTGCCAGGCCTTGTTCGGCATCGCCCTGATCACCAGGTTGCTGAGGGCAGACATCCTGGAGGTGATGGAACGGGATTTCGTCACCATGGCTCGAGCAAGCGGTCTTCCAGAGCGGGTTATCCTCTTCAAGTACGTGCTCAAGAACGCCCTCATCGCCACGGTGGCCATGCTGGGGTTCCTCTTCGGTTGGCAGTTGAGCGGCTCGGTGATGATAGAGACCGTCTTTGACTGGCCAGGTGTAGGGCTGTATGCTGTGAAATCCGCCATGACGTTGGATTTCCAGCCTATCATGGGGATTACTCTGTTTGTCGGCTTGCTCTTCACCATCGTCAACCTGCTGGTCGATATCTCCTATGGAGTGATCGATCCGCGGATCCGGTACGGGTAGGCTTCTTCCTGAGGGGGGTTGATAGGGCGCATGAGCGTGGCGGTGGGGGCCCGGGGTTGGTGGGGCCGTTGGCGAGCAGAGAACCAAGGCCTGATTGAGGAATGGAGACGCAGCCTGTATCGTTTTCGACAGAGTCGTCTCTCCGTTCTGGGTGTAGCGATCATCATCTTTCTGCTCTTCGTGGCCTTCACCGGCAGGTACTGGGTGCCGTATCCGGACGACGCTGGCTTCACCACCCACGTGGAGATACGTTTGCAAGGCCCTAGTCGCGACAATCTCTTTGGCACGGATGAATATGGGCGTGACGTCTTCACCCGCACCATTTGGGCCACTCAAACCTCCCTCATTGCCGGAGCCGTGATCGTCTTGGTGGGTGGCTTCATTGGGATCATCCTGGGGGGTATTGCTGGCTACTTTGGCGGCGCGGTCAACGAACTCATCATGCGCCTCACAGATATCATGTTGACCATGCCTGGCATCTTCCTGGCCCTGGCAATCACGGCCGCGCTTGGCCCCAGTATTCTCCATGCCATGGTGGCTCTGTCCATCACCTGGTGGCCTGGGTACTGTCGCTTGGTCCAGGCTCAAGTGCTTTCCATACGTGAGGAGGACTACGTGGAAGCGGCGCGATGCATTGGCGCCAACCGCCCCCGCATCATATTCAATCACATCCTGCCCAACTGTCTCTCCGCCATCATGGTCAAGGCCTCCATGGATTTCGGCTTCGCGGTCCTCAGCCTGGCTGCGCTGGGCTTCATCGGAGTGGGAGCACAGCCCCCTGTGCCCGAGTGGGGGGCAATGATCTCCAAAGGGCGGGAGTTCCTTCCCTACGGTTGGTGGTACTCCACCTTCCCCGGGATTGCGATGTTCTTGACCGTGTTTGGCTTCAACATACTTGGCGACGGATTCAGGGACGTGCTCGACCCTAGAGCACGGCGGTAGTGCTCGAGAGCAAACGCGACCATGGACAACGAGCTGTTGGTGGAAATCAAAGACCTTCGCCTCAACTTCCGTACTTTTGATGGTATCTCCAAGGTCCTGAACGGAGTCAACCTCAAGATGTGGCGAGGAGACATACTGGGGCTGGTCGGCGAGACCGGCTGCGGCAAAACGATGACCGCCCTCAGCATTGCTCGTCTGATCCCCTGCCCTCCTGGCGAGATCACCAGCGGCCAGGTCCTGTTCGAGGGAGAAGACGTGCTTCACAAAACCGACGAGGAGATGCGCTTGCTGAGGGCCAAGAAACTCGCCATGATCTTCCAAGATCCCACTACCAGCCTGAACCCCGTGTTCACCATCGGCGATCAGATGGTAGACATCATCGGTTCCAGGACCGACACCTCAAAGGCCTCCAGGTTGAGTATCCTAGGAGGGCTGGGCAATCTCATGCCGGCCATCAGGAGGCTACGACGAGAGGCCAAGGAACGAGCACTGCAGTTGCTTCGCAGGGTCGGGATCGGCGATGCTGCGGAGAGGATCGATGATTACCCCCATCAATTCAGCGGTGGGATGAGGCAGCGCGTACTGATCGCCACGGCCTTATCAGGGACGCCCAGCCTGCTCATCGCCGACGAACCGACGACCGCTCTGGACGTTTCCATTCAGGCCCAGATTCTGCGGCTCATCGAGGAGTTAGTGCAGGAGCTGGACCTTTCGGTGCTCCTCATCACGCACAACCTGGGGGTCGTAGCCAAGATGTGCCAACGCGTGGCGGTGATGTATGCCGGTGTAGTCGTGGAGTGCGGCAGCGCCCTGGATGCCTTCAAGGATCCAAAGCATCCGTACACAGTGGGTCTGATGAACGCCATCCCCACGTATGGCACCAAGAAGGGAGAGATCAAAGGGATTCCAGGCACGGTCCCCAACTTCCTCGATCCACCGCCGGGTTGCAGGTTTCACCCTCGCTGCGAACACGCCATGCCTCGCTGTGCAGAGGAACCGCCGCCGCAACCTACAGCGCTGGCACCTGGTCATGAGGTCAGCTGCTTCCTTTACGCCTAGCTGGAAGTTCTCATGGACGAAGTCTTGTTGGACGTAAGAAAACTGAAGAAGTACTTCCCGGTGAAGGGAGGCCTCTTCCAGAGACAAGCGGGCTACATCAAAGCCGTGGACGGCGTTGACTTGACCGTCGAGCAAGGACAATCCTTCGGACTTGTGGGGGAGTCAGGATCTGGTAAGACGACCGTGGGAAAGACGATCCTGCGTCTCATCGAGCCCACGGAGGGCGAGATTATCTTCGAAGGTCAGGACTTGTGTCAGCTCTCCGAATCGGAGATGCGCCATCTGCGGGCAGAGATGCAGATGATCTTCCAAGACCCGTATTCATCACTGAACCCCAGGATGACCGTGAAGAGGATCGTCGGCGAGCCTCTTTTGATTCACAAGCGGGGCAAGGGCCGCGCCCTGGAAGACAGAGTACGCGAGTTGATCAGTCTGGTGGGGTTGATGGAAGACCACCTCTTCCGGTATCCCCACGAGTTCAGCGGTGGTCAGAGACAGAGGATTGGCATCGCTCGCGCTCTGGCCCTGGAGCCGAAGATGTTGATTCTGGATGAACCAACCTCGGCACTGGATGTCTCAGTGCAGGCGCAAGTCTTAGACCTCCTGCTCGACTTACAGAAGAGACTGAACCTGACCTATTTGTTCATCTCCCACGACCTGGCGGTCATCCGCTACATCTGCGATCGCGTTGCGTTGATGTATATGGGCAAGATTCTGGAACTTGCTGCCGTGGAGGACATCTTCCAGAATCCGATGCACCCCTATACGCAAGCTCTGCTCTCGGCGATGCCAGTGGCAGACCCTGAATACCAGCCAGAGGAGATCATCTTGGAGGGGGAGATCTCGACGCTAGGCGGCCAAGAGGGCGCTTGTCGTTTCGCCCCGCGCTGCCCCGCGCGAGGGAGTGATCGCTGCACCGAAGAGGAACCTGTGTTGAAGGAATTGGAGGACGGGCATCTGGTCGCCTGTCACCTGTACGACTGAGGGAGGTCGCCCTGTGAAATCTCGTGGAGGTTCCGGTCATGGATGTCTTTGACGCCATCAAGGGTAGAAGAAGCATAAGGCAGTTCACCGATGAACCAATAGGGAAGGAGGAGCTAGAGAGGCTTCTAGAAGCAGCTAGATGGGCCCCATCGGGGGGCAATCAGCAGAATTGGAGGTTTGTGGTGGTCACTTCACCACCGCAAAGGGAGCTGATCAGGAAGTTCGCCCCCGGCATTTTCGCCATGCCCGCTGCTTTTATCGTCATCTGTGCGGACAAAGAGCCAGATGCCAACCCCTGGAAAGAGGCCTTGTATGTGGCGGACTGCTCCATCGCAGCCCAGAATATCATGCTGGCTGCCTATGAGATCGGCATCGGCACCTGTGTCGCGCTGTCCTATGCCAAGGTTGCCGTCAGCGAGATTCTGGATCTCCCGGAGAACGTTGAACCCATGCTGGTCGTCACCCTGGGCTACCCCGCGGAGGACCCCGAACCTCCTCCGAGGTTGGAGTTGAACGAGATTGCGTTCATGGATGAGTATGGGAAGGAGTGGGTGTCATGACTGAGCGCATGGTGGTGTCCGAAGAGGATCTTTATGAGATCCTTGCTTTTCTCTTTTCGAGCGCCCATCTCCTGGTTAACGAGCCACATCTATATGGCACCTTTCGCCTGATTGATGCTGCCACCAGGCTAATAGGGTGCGCCCTGGAGGGCGGGGAATTGGAAGACGACAAGTTCCTGCGCCAACTCAAGGAAGATGTGGACTCCAGAAAGCTTCTCTTGATGACAGACGAAGAGACGTACTTCCAACTTCTGGAGGACGCGACGCGAGAGATGGCGAAGGAGATGAAGACAAGGGCCGTGGCCAACAAGAGCAGCTCTTGACTAACAACAGCGACTGTTCACACTGAAGTTCATCTGCAAAGGAAGGAGACATTGTCATGAGAATCGGCGTTGATGTGGGAGGCACCAATACGGACGCGGTGTTGATGGACGGGACTACAGTCATCGGCTGGTTCAAGACACAGACCACAGCGGACGTTACCACAGGGATCACCACAGCGATAAGGACCGTACTAGAGGAGACAAAGATCCCCACAAACGAAATCAAAGCTGTAATGATTGGCACCACTCACTTCACTAACGCCGTGGTGGAGCAAAAGAGACTGATGCAGACCGCTGCCATCAGGGTTGGACTGCCTGCCACCGAATGTCTGCCCCCTATGGTCGACTGGCCCCCTGATCTGAGGGATACTATCGGAAACCACAAATACCTGGTTCATGGCGGTCACGAGTTCGACGGCAGAGAGATAGCTCCTCTGGATGAGAACGAGATTCGCGAAGTGGCCAAAGACATCAAGTCCAAAGGAATTCGAGCAGTGGCCATCTCCGCGGTTTTTTCTCCTGTGAACGGCTCCTTCGAAGAGAGGGCGGCGGAGATCATTCAAAATGAGCTGCCAGATGTGTCGATCAGCCTATCTCACGAGATAGGGCGCATGGGCATTTTGGAGCGCGAAAACGCGGCCATCCTCAACGCCTGCCTAGGAGAGTTGGCCAAGGCGATAGTGGACTCCTTCAGGAAGGCCCTTGCGGATATGAAGATCGATGCGCCCTTCTATCTAAGCCAGAACGATGGCACTTTGATGAGCGCAGAATACGCGGAGAAGTACCCGGTTCTCACCTTCGCCTCGGGACCCACAAACAGCATGAGAGGAGCCGCTTTCTTGTCCGGGGTGAAAGATGCCATGGTCGTGGACCTTGGAGGGACAACGTCGGATGTGGGCATGTTGCTGCGGGGTTTCCCGCGCGAGGCTTCTGTGGCGGTGGAAATCAGTGGCGTTCGTACCAACTTCCGGATGCCCGACGTCTATTCCTTTGGGTTGGGCGGAGGAAGCATAGTCTCGCAAGACCCTCTGAAGATCGGACCTCAAAGCGTCGGCTATGAGCTCACCACCAAGGGTTTGGTGTTTGGGGGTGATGTGCTGACCACCACGGACCTGGCCGTTGCCGGTGGGTTGGTCGACATCGGTGACGCCAGCGCGGTGAAGAGCTTGGATGCCACGTTCGTTCGCGAAGCCCTCGACGAGATACAGTCCATGGTGGAAACCGCCGTGGATCGGATGAAGACCAGCGCTGCGCCGGTTCCCTTGATTCTCGTTGGCGGCGGTACTATCCTGGTCTCCAGACAAGTCGAGGGAACCTCGGAGATGATCAAGCCCGAGCACTTCCCTGTGGCCAACGCCATCGGTGCGGCCATAGCTCAGGTCGGAGGCGAGACGGACCGGGTGTTCGCCCTGGCGGAGCTTCCTCGGGATGAAGCTCTGGCCCAAGCCAGACAGGAGGCCACAGACAAGGCCATAGCTGCCGGAGCCGACGAAAAGACGATCACCATCGTGGATGTTGAAGAAGTCCCGCTGGCCTACTTGCCTAGCAATGCCGTGAAGATCCGCGTCAAGGCCGTAGGCGACTTGGCCCTATGAGGAGACACCCTGGAGAAAGGATGAGTTGAAATGAGACTGCTACATCCAGAGAACATCGAGGATATCGCCCTGGGAGCGGCTGTGCTAGGCACCGGCGGGGGCGGCGACCCCTACATCGGCAAGCTGATGGGCATTCAGGCCATTAGCGAGTTCGGTCCAGTGGAATTGCTCTCCCTGGATGAGATAGACGATGATGCCTTGATTGTGCCCACTGCCATGATGGGCGCCCCTACGGTGATGGTGGAGAAGTTGCCCAAAGGAGACGAGATTATCAAAGCCTTCCATGCTTTGGAGAGCTATCTGGGGCAGAAGATCACGGCGACCATGTCCGCCGAGGCCGGGGGATTGAACTCCGTCACCCCGTTGACCGTGGCGGCTCGGCTGCGTATCCCCATGGTGGACTGCGACGGTATGGGGCGGGCCTTCCCGGAGCTGCAAATGGTAACCGCTACTCTATATGGCATCTCGTCCACCCCGTTCGCCATCGGCGACGAGAAGGGCAACAGCGCAATCCTCAATACCATCAACAACCGTTGGACGGAAACCTTCTCCCGGAGCATTACCATCGACATGGGCTGCGCGGCCATGATCGCCTGCTACGCCACGACGGGGAAGGAGCTGAAGGAGTGGGCGGTACCCAATACGATGACCCTCGTGGAGGACATCGGCCGTACCATAAGGGAGGCTAGAGAATCCAAGGCTAACGTGGTCGAGACAGTCAGGGAGGCCGTCGGCGGCTTTCAGGTTTTCAGGGGTAAGATAGTAGACGTCCGACGTCGCACGGAAAAGGGCTTCGCGAGGGGCGAGGCAATCATGGAGGGCGTGGACGACTACGACTCCCAGACCCTTGAGCTCAACTTCCAGAACGAGAACCTGGTGGCCATTATCGATGGGGAGATCATGGTCTCGGTGCCGGATCTGATCACAGTTCTGGAGACGGAGACCGGTGAGCCTATCACCACCGAGACTCTACGCTATGGCTTCCGAGTGACGGTGCTGGGCATCCCCTGCAATGAGAAGTGGCGGACCCCGGAAGGCCTAGAACTGGTGGGACCTCGGTATTTCGGCTATGACGTAGACTGGGTCCCTGTCGAGGAGCGGTACGGGCAATAGCTGTATCTCTGTGCACGCATCCTGTCGCTCGGAGCGCGGGAGGAAGAAATGAAGATCAGAGCAGTGACTCCCATAATAACCGAGAGCTTCGGACCCATGATCCTCGAGGAGTTCGAACGAGTTGCTAGGCCTGACACCGAGATAAGCAACGTCTTTCTGGATTCAGGCCCAGCCTCAGTCGAGTCCGCCTACGATGAGGCCGTGGCCATACCCGACGTCATCGCCAAGGTTCGCGAGGCAGAGAAAGAAGGCATTGACGCCGTGATCATCAACTGCTTCGGCGACCCTGGCCTGGATGCCGCCCGGGAAGTGGTCTCCATCCCGGTGATAGGTCCGTGCGAGGCGGCCATGCATGTGGCGGCCATGCTAGGTCACAAGTTCTCGGTGGTCACCGTGCTGGAGCGCCTTATCCCGGAATTGGAGCTTCACGCCCAGAAGTATGGGGTCGGCTGGAAACTGGCCTCCGCCAGGTCCATAGACCTACCTGTACTCGATCTGGAAAAGGGCCGCGAGCAGTTCGTGTCCCGGATGGTGGACAAGGCTATGGAGGCCATCGAAGAGGATGGTGCTCACGTCATCGTGCTGGGCTGCACCGGGCTGGCGGGTCTGGATGAGCAGGTCAAGAACGGCCTACGCGAAAAGGGCCACGACGTTCCGGTGATCGATCCCGCCAGCATTGCGTTGAAGGTCGCTGAAGCTCTCGTTGACGCGAAGCTGGCCCATAGTAAGCGCACGTATCCCTATCCCCCAGAGAAGGAGATTGTGGGATACCCATAGGGATTGCTACTCGCCCTAGCGCTTCTCCACTCATCTATGCGGTAGACCAGAGCGCGGCAGTCTTGTGGGAACAGACTAGCTCTCCGTCTCTTTCTGTGCCTTCTCCTGCGGTTCTTCCAGATCCAGTCCTTGGCTTGCGCGGCGGAAGTCCCCGACGGCTTTGCCGAGCCCTCTTGCGATTTCGGGCAGCTTCCCGGCACCAAAGACGAGCAGGATGATCACGAGCACGATCAGCAGTTCAGGTACTCCAAGCGACGGCAGACCCGGCACGCTATCCTCCTTGTCTAGCACTAAGTTCTCTAGGTCAAACGCGGATGTGATTCTGATACGATCCTGAAGCCCGGAAGACAGATCCTTGGTCGAACTGCTTCTCCACTCCCGGGCTCAGAAGATGGTGTACTCACCGTTCCTGATTATCTCTTCAGTGGTCGCGTCCTCGTATTCCAGAACCAGGCTTGCCACTTCCATGGAACCACCCTTGGGATGCACAATGTCCTGGTGTACGACGTGACTGGGATCGCTGAACTCAGCCACGCCGGTGACGCCGCCGATATGATCGCTGCGGCCGTAGGCCCAGTGCATGCCCAGCACCTTTTCATCCTCCAGTACAGTGCCGGAGATGACCGCCTTGTCGTTGCAGCCCAGGCCTAGCTCTGCAATGTTGCGCCGCGCAGCATCTACGGCGAAGTAATCCCGCATCTCAGCAGCCTTGGGACCGTCGCCGATCACCTCCACGATGCGGTTCTGCTCCACCTTGTAGAGAACCAGTTCAACATCATACTCGGCGGGTATTGTGCCCTCGGTCCGGCTGGGTTTGCCCTCCAATTCGCCCTCATAAGGAGCAATGCAGGCCTCACCGCTGGGCAGATTGATGAGCCGCATGCCCGTCTTGTCAGCGTGGAGTTGGCCGTCATCGGCCTCGGCATGCCGATTCCGAAGGTCAAAGTACGCGTGATGGCCAGTGGAGAACTCCACCCTCACGCCATCGGCTCGGTCAAGTCTGGCTGCCAGCATATGGCTCTTGCGCGCCACCTCGCTGTAGTCCGCTGCAAGGGCTGTCTGCTCCATGCTCCTCATCACTTTAGGCATGCTGGCGGCCCGTAGGCTCGGCACTTTCTTGCTGAATCCGATCAGTGGGGCCGAGGCCGAGTACTCCGTGAGAGCAACGGCTATGTTGGTGTCTAACAGTACTTCTTCGAAGCGGACCTCCTTGCCCTCCATCTCTCCCTTTTGCGGCAGGTCAGCGTTGTTGCCGCCTGTAGCTGGGTAGGTGAGGACAGGATGTACATCGAAACCCAGCTTCTTCCCCAACCGCTGGAAGGCCGAGTGCCATTCCTTGGCCATCTTGCGCCGATCCGCCCACATGTTATGGTCGCTCAACTCTCCGTGAGGGAAATCGCTCATCACCAGCACCTTCTCCCCAGGCTGAGGGGCAAAAACGTCAACTATCAACTTCTCCAGATCAAAGCTCTTAGCCATGTCAATCCTCCAAGGCAAAAGTCACTCTGACGGGACTCCCTCAAGAGCCTAGCTCTCTCAGCCTGTCCTCTATGGGCACGTAATCGAAGTCAAACCCGAAATGTCTGGGGCCCAACAGTTCAATCCCTTTGTCCGTACGATGAACCTCATGGGCTCTCCGCCCCACGACGGCCACCCGGTCACCCACAGAGAAATCGTAGCTGATGGCAGGCTCACCAGTTTCCAAGTGTACCATGATCAGCGAGTCTGGACTAGTAGCAAATGGTTGGCCGTCCATCCAACTCACATGATACTCGTTCTTGTACCAAATCTTGAAGGTGTGCCCCTGGTGATCGCCCAGACCTCTCAGTTCGTGACTCCCCAATCCGAAGGCATACGACTCTTCATCGGCTATCTCGGAGGAAGCCACCTCACCCTGAAAAAGTAACCAGCCATCAACGGCTTTGACCGCCTCCGCCACCGGATTGGTGCCCTTCTCGCGAGCTTCTCTGATCACCTGCCCGATCTCTAGCGCCTTGGTCAGCGTGCCCGCGGCCAGTAGCTCCCTGGCTTCCTTGACTTGCAGGAGATAGCAAGACACCCCCACCCCACCGTAGACGGCGACGATAATCAACCGCCCGATCCGATCGGCCATCGCCGTACTGACAGTGTCTTTCAGGATCACTACATCACCCCACCGGGTGACAAAGGAGAGCGGGCAGACCGGCACCCCTCGAACCTCGGGTATGGTCTGCGGCACCTCCGGAATGGCCCTCCCACCAGCGTAGTCGCCGTCTACCGCCGGTATTCCGAGTTCCAACGCCGCCGCTACCGGCGCTGGAACGTTACTGGCCCCTATCTCCACGGGCACAATAGCTTCCACCTTGACCCCAGCATCGTCCTCCAAGGCTTCGACCGCCGCTACCATCCGACCCAAGGCGTCATGCTTCTCCTCAACGCAGCCAAGTTCGGCCAACTCTTCCTCAGTGCCACCTGAGCCGCCTCTGCCACCCATGCCAGCCACGGTGGCGGTCCACGCCTCCGCGTCAAGGCTGTCTATGTCCACCCATTCGATTTCCCGACCGGCCTCCAGCTGATCGAGAAGCAGCTTGAGGCCCATCTCCGGCCTTCCTCCTCCTCCAGCCGCCATGAAGCACAGGCCTCGTACAAAATCCTCGCATTCCTGCTCCGTCCGCAACACTACGTTCCCCATCCCACGCTCCTCACCAATCCTATCGCAACTTGATGGCACTCATGCGGCCTGACAATTACTCCCCTCAAAGGCCAAACTCCTTCACCCTTTCTTCGATGGGCACATAGTCGAGATCAAACCCGAAATGCCGCGGCCCTAGAGCCTGGATCCCTTCCGCACTGCGGTGAGCCTCGTGAGCCCCGCGTCCGATGACGGCCACCTGGTCACCCACGAAGAAGTCGTAGCTGATGGCGGGCTCGCCGGTCTTCAAGTCTACCATGATCAGTGAGTCAGGGCTGGTAACGAAGGGCTTGTCGTCCATCCAACTCACGTGGTACTCATTCTTGTACCAAATGCTGACCGTGTGGCCTTCGTGGCTGCCGACACCTTTCAGCCTATGAGTGCCGAGCCCGAAGGCGTAGGCCTGTTCATCCTCCACCTCCGTCGCTGTGAGTTCACCCTCAAACAGCAACCAGCCGTCAACTGCCCTGGTTGCCTCAGCTACCGGGTCAACGCCCGTCTCGCGAGCCTCGCTGATCACCTTCCCGACATGAAGCGCGTTGCTCAGTGTGTCCAGGGCCACAACTCTCTTGACATCCTTGACCTGCAGCAGATACCAAGAAAACCCTATCCCCCCATAGGAGGCAAGCGTTATCATGCGGCCAATACGATCGGCCATTGCCGTGCTGACCGTATCCTTCAGGATCAGAACGTCACCCCATCGCGTGACAAAGGACATGGGGCAGACTGGCACTCCGCGAAGCTCCGGTATCGCCTGAGGCACTTCGGGGATGGCTCTCCCGCCGGCGTAGTCGGCATCCGCCACGGGGACTCCAAGCTCCAACGCCGCGGCTATGGCCGCCGGAACGGCACTACCGCCGGTCTCTCCTGGTACGATGGCCTCCACCTTGGCTCCTTCGGCCTCTTCGAGCGCCCGAACCGCGGCCACCGCCAGACCCAGGGCGTCGTACTTCTCTTCGACACATCCCAGTGCAGCCAGATCTTCCTCAGTGCCACCCTCGCTAGCTCTACCCCCCATGCCAGCCACCGTGACCGTCCACGCGTCGTCGGCAAGACTATCCAAGTCCACCCATTCGATTTCTCGACCAGCCTCCAACTGGTCCAGAAGTAGCCTCAGACCGCCCGCGGGTCTACCACCTCCGCCCGCGCCCCTGAAGCATAGACCACGCACGAAATCCTCGCATTCCTGGCGAGTCCGTAATACCACATTGCCCATTTCTCCCTCCCTCAGGGATGTTGATAACTCTTGGGTACTCAAGCAAACGAAAAGGCCGCCCAGATCTTATCAGACCTAGCTGACGGCCCCAGCGCTTCACGCCTCCTTAACCGAACCACTCCTCATCCACTGGCCACTCGGCCTCTTGTAGCTGGCAGAATTATAGCAGAGCCTCTTTCGCCTGTCAAGAGAAGAGGCAGTTGGCGGTCCTCATTCTTGGCAAGCATTTCTCCCTGTGGTAGTATCAGGTGGACAGCAGACTTCAACGTGCTGCAGGGAAGGTTCAGGTGGGCTTGGCCAAGGAGCATCGCCCAGTGAAACTCATTGTGGGCATGTTCACTGCACAGGAAGAGCTTTTCGACGCCCTGCGCCTCGAGCTTGGCAAGGCCTTCGGCGTGGTGGACCATGCCAGCCCCGTGTGGCCTTTCGGTTTCACGACCTACTATGGCCAGGAGTTCGGCGACGATTTGGTCCGGCAGTTCATCAGCTTCTCAGAGTTGATAGATCCCTCCAGATTGCCGGAGATAAAGCTCCTCACCAACCGTCTGGAGCAAACTTATGCCGCGGAAGGCAAACGACAGATAAATCTGGACCCAGGCTACATTGACCTCTCCAAGCTGGTCCTGGCTACCACGAAGAACCACCAGCACCGCATCTACCTGGGCCAAGGGATCTTCGCCGAGGTGACCCTACGCTTCACTCGCAAGAGCTTCAGCCCCTGGGAGTGGACCTACCCCGACTACCGCACCGACCACTATATCGAGTTCTTCAATCAAGTCCGGCAAACCTATCTTCAACAGCTAAGGCAACCTTGACAACAGCATATCCGTGAAGGCGACGTGTAGTGCACAAGGATCATCTCGCGATTGCATGGGGATGCTGCTGAATGAGCGCTGCTGTAGGTGGGATGGATCGTACACTGCGTCAGACGCCAGAGGCAGCGGGTCCAAGTCTAAGGCAAGGTGAGAGATGGAGAAGTTAACCAGACGTCAATTCCTGCAGTCAGCAGCTGTGCACGCTACCGGACTCGCGGCAACGGGACTTCTTGTGGGCTGTGCCACCTCTGAATCAGCGGGTCCGCCCCCACATGTCCAGACTGCACCTGAAGGGGAGACGGCTTTGCCCGAGCCTCGTCTCGAGTCGGAGATGTCTCTAGAGGAAGCCATCGCCAGACGGCGTTCAGTCCGCGAGTTCACGGACGAGCCCTTGTCCTTCGACGAGATTTCCCAGCTGCTATGGGCCGCCCAAGGGATTACCGACCCCCGGGGGTTGCGGTCGGCGCCGTCCGCTGGAGCTCTCTACCCTTTGGAGTTGTACGTGGCAACGGCCGAGGGTGCATACCATTATCTGCCGCGTGGGCACGCCCTTCAGGTCGTGTGGGAAGAGGATCGTCGCCCCGATCTCTGGGAGGCGGGCTTGAAGCAGAGCGCCCTTCAGGAGGCGCCGGCCATTCTCGTGGTCACCGCCGTCTATCAGCGTGCCGAGACCAAATACGGAGAACGAGCTGAGCGGTACGTCAAACTGGAAGCAGGTCACGCCGCACAGAACATCTTGCTGCAGGCAGTGGCCTTGGAACTGGGGGCGGTCCCCATCGGAGCCTTCTACGATGATCAGGTCCAGGATGCTCTAAGTCTGCCCGCCGACCATCGACCCCTCTATCTCATCCCTGTGGGCTACCCAAGAACATAGCGTCTTCTTCCCAGTTTGCTCCCATTCTGTAGTAGAAAGGGCCTGGTGGTCACATCATAGACCACAGCTTCTTGATGCCCCTCTTCTCAATGATGTGGATACGAGCTAATAGAGGTTCTTTTCTCGGGAGTCACGCAGTTAAGCCCGTTCTACCGCAGAACCCGAACGGTACTAGGTGGTGTTTTGCCTTGAAACGGCCGCCTCAAGGCACAGTATTGACCGTGTTTCGTCGCCTGGCAGCCGCCGTCCGCTGCAGTAAGCTGCTAACCGTTCCAGAACGCCTATGTGATCCCTCTATCCAAACGAGGCTCGAAAGATCGGCTTCTTCGCGGGCCAGTTGGCGTTGCCAATTCTATAAGGCCGATGAATAGACCCAAATCCACCTGTCATCTATACGCATGGGGGTGAGATGCCCACCACCTTCGAAGCATGGATCAATCTCAATGGGACAGTATTTCAAGGTCTGTCCATGTATGCCTGTGTAGTGGCCGTACAATTCAAAGGTAAAGGGAGCGTGGTCATACCAAGAGGACGGGCCAGGTTCATAGATGAGAACCTCACCAAATTTCATGTACAATCCAGGCGTTCTAGCTAGGTAGTCGGGGACCAAGGCATTTAGTTCTGGGGGATATTGCTCTTGGTCGGCGTGATACTCTTCTATGGCGTCAATGGCGACATTGTACCTGACGATGGCGTATTTCAAGAGAGCGTCGTGAATCGGTCCCCCGAGAAGTAAGACAAGAACAGCCGAACTAAGAGCTGTCAGCGCAATGCCGATCTTGACTGCCGCAGAGATATGTCCGGACAGTGCTCGCCTGACGAAGAGAGCATAGTTGACCAAGAGAGCGATAACGGCTGCCAAGAGAGTGGGGATCCCGAATATGCATAGAATGAACGGTAGAAAGCACGGAACCAGACTAACATAACCCTGGTTTGGCGCTGGCACAGGCACCCAATCCGGTAGATAGTCCCAGTGTGAGATGAATCCCATTGAAAGCGTCCACCCAGCAATTAGAAGGCTGACGATGGATAGAACCGTATCCCTTGGATCTCCTCGCGAGCAGCCTGAACGCAGGAACGATGTATTCCTAGCAGTCCGGGTCTCATCCTCCATCACGCACCGCGGTGGTCGCCGACCTTCTGCACGATGTCCTGGCGAACTCACTCCCACTCAATGGTGGAGGGTGGCTTACTGGTCACGTCGTAGACCACCCTGTTTACCCCTGGCACCTCATTCACGATTCGGTTGGAGATACGGGCCAGGACCTCAGCAGGCAACGGAGCCCAGTCGGCTGTCATGCCGTCCTCGCTGGTAACGGCTCGCACCGCCACTACATACTCGTAGGTGCGCTGGTCTCCCATCACTCCTACGCTCCTGATCGGCGTGAGAACGGCGAAGCACTGCCACACGTCTCTGTATAGCCACGCCCTTTCGATCTCCTCCACCACTATCTTGTCGGCGGCTCGCAGGATCACCAGGCGCTCTTCGGTCACCTCTCCCACTATCCTCACCGCCAAGCCGGGCCCTGGAAACGGGTGACGATAGACTACCTCCTGCGGTAGGCCCAGCTCGAGTCCCACCTGTCGCACCTCATCTTTGAAGAGATAACGGAGCGGTTCTACCAGCGAGAAGGCCATGTGCGATGGCAACCCCCCTACATTGTGATGAGTCTTGATGCGTGCCGCGCTTCGCGTGTCCACGCCAGCGCTCTCGATAACGTCAGGATACAAGGTACCTTGAGCGAGATACTGAACGGGGCCGAGCTTGGCTGCCTCCTGCTCGAAGGCCCGGATGAACTCCTCCCCGATGATTCGTCTCTTCTCCTCGGGGTCTACCACGCCCTTCAACCGCCGCAGAAACCTGCGGCTGGCATCCACATGGACGACCGACAGCCCCAACAGAGGATCGAACAGATCCCTGTTCCGCTCAGTCTCTCCCGCACGCAGGAGGCCATGATCTACAAAGACGCAACTCAGTCGGTCACCGATGGCCCTCTGCACCAGAATGGCGGTTACAGTCGAGTCAACACCTCCAGATAGCGCACAGATAACCCTGCCCGAGCCTACCTGGGCTCGAATATGGGCGACGCTCTGCTCGATGAAGGACTGGGGAGTCCATGTTTCCTTGCAGCCGCATATGTCATGCACAAAGTTGGTGATGATAGCTGCCCCATAAGCAGTGTGAGATACCTCGGGATGGAACTGGAGCCCATACAGCTTACGTTCTTCATCACCCATGGCAGCCAAGGGCGAGTTGACCGTGTACGCCAGCGCCTTGAAACCTGGGGGCAGTCGCTCTATCCTGTCCCCGTGGCTCATCCAGACCGATTGCGAAAACGGAAGGCTGGCAAACAGAGGGGACGAGAGATCCCCTATCTGCAACTCAGCAAGGCCGTACTCCTTCTTGTCTGTCCGCGCCACGACGCCACCCAACTCCTGGGCCAGAAGTTGCATCCCATAGCAAATACCCAGTACCGGTAGGCCGCTCTCCAAAACATAGCGGGGGAGGGAAGGCGCACGGCGTTCGTACACGCTAGCCGGGCCTCCTGAAAGAATGAACCCCTTCGTCTCGAGCCTCTGTACCTCTTCCCTAGAGGCATCATGGGGAATCAACTCACAGTAGACATGAGCTTCCCTTATGCGTCGCACGATCAGCTGGCTGTACTGGGAACCGAAGTCTATGACAGCTACCGCGTCACCTGTTGCACTCGTCATGTTCCCGACTCATCTGATGACTATGGTGTCATCCTCCATGCTCTCGATGATAGCGACGGATTCAATAGGTACATCGAGACCTGTCAAGCGCTCCCGTCCGTCTTCAAAAGCCTTCTCGATAACCGCACCGATGCCCACCAGCTCGGCTCCGCTCTCCCTGACAATGCTGGCTAGCGCCTCTATGGTCCGTCCTGTGGCCAAGAAATCGTCGATAATGAGTACCCTGTCCCCCTCACTGAGGAAATCCCGAGCCACTATCAGCTGAACCATGCCTCCTTTGGTGCGCGAGGGAACCATGCGCTCGTGCGCATCTGGTGGCATGGTGACAGACCATATCTTGCGGGCCAATACCACAGGGACTTCCAAGGCTGGGGCGTTCCCCGAGATCTCAGCGGTCAAGACCTTATTGGCATTTTCGGGGGCAAACCTGGCGGCCAACTCCTGACCAATGCACCAATGCGACGTGTGCTGGTACGCAGAGATCACAGTCTGCTTCACGCATTCTGTGAATCATGACCCTATTCTATCTGCAACTGTACATGGGATGAGGTTGGAGAGTGTGTATTACTTGCTATCTGAAGATTTGGAAGGTGCCGCGCTCGTCCTCGATCTTCACCAGCATTCCCGCTTCCGCCGAGTCCACGAGATTCCGACCCGTTGTCTCGCCACTCAGATTCGGAGAAGGGTCTCCGTACCGTTTGTCGGCGACGGGGTCATCATCCAGCAAGTATGCCAGAGTCCGCACGCGACGCTCGTGTGACTTCAGCAGAGCCCGACCCCTGACATCCACATCGTCGATTTGTAGACTGTCCTCGCGCCCTCAGGTTGTCTCCACCACGCGGAACGATGCCTGGCGGATCGTACAAGTGGGCTGACCGGAGCGCCAAGTCCAGAGTCCTGTCTCAAGACGTTGCTCTCCCCCCCTTTTGCCCCCTGCTACTATGGGGAGGTGGTGGAATCAACGCTATGGGCAACACCTCATCCATTCGCTCTACGAATATGAATTCGAGGTCTCTCCTCACCTTTCTGGGTATCTCCTGCAAGTCCTTCTGATTCTTCTTTGGAAGAAGCACTTTCTTCAGGCCTGCACGGTGGGCAGCCAGAACCTTCTCCTTGAAACCACCGATACCCAGGATGCGTCCTCTCAAGGTTATCTCGCCCGTCATTGCGACGTCACGATGGACCGGCTGACTCGATAGAGCCGAGACGAGGGCTGTGGCCATGGTCACCCCGGCTGAGGGTCCATCCTTGGGGATAGCACCTTCAGGCACATGGATGTGGATGTCCAGTTTATCGAACTGCTTCTTCTTGATCCCCAGATCAGAGGCATGAGATCGAGTGTAGCTCAAAGCCGCCTGTGCCGACTCCCGCATGACATCACCCAGCTGACCAGTGAGGATAAGATTGCCCTTGCCCTCCATGAGCGTCACCTCGACCGCCATCGTGTCTCCGCCGGCAGCGGTCCAGGCGATGCCCGTGGCCACACCTACTTCGTCTTCTTCTCCCATGACTCCGTAGGAGTACTGGGGAGGGCCCAAATATTTGGTCAATGACTGGGGAGTGATTTGACGGGAAGCTTTCTTCCCCTCAGCGATGGCCCTGGCGACCTTTCGACAGATGGCGGCAATCGTCCGTTCGAGGTTGCGGACGCCCGCCTCATAGGAGTATTCGCGAATGATCTTGCGCAAGGCCTGGTCAGAAAACTTCATGTCTTTGAGACCGTGCTCCCCCAACTGGCGAGGGATCAAGAACCTCTTGGCAATCTCCAGCTTCTCTTCCTCGATGTACCCAGGGAACTCAATGACCTCCATCCGATCTTGCAGTGCGGGCGGTACGGGATCCAGAATGTTGGCCGTGGTAATAAACATAACCTTAGACAGGTCATAGTCCACATCCAGATAGTGGTCCGAGAACGCATGGTTCTGCTCGGGATCCAACACCTCCAGCAGGGCAGCGGAGGGATCGCCACGGAAGTCCGCCCCCACCTTGTCTATCTCATCGAGCATGAATAGCGGGTTGATGGTCTTGGCTCTGCGCATGGTTTGAATGATGCGCCCTGGCAGCGCGCCGATGTACGTGCGGCGATGCCCTCTGATCTCCGCCTCATCGCGAATGCCTCCTAGGCTCACACGAACGAAACTCCTGCCCAGCGCTTTGGCGATGGATCTACCAAGAGAGGTCTTCCCTGTACCTGGCGGGCCAACGAAGCATAGGATGGGGCTCCGCATCTTCTCCCCAGCCAGTTTCCGCACGGCTATGTACTCCAGGATGCGCTCTTTGGCTTTGGGAAGACCATAGTGCTCTTCATCCAGAAGCCTGTCTACCTCTGACACATCACCGTTGTCCTTGGTCTCCTCAACCCACGGCAACCCGATCAACCAGTCCAGATACGTCCTAATGACGCCCGTTTCCGGCGACATAGACGGCATGACATCCAGGCGGGCCACTTCCTGCTCGGCTTTCTCCCTCACTTCATCGGGCATCTGTGCTGCAGCTATCTTCTCCCGGAGTTCGCTCTTTTCCTGCGTCAAGGGATCCATTTCACCCAGTTCCTTCTGGATGACCTTCATCTGCTCCCGTAAGACAAACTCCCGCTGACTTCTGTCAACCTCCTGCTGGACCTGGGAGTGAATCTGATCCTCCAGTTCCAGCACATCCAGCTCTTTGGCCAACAGGATGCTCAGTTTCTGCAATCGGGCCACCGGATCCAGCGTCTCCAGGATCTCTTGCCTCTGCCCAATATCCAGGTTGAGATGAGCGGCTATGACATCGGCCAGCCACCCCGCGTCCTCGGCGTTCATGGCGGTCACAAGAGCATCATCGGGAAGAGAGCGACTCAACTGGACACATTTTTCGAAGAGAGCCAAGGCCGCCCGCACCAGCGCTTCCGTCAGCGGCTGCTCGTCAACAGATTCGAGGATAGGCACAGCCCTCACTCGGAAGAAGCTGCGAGCCTGCGTGTACTCGATTATCCTTGCCCGCTGTAACCCCTCCACCAGGACACTGGTAGTGCCATCCGGCATGCGCAACATACGAGCAATGGATGCTATGGTGCCAACGGTGTAGAGATCTTCAGGAGTCGGGTCTCGAATCTCAGCCTCTTTCTGACTGACAACAATGATGTGATGATCATCTTCCAGAGCTTCGTCCACAGCCCTCAAGGAGCGATCCCTGCCCACGAAGAGAGGAATAATCATGTGGGGGAAGACGACTGCGTCGCGCACAGGCAGAAGAGGATATTCAACCAGATCGACTTGCTGTTCCGAAACCTTGGCTGGGTCTTGCTCCATACCCGTGCCTCCCAAAGTGAAACTTGTCTGTGATTAGATAGTATACCACAGTTCTCGCATTTTTCAAGTAGCTCTCGAAAGAGTGCCGACGATCACTATCGCCAGCGCGGCTTGAAGTCGGAGTCTAGCACACCAAGCCAACTCGCTACGCTTCCATCCCTTGACAAAGGCATGGGGCTCGCGTATGCTTGAGTCGGGAGGCGAGGCTTGGTGAGCACCTTGTACGTCGTGGGCACACCCATAGGAAACCTGGAGGACGTCACCCTGCGGGCCTTGCGCATCCTGGGCCAGGTGGGCCTCATCGCTGCCGAAGACACCCGTACCACTCGCAAGCTCTTGAACCACTATGACATAGACACCTCTCTGACGAGCTACTGGGAACACAACAAGCTGACCAAACTGCAGTACATATTAGATACACTTGAGCAAAAGGACGTTGCCCTGGTCTCCAAGGCGGGTATGCCAGGCATTTCCGATCCTGGGTACGAATTGATCGAAGCCGCAATAGATCGGGGTGTCAGCGTGGTTCCCGTTCCCGGCCCCTCTGCCATCACTGCCGCCCTGGTTATCTCAGGCTTGCCTACCGACAGTTTTCTGTATCTGGGCTTCCTGCCCCGCAAGAAGGGCCAACGAGCCCGTCTACTGTCATCGCTCGTTGGCGAGGCGCGCACCATTGTGGCCTTTGAGAGCCCCCATCGCTTACTGGCTGCTCTAGAGGACATCAGGGACACTCTGGGCGACCGGTTCATGGCTGTCGCCAGAGAATTGACCAAGCTTCACGAGGAAGTGGTGCGTGGGACCGCCAGCGAGGTCATCCAACACTTCCAAGAGACCCCTCCCAGAGGCGAGTTCACTCTCACTATCCAAGGAGCAGCGGAAGAAAGCTGGGATGAGGCGACGGTCAAGGAGGCGCTCATGAGGCTGAGGGGCGAGGGGACGTCGGGTACTGAGTCAGTCAAGGCGGTTGCTAAGCTGGGCCGTCGTCCCCGGAGCGAAGTGTATCGAATCTGGCTATCAATGGAGGACAGATAAGCATGGTCAATCTCGACGACAGCGCCTACCTGCAGAGCATAGACCCCGATGGCATGGGCGCCCGCGTGTCGGAACTTCCCCTGCAATGCAAGGAAGCCAGGACCCTGGCTGAGGGTTGCTCTCTGCCGATAGAGTATAGCCTGGTAGATGCGATAGTGATCCTGGGCATGGGTGGGTCTGCCATCAGCGGCGACCTGGTGCGCACCCTCATCGGTGACGAGTGCTCCATACCGATCCTCGTCAACCGGGACTATGACCTCCCAGGTTTTGTCAACGACCACACTATGGTCATCGCTTCTAGCTATTCCGGCAACACCGAGGAGACTCTGTTCGCCTTCAGCAGGGCGCTCGAGCGAGGAGCTTGGCCTCTTGCTATTACCACCGGTGGAAAACTGGCAGAGGTCTGCAAGGAGCAGAATCTCCCTCTCATAATCTTCGAGTACAAATCCCAACCCCGCGCTGCTCTCGGCTACCTCTTCCTGCCCATTCTCGGAATCCTCCAACAACTGAATCTCATCGGCAACAAGTCCGCTGAACTGGAGGAGGCCGTCGCCTTGCTGGAGCGCCTACAGAAAGAAATAGGAGTGGACGTTCCAGAAAAGCACAATCCAGCCAAGCAACTAGCCCGGAGGTTGGAAGGACAGTTGCCCGTGATGTATGGTGCCGCCCACCTATCGGAAGTGGCACACCGCTGGAAGTGCCAGATCAACGAGAACAGCAAGGGCTGGGCGTTCTGGGAAGTGCTGCCCGAGTTGAACCACAACGCGGTGGCAGGTTACGAGTTCCCCGCAGTTCTGGCGAAGACAATGCGCGTGTTGATGCTCTCCTCGGAATTGTACCTGCCCCGGCACCGGGCACGCTTCCGCGTTACCGGAGAGATCCTGGATCAGAAGCGCATTGCCAATGAGACCATCCAGGTCCAAGGGGAAAGCCGCTTAGCTCAAGCGCTGTGGGCGATTCAGTTCGGCGACTATGTCAGTTACTACCTGGCTGCCCTGAGGGGCATAGATCCCTCACCCGTGAGTATGATCGCCCATCTAAAAGAGAGACTGGCGCAGGTTTCATGAGTCCGTCCCAGACTGCCACGGAGCAGACCTGTGAGGACTGAGAAACTGGATCACACGATTGACCTCGTACGCTCAGTCCCCTACTTCGCACACCTCGACGAGATTGCTCTGGAGGCCGTAGCTCAGAGCGCCATTAGCCGTCACTATGGCAGGGGGGAAGTGATCTTCCTAGAGGGTGATCCTTGTGCCGGGTTATGCATCGTCGAAGAGGGCCGCGTCAAGATCTACAAACTCTCCCAGGACGGGCGAGAGCAAGTGGTGAAACTGATTGGGCCTGGAGAGTTCTTCAATGAGGTGGCGGTTCTCGACGGAGGTCCTAACCCTGCAAGCGCCATGGCTGTTCTCGAATCCACTCTGTGGATCATTGATAGGCGCTCCGTGTTGGCTCTCCTTGCCAGGTACCCGAGCCTCGCCGTAGGGATTATTGAGAATCTGGCGGCCCGTGCCCGTCATCTCCTCTCCTTGGTGGAGGACCTGTCCCTACGCACGGTCAGTGCCCGCGTGGCCAAGCTACTCGTGACCCAGGCGGTCGGAGGCGACGATTCACCACGCCGCATGACCCAACAGGAAATGGCGGCTCAGTTGGGCACCGTAAGGGAGATGGTGAGCCGAGTCCTGCACAGCTTCGAAGAGGAGGGCCTAATCCGCTTCGATCGTCATCGCATCGTCATCTTGGATCAGGAAGGGCTGGAAAGTAAGGCGATGATGTAGATCCCTTTGCTGCATGAGACTTTTGTCACAGACACGCGGTCAGCCTTCCGATATAATGAAGATGCTGGAAGGTTGATCGCGTTTCTTCTTGGGAGGGATGATGAGCAAACAGGATACAATCACGCCAGACATAGACCGAGAGAGTTGCACGGGGTGCGGCGACTGCGTGGTCGCGTGCCCAGCGGGCGTGCTGACCTTGGACAGCGGCTACGCCATTATGGCACACCCTGCAGACTGTGAGTACTGTGGTGATTGTGAGGAGCTGTGCCCCGCTGGAGCTATCTCACGGGCCTTCGAGATCATCCTCTTGGATACAGCCGATCCTTCAGGGAGGTAATGATGGTAACACGCCAGATAGTCGAGATCGACGAGGAGCTGTGCAACGGGTGTGGGCTGTGCGTCATCCCCTGCGCCGAGGGCGCCATAGAGCTCGTGGATGGCAAGGCCCGGGTTCTAAGTGAGGAACTGTGCGATGGCGCTGGGTTCTGCCTCGGCGTTTGCCCCACCGGAGCACTGAGCATCGAGGAGAGAGAGGCAGTGCCTTTCAACGAAGCCGCCGTCGAAGAACGGCAGCAGGGGAAAGCCCCACGGTACATCGTCCAAAGCTGTTTTCACTGCGGAAGCACTGAAGAGGGAGCGGTATTGCTTCCTTGTCGCAAGGACGGGGAGAGCCTGTGGGTCTGTACTCGTTGCTTGCCCATCTTGATCCACGGGTAGAAGGGGGAGATGATGTCCTTGTTCAAGGGGTGTCCAGGGGCGATTAACATCCGAGAAGTCGTGCCTGACGACATTGATTGCCCACAATGTGGGCGGCAAGTGGAGATCTGGTCAGATGAACTGACCGCACGGTGCCCTCACTGCGGAGCACAGCTCAGCCGGCAGCAGGGTCCCGCTTGTATCGATTGGTGCAGTTTCGCTGAGCAGTGCATTGGCCCCGAAAAGTATGAGCGCCTGAAGAAGACAAGTCCCGCTGAGGAGGATGCCTCATGAGAGAGGTCCCATTCTGGGATGCTCTAAGTGCCGACTACGACCGCTTCGTTGACTGGCCAGGCCGTCTGGCTCGGGAAATGCCTTTCCTCGAAAAGCTCTTCGCAGAACACGGAGTGCAAAGGGCACTGGACGTAGCCTGTGGCACAGGACATCATGCCATCGCCCTGGCCGAACGAGGATACGAGGTACTGGGCATCGATGTCAGCGAGGGTATGGTCTCCCGCGCGCGGCAGAACGCGGCGGCTGGGGGCGTGACGGCTACATTCCTTCAAGCTGGTTTTGGCGAACTGGGGAAATCGGTGCAGGAGCCCTACGATGCCCTGCTTTGTCTGGGGAATTCGCTGCCCAGCCTGTTGAGTGCGGACGCGCTCAAGGACGCTTTGGCGGATATGGCCCACGTGCTGGTTCCAGGAGGTTTGCTCATCGTTCAAAACCTGAACTACGACCGGGTATGGCCAAAGCGTGAGCGTTTCATGCCTCTGCAAAGCCATCGCCAGGGCGATGAGGAGTGGCTTTTCTTCCGCTTCGTCGACTTCCACGAGGAGACGCTGACGTTCAACATGGTCATCTTGCACAGGAATGGCGCCCCCTGGGATTATCGCGCGCAGGCCGCCGAACTGCGTCCCATCTTCAAGGATGACCTGAAGCGACTGCTCGAACAAACAGGTTTTGGCAGGATGCACTTTTATGGAGATTATAGTCTCAACCCTTATCAGCAAGATATGAGTGGCGATTTGATCGTCGTCGCGGAAAGACCGGCTTAGCGGCCGGACACCAGGAGACAGAACCATGAGCGAAGTCTTTGGCAACACAGGAAACAGAAGCGCAGCCCTGAAAGCCGTCCTCAAATCATTGCACGACGGCGCAGATCCCGAGGAACTCAAGGAGGCATTTGCGGAGGTGGTCAGAGATACCACTCCAGCCGAGGTCGCAAAGGTAGAACAGGAACTCATCGAGGAGGGCATGCCACGGGAGGAAATCCAGCAACTGTGCGATGTTCATCTCGCGCTCTTCCGTGAATCGCTCGAGCGCGAGCAAGCCTTGGCACCGGCAGGACATCCGGTCCGCATTCTCATGGAAGAGCACGCGATATTGCTGAGATTTGCCCACGAACTCAGGGAGCTCGCCAACGAACTGAGAGGGTCTGAGGACTTGTCTGTTCAACAAATGGAGCGATTAGACCAGATTGCACAGCATTTCAGACACTCAGAGAGTCATTACTTGCGAGAAGAGAATGTCCTGTTCCCTTACCTCGAGAAACACGGCATCACCCAGCCCCCGGCGATCATGTGGATGGAGCATGACAAGATAAGGAGTATCGAAAAAGACCTTCATGGCCTTGTCGATGCATATCAAGAAATGGACCCTGCGGATTACTTGAATCAACTACCCCAAGTGGCGACATCCTTGGCCGACATGCTCTCAAGCCATTTCCAGAAGGAGAACAGCGTTCTTTTCCCAACCGCTTTGAAAGTCATCGGCGATAGCGAGTGGGAGGCAATCAGAGACCAATTCGATGAACTTGGCTATACTCCATTCACGCCCCCCGTGCCAAAGCTGCACCGACTGGAGACTAGGTTGGATACGCAGAACTTCGAAAGAGAGGGTGTGATGCATTTTGCCACCGGTACTCTGTCAAAGGAACAGACCGAAGCCGTTTTGAATGCTCTGCCGGTAGATATCACATTTGTTGATCACGACGACAGAGTGCGGTACTTCAACGAGTCTAGCCAGCGGATCTTCCCTAGAACCAGAGCGGTGATTGGGCGAAAGGTACAGGAGTGCCACCCGGAGAAGAGCGTGCATGTTGTTAGCCAGATACTGGAGGACTTCAGGAGCGGCAGCAGCGATGTAGCCGAGTTCTGGATCGACCTCAAAGGCAGGCTAGTCCACATCCGCTACTACCCTGTTCGGAACGCGACAGAGGACTACGTGGGATGTTTGGAGGTCACGCAAGACATCACCGACATCAGGCAAATCGAGGGCGAGAAGAGACTATTGTCGGGCTGACGCCGCAGCACACTAGGAGAGCGGCATGCGCCTTGTTGAGTCGACCCGAGCTCTCGAATTAGTTGAGGCCCACACCTTGACAGACTGGGCAGAGTGCAGTATAATTCATGGTAACGATACCCATTCGCATTAGCGCTCAAGCCGGGGAAGCCTGTGGAGAAAGGAGAGTAGTCAAGAATCAGTCGCGCTGGAGTGATGCCGGCAACCGTGGCGTCGTGCGCAAGTGGTTGCTGGAAGAGATGCTCTGAGCTTCGAAGATTGGTTCTTGCAGACTAATGAGAAGATGATAGTAAGTTTCATAATCACGTTTAGGGAAACGTTGGAGGCAGCCTTGATAGTAGGCATTGTTCTGAGCTACCTCGCCAGAACGAAGCAGACAAAGTACAACAATGTGGTCTACTTGGGTTTGGCCTCTGCCGTAGTCGCCAGCATTATTGGTGCCCTGCTGTTCACCAACCTTGCCGGCGGATTCACCGGAAGAGCAGAAGAGATCTTTGAGGGAGTCACCATGCTCATTGGTGCCTCGCTTCTAACTACCATGATCCTGTGGATGATGAAGCAAAGGCACATAGCAAAGGAGTTGCAGGATCGGGTGGCTGCCGAAGTTGCTGAAACACATGGGTTTGGTCTGTTCTCACTGGTTTTTGTCGCCGTTCTGAGGGAGGGGATAGAGACGGTCATTTTCCTTGGAGCAGCAAGCTTTGTATCGGCGAACAATAGCTTGCTTGGAGCAGGGGCCGGAATACTGGCGGCCGTCCTCTTGGGATATGCGATGTTTGCGGGCTCAATGAGAGTCAGTCTAGCGAGGTTCTTTGGCATCACAAGCATCCTCTTGGTCCTGTTCGCCGCTGGACTAGTGGCTCATGGCTTTCACGAACTTCAAGAAGCCGCCCTTATTCCGACGGTGGTGGAGCACGTCTGGGACATCAATCCGAGCGTGAATCCTGACGGCACTTACCCGCTTCTGCACGAAAACGGTTACGTGGGCAGCATTCTCAAGGGCTTATTCGGCTACAACGGGAACCCTTCTTTGATTGAGGTATCAAGTTACATAGGCTATCTTCTCTTGGTTGGTGGACTGTGGAGAAGGATTGATAGGGGGCAAGAGGTCACACAGTCGAAGAACGCGGACACTGCCGGCATCGTCTGACGGCCAGAGATCTTGATCGCATCGGCAGTGGTTGGTTAGCCAAAGAAACCCGAGACGAGTTGGTCTGAGAGAGGTAGGAGGCAAAGACAATGCCAGAGTACAACGTGCCACAGATATCCCAAGATGTGTACTGGGTGGGGGTAAGGGACTGGAATCGCAGGATGTTCGACGCCCTGATCCCCCTCCCACAAGGAACGACGTACAACGCATACCTCGTAAAGGGAAGCAAGAAGACCACCCTCATTGATACGGTGAATCCGGGCTTCGAACGGGAACTGGCGGGCAAAGTCAATCAGGTGGCGGATCTTGCCGATGTGGACTACCTGGTGATGAACCACGCGGAGCCGGATCATGCCGGCGCAATCCCCCATGTACTGAACGTCAGCAAAGCGGCAACGCTTGTTACAACGGAAAAGGGCGCAAAGATGGCGCAGGAGTACTACGGCGTACCCGAAGAGAGAATGCGGACCGTTGCAGATGGGGACACCATTGAACTGGGCGGCAAGACCTTGAAATTCATCGAAGCTCCCTGGCTTCACTGGCCGGAAACCATGTTCACGTACCTGATCGAGAGCAAAGTGCTGTTCCCTTGCGATTTCCTCGGGTCTCACACGGCAGCAGGGTTCTACGATGACGAGGTCGAGGAACTCATCCCCTTTGCGAAGAGGTACTACGGGGAGATAATGATGCCCTTCAGCAAGATGGGTGCGAAGGCCCTCGACAAAATAGATGATCTGAATATCGAGCTTATAGCCCCCAGCCATGGGCCCATTCACAGGAACCCTGGAAGGATCCTTGAGGCCTATCGAAAATGGACCGCTGGAGAGACGGAAGAAAAGGTCATTGTGGTCTACGTGACGATGTGGAACTCTACGGAAGCGATGATCAAGACCATGGTTGAAACGTTACTAGGAGAGGGTATCGAGGTTGCGCTGTACAACCTGATCAATGCGGACCTAGGGGACATAGCCAAAGATCTCGTGGATTCACGGGCCATCGTCCTCGGCACACCGACGGTCCTGGGCGGAATGCATCCTCAGGCTATCTATGCGGCGCATCTGGTGAAAGCCTTGCGCCCGCCCTTGAAGTATGGGGTCGTGCTCAGTTCTTACGGCTGGGGAGGAGGAGCCCTCCGACAGGCAGGTGAAATCCTGGGCCCGACAAAGATCGAGGTGGTCGGAGCGCTTGAGGTGAACGGACCGCCTTCTGACGATGACTACGAGCAGATTGTTGAGATTGCCAGGCAACTGTCTGCCAAGATCACGCAGTGAGACCGTGATCCACGGCGAACCCAGTGGCGAATGATGGATCCACATAGTTGGGCAGGCTGACCCTCAATAGGATCACGCCTGTGTGGCGTGGAACTGTAGGAGGTCCTCGCTTCCGCCTCATTCAGCTCTATCCCAGTACCCCTCACTCACCGCTGACCTCTGACCATCCTACTCTGCCTGATGCGGTCAATGAGCATGGCAGAAACCTGGTACATTGGCCGCCCGCTGACTCCTTGATGCTCCCTCTGGTCGAGTGGCTGCGGGTGGGAGCCTATCGTCCCTGGAGATCGCCTTAGCATTATGCTTTCAGCCGAGACTCAAAACACATATGGGACCATCTTCCGATTGTCGACTCTGCTCAACTTTGATAGAATATTAGCAGGTCACCGTTGCAAGTGTTGACCTGTGTCGTCGGCATCTCTGGTTGGAAGATTCGTGGTCCAGGGCAAGGGATCCATGGCTCAGCAAGCCGTGACCTCGCAAGTTGCACCCTACATACTCTTGTCGATTGCAGCTACGGCCAGTCTGCTCATATCGGCTCTCTACGTCTGGTCGTATCGCCCCCGCCTCCTTGGAGCTGTTAGCGCAGCGATCCTGTTCCTGGCTGGCGCTGAATGGATGCTGGCTAGCACGGTGGGGCTGGCGAGTACTAGCTTTGCAGCGAAGGTCCTTTGGGACAAAGCGCAATACCTGGGCATGGTCGTCGTGCCGACGGCGTGGTTGGCCTTTACCCTCCAGTACACCGGCCGCGCCAAGAAGCTGGCGCCGCGCACTTTGTGCCTGCTCAGCGTCGTGCCCCTTATCACCGTGCTGCTGGTCTTTACGAACGACGCTCACGGACTGATCTGGAGCCGCGTTGTTCTGGACACGAGCCGGCCATTCGTTGAGTTGGACAAGACCTACGGCGCGGGATTCTGGGTCTTCATATCGTATTCCTATTCGCTAGTGCTGTTTGCTGCTGCATTGCTTGCCCAGATGGCCGTGCGTTCACCTCGACTTTATCGCTGGCCAGCCGCCGCCATCCTTTGCGCCATGCCGGTTCCCTGGCTGTTGAGCGCCCTTGAAGTGCTGGACTTAAACCCTCTCCCCACACCTGAGCCGACGGTTCTGGGGCTTGCCGTAGCCGGGCCGATTCTGGCGTGGGCTCTCCCCCGTTTTTGGCTGGGTAACGTTGGGCCGGTGGCGCGCGAGGTCATTATTGAACGCATGGGCGATGGAGTACTAGTGTTGGACGAAGAAGATCGCGTTGTAGATCTGAATCCCGTCGCAGAGCGCCTTTTCAGTTGTACACTTGCAGAAGTCATTGGACAACCTGTAGCAAAGGTGTGGCCTAGATGGCCCGACCGGCTTCTTGAAGCGACTGATCCAACTCAGGTAGGGACAGAACTGGTGCTGGGCACCGGGGATCTGGAGCGGGTCTATGACATGCGCATCTCCGACCTGGTTGACTGGCGTGGCCACGTGAGCAGCCGTGTGGCGGTCCTGCGCGATATCACCGAGCGCAAGCGTGCGGAGGACGAAGCACTCCGCCGCAGTGACGAACTGGCTGCACTCAACGCCATCGCCATGAACGTGACCAGTACGCTCGAGCTGGAAGAGATTCTGCGAACTATCCAAAAGAGCGTGCTGAGGATCCTGGGCGAGAAGTATGCCCCGCTCTTTGCGCTCTTCAATGAGAAGGATCAGACGCTTGACCTCGTGCTGACCGGTCTCCAGGAACAAGCGCTCAGAGCAGCAGAGAACTTAGTCGGACTGAAACTGGATCAGCTGACCCTGCCTGTAGCTGCGCTGAACCGGGACATGTGGGACGCTCTGCTTGCCAGGAAGCCCTATGTAGCTACCGAGGGGTCCAACCTCGTAGAGTCTTCGATGTATCGAACGCTGATCGAAGCAGTTCAGACCGCAATGGAAGCCAAGTGCATGTTGCACTTGCCGCTTTGGGTCAGAGGCAAGCTTGTAGGAAGTATGTTGGTATTCCTTCAGAGGGAACGGGTCTCAGACGAGGAGATCGAAGTCCTCTCAGCCGTTGCAAGCCAAGCGGCGATCGCCATCGAAAACGCGCGGCTGTTCGACGAGTTAACCACCACCCTGCGAGAGCGCAACAGCGCGCAGGCGCAACTGATCCAAACGGCCAGGCTTTCGGCCATCGGCGAAATGATTTCTGGCGTGGCCCACGAACTAAACAACCCTTTGACCGCTGTGATGGGATACGCGGAACTCTTGCAGGCCACCGATTTGGATGCAGCGGTCAAGGAGGATCTGCGGAGGATTTCTGAGAGTGCAATGCGAGCTCATCGCATCGTACAGAACTTGCTCGCCTTCGCCCGTCAGAAGAAGCCACAGCGAAGCCTTGCGGACATCAATGAACTCATTGAACGCACCTTGTCCCTGCGCAGGCATCACTTGGAGGTCGACAACGTTCAGGTCGTGACGGATCTCGCCGAAAACCTTCCCTGGACCATGGCCGACGTCTCTCAACTGCTGCAGGTCTTCTTGAACATCATCAACAACGCCCATCAGGCCATGGTGGGCGCAGACGGCGGAGGCGTGTTGGCAGTCAAGAGCGAACTCATGGACGAAGACACTATGCGTCTCACCTTTGCCGATACGGGGCCAGGCATCCCTGAAGAGATTCTCGCCAGAATCTTCGATGCCTTCTTCACCACGAAGGAAGTGGGTACAGGCACCGGGCTGGGTTTGTCGGTCTCTCACGGCATAGTCCAAGAGCATGGTGGCCGCATCTGGGCGGAGAGCGAACCCGGGCGCGGGGCCATTTTCTTTGTCGAGTTGCCGGTGACAACCTGGGCCGAGACGGTCCCTGTGCCCACCCCTGAAGATGATCACCAGCGGATCTCAGCTGCAAGCAAGAGGATATTGGTGATAGACGATGAGGCCGCTACAGTGGACATGATAGTGCAGCTCCTGAAGGAAAGCGGGTATCAAGTTGACGGCGTGAAGTCCGCCGATTTGGCCATCGAGAAGCTCCACCACGAGCGCTATGATCTGGTCGTTTCCCACATCGAGATGCCGGGTATTGATGGGCCTACGTGTATGGAGGAGGTGAAAGCCATAGATCCTGAGCTGGCCCAGCGGATGATCTTCATCACCGCTGGCGTCCTGAACCCAGCGACCCAGGCTTTCTTGCAGACATGCGGGGCAAGGTGCATCGAGAAGCCTTTCCGTGTGGAGCATCTCACGACCGCGGTGGCGGAGGCGCTAGGCTTGGAAACGAGCGCTCGTGGCTCGCCTACCCCCAGTTCATGAAACCGTCGATCTGAGAGCCCGCACTCGTGGTGAGAAGCTCCGCACTGCTCCTCACCACTTTTCTTTGCAGTTCGGTGCGCACGCAACCGATATTAGAAAGCCAACTCATTGAAGAATATGGGCCTCACTTGCAACTGTCTCTCGACTCGCCTTCTATGTCTAGGTATGCTATCATCATGAGTCGCTTCGGAAAGCACTGGAAGGGGTTTGTACCAACGACACACGACATCACAAGGAATGAGCAGCGTGGTCAAGATTGATTTCAAAAAGGAACTGAAGCACCTGTACCGACCTTCTGCGAAAGAAGTGGCCCTCGTAGATGTGCCGGAGATGAACTTCCTGATGATAGATGGTCGTGGCGATCCAAATACGTCGCAGGAGTATCAGGAGGCACTCGAAGCGTTGTACGCTGTTTCCTATGCTCTCAAGTTCATGGTCAAGAAAAGCGAAGCCACGGTAGACTACGTGGTCATGCCCCTTGAAGGCCTGTGGTGGACTGAGGACATGACCGAGTTCAGCATGGACGACAAAGACATCTGGAAATGGACAGCGATGATCATGCAACCAGAGTACGTGACACGGGCGTTCGTAGACGAAGCCCTCCGAGAGGTTGAGGAGAAGAAGAACCCCCCTGCCCTTTCCAAGACACGCTTTGAGAGTTACCACGAAGGGTTGGCAGTGCAGATCATGCACATTGGTCCATACTCAGAAGAAGCTCCCACCATAGAGAAGCTGCATGCCTTTGCGCGCGAAAGGGGTTACCAGCTAAGAGGAAAACATCACGAGATATACCTGAGCGATCCTCGCAGGACAGCACCGGACAGACTCAAGACGGTGATCAGACAACCCGTCGCCTAGGGTAAAGCCGTGAATCGCCCAAGTATCTGGCAGGGCCAGAAGGCTGATGGCGTAGTTGGACAGGGAATTGGGAACGGAGCGTAGCCATGACGCAAAGTGAGAATCCCCGGGTGGTAATCGCAGGGGCCGGCTTCGGTGGGCTCTCGGCCGCTCGCACCTTGGCCCACTCGCCTGTAGACGTGATGGTCGTCGACCGCAATACCTACCACACCTTCTTGCCGCTGCTCTACCAGGTAGCGGCTGGTGAATTGGAACCCGGGGACATCGCCTATCCCGTGCGCACTATCCTGCGCAAGATACCCAGTGCGAAATTCGCCATGGTTGAGGTCAAGCGAGTTGATCTCGCCCGCAGAGTGGTCGAGACCGATGGCCCCGAGATTCCCTACGACTATCTCATCCTGGCCACCGGCACTGTAGATCACTTCCTGAGGGTTCCCGGTGCACCCGAGCACGCCTTTTCACTGAAGACTCTCGAGGAGGCGATCGCTCTGCGCAACCACATCCTTGGCTGCGTCGAGCGAGCGGACTACGAGCCAGACGAGGAGCATCGCCAGTCGCTCATAAGCTTCGCCATCGTGGGCGGAGGCCCGACAGGGGTGGAGTTCGCCGGCGCCCTGGCTGAGCTAATCCATGGCCCATTGGAGAAGGATTGTCGTACCCTGGACTTCAGCCAGGCCGGCATCGTCCTCATCGAAGCCACGGGAAGACTGCTGCCCACCCTGCCCGAGCCTTTGGGAGTCTACGCTGCAAACCGGCTTCGCGAGATGGGTGTTGAAGTGCGGCTCGAGTCGCTCGTGGACCGCGTCACGCCCGACTCACTGCACCTCCAGGATGGCACAATCATCCCTGCCTGCACCACTGTGTGGGCCGCGGGCGTCCGGGGCGACCCTCAGGCCAAGGCTTCGGGCCTGCCCACTGCGAGGAGGGGACGGGTGGCAGTCCTGCCCACACTTCAGGCGCCCGACCACCCGGAGGTCTATGTGATCGGAGACCTGGCCTACTTCGAGCAAGAGGGATCTCCCCTACCCATGATCGCCCAAGTGGCCCTGCAAGGGGGTCTGGCCGCAGCGCGGAACATCGAGCGACAGTTGGGTGGCCAGGAGCCCCTCCCCTTCCGTTACAAGGACCGAGGTACGATGGCGACGATCGGCCGGAATCACGCTGCGGCTTACGCGTACGGGCGGACGTTCACCGGCTTCCCCGCGTGGCTCCTCTGGCTGAGCATACACCTGTTCTATCTCATCGGCTTCCGCAACCGATTGCTGGTGATGATCAACTGGGCCCGGCACTACTTCTTCCGCGAACACGCCGCATGCCGCATATTGCCCTCGGAGCAGGGGCCGCCTGCCAGGGTGGCACAGCAGGGAAGCGGTCTGGCTGGTGATGGCGAATAGTCGGGAGCTTGTCGCTGCCGGGAGTTCCTGAACCGCTACTTCTTGCCGTAGCCGATGGTTTCGACGGCCGCTTCGATCTCGCCCAGGATGGCCGGGTCGTCTATGGTAGAGGGGACGCGATAGCTCTCTCCATCTGCGATACTGCGCATCGTGCCACGGAGTATCTTGCCCGAGCGGGTCTTGGGCAGGCCCTCCACCACCACCGCTTTCTTGAAGGAGGCAATCGGACCCACCTGCTCTCGCACCATCTGGACCAGTTCCGCCACCATCTCCCCCTCGTCGCGAACCACTCCCGACTTGAACACCACGAAGCCAACGGGAACCTGGCCCTTGAGATCATCGTGGACGCCCAGCACCGCGCACTCGGCCACATCGGGATGCTTGGCTAGAACCTCCTCCATGCCTCCCGTGGAGAGCCGGTGGCCAGCCACGTTGATCACATCATCAGTGCGGCCCATGACCCATACGTATCCATCCTCGTCGATGAATCCGCCGTCCCCGGTGAGGTAGTATCCGGGATAGGGGTCCATGTAGGATTCCTTGAACCCCTCGTCGTTCTCCCAGAGGGTCGTCAGATTGCCCGGCGGAAGGGGCAATTCTACTGCGATGATGCCTTCGGTATTGGGTCCCACCGGCTCGCCAGTCGCCAGGTCCAGAACGGTCACATCGTAGCCAGGCATGGGCAGTGAAGCGGATCCCGGCTTCGGTGGGAAGAACTCCAGACCCCTGAAGTTCCCCGTGATGGCCCAGCCCGTCTCAGTTTGCCACCAGTGATCAATGACTGGTTTCTGGAGAAGGTCTGTGGCCCAGTGATAGGTATCGGGGTCCGTGCGCTCTCCTGCCAGGAAGAGGGTGTCGAAAGCGGACAGATCATACCCTTTGAGGTATTCCCCTCGGGGATCGTCCCTCTTGATGGCCCTGAAGGCCGTGGGAGCGGTGAACAGGGCCTTGACCCTATGCTGTGAGATCACCCGCCAGAACGCACCCGGGTCCGGAGTACCAACGGGCTTTCCCTCGTACATCACGGTGGTGGCCCCCTTGAACAAGGGACCGTAGACGATGTATGAATGGCCCACTACCCATCCGACATCGGAGGCTGCCCAATAGACGTCTCCCGGATCGATGCCGTAGACGTGCTTCATCGTCCAATTGAGCGCCACGGCGTGGCCGCCGTTGTCGCGCACAACGCCTTTCGGCACGCCCGTGGTGCCTGAGGTGTAGAGGATGTACAGCGGATCGGTGGCCTTCACCGTAACGCAGTCCACGGGCTCGGCCTCCTGCTCCAACTCCACCCAGTCCAGATCGCGGGGAGCGACCAGCTCAGCTTCCACCTGAGGCCTCTGCCAGATGACGCATTTCTCCGGGCTGTGCTTGGCGATGGAGATGCCCTCGTCGAGCAGCGGCTTGTAGGGGATTCTCTTTTTGACTTCGATACCGCACGAGGCGGACAACACCACAGAGGGCCTGGCGTCGTCGATGCGAATCGCCAGTTCCCTCGGCGCGAAGCCGCCAAAGACGACCGAGTGAATGGCGCCGATCCGGGCACAAGCAAGCATAGCCATCGCTGCCTCGGGAATCATGGGCATGTAGATCACCACACGATCCCCTTTTGTGACTCCCAGGCCGGTCAGGAAGCCAGCTATTCTGGAAACCCTGTGCCTGAGTTCGGAGTAGGTGAAGGTTTGGATGGTGTCGGTTACGGGGCTGTCGTAGATGAGGGCAGGCTGGTCGCCTCGCCCACCCTCCACGTGACGGTCGAGGGCATTGTAGCAGGTGTTCAGCTCACCGCCCACAAACCAGCGGGCGAAGGGCAGATTGGATACATCCAGCACCCGGTCCCACTTCTTGCACCAGGTAATCTCCTCGGCGGCTCGGCTCCAGAAGGTCTCGGGACTTTCCAAGGACTCTCTGAACGCTTCCCTGTACTTCATAGAACCCCCCTGCTGTCCCATATGCTTAGGCAGGCACCAGATGATTCATCTTGCCCCTGCGCGGCACCGCCGGGGACGAAGATGAGGCGCTGATCGGGCATCGTTTGTGCGCCCGCCGGGTTTTAGTAGCCGAACGGATCGAGCGTTGGGTTCAGCAACTCCCACTCCGGTGATGGCTCCCAGCGGCGGTAGGTCTCCCCATCGTAGTACAGCAGCACGACCGACGGATCGTCCAGAGGGAGCACGAACTCGAAGCGCCCCTCTTGCAGATCCTGCCTGTCCGGCGTCACCGCCAGAATGGTGGCTGTGAACGACTCCGTGGTGTACACGTCACCCACCGCGAACTCCGGCGTGACGCGCACAATACGGGCGAACATATTGCCCAGCCAACCGGAATCCTCGGTCTTGAGCACGAGCACCCGCTCCGACTCCTGCCTGGCCCACACCCGCCCATTGAAGCTGGAAAGCACACGCAGATCGACCCACTCGCCGCGGTGGTAGCGGTGGATGTCCGGCAGGTAGAAGGTGTTGAAGGACGAGTTGGTGTTCAGGTACACGACGTGCTCGTGCGCGCCTTCTTCGATGAGCGGCAGGCTGTCGAGTACGGTTTGCTCGGGCCACTGGAGGCCGGGGATCCACATGAAGGGGTAGATAAACAGCAGGACCACTGGCAAGATCACCGCCGAGACGAGCAGGTACCAGCCCCACACCGGCCCCAGGATTCGCACGCCCGGCGGCGCGTCGGGGGTGAATCGGCGGCGCAAGCGAGGGATTTGCAGGATGAGCCATGCCACGACGAATAGCCCGTACACGCTGGGGAAATACAGCAACCGCTCGCCCACTTCCGTCGCCAGACCGGGCAACAGGCCCAACACAAAGACAACCAGCGAGAACCAGACTGCGCGCTCACTGCGATAGGGAAGCAGCGCCCAGACCAGCAGGGCAAACAGGACCACGCCTGCCCCCACCGCCAAGGGCAGCGTCGCAGGAAACATCATCACGATGGAAGGGAGGAATTGCGTCAACAGGCTGGCGAACATCACCGGCAGGTTGAGCACCACCATCCTCAGGTACTGCCCCGGCTGGCTGAAGGGATCCAGGTACATCAGGCTCCGGAAGGCCGGTATGGTGCTGCGGTAGAGGATCATGTGGGCGGCAAACACGACCAAGGGGATCGCCCAGGTCCACCAGTGCCGGAAGAACAGCCGAAAACGTGTGCTGAGTGTTACCCGCTGGTGCTCTTCGCTCAACCTGTCAGCGAAGAAGAACTCGTAGGCGGCGACGATCACAGGATAGATGGCGGCCGTTTCCTTTGAGCCCATCGCCAAGAGGAATAGCACCAGGCTCAAGCCGAACAGCCACGGTTTGCGCTCCTGCCTGGCGACGATGTGACACAGGAAAGCCAGATTCAGGAAGAGAGCGCATAGCAGATCGGTGATCGTGGCGATCCAGGCAACGGTCATGCCGTGATCCTCGCAGATCAGGAACATGAAGGCCGCCAGCAGCGCGGGCGCGTCACGTCCCGATAGCCGGCGCAACACGACGAAGGCGGTGAACGCCCCCAGCCCGTGCACCAGGACCGAGGTGGCATGAAACGGAACTGCGTTGCGGCCAAAGGCCCAATAAAGCAGAGTCAGCGTCCAACTCGCCACCGGGCGCAGGAAGCCTCCCCACGCACCCAGTTCTGCCCACCACAGCAACGTGAAGCCCTCGTAGGTCTCCACGTCGGCGGACCAGAAGCCTTGCACCGGCTCGTAGGGGATGGCGCCTTCCAGCATGTTGATGGCGATGAAGTCGTCGCCGGAGAAGCCGGAGCCTAGATAGGGGAAGTAGGCGATCAGTCCCAAGGCAACGAAAACCAGCCCCACCGCCCACAACGGGACAGTCCGCCCCATGACATGCAAAGAGTGTGTCTTGACCATCGAACGTGCCCCGACCTGCGCCACCAGTATACTCGATCTTGACCGGCCACGAAACTGGCATACACTGAGGGGGTACCAACTTACCCACCCCAGCATGGGCACCCTGAGCGTCGTCCTGAGCCAGTCGAAGGGTAGGCCACAGCCACGGGAATCACTGTCCCCCTATCCTTTCTCAGCACAGGAGGGGAATCCAGGGGGCCCCTCCCCAAGAAGTGGGCGAAGGCTGAGGTGCGGGTGAACAAAGGTCAAGGAAAGCCTGAAGACGTCACTCGCCAAGTAGATCGTACTGACTGTAATCGCCCTCGAACTCAGTGGCGATGGTTCGCAGCACCTCCACCCAGCGGATGATCCGATCGGATCCTTGTAGCAGCTGCAGAAAGGGTCCCTGCGTTTTGAGCTTGCGCATGGCGATGGCTTTAGTGGGACCCAGCTTGCCGCGGAGGACGTCCACCCACACGCCGTACGGACCGGAGATCGTGAAATCGGTCGCGCGCTCGCCAAGCCACACTTCGTTCATCTTCCCGTCCAAGTTGTCATAGCCGACCACGATCGGCTCGGGGACCCCTTTGTCTGGGTCGGCCCCCAGAACCAGCGTATACGATTCGTTGTTGCCTCTGGCCAGTTCCAGATATTCAGCATCGGAGTTTGACCTCTTCTTGGCTTCTTCCAGGTACTCCAACGAGCCGAGTTTCATGCTTCCCCTCCTATTCGAACGAGGATCCTGACCACTTCGGGACGTTTGTCATCTCCCCTTCTTCGCTTCCCCTCCCCCTCGAATGTGTTTGGACTGGGCCGGGGGTGACCAAAGGCCATCAAGGAAGCGCCGGACTGGAAGTCCCGCGCTACCAGACCGGAAACCGGCTGAAGCCGGTTGGGCAACGTGCTTCCAGCACGCTTGCGCTCGGATGGCGTCGGATTTTCCACCCCACGCCAAACTACCCTCCACTAGCCCCCTTCGATGAACCCTTCGATGAACTCAGGGCAGGCCTTCCCTCAAAGGAGGCGTACTACGAGCCTCCTCCCCCTCGAGGAGGGAGGGCTGGTGGTTCGACCCTTCGACAGGCTCAGGGCAGGCAAGCTCACCATGTAGGTGGGGGTGCCAAATGGTAGCGCTACTCGGGATGCTGGCCCGAGGTCCATCAATCCCCGGGTGTCAGGCGGATGATCAACTCGCTAAGGTCAGGGTACTGCTCCAGCAGCGCTTCCCTGTCACCGGCTTCGTAGTCCTCGTATTCAAACCCCGGCGCCACCGTACACCCTAGAAGGGCGAACTCTCCCCCTTCATTGAGAAACGAACCCTGCCACGTCCCCCTCGGTACCACCACCTGCAGTTCCTGGCCCTTCAGAATATCCTGCCCCAGGGTGACAACCTTGGACGACCCATGCGGGTGAAGCTGAAGCATGGTGACGGGATCCCCCAGGTAGAAATGAAAGATCTCGTCAGAGGCAAGCCTGTGGAGCGCCGAGAAGGTGTCCGGTGTGAGCAGGTAGAAGATGGCAGTGCCGAAAGCCCTCTCCGACGGGTACCTCTCTGGGAGGCCAAGCTTCGAAATCAACTCCTCGGACTTGTAGGTCTCGGCGAAGTATCCACCCTCTTCAGGATGGGGCTGCATCCCCAACCGCTCTATGATTTCCTCAGCAGAGATCATGATGTCCTGTGTGCTGTGGTTCGATTGCCCAGGCGCCACTCTGGTGCCACACGGGCGTGCGGCTAGCAACTCTTCCAAACTGAAGGATGTGCCCACCATCATGGACAATGGAGGGCACATCCAAATCGCTCACATGAAGGTCGAGTGGATCCCGCTAGTCGGGCCGGACGTTGACCATCAGCACCAGTTCGTTGTTAGTCTCGTCGGCTTCTGCGACATCGCCATCCACGTCCACAACGGCGGTGGTGGTGTAGTTGGGGTTCCAACCGCCATAGGTGAATTCGCACTGGTACCACCGCTCATCACCGGCGGCCAGAGAAGCCACGACCCACTGGCAGCCGAGAGTCGGCCCCGCCGCCCTCCATATCACCCTGAAGGCGCCGGCATTGGTACCTCCTCTGTTGCGGACGTGGACCCCGACCATGACGGGCGACCCCTGCTGAGGCGAGGGCGGCACCAGTCTGATTTCGGTGGGGTAGAGGTCCGCCTCCAGTGGCCCCACATTGACCATGAACTGCTCGCTGTTGTTGCCTTCGTTGCTTTCCTCTACCTCGTTGAACGGGTCAACGGCGGCCACGGTATTGTACGAGGCGTAGATCTCGGGCAAGGTCCAATTGACGGTCCCCCCGCTGCCGGGCGGCAGGGAAGGCTTGTTGTCCTCGATGACGTCGAAGTCTCCGGGGCCGTACCTCCAGACGATCTTGTACGGCCCGGAAGGTGCATTCCCAAGATTGCCTACGTCAAACCGGACCTGCACCGATCCGCCCCAGGCGGGGTCAGACGGTGTCACCAACAACGCGCTGAGCACAAGATCCGGCAAAAGCACCGGGGTGTCCGTTGGCTCTGGCTCGGGCGTATCCGTGGGTCCTGGCGGCGGAGTATCTGTAGGCTCCGCCGGAGGGGGCGGAGTGTCCGTAGCCGCAGGTGGAGGTGGAGGCGTGTCCGTAGCCGCCGGAGGCGGCCCAGTTGGCGGAGTAGGAGTGGCCACTACCTCACCCTCTTCCAGGACCTCAACGGTTACCGCCCACGGGTCGCTGGCCGCGCCGTCCACGTTGTAGGCCGTAACCGAGAGGGTGTGCATGCCAGGATCGGTCGCCGTCCACATCTGCACCAGCGCCCAAGAGGGCTGGCCTTCAGGGTCAGGGTTGGCATCGGTGCGATAGAGCGCCCCATCAACCGACAGTTCCACCCTCACTATGCCCTTGGGGTCGCTGGCGCTCACCAGGACGTTGACGTCGCCGAGCTCCACTTGCGCATCACTGGTGGGCGCGGTGATGGTCACCGTCGGCTTCGCGGGTTCCCGGCCGATGTCGCAGGCCACGATCCCGCTGACGATGAGAGCCACGATCATCACCAAGGCCAGCTTTCGTACTCTCACAGTGTCCATTCTTCCCTCCTTGCTATACCAGACTGGGTAGATTGTAGCCCACACCGCTGGTCGGCGCAAACCTGCGGCGAAGAGAGCGCTGGGGGATTCCAACAGCTTTGTGCCGGGGGTCGGACGACGGCTGCCGGCCCCCTGGGGATTGATGGTCCGAGCCGGGAAATGCAGCTCCGTGGCGGCCCTCTCCCATTGCGTCGAGGTCGCGCAGGAATGAATTCCCGCGCTAAGGCCAGCAAGTCCCTCCGGGACTCACTCCTGCGTGACCCAGCGACGCCCAAGGGGCAGCAGTAGGTTGGAGAAGCCTTGTCTGACGCTCTCCCAGGGAGTTCGGCCCATGCAGAGCCGACTGAGCAGGCTCGACGGGCCAGCAAGGTGGCTTGCCGACCTCAGGCCGAAGCCCAGGCCGTCGTCAACAGAGATGCCGGAGGCGACGGCAATGCCTTCGAGGGCGTCAGTAGTTGCGCAGTATCAAGGGCAGGTAGCCCCTGAGCGGCCCCCTCACGCACCACACGGGCTGGAACGAGTCACAGTTCTTGATTCCTGCCTCCCAGACGCCAATGGTGCTGGTGGGGGCGCTCCAGTTGTTGGGCAGCGAGACCACCGTGCCGCCCATGGCGCCATCCTCCTGGGTGTAGCTGCCGCAGTTGTTTGTGCCCGGTGCTCCGGTGCCGGTGTTGGCTATGCTGCCCGTGCGCACCCATCCCCCCACGTCCGTTGGTGGCCCATCGCCCTGGTCACCCCCGACGATCTGATATCCCAGCGAGGTGTTGTACGTCATGTTGGAGACGTCCCAGATCTCCCACAGGGCGGCCATGTGGTAGCCCGCCGCGCAGGCCACAAGTGCCTCGTTGCCGTCGTGTGTGTCGTCGGTCAGGTAGTAACTTCCAGGCATCATCGCCATCCAGGCCAGCGGGGACTGGCTCGGACGCTTCTCCGGTGCAGCCCAGACAACGGACGCCAGGGCCAGGCCACCCACGAGCGCCACGAGAATCAAGAGCACCCACAGTCGGCCTACCACGATCTCGAAGACGATCTCACGCTTCGATGCCATGGCTAGTCCTCCACGCACCAGACGCGCTGGTCAGTGTTGCACTTCGAGGTCGTGGCCGACCAGCTGCCAATGAGGGTCCCGGGAGTGCTCCAGTCGTTGGGCAGAGAGACGATGGTCCCTTCCATGACGTCACTGTCCTGGCTGTAGCTGCCGCAGTTGTTTGTGCCCGGTGCCCCGGTGCCGGTACTGGGCAGGTTGCCGGTGCGCACCCATCCCTGCACGTCCGTTGGTGGCCCATCGCCCTGGTCACCCCCGACGATCTGATATCCCAGCGAGGTGTTGTACGTCATGTTGGAGACGTCCAGGAGCTCCCACAGAGAGGCCATGTGGTAGCCCGCCGCGCAGGCAGTGAGCGCTTCGTTGCCGAGGTGGCCGTCAGAGATGGTCAGGTAGTACTGCCGGCCGGAGACGCCCTGCGCTAGCGGCGCGTAGCGGCCGCCCTCGGCAGGGCTGGCCCCCTCCCTGGCCCAGGCCACCGAGCCGACCACGCCCACCAATAGCGCCGCCAGCAACCCCAGGATCAGCAGACGCACGGGGAGTGTGTCCAGATTGATGCGGATGATCACCTTTGGATCGTTCATTGACTTCTCCTCCTCTTCGTCATGTGCCCGTCGATGCGGATACCACAGCCAACTGTAGCTTCAGGTCTTTATACCACGACCCGCCGCATTATGCAACCGTTGGGGCCAAGGGGAGACCTCCCCTGAGGACCCTGAGGCCCGTGCTGAGCTGG
>NJBK01000022.1 GCA_005223035.1 Chloroflexi bacterium B3_Chlor
TCATCTGGTGGCTCGACAGGTACGAGAAGGAGCCTTGGGGCCTGCTCGCGGCGACCTTCATCTGGGGAGCGATACCCGCCGTATGCTTGGCATTCGTGGGCGAGTTCATCCTTGAGATTCCCTTTTCACGTGGCGTTGGGCGGGTCCATTGTGATCCACGCAGTGCACAATGTCTCCACAAGCTTAGCTTCAGACCTGTGTTGGCCAGTGCTGATCAGTCTCATCAATGATTGGGGCGGGGTCCTCATCATTCTCGTCATAGTCTTCTTGTCCTGGGACAGGGAGAGGTCGTGGATAGTGCAAGAATTAGACGACGAAATACGCGCCGGCACGATATCTAGAGCCGAGTACGAAATCGTTGCCTCCTATTGGCGACGTATCGCTACGCAATAGAGGGCCTTGTCCAGGCAGGGCGTTCAGCAGGCGCTTAGTGTGAGGAGACTTCACCAACTGGCGACGGAGTTGGCCTTCAGGAAGTACCGTCTACGCAGCGAGCGGGATACGAGGGGGAGCGAAGAGGAGGTCGCTTTGCTGCGGGGGGAAATCAAGGCTCTGAGGGCCCAGACAACGAATCGGTGAACGAAAGGGGATGTGCTAGATGAAGGAGAATACGAAACGGTGCCCAGTTTGCGATGCCCACAATCCTGATGTGGCCAATTTCTGCCTCGATTGCGGCGCGGCTTTGGGGAGGCGAAAGCCAGTGGGGCGGAGACGAAGGGTTGTGATAACGGGACTGGGAGCCATCACCCCTCTCGGTCTGACTGCGGAGGAAACCTGGCAGGGTCTTGTGGAAGGACGCTCGGGTGTGAGTTTGATAACTGAAGTCAACGTCGAGGAGTATCCCACCAAGATAGGCGGGCTGGTAAGAGGTTTCGACCCTCGTAAGTACATGGACCGCAAGGAGGCACGCCGAATGGGCCGCTACAGCCAGTTGGGCGTGGCTGCGGCAGGGATGGCGCTCGAGGATGCTGGTTTGAGCTCTGACAGCATTGACAGTGAGGAGGCGGGGGTAATACTGGGCACCAGCGGCGGTGGAGCGATCGAGGAATGTGAGAAAGCGTGCAGGATCTTGTTCACCAAAGGGGGGATGCGGATCTCTCCGTTTTTCGCTGTGACGGTGAGTCTCAACGTAGCTGCTCACCACATAAGCTGCATATATGGGCTTGACGGCTACAGTTCCACGGTGGTCACGGCCTGCGCGGCCGGAACTCAAGCGATAGGTGAGGCTACTGAAGTGATCCGTCGTGGGGCGGCAAACATCATGGTCGCTGGCGGCACGGAATCCGGCATCTGTGAGTTGAGCGTGATTGCCTTCTCCGTAGCGCGCGGCTACTCACGGCGCAACGATGAGCCGGAAAAGGCGTCTCGCCCCTTTGATGCTGATCGCGATGGCTTTGTGCCGGCAGAGGGGGCCGGTATCCTCATCCTCGAGGAGTTGGAGCATGCGTTGCACCGCGGGGCCCGCATTTATGCCGAGCTGCTGGGCTACGCGGGCACTTCAGATACCTATCATCTGATCGCACCCGATCCTGAGGGCAAAGCGGCGGCCCGAGCCATGGCTAGGGCTGGGGAGGATGCTCAGGTGTCCTTGGAGGACATAGATTACATCAACGCTCACGCCACCTCTACCCCGCTGGGTGACGTGGCCGAGACTGTGGCGATCAAGAGGGCTTTCGGGGAGCGTGCCTATCATATACCCATAAGTGCCACCAAATCCATGACAGGACACTTGATCGGCGCTGCTGGGGGCGTCGAGGCGATGGCATGCGTACTTACCATTCGTGACAACGTCATACATCCCACTATCAACCTTGACAATCCCGATCCTCAGTGCGACTTGGATTATGTGCCCCACGTGGCACGAAAGGCCCGAGTGGAGGTCGTGCTGTCCAATTCCTTTGGCTTGGGAGGACAGAACGCTTGCCTAGTCTTAGGCAGGTACCAGGACTGAGTCGGCCCGCGCATAGGTCTGGTGATCGTAGCCTGGCAATCGCACTTTGACATCTTCACTCATTTGTGGCATACTATCAGCAAATCGCAAAGGCTATGATGGAAACGAGTAGGCGGCCAGCCGTCGTTCAGAGAGTCCGGGCAGGTGCGAGCCGGATACGAGGGTCCCGCTGAAGATCCTTCCGGAGCCGTCAACCGAAATGGCTGTCAGCGGATAGCCAGAGTAGACTTGGCCGGGAACGTCGCCCGTTATCAATGTCGAGGGTATGAACGCGTACCCTTTTGAGAGTGAGCGGGAAACCGCTAAATAGGGTGGTACCGCGGGGGTGTGATCTTGCGAAGATGGCTCTCGTCCCTATGAGGGGCGAGAGCTTTTGATTTAATGGAGGGCATTTGGCAGTTGTTCGCGAGGCTCAGCGGGATGACCTGGCTGAGGTGCTGAGGCTGCACAGGCAGGCGAGCGAGTTTCATGGGCGTTTGGACCCTAGGCTGGCTCCAGACTCAAAGGATCTGGAGAAGTTCAGGAAAGCGGTGCAGCCGCTGCTGGGAAGGCGACGACATCCGATCTTCGTGGCCGAGGCGAGCGGGGGTGAGGGATTGGTGGGGTATACCGTGGGCAAGATCGTGGACAACAAGCCCTTCGCTCTCCCAGAGTTTGGCTATGTAGGTTGCCTGCATGTTGATGAGGCGTGGCGCGCGCACGGAGTCGGACGAGTTCTCTCAGTGACGATAAAAGATTGGTTCCGAGCGGAGGGGTTGGACGCGGCCCAGGTTGATGTGTCCCACCGCAATTCCATAGCGCAGCGCTTCTGGGAGAGAAGGGGGTTCACCAATTTCCTGGATCATCTTTGGTGCGAAACGGAAGCCGGGGTGAGGGCGGCTGTCGCGGACCGTGTGGTTGTCCGTCAGGCACAGATTGGCCACGCGGATGCTGTGTTGTCGCTGTGGAAAGAGATGATGGACTATCACGCCCCCATTGACGGGCGGCTGAGGGTGCTCGCTGGCTGGAGAAGACATGTAGACCAGTCCATAAGGCGATGGCTGAAGCAGGATGAAACTCACTTGCTGGTGGCCGAGGCGCGACACGATGTGATTGGCTTTGCCCTGGGGGGCAGCGTAGACGTCGGGCTTGGCCTGAAAGCGGGCACGCATGGTAGCATAGCACACTTGTGTGTCAAAGCCGAGTGGAGGAGACGTGGTGTGGGTCGGCAACTGTTTGCCTCCCTGAGAGACTTGTTCAAGCAGGAAGGCGTTTCATCCATCCACGTCTACGTGTCTCACTTCAACTTAGTGTCACAGAGTTTCTGGAGGAGCCTGGGCTTTGAGGACTACGTGGAACGACTTTGGTGTGACTTAGCATGATGGGAGGTTCCAATGACCGAATTGCTTTATCTGTCTGACGGATACCTGCGCGAATTCGAGGCCACGGTTACGGAGGTGGAGGGGGATGGTGTAGTCTTGGACAGGACGGCCTTCTACCCCCGAGGTGGAGGACAGCCCAGCGACACAGGCGTCTTGCGCGATCAGGAAGGGCGTGAGTATGTTGTGCGCAAGGTTCAGAAGGTCAAAGGACAGGTGCTGCACAAGCTTGAGGGGCAACCTCCACCTGAGGGCAGAGAAGTTCAGGGCATGATTGACTGGGATCGCAGGTACAAGTTGATGCGTACCCACACAGCGCTCCACATCCTGTGTGGCGTCATCTGGCGCGACTATGGTGCTTCAGTGACGGGCGGAAACATGGAACCTTTGAAGGCGCGCATGGACTTCGAATTGGAGAGGATGAGCGCGGAGTTCTCTGCGGAGGTGGAGGCCAAGATAAACGAGGAGGTAGCGGCGGCCCGGCCTGTGCAGACTCGGATACTGCCTCGCGAAGAAGCCTTCCAGATTCCAGACCTCATCCGTACCAAGATAAACCTGTTGCCGGAGGGCATACGAGAAGTGCGAGTCGTGGACATAGAGGGCTTGGATCTGCAGGCGGATGGCGGCACGCACGTGGCAAACACCGGCGAGGTCGGGCGCATCAGGGTGACCGGCCACGAAAGCAAGGGGCGCATCAACAAGCGTTTGCGCATCGAGCTAGAAGAATAGTGGAGGTTGGCCGCATGTTTCGAGAAGTCCCGAGCAAGGTGGATTTCCCAGCGCTGGAAAGACGGATACTGAAGTGGTGGGCTGAGACCGATGCTTTCCACAAGCTGGTGGAGAAGAACAAGGGGAAGAAGCGCTGGTCCTTCATAGATGGGCCCATCACCGCTAACAACCCGATGGGTGTTCATCATGCCTGGGGCCGCACATACAAGGACCTGTTCCACCGGTACAAGGCGATGCAGGGACATGAGATGCGCTATCAGAACGGCTTCGACGGACAGGGGCTATGGATCGAGGTCGAGGTGGAACGGGAGTTGGGGTTCACTTCCAAGCGCGATATCGAGAAGCACGGCATCGCTCCTTTCGTGGAGAAGTGCAAGGAACGGGTGCAGAAGTTCTCAGCTGTCCAGACGCAACAGTCGATCCGCTTGGGCTACTGGATGGATTGGGACAACTCATACCATACCATGTCCGACGAGAACAACTATACCATCTGGTTATTCCTCAAGCGGTGCCACGAGAGGGGCTGGATCTACAAGGGGCGGGATGTCTTGCCCTGGTGTCCGCGTTGCAGTACGGCGATCTCCGAGCACGAGATCGTCACCGAGGGGTACCAGGAGTTGACCCATCCCGCCGTTACCCTGTTCCTTCCTCTCGTGGGGCGTCCGGGAGAATCGCTGTTGGTGTGGACCACCACGCCATGGACCCTCACCTCCAACGTGGCTGCCGCGGTACATCCTGACGCCCCATACGTGAAAGCCAAGCAAGGCGACAGCTACCTGTACCTCGCACGTGAGGCTCTGCCGATACTCCAAGGGCGCTATGAGGTGGTGGAGGAGTTGCGTGGTGTGGATATGGACGGTTGGACCTATCATGGGCCTTTCGACGACTTGCCTGCGCAGCATGGGGTGGAGCACAGGGTCATTCTTTGGAATGAGGTCAGCGAGACAGAAGGTACGGGCATTGTCCACATCGCCCCTGGCTGCGGCAAAGAGGACCTGGAGTTGGGCAAGGAGTACGACTTGCCAGCCATAGCTCCGTTGGACGAGTTCGGAACCTTCGTGGAGGGGTTCGAGTGGCTTTCCGGTCTCAATGTCGCCGACTCGGCTGAGCCCATATTCGAGGATTTGCGCAAGAAGGGGCTCTTGTACCGAGTGGATGATTACACCCACCGCTATCCTGTCTGCTGGCGGTGCCAGAGCGAGTTGGTCTTCCGCTTGGTGGATGAGTGGTTTGTCTCCATGGATGAGCTTCGCTATCAGATAATGGACGTGGTGCGGCAGATCAGGTGGATCCCCGAGTTCGGCATGGATCGCGAGCTGGACTGGCTTCGCAATATGGATGACTGGATGATCTCCAAGAAGCGATACTGGGGGTTGGCGCTACCCATCTATGACTGCGCTTGCGGGCACTTTGAGGTCATCGGCAGTGAGGTGGAGTTGAAGCAAAGGGCGATAGAGGGGTGGGAGGAGTTCGAGGGCCACTCGCCACATCGCCCATGGATTGATGCGGTTAAAATCCGATGTCCAGAGTGCGGAAACCTAGTGTCGCGTATCGCCGATGTAGGAAACCCGTGGCTGGATGCGGGAATCGTGGCCTTATCCACGCTCAACTACCGGCACAATAGGGAGTATTGGGAGAAATGGTACCCTGCTGATTTCATATCGGAGTGCTTTCCGGGCCAGTTTCGTAACTGGTTCTACGCCTTGCTTGCTGAGAGCACAGCCATGGAAAACCGGCCACCTTTTCTAACGGTTTTTGGATATGCCCTGGCCAAGGATGAACACGGTGAGGAGATGCACAAGAGCAGTGGCAACGTCATCTGGTTCGACGATGCCGCCGAGGCGATGGGTGTAGACGTAATGCGTTGGATGTATTGTGCGCATAACCCTCGTGTCAGCTTGAACTTCGGATATGGCCCGGCAGATGAGGTGCGGCGTCGATTCCTGATCCCTCTTTGGAATATCTACTCCTTCTTCACAACCTATGCCAACATAGATGGTTGGACCCCTCAGAGAATGGGTACAACTCCGGTCCAAGCCCCACGGTCTAATGTTCTCGACAGGTGGATCCTCTCACGGCTACAAGTCCTGATCAAAGAGGTGGTGGAACGCTTGGATGATTATGACGCGGCTGCCGCCGCGCGCAGTATGGAGGCCTTCGTTGATGATCTCTCCAACTGGTATGTGCGTCGGAGCCGGCGTCGCTTCTGGAAGAGCGAGCAGGATGAGGACAAGAACATGGCCTACTGGACCCTCTACGGGTGTCTAGTGACTCTAGTCAGACTGATGGCGCCCTTCATACCCTTTGTCACCGAAGAGATGTATCAGAATCTGGTGCGTTCGGTAGACGCCGATGCAGCGGAGAGCGTCCACCACTGCGACTTCCCGGTGGCAGACCTGGCTCTTGTGGACGAGAAGCTGATGGCTGACATGGATCTGGCTACGAAGGTAGCCAGCCTGGGGCGATCGGCCCGGGGTCTGGCTGGCATCAGATTGCGCCAGCCTCTGGCTCTGGCTGTGGTGGCTGGGCCCTTCGCTGAGCAGAGGGATCCCTTGGGCCCTCTGGCGGAGCTGGTGCTTGATGAACTCAACATCAAGGAACTCCGCTTCACTAGCGAACCCGGCGAGGTGGTCAGCTATGTCCTCAGGCCTGATCCGGGGCTACTCGGTCCAAAGCATGGACCTCTGCTACCGAAGATACAGGAAGCCGTGGCAACTTTGGACGCAGCAGATTGGGCTAGGCGGTTGAAAGCTGGTGAGGCGATGCAGGTCCCTGTGGACGGGGAGATTGTTCAGCTGCTCCCGGAAGAAGTGACGGTGGAGACAAGGCCTCAGGAAGGCTATGAGGTATCTCAGGAAGGAAGCTACATCGTGGGGGTGCGCGTCACCCTGACGGATGAATTGATCCAAGAGGGTCTGGCTCGAGAGTTGGTGCGCCGTATTCAGAACTTGCGGAAGGACGCAGATTTCAGGATCGAAGACAAGATAACGACCTACTATCATGGTGACGCAGCGTTGACCAAGGTCATGCGGGACCATGATGAGTACATCAGTCAGGAGACTCTATCCCTGGAGATGGTCGAAGGTGAGTGGCTAGAGGGAGCTCATACAGGCGAGTTTCAAATCGATGGCATGACCATCACACTCCAGCTTGTGAGGGTGCCAGCTGAAGGGGACTCTGAGTGAGATGCGTTGAGTTGCGCCCGGAATGGGAATCGGCTAGAATGTGCGCACGACTTGCATAGTACCAACCAAGACCTACGCCCTAGTGCCAAGGCAGGTCTGGACAGCGGCTGAGCGTGGTCTGTCCTTTGCGGCCGATGGACCAAGGTAGGAAGGGGGTGAGCGGTGCCCAGGGCGTATGGCATGCTGAAGAAGAAACTCGAAGGTGAACGTGCCCGCTTGATGGAGGAGATCGAGCAGCTGGGTATGCGCGAACAAGAGCCCTGGCCTTGGCAATCACAGGGCCGACGACGCTACAGGCGTGTTTGAGCAAACCAGGAACTTGTCCCTGCGTGTGAGCCTGGAAGACACCCTTAAGCGTGCGGACGACGCGCTAGCGCGGTTCGACGACGGCTCCTACGGCAAATGCGTGGATTGTGGACGAGTCATCGAGTGGGGGCGCTTGAAGGTGCTGCCATATACCAGCCTATGTGTAGAATGCGTACGACGCCACGAGAGAGAGTCATTGACTCGCGATCGAGTTTGAGAAGCGACAGGCGGGGATGGGCGCTGTTCCTGGGAATCGGCGCCCTGGTGTTCCTGGTGGATCAGGTTAGCAAGTACGTGATCCTGAGGAATCTCTCCGTTGGAGAGATGTGGAATCCAGTACCCTTCTTCAAGCGTTTTGTCACCCTTACGCCCGTGACCAACACCGGGGCTGCTTTTGGCCTGTTCCAGGAGCACGGAACTCTATTTGCAATTGTGGCTATCTTGGTCGTGGCTGCCATCGTAATCTTCTATCGTTATCTCCCTCCAAGTGAGGTCTGGCTCAGAATCAGCCTCGGCCTGCAACTGGGAGGCGCGCTGGGGAACCTGCTGGATCGAGTACGTCTGGGGAGCGTCGTCGATTTCATAGATTTCAAGATCTGGCCGGTATTCAATCTCGCGGATACTGCCATCGTCTCAGGCGTGGCGATACTTGCCTTCTTTCTTCTGTTCAGTCAGCCAGAAGACGAGCAGAGGTCGGAAGGGCACAGCTGACATGACTCAGGGTCTATGCTTCATGCGCGCCGAGAGCTGAACGGGCCTCGGTGTTTTTTGTCTGGCGGTGGGTGAATGGAGGATGTCATCCGCTTGACGACCCGAGAGGGTGGTCAGCGAGTAGATAAGTATCTGGGTCAAGAGGTGCCCTCTCTTTCCCGCTCCCGGGCTCAGCAGCTCATCGCTGAAGGATTGGTTACTGTCAACGGTGCCCAGGTGAAGCCAAGTCACCGACTGAGGCAGGGAGACGAGATAGTGGCGCGCGTTCCGCCCGTGGAAGAAGTCAAGTTGGCACCGCAGAGCATCCCGTTAGAAGTCGTGTACGAGAACGAAGACCTGTTGGTCGTGAACAAACCTGCGGGCCTGGTAGTCCATCCTGGTCATGGCCACCAGAATGGTACTCTGGCCAATGCTTTGCTGGCTCGCTACCCCGATCTGCCCGTCGATGAGCACAAACGTCCGGGTATAGTGCATCGATTGGACAAAGACACATCCGGTCTGATCGTAGTAGCCAAGAATGAGGATGCTCGTGGCGACCTGCAACGCCAATTCAAGGAGGGCCGCGTGGAGAAGCTCTACCTGGCTCTGGTGCACGGCAAGGTGGAGCCCAAGAGTGGCATGGTGGATGCTCCGATCGGGCGCGATGCGAGGCACCGGAAACGTATGGCGGTAGTCCGGAGCGGCGGGCGAGACGCACTGACGGAGTATCGGGTTCTTGAGTATCTATCGGACTATACCTTGTTGGAGATCAGGCCGCGGACAGGTCGGACGCACCAGGTACGAGTGCATCTGGCCTTCATCAATCACCCAGTCGTCGGCGACACTGTGTATGGCTATCGGAAGCAACGTCTAGGGCTGAAGAGGCAGTTTCTCCACGCCCAGCGTTTGGGCTTTCAACTTCCGTCCTCCGGGGAAGATGTCGAATTGACTTCGGAGCTAGCCCAGGATTTGGCTGAGGTTCTAGACAGCCTGCGCAAACCCGCTCTCATCACCGCTGACGAGTGGGAGAGGTCTGGCTCTTGAAGCTGAAGTAGGGTGGGCCTGGAAACAGGCAGCTCGACCAGCCGTCGAGGTGCCGCTGAGTTGACATGAGTGTAAATGGGGATGGAGGATCCGAGGCGACAGAGAATCGTAGTGCTGGGATCTGGGCCCGCCTTGGCAAGCGCAACCCGGGACAATACCTTCTTTCTTATTGACAGTTCCGCTGGGAGTCTACTTATTGATTGCGCCGGGAGTCCCTTCCACAAGTTGCTGAGAGCGGGTGTGGATCCGGAGCGACTGAAAGGCGTGATCTTGACGCACGCCCACCCAGACCACGCATACGGTCTGCCCTCACTGGTGCACGAACTGTGGCTTTTTGGTAGAAGAGAGGCTCTTCACATCTACGCCAATGGCCACACCCACGGGGTCGTGCGCACTCTGCTCGATGCCTTCGAACTCCGGGAAAAACCTGTGCCTCTGGAGTTGCATTTCATTCCCAGTGAGGAGACGTTTCTGCTTCTTGAGACTGACCTGTATGCTGTTTACACCAGCCCGGTCAGGCATCAAGTCCCCACGAACGCGGTGAGGTTCGCTTCCCGCGTCAGCGGTAAGGTGGCGGTGTGGTCGTCGGATACCAGTCCCTGTCGGGAATTAGTCTCACTGGCTAGGGGAGCCGAGTTGTTGTTTCAGGAGTGCAGCGTTGAAGAGCTTCATCCCTTTCACTGCACGCCGGAGCAGGTAGGGGAGCTAGCCGGTGAAGCGCAGGTGGGAGAGGTCATCCTAGTACATTGCCATCCCAACCTGGTGAAGGAACCGTATCTCACCATCGCTGAGATACGGAAACAGTACCATGGGCGGGTTCAGTTCGCCCAGGATTTTGACATCTACGAGCTGTGACTTGGTCCAACTGTGGTCATGGGCCGCGACGGGACTTTCTTGGGGACTCCTCTCGTCACACAGTTAGTCCAGGCCCATTTGGATCAGGATTGCTGCAACCAAGTAGGTGGGCGCTTGAGCCCCAGTGGGGAAAGGGTTCCTTTCGAGGAGGGGCAGCAGTGCTTCACCGACGGCTATCACGAGGTTCTCCTTGTCCTGGAGTTGGGGATCCTGTTTCTTCTCTTCGTATCCCCATTCCTCACGTATGTGTTCCTTCATCCTCGGCAGGAGCTCGCTGAACCAGACGCGTGCCTTTCCCCGGAAACGATATGATGGCTGCTGACCCCCGGGCGAGGAAGCGCCGTAGTACCTATCCAGTTCCCGGAACAAACGCTTTACATTCCATTTCAGGTACCTTTGGATCTCTTGTCTCTCGAAGTCTGATATTTCAGCCATCACACCGTCCTTTGGATTGGTGTTCCTCTGCACAGGGACTATATCATACGCTCGCCAGGCCGTCAAGCTGGGTGCCAGTTTGCGGCAAAGGCCACTTGCCGGTACACTTCGGGCAACGGAGGCCTCTGCGGTGTACGTAGTTGTGAAGGGGAGGTAGGGGTGAAGGGTGAACTAGTTCGCGTCTGGACCGAGGATGAGTTGCAGTTGCAGGGCTTGCATTGTACTGGCCAGGAGTTGAGCGGTCTCCTGGCCGTTCTTCACATTCATGGAGCGTCCTCCAATTTCTATCGTAGCCAGTTCCTGGATCGACTGGCGGACGGCCTGACGGACAGGGGTTACTCTTTCCTGTCGGGCAATACGCGTGGGCATGATATCATAAACAACGTCTACGCCAAGGATCCCACGGCCAGCAGGCGTATAGGAGTGGCCTTCGAGATCTTCGAAGACTGCTTGCTGGATGTCAAGGCCTGGCTGGGCTTTCTGCAGGCGCACGGATACGAGCAAGCTGTCCTTCTTGGGCACAGTTTCGGGGCTTCGAAAGTTGCCTACTATCAAAGCGAAACCGCTGATGAGCGCGTCAAGGCACTGATCTTTATGTCGCCAGCTGACCAGGGGTTCTGGCTGGAAGCGGCAGGAGCTGAGGCTCAGAGAGCGCTGACCTGGGCCAAGGACATGGTGTCTGAAGGCAGGGAGGAGGCCCTGTTCAGTGGCCCACTCATACCATACCCCATGTCGGCTGCCACCATCCGCAGCCTGTTCGTCGAGAGCAAGTCGGACATCTTCAGGTTTGGGAGGCCCGATGAGCCGTGGCAGACTATAGCCAAGCTGCGCTGTCCCATGCTGGCGTTGATGGGCACGGTGGCCGAGTTGACCGCACCGAATCCCGAAGAAGCACTGGCCGTCCTCAAGTCCAAGGCCCTTTCCAGCCCTCGTTGCGATACTGTTGTGCTGCAGGGTGCACCTCACAACTATCGTGGGTACGAGGCCCAAGTGACCGAATCGATAATCAACTGGCTGGAGGAGAGCTTCGCCAGTTAGCGCTTTTCCTGCCCGATGATGGCCAGCGGGCTCACTGACTGTTACTGATACCAGCCTCAATAGGGGGCCCCGGGAGGCGAAATCAAGGACCACGGACGTATTCAGACCGGGCGATACGCACTTGCAGGCGAGCACGACGCAGTCTCGAACTGGTTGACGATGTAGACCGGCCATGATTGGTACCAAAGTACTATTGGCAGGTCGTATCTCATTTACTCTTCGTTCGTTATGCATAATGTAGACTGTCATTCACGAGTGGTGGGATGCGATGGCGGGACTTGTAAGTCGCCAGCGGTCGTAGGCTATCTGTACAAGGAGGCTGAGATGGAACGGAGAGTACATTCAAAAGTTGGGATCGCAATAATCATAGTGGGTAGCATCTTCCTCTTGACTGCAGGAGCTGCGCTCGCCGCCAGCGCGGCGAAGTCCGAACCTGCGAGGCTGCCTGCTCCGACCGGTGGTCGGAACGTGGCTACTTTCGTGTCCTCCGACACGATTAGCTCCACACACCCGATCACTGGTGGTGTGATGATACCTACCTGTATTGGTCTGTTCTTCGATGTGCCCGTGACGGATGTGGTCACAATGCGGTCCGATGGGCTCGGGTGGGGTGAGGTGGCGAAGGTGTACTTCTTCGCAAACGACGCTGTGACCGACGTCAACTACATCCTTGAACTGAGGACCGGCGGCTTGGGTTGGGGTCAGATTGCGAAGGAGCTTGATCTCAGTCCCGGCAGGCATGGAAGCAATCTGGGTGCTATCATCTCCGGGCGTGGCGTACCTACCGACACAGTGCCAAAAGCAGCACAACGCTTGGCTGATCGGCTGGAAGCCGATCCAGAGGCCATAGCTAACATGCTGGAAGAAGGCGCCACGAACGGGACAGTCATCGTGGCTCACAAGCTGGCAGCCCAGTTCCCAGGTGACCCAGATGCGACGCCTGACAACCTGGTGGAAAGGCGCTTGAAGGGCGAAAGCTGGGGTCAGATACGGCGTGACCTCAAGGAGCCAGCGGGCACGACCGCAAGTGGCCTCTCGACGTCGGCTGGTGGGAAGGCACATGGCCATGGGAAGGATGGCAATCAGGGCCATGGGAAGCCTGAAGACAAGGGCAACCAGGGCCGTGGACGAGGCCATGACAAGGACCACGGCGGGGGCAAGAAACACTGACGGCCCATACATAACACTTTTCAGGTCCATTTCGGTGTGGCGTCGGGGGCTTTCAAGCCCCCGATTGCTTTTTCCCTCACTTGTGATTTTTCTCCTGGGCTGAGATGTCGCGCTCGCAGACCACGAGCCATCGGATGATACGGAAGCGCGGTTGGCCTGTCTTCGTGAGGACATGAAAAGCAGCTTTGCATAGCCTGCCCCGCACGGCCAACTACTGAGTGAGCCGCGCTGCCGCTTCCCATTCTTCGCCTGAGAACGAAGCCTGGCGTGAAGCTCCTGAGGTCTCCCTCGGTCAGCGCCCTGCTTCCCCCGGACGACCTCACAAAATGGTTGCGCAATCCCCACCATACCGCTGCGGTTGACTTATCCCCTTGAAGAAAGTATGATTTGTTTTTGCGTTTCAGTTGCCGGTGGCTTCGAACGCAACCCGTGCCGGCAGCGTGGAACTCCAAGGCAGGCGACAAGAGACCGTCGAACGATGTGATCCGGATGACAGCATCCAATGACGAGGAACGGCTAGTCCAGCGGGCGCAGAAAGGCGACGCCAGCGCCTTCGCCGAAGTCTTCGAGCGCCATCAATGTGCGGTCTACCGCTACATCTACTACCGGGTGGGTGATGCTTCCACGGCCGAGGATCTCACCAGTGCGGTGTTCGTACGGGTGGTGGAGAGCATAGACCGCTTCGTCTACCGGGGCCGCCCCTTGCTGAGCTGGCTCTACACAATTGCTGGAAACATCGTCATCGACTATCAGAGACGCGCGGCTCGAGGCGTGATGTTGCCTCTGGATGAGCGCCTCGTGAGCGGCCGTGAGGACGTAGAGCAGGCAGCTGACCGCGCAGCGACGCAGGATGAATTGGCAGAGGCTCTGACGCACCTCACTGAGGATCAGCGGCTGGTCATCCTTCTTAGGTTCATGGAAGGGATGAGTAACGAGGAGGTAGCCAGGACCCTCGGGAAAACGGTGGGGGCCGTCAAAGCGTTGCAACACCGCGCTCTGGCCAGGCTACACCGTGTCCTCGGAAGCAAGAGCCTCTGATGTCACTAGTACTGGCTAGAGCAGCGCCCCCGACGGCCCGTATCTTTTTCGCTTGTCCTTCGTTAGGCAGGTTGCAGTGCAAGGGAAGGTCTGCTGATGAGAGGCGAAATCCAAATAGATAGCATTCTCGACGAGTGTCTTACACAACTGCTGAGCGGAGGGGATTCCGTAGAAGAGTGCTTGGCTAGCTATCCGGACCAAGCGGTCGTCTTGCGCCCGCTCTTGGAACTGGCTTTCCAGGTGCACGGTCTGGATCGCCCAGAAATGGGGCCAACAGCATTCGACGCTGCGAAGCAGTGCATGTTAGCTGCCTTGGCAGAGAAACAGCGCCACCAAGCTGTATCTCGCTGGTCTCTCCCGCGCTTCGCAGAGCCAGTAGCTTCCCTATTCAAAGAACGCGAGAGGAAGACCACGCGACGGATGAGGCCTGTGGTCAGCTTCGCCGCTGCGGCAGCGATTGTCGTCATACTCCTCATCGTGCCCGGCGCTGCTGTCCAGATTGGGCGCGGTGGTACTCTAGCCCAGACGGCCATATTGGCGGATGCGACTGGAGTTGTGGAGATCCAAGCCAGCCCTGGGGATGACTGGCAAGTTGTGGCGACAGGTGGTGTCGTCGAAGCCGGGGGCCGCATCCGTACCGGGGAGTTCTCGGAAGTCACCCTCAGCTTTTTCGACGGGAGCACGAGCAGTCTAGGAGCTGAGACCGAGGTAAGTGTTGCTCAGTTGAGCTCCCGGCGCGATGGCACAGCGAGGACCGTCGTCCTCTACCAGTGGAGCGGCAAGACGTGCAACTTGGTGGAAAGGTTCGTCGACCCGGCTTCCCGATTCGAAATTGACACCCCCACAGCGGTTACGACGGTGCGCGGAACAGAGTTCACGGTGGATGTTGCGGCTGACACCACCACCCACGTGGTGGTAATAGAGGGCATAGTGGACGTGGACACAGAGGAGACTACAGTGTCGCTCTCAGCCGGCCAGTTTACCACCGTGCCACCGCGTCAGATGCTCCCCGAAGCAGCCCCGACGGCGACGCCAACTGAGACACCAGAGCCGACCGAGACACCGGAGCCGACCGAGACGCCGGAGCCGACCGAGACACCGGAGCCGACCGAGACGCCTACGGCGAGTGCGACACCAGAGCTCGTCAGTGGTGCGGACGAGCCTGAAAAGCCTGACAAGCCCGAGCATCCTGACCATCCAGAACATCCCGAGCATCCCGAGCATCCGGAACATCCAGAACACCCTGACCCTGAGAAAGACAAGCCCGACAAGCCTAAGAAGTAAGCATCCCGGTGGTTGATAAGTGGGAAGGGAATCCCATTCGCTGGAGGATAAATGACTGCCAACCCGAACTGCCGTTCTTGTGGCTCTAAGCTAACCCGCTTGCAGGGGGCTACAGGCCGCATCAGCATCTGCTCTCGTTGCGGGTGGAGCAGAGTGGAGCTGACAAATGGTGGGAGAACCCCAGGGGTTAGTGCAAGACTGAGCCGTCATCTCGCTGCGGCGCAGCCAAGCGTGTCCTAGCGGACTTGGCTGATGGGGGAACCACGGCTGACGCGTTTCTCACGGTGTCAGTTGGCTGGCTGATCGCTGATCGAGCCGACTCTCTGGTTGCAGGTGATTCGCCAGAAAGGTCCCCTGAAAGCCCAGGAGGAGTCTTTGCTAGGATAGTTGTTCAAGTGGCTCACTCTTGAGAGCGTCAGTTCGAAAGGGCAGTGGGCATTTGAGATGAGGGAGGGTGGACATGACTAGTTCCGTGGGCAGCACCGACCGTGATGGGCGCGAAAGAATACTAGTGTTTGACGACGAGCCAGTGATTCTCGATCTCCTGGGGTCGGTGCTTAGTCGTGAAGGGTATGACGTGACAACCACTCCTTGTGACGAGGAGGCCTTCGGCTTGATGTCCGCCCAGCGCTTTGACCTCGCCGTTGCCGACGTGGGTTTGCGTCCATCCAATGGTTGCAAGCTGGTGAGGGAGATCAGGGACGTGAGCCCTGAAACCGCCATTGTGGCCATAACCGCCTATCCAGCAAAAGAGGTCGTTCGCTTCGCTCGAGAGCATGCGCAAGCCTTTCTGGAGAAGCCCTTTGCCCTTAGTGAGTTCCTAACGGTGGTGCGTGCTACTTTGGGACAAGGACTGGCACACAACTGAGGGGGGCGGTAGTCTCGTTTCTCAGGAAGGTCTGCAGGTCGTGGCTGGGACGGAGCACTAGTCTTGGCAGGAGTAATTTGGTCATCATCGGCGCGATCGACTACGAGCGGGTGGTGATCACCCCGGTTGATTCCCTCAAAGTTCGATTTGTTGGTTGGCTAGCTCGAACCCCTTTTCCAACGCCTTGATGCTTCGTTCGCTGCGGCCCTTTGGCCCGGTGGCCACGATCTCCTTGAGAGCGCTCTTGGATATCAACTCTGAGAAGGCTGCCAGCGCGCCCAGCATAACCATGTTAGCTGCCTTAGCGTTCCCCAACCCCGTGGCCGTCTCTATGGCGGGGATCGCATACTGCCCTGTCTCAGATGGATCCGCTGGCCTAGGCGTGACGGCGGCGGGATCATAGATGATCCTCGATTCTGGTTGCACCGTAGGCACGAAGTGATCGTATGCTTCCTGAGAGAAGGCTACGAAGAGGTCCGGCTCCAACACTCCAGGGTAGATGATTTCTTCCTCCGAGATGACCACTTCTGAGCGGATGAGTGTTCCCCTCGCCTCGGCCCCGTAGGAAGGCAGTACGGAAACTCTCTTCCCTTCTAGGGTGCAACTCCGCGCGAGGGTGTCTCCCGCTCGTCGAACCCCCTGTCCTCCCAATCCGGCCAGCAGCACTTCAGCTTTCTGCATACCATTCTCCGATCAGTATCTTGCCGTTCATCTCTTCCGGACCGGCCTTCTCACGATTCACGCAGACTTCCTTTTGCCACTCCAGCATACCCCAGATCAGGCTTGGCCCCTCAAATCCAAGTTTGGCTCTATTGGCCCTCCCGTACTGGGTTGGGCACAGCGACAGAACATCCATGAAGGCGAACTGGTCGAACCGCAGAGCGTTGATGATGCCTTTTGTCAGTTTCCGGGCCCGGACCACCGGGAAGCGCGCTACATAGGGTGCGCCCGCTCCACGGGCCAACGCGACCAGATCGAACGCTCTTTCAGGATTGCCCTGAGGTGTTGTAGAGGTGATGTCTCCCTGGGGCGTGGTGGCCGAAACCTGTCCCCCGGTCATGCCGTACACCAGGTTGTTAAGGCAGAACACCTTGATGGGCACGTTGCGGCGCGCAGCGTGAATAAGGTGATTGCCTCCGATGGTGGCTATGTCCCCATCGCCGCTGATGACGACGACGTTCAGTTCGGGCCTGGCTAACTTCACGCCCGTGGCGAAGGCGATCGCCCGACCGTGAGTCACATGGAGGGTATCAGCCCGAAAATGAGGACTGGGCACCCAGGCCCCACACCCGATTCCAGAGACGAAAACGGTGCCCCTGAAATCCAGTCCCATCTCGTCTGCGGCGTGAAGGAAGGCGTTCATGAAGATGCCGTGACCGCAACCAGCGCAGAAAGGGGTTGGCTGTCGCACATACTTCTCTCTCAGCATTTCACCCATGTCCTAGTTCCTGCACAGAACGGTGCCTATGTGCCCGGGCGTGAAGGCCTGGGTCTCGGCCGCGACTGACCTCACAAGGGATTGATCTGCTCCACGAGTTTAATGGCTTTTCCTTCCCATCAGGAAGTCACGGACTCGTCGTGGATCCATGATCTCGCCGTTGGTCTGAGACACCAGGCTCACCGGGTTGGCGGTATGCTGCTGCACGACCTGGGATATCTGGCCCAAGTTTGTCTCGGGTACGATGAACTCCTCGCACCGGCGCCCCCAGTCCCTGATCAACTCTCCAGGGAACGGCCACAGGCTCTTGAGGCGCAGCATGCCGACGCGCTCCCCTCGCTCACGAGCCGCCTTCACCGCCCACAGGGCGCTGCGAGCGGTCGAGCCGTAGGCTACAACGACTCTCTGTGCGCCGTCCTCGAAATAGAGTTCGTAGTCGGTTATCTCTTCCATATGCGCGATGATCTTCTTAGAGATCCGCTTCACCAGACGTTCATGCACGACGGGGTCCGCGGTCTTGCGAACGCCATACCGGTCGTGAGTTGAGCCGGTGATGAGCAACTCTTCACCCTCACCAAAGGAGGGCATTGAGGGCACACCGCTCTCGTCGTCGCTGCCGAACGGAGGCGCGCCAGGGACTTTGATCCTATCGAAGAGCTCCATCGTCTCCTCCACCTGGAAGCTCTCCCTCAGGTGTCCTGTGACGGCGTCCGCGAGGAGAATCACTGGTACGCGGAAGCGTTCCGCCAGGTTGAAGGCCTTGATGGTCAGGTCGTACATCTCTTGGACAGACCACGGTGCCAGCGCGATGATCTCTACTCCTCCGTGAGTTCCCCATTTCGCCTGCATCACGTCGCCGCTCGCGGGACGGCTGGCTTGGCCTGTGCTCGGCCCGGCTCGCTGTACGTCCACCACCACACAGGGCGTCTCGGTCATGCACGCGTAGCCGACATTCTCCGTCATCAGGCTGAAACCTGGGCCCGCTGTCGCAGTCATACTCTTGATCCCGGCCCATGAGGCGCCAATCACAGCCGCCATGCTTCCTATTTCATCCTCCATCTGGATGAATACCCCGTCGGTTTGCACTAGGCGCTTGGCCATATGTACCATTATCTCTGACGCGGGAGTGATGGGATAGCCGGCGTAGAAGCGACAACCGGCAGCAATGGCCCCCTCGGCACACGCCTCGTCTCCGATCATGTAGTGGGTCCCCGGGTCTAGGCTGCTCTGTACTGTGGTCCACCCGCCGCTGGCCGGGGCCGTGGCTCCCCCTTTAGGTGTGGAGGTGATGACCCGCTCGGTCCCTCCTACCTCCTCGACGGTAATGCCCAGGTCAGGACACAGGAATTCGCAGATCTCGCAACCTATGCACTCGTCGGGGTCTTTCACTTGTGAAGGTCTGAGTCCCTTGGGAGTGATCCTTTCGCCTTCTGCGAAGACACCCTTGGGACATGCATTCACGCAGATGTAGCAGTCGCTGCCCTTGCAAAGGTCTTCATCCAGCTGTATGGTGAACGTTCTGTCTTTGGACACGATTCTCCCTGGTGGTACTCGTTCTTGACATCATCATTATACGGGAAAACCCGCCGCCGTGCACGGCAACCTATTTGTGGCACGCCTCAAAGCGTGGAGCAGAAAGTGACGGAATCTCCGAGACAGAGTCCGAGTTCGGAGCCCGTCTTGCGCCCCTCAGCGCGAGCGAGAATGTTCATGTGATTGGGAAAATGGGTGACGTCAAAGCCCGCAACCTCCCCAACTTCGATTTGTCCCACCATGACCTTGTCGCCCACCAACACGAGGCCGCCCTGATCCACACTGAAGAAGGCGAGGTAAGCTACTTTGTCCACCGTCTGCTCAGGCTCCGCATTGGGGTCGTCAGTAACCGCCAACTCGTGGATCTCACCCTGTCGGAGGGCTCGCGAGGGATGGACAACCAGATCCATGCCTCTCTCCTCTGAGCGAGCGTCCAGAATGCACACTACCTTCCCCACGACGTCGCTCTTTGCCGCATATGGGTACTTGTCTAGGATGCCGGTGCCGTGAGGCTCTCTTGACATAACCTGACCTCCGAGATCTGTCTGCGCTGTAATCATGACCTACAATGTCGCTACTCGGCCCCGCTGTCCCCTTGCTCTTCCGCCAGGCAGGCCTCAGCGCCATGGGATTCAGGTACGAGGAGACCTACGAAGACCGCAAGGATAGCCATTATGGTTACCAAATAGAAGTCTATCCGGAAGGAGTTGGTCGTGAACCCGATGCCACCAGTCTGCAGTACTAAGGCAAAGGCTGTGGGGCCGAGCGTTCCACCCAGGAAACGCAACAGGTTGAAGAGGCCCAAGGCAACCCCGAGCTTATCAGGCGGCACGACAAGGCTCACGGCTGCAGGAGCGGGGGCCTGGATCATACCCATGCCCACACCCGTCAGGGAGAGGCTTGCCACGATGTACCACAACGGGGTGCTTGGCCCCAGGTGACTCAGAGCCAACCCAGATAGGGCGACCACGCTCATGCCCGACAGGCAGAGTAGGCGACAGCCGTACCGATCAGCAAGGCGCCCTGCAACGGGAGCTGTCACAGCCATCGTGACTGGCAGGCAGGCCAGAATCAAACCTGTCTGGGCGGCCGCGTAGCGTTGCACCTCAACCAGGAACAACGGGATGAGGAACAGCAGCCCGAACTGGCAGAAGGCCTGGGCGAAGGCGAGGGCTGAGGTGGCTGAATAGGGCTTGTTGGAGAAGAGACTCAGGTCAACAAAGGGTTGCCGAACCCTGGTCTCGGTGACGAGGAATGCCGCCAATAGGCCAAAGCATAGCGCCCAGAGCGTCAGACTGGCTGGAGATGTCCATCCTATGTGCGTGCCTTGTCGCAGGTTGAACATCAGGACCAGCGTAGCCGCCGTGAGAGTGATGGCGCCGACTACGTCGAACGGTTGACGCTCGGACTTGCTGTCGTCCGGCATCAGACGCCAGACAAGAAACAGTGCCACGACGCAGACTGGTGAATAGGCCAGGAAAATCGACTGCCACCCGAAGTACTGGGTCAGAAAGCCACTCAGAGGGGGGCCGGCCGCGTGAAACGCGCTGTTGACGAGAGCCCAGGCGCCCATCGCACGGCCTCTCTCGCCCGCAGGAAAGAGTGTTCCAACAATGGCCATGATAGCGGGGAGTATGGGACCGTTCCCGAGGCCCTGCACGCCGCGTAACAGGATGAGGACGGGGAAGTTCTGGGCCAGGGGAGATAGCATCGAACTGATGGCAAAGACAGTCATGCCTATCAGATAGGCCCGCTTGTAGCCATACATGTCTCCCAGCCGGCCAAACAGGGGCATGGTCACCGCGAAGAGCAAGATGTAGATGGTGACGACCCAGATGCCCGTTCCCACGTCCACGGAGTAGTGATCCATTATCGTGGGTAGGGCCACATTGACCAGGCTGTTGCCCAGCGTCCCGGTCACCGTGCCCATCAGGAGGGCGCCAAGGATCACCCAGCGCAGGCGATGGGCTCTGTCGCCGTCTGAAGGCATGAGCTAGGCCTTATCTCCTCTTCGCCCGTATTTCTCCATCACCCCCAGTCGGTCCAGCAACTTCTTGAGGTCTTGGAGCTGGCTCTCATCCATGTCTAGGAGAGGTCGGCGCACGTGCCCTGCGGGCAGGCCCAATAGGCGCAGGGCTGCCTTCACCGCAACAGGGTTCGTAAGGCTGTAGAGGGCTGCCAACAGAGAATAGTACTTGAAGAGCAACCCTTTAGTCCGCTGTACGTCTTCCCAAGAACGCCATGGTTGGGACATCTCTGCCATCTCTTGGGGGATGATGTTGCCCGAGATGTTCGCTGTGCCGTGTCCGCCGAGAGCGAGTGTGGGCACAATAAGGCTGAACCCCGGCGCATCGCAACACAGTAAGTTGAACTCATCACCCGTCTGCCGCCGAATCTGAACTAGTTGATTGATGCTGCCCATGGCCTCCTTGTCAGCGACGATATTCGAAATCGCCGCCAGTTCAACGACCGTGGCCGGCTCGATGTTGACGCCGACCCGCCCGGGATTGTTGTAGATGGAGATGGGGATATCTACCGCTTCGGCCACGGCCCTGAAGTGCTCATAGAGGCCGTCCTGTGATGGTTTCAGATACGGAGGCACTACAAGAAGACCTCCGTCCGCTCCGGCTTGTTGCGCATATTGAGTCAACTCGATGGTCTGTTTGGTGTTCCCGCAAGTGGTGCCAGCGAAAACCGGCAACTTGCCTTCACAGTAGGCCACTACTCTATCGAGAATCTCCCTGCGCTCATCCATCGTAAGGGCAGAGGATTCCCCGGTGGAGCCCATGAGGAGGATCCCATCGGTGTCGTTCTCTGCCTGAAAGTCAACCAGTACCTGAAAGCCCGGATAATCTACCTCATCCTCCTCGGTAAAGGGTGTGGGAATGGCCACCCATGAGCCTTCCGGTTTGATCATGACCGTCTGGTTCCTCCGTTTGCAGTCAGGTCAACTGGAGAAGCACTATGCGCTGGGCCGTTCCGTTTTTCGTCTCTTTTCCAATTCCTCAGGTCGGATGACGAGCACGGGGGTGGTAGTGCCTCGCAAGACCTTCTCGGTCACACTCCCAAATACCCAGCGCCGGATCCCACCGGCACCGTGACTGCACATGATTATGAGATCGACGTCCTGTTTGTCTGCGAAATCTATGATCTCCTCAGCAGGGTCACCCATGACGACTTCTGCGCGCACCTCAACTCCCTTTTCTCGGAACATGGTTTGCGCTTTCGCCACTGAACGGCGCGCCTGGGCTTCCGCGCTGGCTATCTCTTGATCTCTGTAGATGGGATGACGAGCGACATGTGCATCTTCAGGAGTTTCGGGCAGGGAGATGGGCATCTCTGGCGCAGCGGCCCTGAAGGCGGTTCCGGACCTCCCCACTGGCGGGCGTATGACGCGCAGGATGATGACCTCCGCGCCCGTTCGCTTGCCCAAGTCTTCCACGTAAGGGAACACCGCCTGCTCCGCCAAGTCCGATCCATCGCAGGGCGCAAGAATCTTCTTGAACATCAGTCCTCCCCTTTCTACCCGCGTCAATTGTCAGATATCCGTAGCGGGATTGAACCTCAATGACCGAATGGCCCGCAAGGAAGGGCGCCAGTAGCTGTGCCCTGCTTCCTTGTCCTAGAGGACCACCCTCTGCGGGTTCACGGTCCTAGCCGCTACCTGTTCCGGCAGGCGTCGCCCTCACCCGCTGCTCCGGATCTGTCACCGTGCGCAGCCAGTTCGCCACCGTCATCACGCCAAAAACCGTCACCGCGATCGCTATACCGGGAAACGTCATCAGCCACCAGGCGACGGTGAGATAGCTGTGGCCGTCTGAGATCATCAGGCCCCAGGATGACTCCGGAGGCTGAATTCCCAGTCCCAGAAAGCTGAGGCTGGCCTCGGCGAGAATAATGCGGGCCAGTTCCAAAGTGATCAGCGTTAGGGTCGGTGAGATCAGGTTGGGAAACGCATGGCGGAAGATTATGCGCAGGTCATTGCAGCCGATCAGGCGAGCAGCATCAATGTAGTCCTTCTCCCGTATCGTTAGCATGATTCCACGTGTGATCCGTGCGAAGACCATCCATCCGTTGATGGAGAGGACGATTATGATGTTCCTCATGCTCGGCCCGATCATGGTGATGATGACCAAGGCCAACAGCAGCCCTGGGAAGGCGGTCTGCATATCCACAATACGCATTATAAGATCATCAACGCGGCCGCCGTAATAGCCCGAGATCAGGCCCAGCACAGTACCGACGATCCCAGCAACGGCTATGACCCCGATGCCGACGGTCATGGAGACCCGCGCCCCAAAAACCAGCCTGCTGAGGATATCCCGTCCCTGTTGGTCGGTGCCGAGGACATAGACCTCTCCTTCCTCGTTGACGAAGCCCGGTGGCTTCAACCGCTGGCCTATATACCCCGCTGCCGGATCGTGGGGAGAGACTAGCGGGGCAAAGACAGCGGCTGCCACAGCGATGAAGACAATGACCGCACCGATGAGCGCCACTTTGTCCCTGAGCAGGTCTCGTCCGAGCCGGATCAAGCCACGCCAGCGCCACAATGGATCCTCTACATAGGCAAGAGCCGCGTCATCAAGGGCATATTCCCCCGTCGTCGTCTCATCCATGCGGGTCTTCCTTTCCTGCACTGCGTTAGCTCGATCTGTGGCTAAGCCAGTCTGACGCGAGGGTCAAGGGTGGCATAAATGAAGTCGATACTGATGTTCATCGCCACCACGATCAGAGCCACGACGAACACATCCGCCTGGATCAAGGTCAGGTCACGGCGCTGAATGGCCTGTAGCGCCAAGTAGCCAAAACCGGGCCAGGCGAACACCGTCTCAACCACGATAGTGTAGCCGGCCAGCATACGGGTTAGCTCCCAGGCAGCGAGTGTTACAATGGGGATACTGGCGTTTTTCAGAGCATGGGAGATGATGACCTTCTGTTCCGTCAAGCCCTTTGCTCTCGCTGTCATCATGTAGGTTCTATGCATCTCATCCATCATGCTGGATCGCACTATCTGCGTGATCCGCCCCCAGGGCCTTGCAGCCAACGTCACCGCGGGTAGGATGAGGTGTCTCGGTGTACCGTAGCCTGACGTAAAGAAGAGATGGATGGCGACGGCGAACACCAGGATTAGCATCAAGCCGAGCCAGAAGTCGGGGATGCACACCCCAATAAGTGAGAAGCTCGTGGTGAGTTTGTCCAGCCACGAGCGTGGCCTGAGGGCGGCGAGGATCCCCAGGGGGATGGAGGCAAGCAGGGCGACGGTGATGGCCGTGAAACAGAGGAGCAGGGAAGCTGGCAGTCTTTCAAGGACGAGCTCCATGGCCGGCACCCGTTGCCAAAGAGAGTCCCCGAAATCTCCGCGTACCGCGTTCTTGGCCCAGTTCCAGAACTGGACGTGGAGGGGATCCCGGAAGCCCATCCGTACGGCGAAGGCTTCAACTTCCGCATCGCTGGCCTCTAGGGGCATCATCATCCTGGCGGGATCACCGATGGCCCGCGTGATCACGAACACCACCACCGATACGCCGACGATCACCAGTATGGACTGGAGAAGCCGTCTAATGAAATAGGCTGTAATGCCGATCACCCCCTTCCAAAGGATGCTGGGCGGGGCCAGCGCTGGCCCCGCCCAGACAGGTGTGTGGCTTATTCGACGAGGGTCATCTCATTGACCATGATGCGACCATCGAGGCGAGGCGCCCAATCTAGATTCTCGCTCATACCGTAGATATTGTCCAGGTTGAGGAGGAAGATGCACGCTGCCTCATCGTAGAGAGTCTGCACCGCTTCGTAATACATGGCCTCTCGGGCCGCCACGTCCGTCTCCGTCCTTGCATCCTCGACCAGCTGGTCAACGGTCGGATTGCCGTACGCTGCCTGGCTGCCGCCAGTGGTGAACATGCCGGTGAGAGTACGGTCGGCATCCAACAGGACGTTGTCGTGGGCGGAGTACTGGAGGTCGGGAGCCGCCTCCGCCCCCGCGAAGAGCAGGTCGAGCCAGTCCGACCACTCGGCGATATTGACATCGATGTCAAGGCCAACGGCCTCGAGCTGCGCCGCTACAGCCTCCACCAGCTCCTTGTCCTTCAACCATCGTCCGGACTCGCCTACCAGCTCCAGGGTTGCCCCCGTGGCGCCAGCCTCCTCTAGGAGGTCCATTGCCATCTGAGGGTCGTACGGGTATGCCGTCACGCTGGGGTTGTATCCAAAGTGCCCTGGAGTGAGAATCTGGCCCTGTGCCACGGCAGCGTAACCCCCGTAGAGGGCTTCGGCCAATGCCTCTTTGTCAATGGCGTAATTGAGGGCCTGACGGACTCTGACGTCGGTCAAGGGCGCAGTGTTGGTGTTGATCCTGATCCAGGGGAACTCGAGCCCGCTGGCCGCCACCGCTTTCGGCGCCTGATCGAGATACTCTGGGATCAGTCCCTTGACCAGGTCCACCTCGCCGGCCTGCAGCGCCGCCAGGCGGGTGGCCTCTTCGGGTATGGGCCTGATCGTCACCTTGCCGATGCTCGGTACCCCGCCCCAGTAGTCCTCGTTCGCCTCCAAGGTAACATGGTCGCCCCTGACCCACTCCACGAACTTGTAGGGGCCGGTTCCCACGGGGGCGACGAGGAAGTCGTCGGGATTCTCCTCCGTATACACCGGCGCCACGATCTTCATCCAGGTCATACGGGCCGGTAGGAGGGGATCGGGACCCGAGGTGAACACGTCTACCGTGTGCTCGTCAACCGCCTCCGCACCGGTGACCGTGGCCACGAAGGTGATCTGCTCCGAGTTGAAGTCAGGGTCTATGATCCGCTCCACGCTGTAGACGATAGCGTCAGCGTTGAGAGGCTCGCCGTTGTGGAAGTCCACTCCCTCTCGAAGCGTAAATCGCCAGGTCGTGTCGTCAATCTCCTCCCAGGCTGTGGCCAGACCGGGTACGATATCCCCACTTGCAGGATCACGGTGGAGGAGCATCTCATAGACGTTGTCGTTGACGTCGCGCTCGTTCCCGTCATCGGCATACTGGGGATCCATCGTCGAGGGGTCGCCGCCAATGGCGATGACAATTGACGTCTCGGGTGCCGGCGGGGGCTCCGGAGGCGTGGTAGCCTCGGGAGGTGTCGTGGCCGCTGGAGGCGTCGTTGGTTCTGGAGGCGGCGGTGCCGGCGCGCCGCAGGCGCCAGCCAGCAGCGACACCAGCAGGACGGCGATCAGTATTGTTCCAGACTTTGCTTTCACTTTGATTTCCTCCTTACTTTGTCATTGTTCGCGTCGTCGTTTGTGTGATGAGTAGCTGGTTTCGAAGATCTTTTCTCTCACCTCCTTTCTCACTGTCATTTGATGATAGAAAAGGGGATCCTTCGAGTGTCTAGACTCGCGAATCAGGCGACCTTCTTGGCAAAGAAATCGGTCAGGCCTGTCTCAGACACCCGGGCTTGGATTTGCTCGACTTCGGTGCTGTAGAGGCCCAGCTCCTTCATGCGGTCGAAATACACGGAGCCTGAGAAAGTGAATTTCTTGAACATACCTTCCTCGGTCCGCATCTCCTCCTTCACGTAGGCAATCATGTCGCCAACGCACAGGCTGGGAGGTAGTTCGAATAACTCCTTTCGCAGCGCGTGTCTGACGGCGTTGTGGCCGGCCAGGGTGCCCGTTGAGATGGCTTCCGTAATCCCGACGAGCATCCCAGCTTTCTCACCGCCACAGAACAGATTGTCAACTCCTTCTACCTTCAAGTGATTGTTGCGGGGCGACATGGCCAGGAACCGGATGGAGTTCCCTATGCCCCCAGAGTATGGGTCTTCGAAGCGGGCGTTCTCGAGGCCGGGGATATTGCGCAACTCTATCAAAGGGTAGAAGGGGCTCATCAGCTTCGCATGGCCGGTGTCCAATAGCACCACATTCTCTGCGAAGGCCGGGAGCGCGTACTGTTGGCAGCTCTTTATCTTCAGCAACTCCTGCTTTTTCTTCGCGACCTGCTTGGGCAGGGGGATAACCGCTACCCCTGTGTGTTCAAGTTCCCGCACGATACTCTCATCCAGGGAGTCCTTGTTCAACTTGCAGGAACCGCTCATCGATCCGAAAGAGCCATCAACGCGCTTGGCCTTCATCTCCTGAACACCGGCACGGCCCGCGATGCTCACCCGACCGCCGAAAGTGGGGCAGCGGGTCACACACATGGCGCAGCCATTACCGTACTTGCGGCAGTTCCCCTGGGGGCCCATCGTGCCTGTGGCGTCTATGAAAGCATCCCCTTCAAACCTCTGTCCGCTCTCTAGCTCCACGAACTGAATCTTGCCGTCGGAGACTTCTACCTTCGTGGCCCGGCTCACAGTCCATATCTCCACCTGCTTCTCTTGGAGATGGCGCCGGACGACGGGTTCCATCACTGCCACGTCGTAAAGGCTGGCGTGCTTGTGACCTGGGAACTCCATATTGGCGTGCCGCGCACAATCATCGGTTAGTTTGAGGAGGTCGCCGCCTCCCATGGCGATCATCTCCTCTGTCGCTGTGAACCGTCCGTTGTTGCGCATGATGCCTCCCACTTGGCCTGCGCCTAGCAGTGAATCTGCCCTCTCCAGCAGGACGACATCTGCTCCGGCCTGCCTGGCCGACAGTGAGGCCGCGCACCCAGCCCAACCTCCACCAATCACTATGATTCTTGACATTCCGACACCTCTTTCTGACTCTCGGGTAACCGTGGGGTAGACCAAATCAATCTACCCGCTCTGTGTGTGCATCTGAAGTTCCTCTAGTGGCACGGTCCGTGGTAGGCCGGCCACGATCTTGGCCGACGTAGCTGGCAAACTGTAGATGCGCACACCAACCGCATCAAAGATGGCATTCAGGATGGCGGGCGTCAGTGGCACAGTTGCCACTTCTGATATTCCCTTGGCGCCCAACGGCCCAGTGGGGTCAGGCTTTTCAACGATCAGTGTGCGCACCGGCGGCGCATCGTCAATGGTCGGCACGTTGAGGTCACGATAGGTTCGCGCTTTCGGTATGCCTTGGTCTAACGGATAGTCCTCGGAGAGGGCGTAGCCCTGAGCCATGAGACAGCTGCCTTCGATCTGGCCTTCGATCTTCTGCGGGTTAATGGCACGTCCTACGTCGTGAGCAGCCAGGACTTGAAGAACCTTCACGGCACCGGTAGAGGGGTCTACTTCGACCGCTGCTACTTGGGTGGTGTATGCGTAGCCGGGATAGTTACGGTATTCTTCGGGTGGCACGCTCCTGCGACCTTCCACGTCGGCGAGGGCGAAGGTCCTGGGTGCGATGTACACGTGGCTGGTTTCCACCTCAACGCCTCTTTGGCTTAGCTGTTCTTGCAGCTCGGCGAGACTTATGTGGGTCTCGGACCTCTGGTGCACAATCCCCTCGGCACGTAGCTCCAATTCCTGTGGTGGCACCTCCAGAATGCTTGCCGCCCCTTTCATGAGCTGGGCCTTGAACTTCTTGGCAGCCTCCAGGACCGCATTGCCGCTGATTAGGGTCTGCCTTTCCGCCACGGCTCCACCGTGTCTAGGGGTCAGAGCCGTGTCTCCGGTGATGAGTTCCAAGGCGCCATCAGCTAAGGGAAGGACCTCGGTGGCGATTTGAACAAGTGTAGTACGGATTCCCTGTCCCATATCTACTGCTGATGCCCTGAGCTGTACCTTTCCGCCCGGCAGCAGGCTGAAGATGGCTCCAGCGTCATCGACTTTCCCCTTCCCCGCGCCCACGTTCTTGAAGGCGCTAGCGACGCCGATGCCCAACTTCATGCCAGGCCTGACTCTTTGCCTGATCATGGGCAGTTCCTCTTCCAAGGCCCTTCGGGCAGCTGCAATTGTCTCCTCAATGGCGACGCTGTGTCTGAGGGTTTCACCGGCTGCCGTTTTACTTCCGCGCTTGAGGGCATTATTGTACCGCAGTTCAAAGGGATTGACATTCAGCTTTCTTGCAGCCTCGTCAAGGAGGGATTCGATGGCTACCGCAGCCTGGTTGATACCGAAGCCCCGGAAAGCGCTGGCGTTCACGTTGTTCGTATGCACGGCCCAGCCTTCCAGGCGCAGGTTTGGGACTTCGTAGGGCCCACAGGCAAAGATACAAGCCTGGTCAATCACTCTCGGCCCAAGATTAGTGTACGCGCCGGTGTCGGACAGTAGACTGGCATCCACTGCCAGGATCTTGCCGTTGTTGTCCAAACCCACCCTGTAGTCCATGATGTAGGGATGCCGTTTCGTGCTGCGCTTCATGGACTCTTCTCTGGTCAAGGTGAGCTTGACTGGCTTTCCGGTGCAGTAGGCTGCCAAGGCCAGCAAGGGCTCCACGGTGCCGTCAATCTTGCTCCCAAAAGAACCGCCCAGCGGAGTGGCCTGGATGCGAACTCTCTCTTCAGGGAGGCTGAGAACCTTGGCTAGCTGCGCCTTCAACTCAAAGGGGAACTGCGTGGCCACTTTGAGGTGGAGGGTGTCTCCCTCCCAGTAGGCCACCCCGGCCTCTGGTTCCAGATAGCCGTGTTCCACAAAAGGCGTCTCAAAATGGCCTTCCACAACGAGATCAGCATTTGTGAGAGCCTGATCAACGTCACCCACTGTGTGAAGAAGGTGTTTGCACACGTTGCCATCCGGGTGCAGTTGCGGTGCGTCCTCGTCCAGGCTCTCAGCAGGCGAGAAAACACCCGGCAGCGGCTCATACCCCACCTCAATCAAGTCGCAAGCTTTCTCGGCGACTGCTTGGCTCTCGGCCACTACCATGGCCACCGCGTCGCCTACGTAGCGCACTCTATCGTCACACAGCACGGGTTGATCCTGCTTCAGTGGGCCGAAGCCGTTGTGACCGGGAACGTCGGGCCCCGTGAGCACTTGGAAAACCCCAGGCAACTCCTCCGCGGCGGTGGTATCAAGACCCTTGATCAGAGCATGGGGATGAGCACTCCACAGGACCTTGGCGTAGAGCATCTCTGGCAGGCAGAGATCGTCGGCGAATGATAGCCTTCCTTGCACCTTGGCGATGCCGTCAAGGTCTATGACCGACTCCCCGTAGCCGCCGCTGGTCGCAACGTCCATTTGGCCTGGGCGCTTCAGCCAACCGACGGCTAACCTGACCGCATCTATGATCTTGAGGTAGCCAGTGCAGCGGCAGATGTTGTGCTTCAGTCCCTCGCGAATCTCATCCTCCGTAGGGTTGGCGTTGGCATCCAAGAGTCCCTTGGTGGCGATGATCATGCCGGGGGTGCAGAAGCCACACTGGACGGCTCCCGTGGCCAGAAAAGCGGCCTGAATGGGATGCAACACGCCGGGTTCAGACAATCCTTCGATGGTGATGATCTCGGCGTTATGCAGCTTGCTCACCGGGAGGAGACAGGATTTGGCTGGCCTGCCGTTTACCAGCACCATGCAGACTCCACAGTGGTTGGTGCCGCAGCCATTCTTGGTGCCCGTCAACCTCAGTTCATCCCGAAGGAACCTGAGCAGGGGTGTGTCGGGCGGTAGCCTGGGGCTCAACCTCTTGCCGTTGATGGTAAGTGCGATGGTGGCCATAACTTCCATGTGCTCAGCTTCTGACGAGCTGCCGCTATCCAGCGGTCTGCGTTACAGGCCTCCTCACAGCAGTGGCCTACTTGGCCAGTCCAGCTATGGGTTGTCCTCTCGCTCTTTGACAGTCTGCTGCCATTTGTGAACCGGGGGAAGCTCAGACTCCTCCGATTCTGTGATCACATCTATGAAGGTGGGCTTTTTGCTATCGAGCGCTTGTCGGATAGCAGGTCCCAGCTCCTCCGGGCGCTCAATTCGTACCCCCTCCAGGCCGAACCCTCTGGCAATGCCTGCGTGATCGGTATCTGCCGAGAAGTCGACAGACAGGTAGCGACCTTCGTGGTACAGGGCCTGTAATGCCTTTATCCACCCGAAGCATGAGTTGTTGAACTGGAGAATGGTCACCGGCAACTGCAAACGAGCGATGGTTTCCAGCTCTCCGGCCGACATGCCAAAGCTGCCGTCGCCCATGAGGCCGATCACCGTGGCCTCTGGCCTGGCCAGCTTGGCACCCACTACTCCCGGTATGGCGTAGCCTAGCCCCCCGTGGCCACGCGGTATCACGACGTACCGCCCCGCGGGGGATGCGTAGAAAGCCGAGGTGAAGGGAGTGCCAGTACCTGCATCGGACACGACAACGGCATCTGAGGGCAGTGCGTCGTTCAGTTCTTTCATCACCCGCTGAGGCTTGATGGGAATGCTGTCACTCAGCATCTTTTCCTGTGCGTTCTCCCGCCACTGCTCGGTCTGTGCTGAGATGTTCTCCAGTCGAGGCTCGTTTGCTCGTCTTGCCCGGCTTCCATCCCGTAGTGCCTCCAACAAGTCAGCCAGCGCCAGCTTGGCATCGCCCACCAATCCCACCGCGGTGGGATAGTTGTTGCCTATCTCCTTCGGATCCACGTCGACGTGGATGATAGTCACACCGGCTGTAGGTGAAGGGAGGGTCCAGTTCACGGTGGTCACAGAATCGGTCTTGCAGCCGACGTACACGATGAGATCTGCGGACTCAAGGATTTCGTTAGCATAATCGCGAGCTCCATTGCCTCCCACCACTCCGATGCTCAGCGGATGATCCTCAGCTATGCTGCCTTTTCCGTTGATGGAAGTCCCCACCGGCATGGTGAGTGCTTCGGCCAACTGAGTGATCTCAGCCCAGGCTTGCGAGATGAGTGCGCCTCCGCCAGCGATCAAGACCGGACGCTGGGCCTGCAACAGCAGTTCCGCAGCTCTGTCCACAGCTTTGGGATCAGGCCGTGTTCGGTAGGCGGGATATGTAAGGCACTCTTCCTCCGCGTACGAGGCAAAGGAGCCGATGTCCTCGTCGAGGATGTCGTGGGGTAAGGTTATCTGCACGGCCCCCGGGCGCCCGCTAGTGGCGATGCGGAACGCCCTGGAGACGATCTCAGGGGTCTTCTGAGCTTTCTTGATTCTCGTGCACCATTTGGTGACTGGGGCGAAGAGCGCTTCTTGATCTAGCTCGGTCAGCACACCTTTGTCGTCACCCAATAGTGGGGTGTCGGAAGTGAGGACGATAAGCGGTATTGAGGAGGCGTGGGCCTCTGCCACGCCGGGGACGATGTACGTAGCGCCTGCCCCGCTCGGTCCCTCGCAGACTCCAGGCTTGAAGCTGAGCCTGGCGTAGACGTCTGCCATGAAGGACGCGGATCTCTCATCCCTGGCGAGGATGTGCCTGATGTCGCCCGGGGCGTCATACAGGGCGTCGTACAGGGGCATGCTTGTGTCGCCGGGTACGCCGAAGATGTACTCCACACCATAGGCCTCAAAAAGGCGTACGATGGCCTCAGCAACCTTCACTCAATCTTCTCCTCTCCAGCACCATCGGCACGCAAGGGTTGCTCGGTCGACAATACTTCTATAACGCTGTGTAGGTGCTCCTTCACTCTTTGCTCAGCGAGTTCAGGATCCTTTTCCTCTAGGGCTTCCAAGATGAGTTGGTGTTCCTTGAGGGACTGTTGCAAGCGCCCGGAAATGCGATCCGACAGCAATCGAAAGCGCTGCACCTGGTCGTCCAGATTCGCTACGATGAGCTGCAAACGTTGGCCGTTGGCCTTTTGCCATATGAGGTCGTGGAACCGGGCACCACACTGCGACGCAACCTCCGTTTCACCTCGGTCGAGAGCTTCCTGCATCGAGAGCAGCAACTTTCTGGCCCGCTCCAGGTCGCTTTCAGCGAAGGTGGGAGCGGCCAAACGCGCAGCCAGTCCTTCCAGCACTGCTCTGAGAAGGAATATCTCACGTATGTCCCGCATGGTGATGTCGGCTACGTAGGTCCCTTTGTACAGGACTTTGGTGACCAAACCCTCTCGCTCCAACTGGTGGAGGGCTGTCCTGACGGGGGTCTTACTGATGCCCAGCTGCTGGGCCAACTCACTCTCCACCAAGGCCTGACCAGGCTGAAGCTTGAGTGATAGGATCGCGCCTTTGATGGCTAGGTAGGCTTGATCCTTGAGGGAAACTGGGGCACTAACCTTTTCCAATTGCAGGGAGTTTCCTTTTCTCACCCTGCGGTTGCGGGGCATGATCCACCTGCTCAGCGTGGAAGATATCATATATCATATACGATATATGACCCATAGTATATCAGCCTGCCCATTCATTGTCAAGTCGGTGCTGGTCACGCGTCCAAAACTTTAAGGTTATGGGGTTGAAACAGCTTGCCAACGAACCCGGCTGGCCCTGTCGCTCACATCCAGTGTTCTGTTGACGCCATCGTAGCGCGGGATACCCGATTCTGTAATAGAACCGACAAGGGCAGCGAGCGGTGACGTCGGGATAGGGACCGACACAGCTGGGCGTACGTGTCGCTGGGGCCTGAGGGGATAGCGGCACGGGGCTGACAGGGCCCCCCAGGGGCGGAGGCGCTGTACGGGTGTGCCACTACGGAGAATCATCTGAGCATTCCTGACTGACCTGACAGAAGGGCGGGCAAGGCAGGAGTGTGTGGTCGTGGCAAGTCTCAAGAGCCACGAAAGAAGTTCCTCCAGAACGGGCCTCGTTTTCTCTCTTGGGGGGGGAGTTTGCCACGGCGGTTTGCCAAGCGATTTGTTGAGCAATCTGCCGAGGCAATTAGGAGCATTTGACAAGCAGAATCAAATGTGCTATCATATGGATGGAGGAAGGGGGTGCTGTCCGGCGCGTTGGTGATGCGCCACAGCACCTTTCGTGCATATGGGGCCTTGGTGACAATTGTGACCGAATCGTGTAGGGGGAAAAAAAGGGCAGCGCTATATGGGTACCTGGTTTGGTGAAGGCTGACAACCCGAGGTCCATGGCGCTGCCCTTCTAGTATACAACACCTTGTCAAGTTGTCAAGTTAGCAAGATTGCTGACTACCAAGCAACCGCCTCCACCACGGGGGCGCTTGCTCTTTCTCCAGGCGCTCCACCCGCTGCTTCAAGTCCTCCACGTGCCTGCGCAACGAGGGGCTGGAAGCCATCGCCAGCATACGCCCTGGCATGCCCTGGCTATCGCTGGGCCCTGTTACTTGGAAGACTCGTCCCTTGGGGGGTGTTCTGGTAAGAGGATATGGGCTTGCGGCGTTCGGTCTCTTGGCGGGTTTCTGGGGCGGCTTAGGGGGCATGATGAGACGATTGCTGGGATGGTCAGGGGCGGCCCAGACGAGGCAGCGCACTGTGTCCGATCTGGCCGCCTTTGGCCTTTCTGTCCTACAGTCGGTCCTCTGCCAGTCTCTGTAACAGGTATTGCTCATATTTGGGTCCCGTAAGCGAGCAATCCACGAGATCCTCAAATAGCTCTGTGGTGAGTCTGAGATCCTTTTTGATTCTTCCTTGGAGCCCTATTCCCAATGGCCCTCGGCCCTTCGGCACGCGCACCATGAAACGCCTTTTTCCCTCAAGAACAATCCAGTAGTTCTCTTCTTTTCCACACCTGTACTCTCCTGGCACCTTCGTGTCCACCGCCCAACGGACTTCTTGCTTCTCATGCCTCTTAGCTCTTGGCGACATAGTGGCGAAGGATCCTCCTCCAAGCTCGGGGCAGCCTCCCGAGTGCTTCGGGATCTGTGGTCTCTAGGTCCTCATAGAGGAGAATGATCTGCTCCTTAAGGTCGTTGATCGCCTCCGCAGGCGTGAGACCCGAGCCGTAGGTTTCGGTCTCGGGGAGTGTGGCGATTGCCTCCTTGGTCCACTCCTCGACGACGATTGGGATTGGGTGGCGAAGCGAGTATTGCTTCGAGTTCAGATCCACAATCATCGTGCTTGAGACAACGGGTCTCGTCAAGAGTGCTTCACTAAGCACAACCACACTCTCCTCCAGCCTGTGTAGCCGCTCTTCAAGATTGATGGGGACATATCGAGGCAATACTCTGGCTCGCACCGTTGACCATGATTCCTCTGGAGCCGTGAGGTGCCATTCCTTGAACTCACCGATGTACCTAGCAATCTGCCGATAGAAGTCTATCGAGGTCTTGGGCGGGGTGTGTTTCAGTTCCAACGCGATCTTGGAGTGGCCCATCTGAAGGAGCTCAGCGTCTTTCCAATCCTCCACAGCATGCCTCCTACTCACTCATATACCTGTCCGAACTTCAGGGAGATGTCCCTACCTGCTTCCAGAATTCGGACTGCTAGATTCGGCGCGAATTCAGCCACGTAGGTAAAACCAATCGAGTGACCTACTACGTCTTCTGGCCGTCCATGGTCAATGATCGCATCATAGAGGGTTGCACCTTCCTCCAGCTTCCTGAACCGCATGCCGGTAATCTCAGTATAGGGCAGGTCAGTGATCGGGCCTGATGTCGCTGGAAGAACTACCTTCGACAGATAGCGCTCGCGCGGGTATTCGAAGTGCGCTCGGCAACTGAATGACTGTTCGACTCGGATGTCGGCCAATGTCTGAAGCATTTCATTGACCAGCCTGGTTCCCTCAGGCGGTGGGAAAAGAATCAACGGGGAAGAAGTGGAGTATGTAAGGCGGAATTCGTATTCCTGTACCGATGGCTTCAACTGGACAATGATACCGAGGCAGGAATGAGGAACGTTGCCGCGACTATATGCCGTATGAAACACAGCGAGACTTGTGTCATCCGACTCCTTGATCGCATAATCGGACAGCATCTCGTTGAACGAAGGAATGTCAACCTCTGATCGAGTCCTCAGAGACAGTCGCGTGGCGTGGAACCTGGCGAGATTCACTCGGGTAGGATCAGCCATGCCGTCCTATTGTACCACCACTGTCAAACGGTCGTTCGCCGAGCGCGTGGTCCTGACAGGGCCAACTCACTGCCTGCCGTGTTGGTCGTCTCACACAGTTGATGGGGTAGACTACTGCAGCACAACCAGTATACTAGAAGTGTGCGTCAGTGTCAAGGCCGTCTGCCTCGGTATGCGAGGCCCCACCGTCGGGTTCCGCCGCATGTATCTGACGACGTCAGGAAGTCCTGAACGACGGCGGGCCTTCAGGTGTGACGTCAGCGCCTATCTCTTGAGCTATGAGGGCTAGTTCTTCGGCGTTGGATTTGAGTGTCATGGTTCACCTCGCTGTGCCTTTTGTCAATGTGACCCGCAAGTACGCTCTCACTCTGCATTTTGAGCGAGCCTGGGCGTTCTTGATTTCCACCAGCCTAGGAGAAACAGGATGCCCGCCGCTATAGGCAATGCGCCCAAAAGCAGCAAGGCGTACTCGAAAAAGCCACAAAACAGCAGCACAGAGACGCCATAGGATCTACCTAGGACTGCGAAGCCAAGCTCAGGCATTATCAGCAGACCGATGGTCGCACTGAATAGGAGCAATCCCTCCACCAACAAGGCAACGCCTCCAGCACGCTGCCATCGCCATGAAATGGCGGCACTCACCCAAAGGACCAATACAACCGTGAAGACTAGCCAAACCTTCCCTAGCCAAACCTCCCCTATACATTCCCGGAGGGGCCGGTCCATAACATCCCAGAAGTTAACTGAAGAACATATCGATACAGTGAACAACGCAACAGCCGCGACCAAGCAGGTCCACAAACCCGCACACGCCAGTGCCAGAGCCCTAGCTATCCGGCGCGTCCACTTCAGCCTTCGCTCTGTGGTGTCCTGAAACTCCGCCATGCCTCACCCTCCCCCGATATTCAGTTGTCGAAAGACTAGGATTCTTCTATGACGAGGTAACGTGTGTCAGCAGGTTGACGAAGTAGGGGAATCGATGTCAGTGAATTGTACCACAAGTAGCAAGAGTCCGCAAGCTCAGTTCCAGATGGCGTCAAGAGGCCCCGCTGTTGAGGAGGAGAATGTATCAAAAGGTGTAACCACCTGTAGTCTTTCTCCCAGCAGGGCCTCAACGCTATTCTAGCATTAGCAGCGTCTATTGGCAAGGGAGGGGTTCCAGAGCTCCCTACTGTCTCGCTGATACAGAAGCGCAAGTGCACCACGAGCAGACTGGCTTTCGGGGTTCAACTCTGGCACCGCTTCCAGACAGGGACGCTTTTCCTCAATGTCATGGGTATCTGCTGCCAGCCAGAACCATGCACGGATCACCAGGGGACTAGGACGTGTGAGATGCTGGACTATGAACTTGGCTAGGAGAGTTCGCACGCTGTCAACCCTGAGCGAGTAGGTGACGCCCCACCGTCAGGAGAATGGGTTTGGACCCAGTTGACCCTCCCTCATGGCTGGCGGTGCGCATACTAACAGACAGCACGCTTTTCACCGCTCGTCAGTAACCCCGAAACAACGTTTTCAAGGCTTGCCAAGTTTGTTCGTGCGCTTGCTCGACTTCGGAGATTAGGTTAGCGGGTGGGTCGTCCCATGGGCTGAATGTGGGGTCGGACCGCCAGCCTCGGACCCTGTTGACTGCTTCCTCACCGTTCCCGTAGGCAATGGTAAGTTTCCGTAGCAGGTCTTGGTCAAGGTCGGCTACCAGCGGGCTTTGAATGAACAGTGTCCACCTATCATCGCACAGCGCATCCCATTCTTGCCGCATCGGCACGTCGCCGTTGAGCTCCTGCAACATTCCCCACAACAGAAACTGATTGCCCGACACCTCCACGGCGAGCAGCGCCACTGCCTTTTGTCGTGTTTCGGTCTGTCTTTGTTTGCGCTTCCTTAGCCCCAGGGCCACGTCCAGCACAGCGAACGCCACGAGTGCGACTACTGCGTCTGCTGCGAGGTTGGCGGTAAAATCCCGCACGAACTGGTCTTGCGTGACATAGCCTACGAGCAGACAGACCAGTATTGCCGAGATGAGAAGTGACACGATGATATGCCATCGCCACTTCCTAACCCAGTTCCGCACCTTGCTGCACCTCCCGACGGCGAGTCATGGGTACACTACAGGGATTGTAGCACCAACCGAGTGCGGCGCACAATCGCTCCCCGGCAGTTTGACATCTTAACCAGGGAGTTTGGCGTCTTAACCGGCGTGTGCCAGACTGCCAGCCTTGACATTTTAACCAGCGTGTGCTAGACTGCCCGCGGAGAGCAGTAATGCTCTTTAACATTACGGCGCTGGCCATGCGGGAATCCGCAAGTGACTCTTAATCAGTAGGTTCCAGGCCAGGTCAAGCGGGCAAGTCAACAGAAGACACACCCGACGGAAGACCAGAGAAACCCAAGCGCCTTCGGGCGACTAACCCTAGGTTGGTCGGTGTCGGCATTGAGATGGAGGTTCCATCATGCCGCCCACACTGGCCGAAGCTAGGGTTGCTTTCATCAAGAGCCTAAAGGCATCAGAGCGTTCGCCTGGAACTCTGGCGCTCTATGAGCGGTGCCTCAAGGAACTCGAGGACTGGCTCACAGCGAATGACCAAGCCCTGGCTGTCGACGCCATTGAGTCTCGTCACATCACGGACTTTCCGCTGTATCTGGCCGAAAGACCCAAACGTCAAGGGCACGGATACAGGAGTAAACCTGAGGGGTTACTCGCTACTGAGACGAAGAGACACTATCACAGGGTCATGTCGAGCTTCTTCAACTGGTGCCAGAGGGAGGGGCTGCTCAACGGGCACATGCCGATGCGCAACATCAAGAAGCCCAGGCCTGAGCACAAGGAGATACGCACCCTCAGCGACCAGGAGGTCAAGCGGTTCCTCGACCTTCTCCACCAGCCAGAGGCCAAGAAGCGGACGCTGTATGTAGCCTTCAGTCTGATGTACAAGTTGGGTCTGCGCATCTCGGAGGTGTGCAACCTTCGACTGTCAGACCTGAACTTGGAGACGGGGCGGCTGTTTGTCCAGGGCAAAGGCAAGAAGGAAAGAGAGTTGCCCATCCGCAACGGTGTGGACAAGATGCTGGAAGCCTAGCTCAGGGAAGTCAGGCCCAGATTCGCCGACGGCTCCGACAGGCTCTTGGTCTCCTACACAGGCCAGCCGCTGCGACCTAGCTCTCTGCGAAGGAGTTTCAAGCGGTATTCTGAGAGGGCGGACATCGTCGGTACCCCCCATGTCCTGCGACACTCATTTGCCACCAAGGCCGTCAGGAGCGGTGTCAGCCCGTTCGTGCTGATGAGGCTCCTGGGCCACTCAGACATCACCACTACGATGCGCTACGTTCACGCCAGCAGCTTCGGCGACCTGGTAGCTGCATTGGACAAGATGGCCTCAGAGCTGAGATAATTGAATTGTGGGCGTGAGACGTCTGACAGCTTGCCACGAGGAGGCAGACGAATGAGGGAGAGACTCGCGGGGCTTGTGGACTACAGTCGTTTCGCGAGGTGGTTCAGAACGCATCCGTTCCTAGCAATGACTGCCGTTTCTCTGGCGTCGATCGCGTTTGCGCTAGCTTTGGGGGCGTGGGTTCCCTCGGCGTTCTTCCAGAATGTGGCAGCGGACTTCGTTGGAGGTGTGGTTGGGGCGCTGGTGATTTTCGGCGTCGCAGAAGTCGCGTTCGGATTCACTCAGACTCGCAAGAGGCAAAGGGAAGCGGTGGAGATAGCCGTAGTCGTTGTCGGCATAGAGCTAGCACACAACAAGTTGGAGTTGGAGCGCATAGTGGAGGTGCTTCGCCAGGACAAACTGAATCAGTTTGACCCAGTATTCCGTTCCGGAATGGGCCTGCAGACACAGAGCTGGGAGCTGTTCATCCAGAGCCCAGTGGCCGAGCATCTCCCAATACAGTTCATCTGGCTACTCCACGAGGCTTACTACTATCCTGCGCGGACTCGGAGATTGCTTAGGGAGCGCCTGGCAGAGACGGTGGCAATGAGCGGCCACGCGTGGATTGACCTGGGGCAAGAGTTTCTTCCCGAGTTTGAGAGGGACCTGCGTCTGATGCAGAGAGCATTGGGGGCGTTCGACGATGCGCTGCAGGGGCGCTAGGCCTGGACGAACTGGGAAGCCATAGTATCGTCGCAGCCCGACAACAACACTGCCTGTCGCCTTGAGACGGTACCAGAATCGAACCTAGGCCCCGCCGTCGTTCAGGATTTCCTGACGGCGCTTGATACATGCGCCGCCTCCCGACGGTGGGGCCTTGTCCGCCCATCCACGCTCGCCTGGCAGCAGCCCGTAGTCGACTTGCCATCCACATCCGAGTGTGCTATACTCGAATGGCAAGCTCAAAGCATGCCTCTTGCTTATTTGCACTCCGCATCTCTGGTCGTCAGTCCACCCTCAACTGACTCGCCTCTTGACTTCAACGGTGGGCCGGCCAAGGTGAGCTGCCGAGATACCTTCGCTCTACGCCCCGCGTACTCATCCTGACAGCTTGGATTTGGAGGGGGTCGCCTTGCTCCTAGTCTGACCCTGTCTGTGCCAAGGGGAGCCTAGACCCTTGGCGGCGAACGTGTGTCGGAAGGGTGGGGAATTGGGACGGCGCGCGCCCTCCTTGCATAGCGGGCAAAGCTCTTCCGCAGAGGACCAGGGTGCAGAGGCTTGCCGACGTAGGAGACCAGGAGTCTCTCGCAGCCACTGGCGACCTTCGGCTTGACTTCCGTGGTGTAGGCCTCAGGTATGCTCTCGAATCCGTTACGGATAGGGAGTTCCTGTTCGCGTTTCCGCTCGCCTCGCACAAGTAGCCACCCTGTCTCCAGGTTCAGGCCCGAGCGACTCACGCCGCATACCTCTGGGATGCGCAATGCCAACCTCTACATGAGGCGAAGGCCACGTACAGCGTCCGATTCTGATGCCTCAGCGTGGAGACAAGAAAGGGCCCCGATGCGCGACCTTCGGGGCCTCTCTCAGTGCCGGCGACTGGACTTGAACCAGTGACCTAGGGCTTATGAATCCCCCGCTCTGCCAACTGAGCTACGCCGGCAACAAACTACAGCCGATGACCGGCATCAGTCATCGGCTTCCAGATCATGGTAGCGGGGCCTGGATTCGAACCAGGGACCTCCGGGTTATGAGCCCGACGAGCTTCCACTGCTCTACCCCGCAACGTATCACTACATGATTATAGTCTATTCTTCTCCAGAAGTCAAGCAAAGCCGGGCAATCCTAGTCGTTGGATCCAAGGAGCAGACTGGCCCATTGCTGCCAATAGGGCTTGGGTTCCTCGTCCGCAGATTCAGGCGCGGCCGCTTGGCTGGAAAGGGAAGCCTCCTCTGTGCTCCTTGGTATCACCACCACAGCGGCCTCTCCCGGTTTGATCATCTTAAGGTTCTCCCTGGCTGTCTTCTCGACATAGGCGTCGCTGCTCACGTAGTCCAATCTCTCCTGCAACGCCTCATTCCTCTCCTGCTCGATAGCCACTTGCTCTCTCAACCATTCCACCTGCCGCTGGACCTGATATCTTTCCAGGGCCTTGCGACCGAAGTCCACACTGAGAATCGCAACCAGGGTGAACGTGACGATAGTCACCACCTTGGGCAAGGAGATGATGCTTTGATGTCTCTTCTTAGTCACTCCGTACCTCTCTGTACATTTGCCTCCGTCAAACTGAGCGGTTACACCAGGTGGAGATGGCGGGAATCGAACCCGCGTCCAGAGAATTGGACCGAGGATCTCTACAAGCTTAGTCGGCTCTTTGTTTCTCGCCGCCAGGAGCCTCATGCCGACCGAGTCCCCTGGAAGCCAGCCGATACGGGGTTTCCCCCCTTTGACAGCCCCTATCGGCGTACGGGCTGTCGCACTCCGGCTTTATGGCGCTCGGTCCCGGCCCACCAGAGAGAAGCCGGGGGAGCGTGACTGCCTAAGCAGCCAGTGCGAGTTGATGCTCGCCGTTTAGGTTTAGGTTGCCCCTGTTTAACGAGGCGGAGCACCTCGGCTTGCTATCGTCGACCAGCCTTCCCTGTCGAAACCTTTCATCCCCGTGATAGGCTTTGGGCAGGTGCGAAAGCGGGCAAGCAGGTGTACCCCCGATTCTGTTTCGACCGCCATCTGTCTCAGGACTGATCGCCCTGGTGATGACTACCGCCAGGGGCGTTATCCCTCTTGGGGTCATCACTGCGACAGGAATGGATTCTAGCTGGAGAACCCATCCCACCTGCCTTGCTCCCAGTCAGACATTCGCCTAGCCGCCGCCGTCACCGACGACGCTGGTGGTCTCTTACACCACCTTTTCACCCATCACCGACAGGTACAGCCGGAGGCTGATCCCTGCTGGCTGGTTCGTTCACTGTTGCAGTTGTCGTCAGGGTTCACCCTGCCTGGACTTACTGTTTCGTCCAGTGACCTTGCCTGTTAGGGCAGGGAGTCGGGAAGTTCCTCTGGGATACAGATCCCAGCGACGGTCCCCTTGCTTGCCCAACGCTGATCAGATTGTTAAGGTGATGGGGACACCATCTTCCATCCCCAAGAAGCCTTCATCAGGCTTCATCATAACTCTAACATGTTTAGGCGGGATTGTCAAGCTTGACAGGGCGCACGGATTTTGGTATAATGAGAATAGAACCCCCTCCCCCCTGGGGTGGGGTGATATTGGAGAGGCGGGATGGACGAAAGGACGAAGAAGGAAGTATTGAATCGCTTGAGAAGCATCGAGGGGCACGTGCGAGGCATAGAGCGCATGATAGAGAAGGATGAGTATTGTGTTGATGTCATCAACCAGACGATCGCCGTCCAGCGTGCCCTGGACAAAGTGAACAGCTTGATGCTTCGTAACCATCTGGAGACGTGCGTGACTACGGCAATCCGTGGTGAAGAATCGCACGAGCGCGAACGAGTCATCGGCGAACTACTGGAGGTGTTCGAGACCGCCAGCAGCCTGTAGTTGTCGCTCGTCTGCCACGGTGTAGCGTGGGCGATGTTGCCATTCTGCAAGGTTCTGGTTCTAGTTACGTGGAATCTGTATCAAGAGGAGGACATGAATGTCGAGCAAGACCTACATCATTCCCAATATCTCATGTGGCCACTGCGTCGCTACCATCGGGCGAGAACTGGGTGCAGTTCCTGGTGTGGAGGACGTGAGTGGCAGCGTGGATACCAAAGAAGTCACCGTCGTCTATAACGATGAGGCGGTACTTCACCAGGTGGAGAATCTGCTGGAGGAGATAGGGTATCCGGCAGCCAGGTGAAGCCTGTTACCATCACGAATGTGAGCTAGGGGAGGAAACGGTGAAATCCGTGCGCAAGTTGCCAACTTGCGCGATCAGTGTTCTGTTGTGGCCTATTTCCATTGGGAGATGAAGAGATGGCGGAGAAAGAGATAGCATTGCCGGTGACGGGAATGACCTGCGCCAACTGCGCGCTGACCATAGAGCGAAGTCTGGGCAAAGTGGAGGGCGTCAAGGAGGCAAGTGTCAACCTGGCAAGCGAGAAGGCCGTCGTTACCTACGATGCCGGCTTGGTGAGAGGCGAGGGCCTCGTCGGTTCGATCAGGGATGCAGGTTATGACGTGGCTACCGCCAAGGTGGACCTGCCGATTACCGGCATGACCTGTGCCAACTGCGTGCAGAACGTCGAGCGGGCCCTGAAAAAGGTGGAAGGAGTGTTGGAGGCTAGTGTCAACCTGGCCAGCGAGAAGGCGAGTGTGGAATACATACCATCCCTTGTCAATCTGGACATCCTGAGGAAGGCTGTGGAAGATGCAGGCTACGGAGTGATCGTTCTGGAAGACGAGGTGGAAGCCGAAGATGTGGAAGCCCGGGCGCGAGAGGCGGAGATCAGACGGCAACGCCGCTTGCTGGCCGTCGGCCTGATCTTCACCATACCCACGTTTCTCCTTTCCATGGGCACCGATCTTGGACTCCTCCCGGATTTCGCGCTCCGGAAGTACATCTTGTTGGCTTTGGCTACCCCGGTTCAGTTCTACGTCGGCTGGCAGTTCTATCGTGGAACGTGGAAGTCGCTGAAGCAGTTGACCGCTGGCATGGACACCCTCATCGCCATGGGCTCCTCAGCAGCCTACTTCTACAGCCTGGCAGCGACCTTCCTGATAGGGGGGCACGTCTACTATGAGACGGCGGCGATGATCATCACCCTCATTGTCCTGGGCAAGTATCTGGAGGCCAAGGCGAAGGGGCAGACCTCGGAAGCGATCAAGAGGCTGATGGGCTTGCGAGCCAGGACTGCACGCGTGATACGCGACGGAGAAGAGGTGGACGTTCCCGTGCAGGAAGTGCAGGTCGGAGACGTTGTCATCGTCCGGCCAGGGGAGAAGATACCGGTAGATGGTGTGGTGGTGGAAGGGCGCTCCGCCGTTGACGAATCCATGATCACTGGGGAGAGCTTGCCCGTTGGCAAAGAGATCGGCGACGAGGTGATTGGCGCTACGATCAATAAGACCGGCAGCTTCAGATTCCAGGCTACCAAGGTGGGTAGGGATACCGTCCTGGCTCAGATCATTCGCCTCGTGGAGGAGGCCCAAGGGAGCAAGGCGCCGGTGCAGCGACTGGCTGACAAAGTGGCGGGCGTCTTCGTGCCGGCGGTTATCTCAGTGGCCTTCCTCACTTTTCTGGGCTGGTTTTTCCTCGGTGCGGTAGGGTTGGAGAGGGCTTTGATCAACATGGTGGCGGTATTGGTCATCGCCTGTCCATGTGCCCTGGGTCTGGCGACCCCCACCGCCGTGATGGTAGGCACTGGTAAGGGAGCGGAAAGAGGCATTCTGATCAAGAGTGGTGATAGTCTGGAGCGCGCAGGGACCCTGGACACGGTGGTGCTGGACAAGACGGGGACCATCACTCGAGGGCAGCCCCAGGTGACGGACGTGTTCGCCAATGGCGTCCTCACCGAGGATGAGGTCCTGCGTCTGGCGGCCAGCGCGGAGCGGGGGTCTGAGCACCCTTTGGGAGAAGCCATCGTGGACGAGGCGGAGCGACGAGCCCTATCTCTCGAAGAGGCTGAGGAGTTCGAGGCCCTTGCCGGGCTGGGGATTGTGGTCTCGCTAGATGGAAAGAAGACTCTGCTGGGCAATCGGAGGCTGATGAAGGAAAGCGGGATTGACCTGAGCGAGGTACAGCATCAGGTGGAGCGGCTGCAGACAGAGGGCAAGACGACCGTGATCTTGGCTGTGGACGAGAGAGTGGAGGGCGTCATCGCCGTGGCTGACACTGTGAAAGATGGCTCGAAGGAAGCTGTTGAACGGCTACAGGCCATGGGCCTCCAGGTAGTGATGATCACTGGGGACAACGAGCGCACAGCACAGGCCATCGGCGATCAGGTGGGTATCGACCGGGTGCTGGCTGAGGTTCTGCCTGAGGACAAGGCTCTGGAAGTGAGGAAGCTGCAGGAAGAGGGCCAGGTTGTGGCCATGGTGGGCGATGGGATCAACGATGCGCCTGCACTGGCTCAGGCCGACATCGGCATCGCCATCGGCACCGGGACCGACGTGGCGATGGAGGTAGGCGACATCGTGCTCATGAGAGGTGACTTACGAAGCGTACCCGAGGCGATTCTCCTGAGCAGGAAGACGATGGGCACCATCAAGGGCAACCTCTTCTGGGCCTTCGCCTACAACACGGCGGGCATCCCCA
>NJBK01000023.1 GCA_005223035.1 Chloroflexi bacterium B3_Chlor
CTTCATCAGCTCCCTTCCGTTGACGCCAGACGAGGAGGGAATGGACAACATGGGAGGCCTGATCAAAGCTCGTGAACTGATAGACCTCCCGATGGGCTCCCAGTTGGGAGGAGTGGAGATCGTCTCCATGGCCGGCTGGGAGTGGGCCACAGTGCGAGGGGAAATAACAGGACTGCAGACTCCGACCACGATCTACATAGCGGCTACGGTGAAAGATTCCAGTTGGTACGGCATATGGGCCATTGGTCCTTCGGACACGTGGGAACAGACATCGTGGCCGATCTTCAGGATGATGGCCAACAGTGCTCAATTAGACCAACCGGTGGCTGAGGCGTCTCCCACTGTGGAGGCATCTCCGGCAGCCTCTCCAGAGGCCACAGCGACCACTGAGGCGCCTACTACAACACCGCCTCCAGGCGCCAGCCCGACCGCTACGACGCCTGCTCCTACCTCAACACCGAGGCCAGCCACTCTGAGCGGCAAGATCGCCTACGCACGGTACGTTGGTGGACACACCCACTATGAACTCCACATCGCGGACATCAATGGGAATGACCTGAACGTAATCGGTGCTGCAAGTGAACCTGCGCTGAATCTGCCGGGCAACCGTATCGCCTATCGTTCCTGGGATACCAGCTTCAGGGGGTTGGTGATCTCCGGCATAGGGGGAGGCGGACGCGAGCGCCCTCGTGGGGGAGCAGAACCGAATGAGGATAGCGTACCCCGGTGGTCCCCTGACGGCTTGGCGCTCGTTTATGCTACCAAGAGGTTCAGTCCCCACCGCATATCTCACGCGTTGACGCACGCGCTAGCGCAGCACGCAGAGCAGGACTTGGGCGATGCGGACAATCCCGATTGGTCCAACGATGGTCAGCGAATAGTGGCCAGAACCATAGGACTGATCGTCATGGATAGTGGGGGACAAAACCGGCGAGGGTTGACCTCCGACGGAACTGACTCCTCGCCGGATTGGGCGCCTACCGGGAACAAGATAGCCTTCATGCGCCACACAGGTGATAATTGGGACATCTGGGTTATCAACGGTGACGGGAGTGGCGAGACGAGACTCACCACTGATGGTTCCATCGATGGTTTGCCTGCCTGGTCTCCCGACGGCACTCACATAGCCTTCCTCTCTAATCGGGGCGGAGCGTGGGCCATCTGGGTGATGAGAGCCGATGGCAGCAATCAACGCAAGCTATTCAACACAGGTTCCTCGACTTATGCGACCAGTGAGCAGTTCGACGGTGAGTTCTCAGGTCGCGAGAACCTGCAAAGACGGAACTGGTACGATGAGCAGATCTCCTGGTCCCGCTGACAGGCGCCCAGCGACACCCGCATAATTGCAGCGCCCCCTCTTTTCCGAAGAGGGGGCGTTGCAGTGCCTGAGCAGCGGACAGCGGCGACGTGCGAAAGATCATACGGCGCATTGCCTGCCGTACCTCTGTACGGCTCGGAACAGGTTTACCTTTGCCTGGGGACAGTCCTTTTCGACAGTGACCACGATCCGATCCCCATCCTTGATCAGATCATGGTGCCGCACATCCTTGTTAACCTTCTTCAGCAGATAGAAAGCTAGCTTCTCAACTGTTCCCATGCCAGCCCTCCGGACACCACCAACACCGCGAGCAGACTCACCACTACCCCGATCTTGAAGCTCGCGGGATCGTAGATAAGCTCCACAACATGCTCACCTTCAGCAAGATGGACGGCACGAAAGTAGTAGTCTGCCCGCAAGATCTCCGCCGATTCTCCGTCCACAAGGGCCCGCCAACCTGGGTAATACGGGTCGGTGAGGACAAGGTAACCGGCACTCTCCAGACTAGTTCCGATGACCACTCGTTCAGGCTCATAGGATAGAATAGACACCTTGTCTTCCCCGTCCTCGGCCTCCGATGCCAGCCCTGGCCCTTCGCCGCTGAGTATGACCTCCATCCCTGGTGCAAATGACTCCTCCTGCAGGGCGGCAATGACCTCCTCGTCGTCCTGCATCACGCGGGCTCTATGCACGACGAACGCCCTGGGAAGCACGTCCAGATTCTCGTAGATCTTTACGTCCCCGCTATGGACCAAACGATAACGACCCTCAGTGGAAACCGTTAGCGCACGATGGGTGCCGGTCCGCTCGTCTATGAGAGTGATGCCCCGCACGCGAAGCTGTCCATGATCAGTAAGGAATCGAACCAGGATGTTTGTTGGATAGATAACATCTTCCCACCGGAGAAGCGTATGATAATCGTTCCCCGCCGGATTCCCGCGCCACTGGCCCACTATCCGGGCTGGCTGGTGCTGTCGAACCGCTGCTCCGTACTGCCCCTCAGCAGTGTCTTCCCCCGCCCGTAGCACAAAAGAACGACCTCGGCCGTCACCATCGGTGACGGTGATTTCGGCCACACCGGTGCCCTGTTCCAGATCTCCTCCATCGACCAGGTAAGACACTAGGCCCACTGCTGTGGTGGGGAAATGCGGTATGTCGTCCAACAAGAGCTCGGTAGGGCCCTCACCACTCAGCACCGCCCGGTGCGCTAGATCGTAGTACGCTCCGTCAACCCAGATGTCGTATACCTTGTCGGTCAGGATGTACTTCACATTGAACAGGTTCAAGAGCCTCGCGCGAGGGATTTCGGGTATCCGCCCCTGCAGACGCCCATCGATTGATACCTCCTCCTCAGGCAGCAATAGCCGCTGCCACTCCACATATCGCGCTAAAGGCAATACTCCGCCATCATAGCCATCTATGCTCTGGAGCCTGTAAAGCAAGGACAGGTTAGGAGTGACCAGTTCCTTCTGTTTGGTAGCCACCAAGTAGTCATAGACGGCTTCTTCCGGTAGCTGTCCTTTGAGCATCTCCTGAATCTCGCGCAGGTCACCGGGGTCGAACGAACCATCCGAGAAGCTTAGGAACCGATGAACGCCTTGGTCGGTCAGCAGGTGTGCCACCGAGGTGCGCATGGAAGAAAACGCCCCCGGAGCGGTCGCCTCGTTATAAGCCAGATAGCGACTGGCAACGAGCAACTCAAGAACCACCAGTGAGGCCAAGACGGCCAAGTATCTCGCTCCGCGCTGACTCTGAAGACCGAGCCAGAGAACCGCCCCCCCAAGGATCATCCATGTCACCCAATATACGATGACTGGCGGTGATGGCAGATCCAGTAACAGCAGGGGAACCAGCAAGAGCCCAAGACTCACGACCCCGAGAGCAATTCGGTTTCGGGACACCGACAGTACGCCGGACAGGGAGGCCAGTTCCTCGACGCCCAGCCCGGCGAGAACAGCCATCCCAAGAGCGTAAAGATAAACCCAACGAGCTGGGGCACGAAAGAGGTTGAACCCAGGCAAAAGCCGATAGAAGGCGTAGTAGAGAGGGTTGTAGACCCCCAAGGCTAAGAACAGGCCGAGTGCCGATAGTGCGATGAAGAAAAGTGCTTGTTGCCTGCGTCCTCTCCGCCAAATGCCCAGGAGAGCAAGCGACAGTGGGACGATGCCCACATACGCGATGTACTCGCTGAAAGGGCTGTCCTCTAGGCTGGGGAGTAGCGAACGAGGCAGGAGTCCAGGGCGCAGCGAGAAGGACACCGCCTGCCGAAACGAGAGCCCGGCACCGCGGATGGAAAGTCTGGACAGTTCATAAGTGGGCAGAAGCTGAAATGCAGCTAGCCCGCCCCCCAACACCACGACCCCCGCGAAGAGCCCCAACGCGCCTGCAACTCTCCGGCCGGTATCTCGCGATCGCATGGCCGACAGTGCACCCTCTGATCGCTTTCCTAGCGACAGATAGAGGGCATAGCATCCCAGTACAAAGAGGTTGATGTATGAAGATTGAGCGTGGCCCCCCAGGAACTGAACGCCTATGACCACCCCGGTCAGCAAGGGATAGAGGAACCCTCGACTTGTGTAGGTCAGATAGAACAGCCACAGAATAAGGGGCAACCATACTAGGACACTCAACTGGTTGATGTGTTCCACCTGGGCAGCCAGGAAGCCCCCCAAAGCGAAGGTCGTGCCAGCAACAAAACCACCCCAAGCTCCAAAGCCCAGGACCCGCCGCCCCAATAGATAGGTGAACGCCCCTCCCAGGAAGACATGTAGCACTATGGAGTAGCTCACCATCTTTGGAACCGCAAGCCAGTAGAAGGGAAGATTGAGGGGGTAGAGCGTTGCGCTCTGGATGTTTGCCAGGAATGGCACCCCCATGAACAGATACGGGTTCCAAAGGGGCAAAGAACCCTGACGTATCACCTCGGCCGCGTAAGCCTTGTACGGATAGAAATAGGTGAAGACGTCCAGACCTACCAGGATTCGATTGGTGAGCGCGATCTTCCAGAAGAAGAGGAGGGTCAGCACAAACAGACCGCACACTGCGGCCCAGTCGTTGATGTACCTGACCCTTCTTACCCCTGTTGGCAACTTCATTCGCCTGCTGGTTGAATGCGATATATGGTGAAGGATACGGTCCCATTGGGCCGGTAAGTGTGGTACAACTCCACCATCTCCCATCCACTCTCCCTCAAGAAGCTTGCCAGCCCATCCGGATTCGTCCAACTGGGAAAGACGATGTACTTCTCATACGTGGGGAGTTGTCGCGAGCTATCGAGAACAAACTCGAAGGAGGGATAGTAGTAGAAGTCCAAGGGAACATCAAACAAATAGAACATGTAGTGCCAAAGCAACCACTTGTGAAACACCACTGAGCCAGCCTGGGCATTTCCCTTCAAGTAGTCGGCCACATCGTCGATTCCCTGGAAGGAGCCATGATCACCGCCCACGGGGAAACCATATCTCAGAGCAACTTGCGTCGGATGAGAGAGCGTCACCACTAGGAACGCGCCCAGCACAACGAAATAGGCCACTTTCGCCAGCCCGAACTCCTTCCCTTGAGAGAGCATGTCGTGGGGTAGCAGAACGACTCGAGAAAGGAGGATCGCAACCAAAGGGGCCAGCCCCAGGAGGTATCGGTCCCAAATGCCGAAGGTCAGCAGAGTGTGAATAGCCACGAAGTAGAGACAAAAGCCCGCCAGGACCCAGTCAGAGGCCCAGCCTTCTCGTACCCGCCGTCGCCACAACCCATAGGCCAGAAGGCAGATCATTCCTACGATCCAGGTGATGTTCAGCACTCTTGAACCGGTCAGATACTGCAGGTGCTTCATCCAGTCTTTAAGGCGCGGCAGAAGGCGCTCCAAAGGCGCCACGTGCAACCCACCGTATCGCGCCGCGCTGGCACTCAAGAAGTTTATGCAGTTGATGCGAATCACCACGTCCCAGCAGACCACCGCCAAGATCACGCCGCCGAAGCCCAGCCCCAGAAGAAGGGGTGACCATCCTAGCCTTCGACGAGACTCGGTTGTCCTCAACGGCAGGACAGCGAAGTACAATAGCAGCGGCGCGAAGATGACCGCCGTCGGCTTGGTCATCACGGCCAAGCCGAAGACCATTCCCGCCGCCAAGTAGCGGCGTTTAAGGGCGAGCAAGCAGGAGGCGAAAGCTAGAGTCACCATCAGGGGATCGGTGAAGGCGGTCGGAGCGAACTGGATGTCGAACGGAGAGAAGGTCAGGAATATCGCGCTCAGCGTGGCTGCGCGTCGACCGAATAGCTCCAACGCTATCGCGTAGACAATTACTATGCTCACCAGGCTGGCAATCACGTTGGGCAGGCGAGCGGCGGTCTCCGTGCGCCCGAAGACCTTGAAGAACAGCGCTAGAGTGTAGAGGAAGACAGGGGGTTTGTCCACTATCATCCCCATCCTCAGAAAGACATCCTTTCCGGACGCGATGACCAAACCCCAATGGCTGTAGAGAGCTTCATCGCCGTGGAAACGGTTGACGGCGATGAGACTGATCCTCAGGATCGCAGCCAGTGCGACGATCAGCCCCAGCACCGCATGGGGGCGGGAGAGTATCTCTCTCAGCATCGAGCGGCGATGGTACAGCAGAAGGGCGAGTTTCAGCGAGGCCACAGCTACCAAAGACGCAGAGAAGAGAATCGTTCCGCTGTGCAGCACATTGGCGATTGTCGGAATGAAGTAAGCAGGCAGCAGCAAGAGAGGAACGTAGGACGTCAGATCGAGACAGAGGGCCTGATGCAGACCTATGCTGGCGAATCTACTGAGGAATGCTGAGTACAGCAGCCAGAACGCAGGCACCAGGACCACGGCGAGTACGGGGATGATGAGCAACAACAAGCGATATCCTGGGCTATCGTAGCCATGTGTTCGCAAAAGCTCCCACAGGAATGCAGCCAGCGAGAAAGCGGGCAGCAGGATGAGAGGGAAAAGGCGTCGTGTCATCGGGAGACCTCGGAGCGTGGCTTGATTTGATAGAGAACTCCGGAAACCCGGTCTGGATCGCCGAAGATAGGGACTGCAAGACGGACCAAGCCCACTACCTTGTAGTGCGCTTCAGCGTGATTCAGGCTGGGCCTTACTGCCTCCCCATCATCCAAGATGTAAACCGCTGTCCCTTCGCTGAACATCTGGCCAAAGAACACATCCACCTCCTCCTCAGTCCAGAAAGCGGGCCGGAAGGCCTCTCTCCCAGCATATAGGTCGATCGGCCCACCGTTCAACGAGGAGCCGACGACACACGGCTCCACTGCGTATTCCGCCAGAAGGTCAAATGCTCGCCTCTCCTCAGCAGATACATAGCCAAAGCTGGCCCTGTATGATCCCCTCGGCCGAGGCAGGATGGGCCACGTGCGCAACACGGGTACCAGCAGCAAGGCCAAGAGAACCGCCACACTAAGCGCGTAGCGACCGTATGAGACAGCTTCTGGGCGCACCTGCACTCTCCTCCACAGATCCGCGACTCCACATCCACACCAAGCAAGCAGTACTGGAAAGAGGGACAACAGATCTCTCAGGCGAAGGGCCTCATACGGCAGGTGCATGAGAAGTATGCCCAACACGGCTACGAGAAGAATCAGAAACTGACCTCTTCTCTCCATGTATGTGCGAACGGCTCCATAGACGACTAATGGGCTCAAGTACCCGAACTCATTGCCTGACAGAAATCGCTGCCACATCAAGCGCGCGGTGGCCGGAACATTGATGAGGCTGAACAAGTCAAGCTCTGTGGACTCTGGAGTGAGAAAGTGGCCAAATGCGAACTGGTGATACAGCAGATCCGGCACGGCAAGTAGAAAGGCAGCAAGACCAAAGAGGCCGAGGAACTCCCACCGCTCCTTGAGGGACAACTTGTGCCTCCCAAGGGCAAGCACCGCAACTACGGCACACAGCCCCAGGACCAGTTGCGTATGACGGATGAAGAATGCCCAACCGAGGCTCAGACCGGCCAAGACAGCGTAGAGACGATGTCTTCCCCTCATCCCCCTCAGAATGAGGAACAGGGTCAGCACCGTGAACAGCTGGGTGGAGGCATCGGCCATGGGTACAAGCAGTCGGTCGATGTGTTCGTAAGAAGTGGCAAGCGAAAACGCAGCGAAAGCCCCGCCAAGCAATCGTTCATCCCATGGCCTGTCGTACAGGACCTCTGCCACCAGTGCCAGAACGCCTCCCAAACACAGGAGGCTCACCACGGGATTGGCTACATAGAGACCCTCCTCACCCAGCAGCAGATACCACACGGACAATATCACCGGCCACCCAGCCGGCCAATCGGTGGCCGTACTCCCGTCCCCTCGCAGGGGTGGCACTCTCACCTGATACCCATAGTGAACGACTGGCCACCACGATATGCCCAGATTACTGATGCGCGGAAACAGTTCAAACCGGTGCACGGGATGCCCCTGTTGAGCAATGTCGACAGCCATCTGAGCGTAGGCGAAGGGATCATTCGCCGTGACGCCGTGGGTGCGATGTCGGAAGTACTCTGCTCCGGCCCAGATCAATGCAGCGCTCATCAGGGCCGCCCCTACGTAGAACCGGTACTTATCCAGGCGATTCCACCTCAGGACGAGCAGATATCCTTGGCACAAGAGGACGTATATCACGGAGGCAAAGAATATCGCCTCGATGTTGAGCAGCGACGAGAACGGCTCAGGATATGTGAATCCGTCGTACAGGGGCAAGGGCTGGGTGAGAAGCTTCGCACACAATCGGTGGCTGACTGCGGCAAGGTAGGCAACACACAGTGGCGTCAGGGCCTCAAGATAGAGGATCCATTTCCTAGTCCAGACAGAGAGGATCAACTGAGGGCTGAGGAGAAGCAAGAACAACGCCGCCATCCACCAATACGAACGCCCAAGATGGGCAGCCAAGACCATCGATCCCACGAGGTGAAGTGCGAGAAGTGTGCAGGTTGCACTGAGTGAAGCAGGAGCTTGTGCCTCCTTCCACGAGAAAGTGACCAGGCCCAGCTGCCGTCTCAGGAAGCCAGTCTGGTGGCCACGAGCTGCTATATAGGCAACCCATCCCCCCAGACAGACGAACGTGGCTCCATAGAACAGAACTCTCATGGAAAGGTACGGAATCTCCAGCAACCGGGCAGCCATCAGACCAAGCACCAGCAGCGACAAGGGGATTTCGCTCAGCACGATCCTCCACATCGGTAGGGATGCACGGCGGAAACAACTCCAGAAGATGCTGGCTCCCAAACCTGCAGCAAACAGGCCCATCAGGGCGAGCTGAAGATGGACATCGTGGGGAGGCAGTGGTCCAGGCCGGGGATCGAACAGGTAGGCTAGATTCAACAACTTTCTGCTCCTCAGTCGCCACCATTATAGTCCGCGCCTAATCACCTGGCAAGGTGCCACTCAGAATCGAAAGGGGCACTGGGATGTTCCAGTGCCCCAAAGTATCACCCACTTGGCCCAGCAGGCGTCAAAGGTGGGTTCTCCCGTCCTTAGCCTGCGGCTGGTCACAATGCTTTGAAGTCACGGTTGATATACTGGGATTGGGGCCCTCTTGTGCTGGCCCATAGAGACCATCTCCCTCACCCTCGTCAGCACCTCACCGTCAGGCTGATCGGACTGAGCAGATTCCAGAGCGCGGAGCACTTGGTCCAACTCTTCGTACGCGATTCCTAGCTCACCCTCGTCAGTCTGTCCCATCCACAGCCCGGCACTGGGTGGTTTCTCAATAATCTCCGCAGGAACCCCTAGTTCCTTAGCCAAGTCCCTCACCTCGGTCTTCAGCAGGCCACCCAGCGGCAAGATATCCACCCCTCCATCCCCGTACTTGGTGAAGTAGCCGGTCATCAGTTCGCTCTTGTTGCCCGCGCCGACAACCAGGTAGTTAAGGCGGTTGGAGTAATAGTAGAGCGTGATCATGCGGAGACGAGGTTTCAAGTTGGCCACGGGTACCTGACCGTCCTCGGGAAGGCAGCCCAAGAGCACATCAAGAACGGGACCCAAGTCTATCTTGTCAATTCCTATGTCAAACAGCCTCGCCACCAGCCGAGCATGCTCCTCGTCAGCGGGGTCGCTGTGACACGGCAGAATGAGACCCTGAACGTCGTCACTGAGACCTCTCTTGCCCAGGATGGCAGTTACTGAGGAATCCAGCCCACCGCTCATTCCCACTACGGCGCCTCTGGCACCTGCCATCTTCACCTGAAGGCGGATCCACTGGCTAATGTCGTCGGCGACGATCTTACGCGTCAGGCTACTCTCCTTTTCCGGCCTCGTGCGCCAGCACGATGGCTTCAGCGACCTCCTTCATGGGCTTGCGCTGATCCATGCTAGTCTTCTGAATACGACGGAAAGCATCGGCCTCGCTCAGTCCTTGAGTATCCATGAGGATACCCTTGGCGCGGTCAACCAGTTTCCTCGTCTCCAGAGCCTCCTTGAGGTCTTCCACCTCTTGCTCGAGAGCCCGAAACTCCGTCCATCTCTGGAGGGCTACTTCGATGGCTGGCGCCAGGTCAGCCTCGTGGAACGGCTTGACGATGTACGCCATCACCCCAGCTTCCTTGGCCCTCTCCACCAAATCTTGCTGACTGTAAGCGGTGAGCAGCAACACGGGCGCAATCCGTTCCTCAGTGAGGACCTTGCCCGCATCTATGCCATCCATCCCAGGCATCTTGATGTCCATAATCACGATATCTGGCCTGAGTTCGCGGGATAGATGCACCGCGCTCTCGCCATCACCGGCTTCGCCCACCACCAAGTATCCTAGGCTGTCCAACATCTCCCTGAGATCCATACGCACGATGGACTCATCGTCGGCCACAATTACTCTATGTCGCTCCACTTTAGTTCACCCCCTAACGGTATTTTCGGGAAGTTTATTACCGCCTGTACTCCCTGGCCGTCTCTCAGTTCAAAACCTCCCTTTAGGTCATCTTTCACCAGAGTCTGCACTATTGTCAATCCGAGATGGCTATCTCTCTCCAGGTCAAATCCTTCTGGCAACCCCTTTCCCGAGTTGCCAATTCTCAAAGTCACACTGTCGGCACCATCTTCTAACTCCACTGAGATGTCACCTCCCTGGGACGGAGAAAAGCCATGTTCCAGGGCATTTTGCAGCAGTTCGTTGATGATCAAAGCACAGGCGGTCGCTTGCTGAGTCGGCAGATATATGTTCGGGCCAACGAGCGAGAACCGAATGCCTTCCTCACCACTCACCACCCCCTGACGCAACTGCTCTAGTATCCTACGGCTCACATCTTTGAGGTTTATTACACGAGATTCGTGCTCGGAGAGAAACTCATGCACCGCGGCCACGCTCAAGATACGGCTCACGCTGTCGAGAAGCACCTGCCGTATCTCGTCAGAACCAGTTCTTCGAGCCTGCAAGCGGAGCAGGGAGGCAATGGTCTGTAGATTATTCTTCACGCGATGGTGGATCTCCTGGATCATTGCCGCCCTGATCCTTGCTTCCTTCTCCTCCCGACGTGCTGCTGTAGCGTCGTGGATCAGTATGAGCACCTCTGTGACCGTCCGGTCGGGTGGCCTAGGGAGGCGCAGCAGACGCCGCGACAATGGCATGGTGTCGCTTGGTGCGAAGATAGGTATCGCCTTCCTGATCCAGACTCGATTGCCCTCCTGAGCTTCCTCTTCCAGGCAGCGCTTCTCCTGCAGCGCCTTCCTCACCAGCGTGTCACCTGTGGTGTCCAAGGTGGAAAGTTCCTTCTTCTCCAGCTTCTCCATATGACGCAGTCTTCGATACAAGTTCGTCGCGATGTCACTGGCAAACCGGATACGATGCCGCCTATCAACGAGCAGAATGCCATCCTCCTCCCCAAAGGGGGAAAGCGTGTCCAGCCCTTCCAGTTCACCCTGAAGAACCATGGCCTGCAGCCGCTCGAGTGCTTTCCGGAACCTGATCGGCCGGTGGCGATGCCGTTCCTCCTCTATCATCGTCTTCTCGACTGACAAAGCGGCGATCACCCGGCCATCCACACCATATATGGGCTGGGCCTCCTGAACCACGGGGGCACCCTCGGCGAGTACTCCTTGAGTGTCACGAGTCGAACTCCCGGTTTCCAGAGTATCGAAGACCGCCGGCTTCTCCGGGGCAACTATCATTTCGCCGCACACTGGTTCAACGTATATTGGCGGTACCGAATGGGGCTCTGCCTGCGCCACCACTACCGCTTGATCCTCAGCCAGCCGACAGTAGATCAACATGTCTGCGCCACTGATGTCGGCCAGAATGGGAAGATCCCCTTCAATTCTGCGCAGTATCTCTATGTCGTCTTCAGCTGGGTCCGGGCACGTGTAGACTACTTCGTCCATGATTGACTCTCGCGTACTATCCGCGCATGAATACACCAAAAATGGCCGACAGCATAGCGGGCTGCCGGCCATTCGTTCGAAACATAGCGCCCATTGCAAGGCAGAGGGTTCAGTTCCCCGCTACGCAAGGCTTCCTTTGGTCGGGGCGAGAGGATTTGAACCTCCGACCACTTGTACCCCATACAAGTGCGCTACCTGGCTGCGCTACGCCCCGACGAATCACCGTTGATTATGTATATTATAGCACATTACATCCGTTTTGACAAGCCTTGCGAACCCGCTGCCCCACGTCAGAGTGCTTCATCCTTCACCACACGAGAGCCATCCAGGGACGCTGATTCCACGATCAGAGGTAGATCATCCAGGTCAACGTGCTGTGGCTCCACTCCAAAAGCAGCGGAGAAGTTGCGAATCACCCCCTCACGCACAGCACCCACATTCACGGACCGTCCCAACGTCTTCTCCATCGACGTGACTTCCTTGCCGACGAGCCCACAGGGTACGATCAACTTGAAATGGGAGAGGTCAGTTCCCACATCTAGAGCAAAGCCGTGATAAGTAATCCAATCCTCGATACGGGCCCCGAGCGCGGCAATTCTCTTCCGGTCATCCACCCAGACGCCGATGCTCCCCGCCAAACGCTCCGCGCCGATGCCAAACTCGTGCAGCGTCCGAATCAGAACCTCCTCTAGTGAGTGCATGTACCAGCCTATGTCCTGACGATGTTGGCGCAGGTCCATGATCGGATAACCCACCAGTTGGCCTGGGCCATGATAGGTCACGTCGCCACCGCGCTCGACACGACGCACCTGGATGCCCTGCTCGGCGAGCCGCTGTCGCGAGACCAGTATGTTGCTCTCATTGCCCCGCCGCCCGAGAGTGATCACCGGCGGATGTTCAACAAGGATCAACGTGTCCGCAACAAGACCGTCCCTTCTAGCCTCAACCAACTGATGCTGCAACTCAAGAACCCCATCATACGGTTCCAGGCCGAGGTGCAACACATTCAACAACTTCTTGGTATCCCCGGTGAATCCACTCATTGTTCCATTGACTGCTCAATCTGTGTCCCAGCCTGCGATACCCCTGGCGAGCAGCCAGTCTAGTTGTTCCTGGCTGAGTTACTCTGGGTCACCATCAAGTAGCCAGCCATAACAACAGGCCAAGGGTATCACTGCTCGAGCCCCTCAGGGCGGCATACGCGAGTCACCGCCATGAGAAACTGCGCCGCACGAGCTTGCTGGATCAGCCTATATCTCGCCAAAGACCAGCGATCTCAATCCGCGAAGCGCAATCGTATTAGCGCCCACAGCGTGGGCAGGCCATCCAAGGGGGTAAGCTTCTTGTCAGTCCGCGGGGAATACCATATCGGCACCTGGTGGATGTCGTACCTCTTCTTCAGGATCTTGGCCGTGAGTTCGGCCTCGATGTCGAAGCCATCCGCATGCAACTCCATGCCAGATACCACGTCTCCGGCTAGGAGCTTGTAACATGTCTCCATATCCTGCAGATTCGATCCGTAGAGCAGATTGGTCAGCATCGTCAGCACACGGTTGCCCCAACGCATGTGCCACTCTTGACCCTCAAGCGAGCGTACACCATAGACCACCTTGGCACTCCCCTCTCGAAAAGGCTGAATCAGCTTGTGATAGTCTTGGGGGTCGTACTCTAGATCGGCGTCCTGAATGATGACTGCGTCTCCTGAGGCCGCAGCAAGGGCGGTCCGTACGGCAGCGCCCTTGCCTCGATTGCGATCATGCGTGATGATGGTAAGACCTTCCCAGCGCAAAGCGGAGAGTATCTCGGAAGTTCTGTCGGTTGAGCAGTCATCAACAACGATGATCTCCTTCTCCAGATCTACGGCCGCCACACGCCTCAAGACCTCTTCCACCGTACTCTCTTCATTGTAGACCGGAATCAACACCGACAGTTTCATCTCAGCCCATCCGAGCACCCACGCTAAGACTCCGCCCAATGACCTGAGGGTATTATACTCCAACTCCATCGCCTGGACAAAGCAAGATGCGTGTGATATGGGGCATTCAGTTGACTAGGCAAGATGTGCCGCGTATAATTGCCTTGCTCTTGACGCCTGAATCCAACCCCAACCATTGCGAGGAGAAGTTGAAGCAGACTTGGCCAGCACACTGTTGGAGGTGACGACATGCTAGAACGCGCTCAGGCCCTAGTGCATGAACTGGTTGAGCTAAGGCGCACAATCCACCAGCATCCCGAACTGGGGTTTCAGGAGTTCGAAACGGCCACGCTCGTGGCCGAGACCCTAGACTCGCTCGGCCTCAGAGTTGATACCGGTGTAGGGATGACCGGGGTCATCGGTTACCTGGGACACGAGGGACCAACTATGGCCATTCGGGCGGACATGGACGCTCTGCCCATTCAGGAGCAGAATGACGTACTCTATGCCTCTCAGGTTCCGGGGGTGATGCACGCTTGCGGCCACGACGCCCACGTGGCCATGGCCCTGGGTGCAGCCATGCTTCTGTCTGAGGCAGAGTTGTCGGGCCAAGTCCGCTTCCTTTTCCAGCCATCCGAGGAGAGGACCGATGCCGAAGGGAAAAGCGGGGCCATACGCCTGGTTGAGGACGGAGCCATGCAAGACGTGGACGCGACCGTGGCTCTCCATGTGGAACCCAGGTTGGAGACAGGACAGATTAAGGTAGCGGCAGGTCCCATATGTGCGGCTGCTGACGCCTTCGAGGCCACCATCATTGGCCGAGGATGCCACGGCGCTTATCCTCACCTCGGCGTGGACCCCATCTTCATCAGTGTCCAGGTGATAAACGCCATCCAGGGCATCGTGGCCCGCCATCTCGATCCCATCCAGCCAGCCGTCGTCACCGTTGGCTCGATCCACGGCGGGACGGTGGGAAACGCCATCCCATCCGAGGTGGTGCTGAAGGGCACCATCCGCTACCTGGACGAAGAGCTTCGCCGTGAGATATTGAATGAGTTGGCGAGGGCGCTGGAAGTGACAAGAGCGCTAGGGGGAGACTTCCGCCTGGAGATTGGCGAAGGGTACCCTGTGCTAGCCAACGATCATGAGATGGCCCAACTAATCCGCGATGTCGCCAGCGAGCTTCTGGGTGCCGACTCGGTACATATCGAAGTACCCGAGATGGGAGCTGAGGACTTCAGTTTCCTAGTCAGCGAGGCACCGGGAGCCATGTTTTCCTTGGGAGTGAAGAACTGCGAAAGCGACGATGCCCGTCAGCTCCACAGCGCTCACTTTGACATCGATGAGGAAGCACTGCCTATCGGAGCAGCCGTCCTGGCCGAGACGGCTCGGAGGTATCTGGCGGGGAAGAGCGGATGAGAGCGACCACGACCTGCATACCCTGCTACCTCAAACAGGCCTTGTCAGCGGCACTAGAGGTAACCGACGCCCCAGAGACACAGCGTCGCGTCTTGAATGAGGTTGCTAAGCTGCTGCCAGGCTTGCCTCTCGAGAACACTCCCGCCGAGAACTCCACATATGTCCTGTGGAGAGCTCAGGAAGTACTGAACTGCCATGATCCCTTTGCCGCCAAGAAGCACCACTACAACGAACTGGCCTTGAGCATGTATCCTGACCTCAAAGCGCTCGTACAGGGATCCGCCACTCCGCTGCAGACCGCTGTTAAGGTGGCGGCCGCTGGCAACATCATCGACTTGGGAATCATGGACAAGGGAGACGTGGATCTAAACGCGATTCTGGACGAGGTTCTCACCCAAGGGCTTGCTGTTGATGAGACGGAACTCCTTGAGGAGAAGCTTGGGACGGCGAGCCAGGTGCTATATCTTGTGGATAATGCGGGTGAGATCGTCTTCGACAGGGTGTTGATCGAAGAACTGCAGACGAGGGGATTGACGGTGGTTGTTGCCGTCAAGGGAGCTGCCATCCTCAACGATGCGACCATGGAGGACGCACTGGCCGTGGGTATGGATCGGATGTGTCGGGTGCTGAGCAACGGATCATCGATGATAGGCACCGACTTGAAGACCTGTTCATCGGAGTTCCTACAGGAATTCCGAAGTGCAGACCTCATCACTAGTAAAGGGCAGGCCAACTTCGAAACGCTCAACGAGACCTCCGCTCCTATCTTCTTCGTACTCAAGGCAAAGTGCCCGGAAGTGGGCAGAGAGCTTGGCGGAGCCATGGGTGATGTCGTGGCCATGTTCAACAGGACCACAGGAGAGTGAACTGAGCCACTACATCATCGAGAGGTGGAGAGCGCACCTGGTAAGATGGAACTTGGCCACACCTGCTCAAAGCATGGTCTTGGGATACGGCAGCTCGCTGCGAACTCGTCAACGACGAGGCTGCGCGCTAGCAACCGCCTCGATCCTCAGCGTCCAGCTTACGTTGATAGGCCGCGGTGATGGAAACAAGGCGATTCATACAGCACCTTAGGAACCTGCCGGCCTACGAGCACCAAATCTGTCATGTGGAGCACATCCCAGCGAGGGAGCCTCGCTACGGACGACTGACAGCACCATTGCCCAAGCCGCTACAGGAGTCTCTGGAAGCCTCTGGCATCACCGAACTCTATACCCATCAGGCCGAGGCAATCAACGTCATCAGGGAAGGCCGCACCGTCGTCGTCACCACTTCGACAGCCAGCGGAAAAACGCTCTGCTACAACCTGCCAGTCTTGGAAAGCATCCACCACGACCCTGAAGCGCGAGCGCTGTATCTCTTCCCGACTAAGGCACTCGCCCAGGATCAACTACGCGGCTTGCGCGACCTGACCCGTCATGCGTACGAGGATTTGAAGTTCGGCACCTACGACGGCGACACGCCGCGCTCTGCCAGGGCCCGACTGCGCAAGTCAGCGTCCATTGTCCTCAGCAATCCTGACATGCTCCATCTGGGTGTCCTCCCGAATCACCGCCTGTGGTCTCAGTTCCTGGCGCACTTGCGCTTCGTAGTCATCGATGAGGCTCATGTCTATCGTGGGGTTTTCGGGTCCCACGTGGCCTCCATCCTGCGGCGTTTGAGACGCCTGTGCCAAAGGTATGGTTCCCAACCCCTATTCGTCTGTTGTTCGGCCACCATCGCCAATCCCTCCGAACACATCTACAACCTGACTGGCCTACCAGCGAAAGTCATCGACAAAGACGGCTCGCCACAAGGAATCAAGGATTTCGTGCTTTGGAACCCGCCCTTTGCCGGTCCGGAGACAAGCGTCCGTCGCAGCGCCAACATCGAAGCCACGCACCTCTTCACCGAGCTCGTCCGCGAGCGGCTTCGCAACATTACGTTCACCAAGGCTCGTAAGGTAGCAGAGCTCATCCTCCGGTACAGTCAAGAAGTTCTCCAGCGAGAAGACCCTGACTTGGTGCCCCTGGTGAAATCATATCGTGCTGGGTATCTGCCCCAGGAGCGAAGACAGATAGAACAAGAGCTCTTTCATGGCCAGCTATTGGGAGTCACTGCCACCACCGCCTTGGAACTGGGTGTCGACGTCGGCACTCTGGACGCCACTGTGCTCGTAGGTTACCCTGGAACCATCGCTAGTACTTGGCAACAGGCCGGCAGGGCTGGCCGTGGGGTACGTCACTCCCTCTCCTTTCTCATCGGTCTCGACAACCCGCTGGACCAGTATTTCATGCGCCATCCTGAAGAGCTTTTTCGACGCAGCCACGAGAATGCGCTGCTGGATCCGAACAACCTCCACCTCCTGCGGCAGCATCTGCCTTGTGCCGCTTACGAGATGCCGTTGACCAGTCGTGACGAGGAACTGTTCGGCTCGGGATTTGCCAAGGCCATAAGTAGCTTGCAGGAGGATGGCAGGCTGAAATACAGGAGCAATCGGTGGTACTACCCCTTTGCTGCCTATCCAGCCCAGGAGGTGAACATCCGCTCCATGTCGGCGGATACCTACTCCCTCCTTGATGAATCTGAGGGCTTTCGTTTGCTAGAGGAGGTGGAGGCTACCAAGGCCTTCTATAGCATCCACCCTGGCGCGATATACTTGCACCAGGGAGAAGCTCACTTGGTCACCGCGCTGGATTTGGACGCTCGAATCGCCCACGCCAGACCAGTGGAGGTGAACTACTACACCCAACCCCGAGAGACCAACGATCTGCGCATCGTCCACCGCTGGCGGCAGCAGCCTCTGCACGCCGCCTGCGCCTACTATGGTCAGGTGAAAGTCACCGAGCAGGTTATCAGCTACAAACGGAAGCAGCAGTTCACCGACCTAGTCCTCAGCGAGGAAGATTTGGATCTGCCCCCCCAATCGTTTTCTACCACAGCTCTGTGGTTTGATGTTCCGCGAGAGGTCGGCAAAAGGCTCCGCCGCCCCCGAGATTTTCATGGCGGCCTTCACGCGGTGGAGCACGCCGCGATTGGCATTCTGCCTCTGTTCGCCATGTGCGATAGACAGGATATCGGAGGTCTTTCCACACCCAGCCACACCGACACGGGGAAGCCGCAGGTTTTCATCTATGATGCCTTCCCCGGAGGTGTGGGCATAGCCGAGAAGGGCTACACCTTGCTGCCGCACCTGTGGGAAGCCACACTTAGGGCCATTGAAGAATGCCCGTGCGAGGAAGGCTGTCCGTCCTGCATCCACAGCCCTAAATGCGGCAACAACAACGAACCTCTGGACAAGGCGGCAGCGATCCTTATCCTTCAGGCGCTGCTGCGTCCCTAACCATGCCTAACGAAGCCGCCCGTCTCGCGAACCACAAAAGACTTAGTGCGCGAGTAAAAGGGGGTTGACCTTGGCCCTCGTCACCAACCTTCGAACCAAGTTCTGTGCCCCGACCGTATGCTATTATTGCGCGAAAGCCCTGTGGCTGAGTGGGCGGCACCCCTGTCGGCACTGATCGTCAACCGGGCTTCTCAAGTTGAGTAGGTGCTGACCGTCTATCTCCTCAGTATTCCCTTGAGAGCCCCAATCTCCTCGGAACGCAGCACGAGCGAGGCCGCGAGGAACAGGATTCCTCCCAGAATAACTGCCCCACCCCCACGCAGGAGGATGTGACTTCCCCGCGCCCACGCCGCAAACCAATACGCGCCAAAGCCCATGACCATCGCCGCCACCGCGGTCTTACCTACCGACCACAACAATGCTCGACCATCAATACCCCCGAGCCGTCCCCGGAGAATGGCCAACAGAACCACCGTCTCCACGATGGTGGCCAACGAGTTCGCTAGAGCCAGCCCACCGTGAAGCAATGGTCGGATCAACAGTACGCTCAGAATTATGTTAAGCGCCATCGCGACCACACCAATCGCCACAGGCGTGCGAGTGTCATGCAAAGAGTAAAAGGCCCTGGTGATGATCTCCAGGGCAGAGTGGGCGAAAAGTCCAAACGCGTAGAACTGCAGCGCCCAGGCCACGGCCTGCGTCGACGAAGGATCGAAGCGGCCTCGCTGGAGCAATAGCTGGATCAGTGGCTCGCGCAACACAATCAACCCCACGCTAGCAGGAATAGTGAGGTAGAGGATCAGGCGTAGCGTCTCTGACAGAGTACCCCGTAGGTCCTGCAATTCACCTCTGGCGGCCAACTCCGAGAAGGTGGGAAATGCTGCCGTAGCTATGGCTAGCGCGAATATCCCCTGCGGCACCAGCATCAACATCCAGCCGTAGTTGAGGGCCGCAAGGCTCCCCTCAGTCAGTCCGGAGGCTAGGAAAGTGCTCACCAGAAAGTTGATCTGCACTGTCGCCAGGCCCAACATCCGTGGAAGCATCAGCCGACCCACTTCTCGTACACCGGGGTTCCTTATGTCAAGCAGCGGTCGGTAGTCTAAACCCTTGCGGCGCAGTTCGGGTATCTGAATGAGGAGATGGAGGAGAGAGCCAGCAACCACACCTACGGCTAACCCGTAGATGCCGAAAGCAGGAGCCAGGAATATGGCGCCACCAATGATAGACAGGTTGTAGACCGCTGGTGCCAAGGCAGGCAGCAAGAAATGCTGATAGGAATTCAAGATGCCCATCACAATACCGCTGATCCCGAAGATTGTGGGGGAGACTAGCATCAAGCGCATCAGGCGCACAGTAAGTGCCTGTTCCTCCGCAGTGAAGCCTGGCACCACCACACGAGCCACTAGGTGCGGAGCAAGGATGGCAGCTAGAATCGCGCACACGGTGACGACTATAGCTACTATGTTCATCAGTGAGCTAGCCAGACGCCAGGCCTGTTTCTCGTCGTTGTGGGCCAGATAGCTGGTGAAAGTGGGGATGAAGGCTGAAGCCAGAGCGCCACCTGCAATCAGCTGGAAAATGAGGTCCGGCACGCGGAAGGCGGCCAGATAGGCATCCAACCCTCGAGTGGTGCCGAACTGATTGCCGATGATCATCTCTCGGCCGAGTCCCAGGACTCGGCTTATGAGGTAAGCCACCATGACGGTGGTAGCTGCTCGCGCCAACCGCACCCGCCGGGCTTCATTCATAGCCAGCTTTCTCCAGTCGAACCTGCCCGCAAACAAGCGGAAGACAGGCTACCCGGGGTCCCTCGTCATTGCATCTCGTATGGAGCTGTGGTACAATCCTGGCGAATGCAGCCGTAGGCACTTCATTCGAGCGGCAATCCACTGGAAATGCGGTACGTATGGCCGAAGAACTCGTTCGACAGGGCATCATCACCACTGAGGTCCTAGAGTTCCTGAGAGCCTGCATTCTGGCCAGATTGAATCTGGCCATAGCTGGCCCGCCAAGAAGCGGCAAGAGGATGCTGCTGCACATGCTGGTCGACCTAGTAAGTGGTGATGGACAAATCCTGGCTGTCCAGAATCCCGACGAACCATCCCTGGAATGCAAAGGGATTACCACTCTCAGAGCCAACCTGCAACCAGAACAAGGAAAGCACAGAATCCCCCGCGATTACCTGCTCACCTTGGCACCGAAGATGCATCCCGAGGGTCTGCTCCTTGACGGAGTGGACGGCTCAGAGGCGGTAGCGCTGCTCAAGCTACTCCTCGCAATGGACGGCGTCTGGTTCTCCATCATCGCTGAATCCCCCAAGGATGCCCTATCAAGGCTTGAGAACTTGGTCCTACTTCACGGGGCGGAGCTGGACACTGACATGATACGGAGGATACTCTCCACTTCACTTCACCTGATTATCCAACTAGGGAAAAGGGGAAATGGGGCTCCCACGATTGTAAGCCTTACCGAGGTGACCGAGGTGGAGAGGGATGCTCCCGTCCTGCGCGACATCTTTGTCCGGCAGAACATGGGGCTCAAGGAAACCGCATCGCGTGGCCTGCTGCGCCCCACAGGCATCAAACCTCACTTCCTTGACAGGATGGAGATGCTCGGCATTTCCATCCCCGAAGGCATCTTCATCCAGCCGCGCAGTAAGAAAGGAGCCGCCTCGTGACCCACAAGCCCACAACATCGGGCGGCTCCTCATCCAAAATGCCTCCTACTATCCGAGTATCGGCTTTATCCCGTAGCGCGCTCGCATCTGATGCGCCCGCAGAATCCGTAGCAGCGTTTGTGGATCACTTCTGCCTATCCTCTCGTGGATTTCCACGGCCGACAAAGGAGTATTGCCATTGGCTATGAGAACGCGAAAAATCGCCGTGGTCAACGGTGTCGTGCGGGTGATGTAGTCCTCCCGCTGGCTGCAGCACTCACTCAAGCAGTACCTCAATCCATCCACTACGGTGACCTCACCAGTACTGGGATCCACCCAGTCGATGTCTTCAGTGTCTGCATCCTCCCCAAGTCTGTCCTTGCACTCGGGACAGAGTTGTTCCCGCATGAGCACACGCGGATCGCGTCCCTGATCCGCCCACAAATCATAGTCTATGTGAAACTGGGTGTTGACATCTGGGCGCACGAACTTCGCCACCAGCACCTCCTGCCTAACGGGTCAAGCTCCCTGCGTTCAAGATAGCCTCCTCCCAGGTCAACCTAACCTTGTTCACTTCCGCTTCGCTCCGACTAGGGTCGTAGACGTAGAAGCCATCCTGATCCACATAGAAACATGCGTATGCCTGCTGCTCGAAGATGCCACGCAAAACCGTCCCAGGAAAAGGTCGTTCAATGTTGGTAGCCACAAAAAGATCAGAGAAGGTTGCCCGGTACACTATTCCCAGCCCCCTTAGGAGCTTCTCGCCCACCCTCTGGAAGCCGGTGGCCAACAGCGATGGTGTTGCTCTCCTCTCATCCTGATCCAGCGGCTTGAGAGTCTCCAAGGCGCTAAAACGGGACCTGCGCAGGCTCTTCTCTTCGTCCACCTCGCACCTCACGCCGATCCTGCGAAACACGGGCTGGCTACCCTCCTCGTAGTCCAGCATCTCCAGCTTGGTGGCTGAGGCTGGACGGTAGCTGATCTCATAAAGGCCTTCTCTGTCGGAGGTAGCCGTGGCTTCTATGACTATCGTGGCTCCAGGAGCGAGTTCCTGAGTCTCGAAGAAATCTCTGAGTTCGGCACTTCCCCACCACCCCAGTTGGCGCTCCGCAGGATAGTACAAAATGGCCGGGAACACCTCACCGCCACTCGGGAAACGTAGCTGCAATCTGACGCATTGCTGGTCTTCAAACAGAGGCTGGACAAGGACATCGCGCGCGCCTTTGTCGTAGGGAAGATGACCCCAGTACCAGTCGTAGAAGGTCAGAACGTGGGACCACCGCTGGACCGCTCCGCCTTCCCCGCCCGCCTCTACGCCCTCCCTCACAATCTCGATCACGTCGTCCAAGACGTGATCCTCGCAAATGTCCTTGGGGCCCCGATCGAAGCGCAGGGATCTCGTCTCCGTGACCTTCGGCAAACACCATGCCGTCCTGTCCCTCGTCCCTGCGAACTTGAATCTGCCGAGTTCATCCGAGGCCAGGGCATTGTTGAGTGAAAACATCTGCACCGCCCGCCCGCTTTCCCTGGGCATCTCCAAGACCTGCAGTATCTCCTCAGTCATCGAGAAGCCAGTGGCCAGATCGAGAACAGCCTCGGCCAGATTCAGATGTCCCTCTTCTATCGGCAGCAGGAATCCTCTAAGGAACCAGTCCCCGCCGAAACTCACAAACTCTGAACTCTCGCTCAGCGTCGCCAATAGGACTGGTGTTACATATTGTCCATATCTCTCAAGCAGTCTATTACTCAAGGCGGCAATGTCATCAAGGGCCAGGTCTTCGTCCTCATCCACCGCGATGAAGTTCAGAGCATGGGGATGCGACAGATTGGAAGCAAACTCCTTGATCTCTCCGTCCCCTTCCATCCTCACCTGGATCACATCGAAGGGAGCGTAGTCAGGGTGTCGCCCCGGACGCACTCCCACCACCGTACCAGCGGCATCTCCCAAGGCGGAAAACACCAAGCGATCACCTTCGGCATGCGCCTCTCGGGGCTGGTAGATGAGCCCCTTCGCCTTTCTATCCTCCCAGACCTCCTTCTCCTCCCTGACCCGCTTCTCCATCAATCGCTGGGCGAGAGCCTCGACCGCCAGCGGGGACTCCTCCTCAATCAGCAACTCTGACAGATAGTCCAACTCTCCGTCTGCCAATTCGAAATTCTGCCAATACCTCAATGTCAAAGTGTCGAGCCGCATCTCCCTCATCAGTGCGCAGCGCCTCCGGGAATCAAACGATTTGCAGCATACATTATACCATCGTTTCGCTTGAATGCAAGGTTGGACAAATCCGTCAAAAGGGTGTATGATTAGTTGATGAACATAGAAGCTGAAAGGAGCAGAACGATTGCCAGTCACCGCGTCGGCCAAGAAGAGGTTGAGACAAGGGGAGAAGAGGCGGCTGCGTAACAGAGTCTACCGATCCCGAGCTCGAACCTACGTCAAGCGAACGAACAGGCTCATCAGTGAAGGACAGTGGGACGAGGCCGCTCAGGCCGCCCAACTGGCCGCGACTGAGTTGGATAGAGCTGCCCAAAAGGGCATAGTACACAAGAGGAACGCGGCCCGCAGGAAATCTCGCCTGTTCAAGAGATTGCACCGAGCGAAGCCTCAGTCCAGTGGATAGCTAGCGCCACGCCTCCACCCGACCGAGAGGCCAGGCGAAAAAGGACATCGCCATCGGCTGAGCGATGTCTTTTGCTTTCCTCAACCCGTCCTGGCTTGCCACGAGCAAGAGACAAGGTGTGTCCCGCCCATACAACAGATGATCACCCAAGATCTGGCTCGAAAGGTTTTTGGCGAAGGCCTCAAGAATGGTTGAGAGCTGGCCGAGATCTTTGTGGAGGGACGAGCTGCGGTTCATCCCCATCTGGGGTTCCATCGGCGCTCCGACCGTTGTGGTCGACGGGATGACCAAGGGCGGAACATGGCCTACTAGTACCAGTAGAACGTGCGCGCCTCGCTCTTGCGACCGATAGGCACAACCTCAGGGCTGCCTTCAACCTCAGTCTCTGTGAGCCGCGCAACGCTGACCTCCCATCCAAAGAGATGCGATTCGGCGTCAAGGGGCAGTCGCAACGCACTTGAGACGTGAAATGAGTTGGCCTTGGTGAACTCGACGATCTCTTGTTCGGCCTCTTCTTCGGGATCCACATACCTCACAGTGACTGAGTACCACTCCTCCTCAGCCAGCAAGCCCACGGAGAGCCAATTGAGCAAGATCGGCAACTCCGCCTGATCCTCACGAAACTCTCGGCCGTCCGGAGGCCCGAGCAGAACCGGTGCTGGGTAGACCAACTGAGATGACGCAGTAGGGGTGGGCGGTCCACCTATTCCGGGCGTCTCGGTCGAAGCAACGGGGCCAGGTATCACCAACTCCTGTCCCTCGCGGATGGAGTCCGGATCTGTGAGATCGTTGGCCTCCATGACAACCTCTAATGAGACGTTGAAGCGCTCAGCGATTCCCGACAGGCTATCGCCCGCCTGTACCACATAAGTCAACGTCTCCGGGTGAGAGGTGGCCTCAGCTTCGGGCGTCTCGCCAAGCTCGGGGCTGGTACTCGGGCTACCACCCTCCAGAGGAATGACCAACTCTTGTCCGACCCGGATCATGTAATCAGTAAGGCCATTGGCCTCCATGATATCCTTCACGGGCACATCGAACTGAGCGGCTATCAGGCTCAGCGTATCGCCCGCACGCACGATGTAGATCGTGGTCTCCGGTGAGGGAGTAGCGGTTGGAGCTAGAGTAGGAGTACTTGTTGAGGTGGGCGTGATCGTGGGAGTGGCGCTTGGCGTCGATGTCGGTGTCGGCGTGTGGTAGGTTCCCAACTGTATAGCTCGCCAAGGCTTGATGAACCAGACAGCCACCAGCAACAGTATCCCCAGGGCAACTCCAAGCAGCGGGGCAGGAGGAACCATGGATAGGGAAACACGGGGAAGAAAGCCCTTTCCTTCTTCCAGGGACGCCCCGCACATGAGGCATGTCTTCGCAGCCTCAGCAACCCTGGCTCGGCACTCCGGGCAGCGCCTTACCAGCTTCTTCACCTGCACCCTGTAGCCGCAGGCAGGGCATCTCCCTCGGCCGCCCCGGAAAGTTGCACCACAATTCGGACACTTCACTATGAGCTTCTCCCTGACTAGCTTCGATGCGACAAGTCACGTCATTATAGCAGAACACCTCACTCTTGGCAACATACTACGATGATTGACAAAAGAGGACAATCTATGTACAATACTCTAGCGTCTCCCATGACACGGAGGTAAGCGATGACGCCAGAGACTCTGGCATTGGCAAGAGACTTGGCCCTCGTTCTACTCATCGTCGAAGCTATCATCTTGGGTCTCCCACTGTTGATCATCCCCTTCTACGCGATCAGATACCTCCGCCGCCTCAAAGCCCCGATTCGGCCCAACCTGCGGAAGGTAAGGCGGAGAACCGCGCAAGTAGAGAAGGTGACAAAAGCAGCTATGGCCATAGCCGTCCAGCCCTTCCTCTGGGCACGGGCTACGGGTGCAGGGGTTAGGAGGGCCTGCGGCTATTTGGCAAGACGGAGGTAGGCAGTGAAGACCAAGGGTTGGAATCCTGCCATATTGATGGGGATCGTGCTGGGAGCCTCTGTGGGCGGAATTGTAGCCCTCATTCTGCTTCGCCGCTCCAGGCAAAGAGCCCCTCTCGGTCCTAGGGACATTCCTTGGAGGGACCTGATCAAAGTGAGCGCACCTATCCTCGCGCTCGTGCGCCGACTCATCGAACTGACTAGAAGAGAACTACCCGAACTCGATATATAATGAGGAAGCTCAGTCCCGAGTCATGGGTGATCATCATCGTCGCCCTGGCCGTCCTCAACTTCTTCGTGATCGGTGCATTCATCCTGCTGGTGATCTATCAGATACCGCCAAGATCTGCTTTGGCAAGGCCAACCGTCGCCGGCACCGCGCCCCCTCCATCACCGCTGGCCCCGGCCTGCCCGACCCCAGCAGCAATAGTGCCCACCTACACCTCCACACCCACAAGTTCGCCTACGGCGGGGCCACCCACAGTCCAACCGGAGCCCAGTGTGTCACCCTGCCCTACGATCACCGCCAGTCCAACAGCAGCTCCAACTCACACACCTACGGCTAGCAAGACGCCAACCAATACGCCGACGAAGACTCGAACACCTACAGCCACGCACACGCATACCGCAACATCAACACCCACTTCTACTAAGACGCCTACTTACACGCCCACCAGCACCTCTACAGTGCCCGCGACGCGCACCCGAACTCCCACCCGTACTCGAACACCGACCGCCGTTATCGCGACCACACCCTCCCATACAGCGACGTCAAGACCCACTCACACCACAACGCCTACTGACACACCAACATGCACTCATACAAGCACAAGCACGCCGACAGCGACCCACACCAGCACCAGGACACCGACACCAAGCCATACCCATACTTGGACCGCTACTGCGACTGCCAGCCCCACCATTCCGGCTGCCACCGTAACTGAACACGTGATTCCTGAGACCACGCCGGGGCCTCCAAAACCGAGGCCCTTGTCCCCTTCGGACCCACTGGGGGTCACCGTGGGGGGAGATCAGATTGAGTTGAGTTGGGATCCTCCTGGCGACGCGCGGGGAACCATCTACCGCATATACTGGGACATGGGTCTTGGCTACAACATGTACACTTTCAAAACCAGCGTGCGGCGTTCACAGTTCAGCGAGACCGGGCTGCGCCCTTCAACGACCTACCGCTATCTAATCACCACCTTCGATGGTCAGACCGAGTCTCTTCCTGCGGGGATAATCGTCAAGACTCATTCCTGGCTAAGTCTTCCCCTCCACAGGCTCACCCAGTCAAGTCTCAGTTCCGAGCGGGCCAGGGAAACCCCAACCCCTCGCGCGCCTACTCCCACACCGCGTACCTCTCCGCAACCATCGGACGTGATACTGGGACTAATGGGCACCAACGACTACCTGGATGAGTTGGGCGACTTGCATGTCGTAGGTGAACTGCACAACGATATGATGCACAACGTGGATCAAATCCGCGTGAGGGTCACCTTCTACGATGAAGCCGGGAATGTCCTCGAGGAGAGCACGGGCTCCGCCCTCTTGGACCTCCTCGTGCCGGGACAGAGAACTCCTTTTGTGATGATCTGGCAAGGCGCTGGCGAGTGGGAGAGATTCAGCTTGCGTGCGACGGGCCGCGCATCGACCGAGCGTCCCAAGGAGGGGCTGACAGTAGTGCATAGCTACGCCCGTCTAGACGATGCGGGCCTGTATCACGTGGTCGGCACAGTGCGGAATGACGGATCGGCCACGGCCTACTATGTTAAAGTCGTGATCTCCCTGTACGATTCGCTGGGTAGGATCTCTAACGCCAATTTCGCATACACCGAGCCCTCCCGCATCGCCCCGGGGAGGACGGCTTCCTTCGACTGCGCTTTCGACTATTACCCTTATGGAGCAGAGCTTCTAGTCCAAATAAGCCACTAACGACGTATTGACATTGACAAGCTGGCTTGGGCTACATATAATATCGCCCGGCAGTTCACTAGCTGCGTGTGCGAGAGATAACGACTGATTCGTGAGGAGGTCACCTTGGCTGAGAAGAAGAAAAAGAAGATGAAGCCGGACCGAGTCAAGACCAAGATGCAGGATCCGGGCGAGCGCATTCACAACTTCGATGAGGTCGTGTTGGGCTACACCAGAGAGGCAGCAATTGAGGAGGCGAAGAGGTGCATCGCCTGTAAGAAGGCCCACTGCGATGAGGCATGTCCTCTACATTGCTGCCCGGCGGACTACATCGCATTTATCGAGGAAGGGGACTTCGACAAGGCACTCGAGCAGATCCTTGAGTACAATCCGTTTCCCTCAACTTGTGGTCGCGTTTGCGTACACTATTGCGAGGAGAAGTGTCCTGTGGGCAAGAAGGGCACGGCCCTGGCCATCGCCTGGCTGAAGAGGGCGGCAGCCGACTACGGCCAGGCCAGCATAGCGCCCGGAAAGCCAACAGGGAAGAAGGTTGCCGTCATTGGGGCTGGACCGGCAGGCTTCACGGTGGCCTGGGAATGCGCCAAGGCCGGTCATAGGGTGGCGATCTTTGAAGCTCTATCCTCACCAGGAGGAATGCTCTGGGCCGGCATTCCGTCATACAGGTTGCCACGGGCGGCGCTGGATAAGGACATGCAAAGGATCCTGGACTTGGGCGTAGAACTCCGCCTGAATTCCCCGATACGGTCTGAACAAGAGGTCTCGGATCTACTCGACCAGTACGACGCGGTTTTCATTGGCATCGGAGCTCACGAGCCCCGCTGGATGGGCATAGAGGGGGAGGAGCTGGAAGGGGTAGTGCACGTGGTAGACTTCCTTCGGGATGTCAACCAGGGCAAAGACGTGAAGGTTGGGAAGGAAACAGCCGTGATTGGCGGCGGCAGCTCGGCCATGGATGCGGTACGGACTGCACGTCGCTTCGGCGCGGACGCTTTCATCGTCTACCGGAGAGCCAGGGAACAGATGCCTGCCGACGAGGCCGAGATTGAGCAGGCCGAGGAGGAGGGAATCGTCCTCAACTTACTGACGAACCCGACGCGCATCCTCGGCGAGAACGGGAAAATGACAGGCCTGGAATGCTTACGCATGGAGTTGGGCGAGCCGGACGAGAGTGGGCGCCGTCGCCCTGTCCCCATTGAAGGCTCTGAGTTCGTGATCGAAGCCGACATGATGATCCAGGCCATCAGCCAGCGGCCCGACATCACTTGGCTTGACGAGAACTCGAGATTCAAGACCACACGTTGGCAGACGTTTGAAGTTGACCCGGAAACCAACGAAACCTCGGTCCCCGGTGTCTTTGCTGCAGGGGATGCGGTAAGCGGACCAGCGACGATCGTGGAAGCAATAGCCGACGCACTCAAGGCAGCCAAGGGGATCCTCAAGTACTTGGAGCAGAGCTAAGGACCTGGGCAACTCGAGACTCGCATGGGGGGGGGACAGGGCTCGTCTGACCGTGCCTCCCTTGTTCATACAGGGTAAGAATATCAAGTGACCACCTCAAGCTGGAAAGAGACCGCCGCGCGCGCAGTCAGGGCCCTGATCTTAATTGCTGTCCTAATAGTCGCTGGGTCCAAGCCCAGGCCTATCATCGTTGTGGGCCCTCCGCACCAGGTGCAGACGGTCAATCCCAAGATGGGGGTTCATACCAGGCTGACCGACGAAGTAGAGGAATGGAAGATACAGCGTACGCTGGCGTTGGTCCGGGAGATGGGCGCGCCGTGGATTGTGGAGTACTTTCCCTGGGGCTATATGGAGCCAGCCAAGGGGCAGTTCGACTGGCAGCACGCTGACATGGTGGTTGATCACGCCGTCAACCAGGGCCTCACGGTGATCGCTCGTCTGGATTTCGTTCCCGAGTGGGCACGCCCCAAGGATACGACCTTCCGCTACCTGGATGAGGACCACTATCAGGACTACGGGGACTTTGTCCACGCTTTCGTGGAGCATTTCAAAGGAAGGGTAGATCATTTCATCATCTGGAATGAACCAAACCTGAGCTTTGAATGGGGATATCGTCCCGTGGACCCCGAGGCGTACACCGAACTCCTCAAGGTGGCCTATCGACGCGCCAAAGAAGCCAACCCTGATTGCTATGTCCTCAGCGGCGGGCTTGCACCTACCATAGCTCGGGAAGGCAATGAATGGGGCCTGAGCGACCTCATCTTTCTTCAGCGAATGTATGACGCAGGCGCCAAGGATTACTTCGACATCATGGCCATACACGCGTATGGCTACGTTTTTCCCCCTGATGATCCTCCAGCAGAGAACAAAATCAACTTCTCCAGGGCAGAGTTGACTCACGAGGTAATGGCACGCAACGGCGACGGGGACAAGAAGATAATCATCACCGAGGGAGGCTGGAACGATCACCCCCGGTGGACGAAGGCGGTGCGCCCCTACCAGCGCATTCTCTACACCATACACGCATACCAGCTGGCTAACGAGTGGGATTGGTGTCAAGCGGTGGTGATCTGGTCGTTCCGGACTCCAGTGCCAGAACGGAACTTCCGTGACTACTACACCCTGGTCACATCAGGATTCATCATCAAGCCCATATACTTGGAGATACACGACTACGCCCGCGGGGCCACCGACTGGCTCGTGGAACCAGCGGAATGACAGGGTAGCCCAGTGGTTCGCACAAGGATAGAGAAGCGCAGTAGCCTTGCTTTGGTCATCATCCTGGCCCTATTGACCTGCCTGTCTGGTGTGTGGCTGCTTCTCAGCCCTGGTGAGGAGATCAAGGATGAGACCTGGGAGCGGATCCAGCAAGAAGGGGTGATACGCGTCGGGATGGATGCCAGCTATCCGCCCTTCGAGAATATCGACGAAGGAGGCAATCTGGCAGGGTATGACGTCGACCTAGCGCATGAGCTGGGGCGCCGCTTTGATGCTGAGGTTGAATTTGTCATCATCTCCTTTGATGGCCTCTACGACGCCTTGCGAGTGGCAAGAATCGACATCATAGTGTCGGCTCTGCCCTTCGACCCTCGATTGACCGAGGATGTGGCCTATTCGCACCCCTATTTCAACGCCGGGCAGGTTCTGGCGGTGCATGAGGACGAAGGAGGCATCTCCGGAGTGGATAATCTGCGGACCCTGCGGGTGGGAGTGGAATGGGGCTCCATGGGCGATGTCGAGGCCCGGCAACTGCTGAGAACGATGGACTTCGAATTGTACCCCTATCCCACCCCACGGGAGGCCCTCGAAATGCTCAGCGACGACGAGGTGGATGCGGCCATCACGGACGTCGTTTCAACCTACGAGTTCATTCGTGAGCAAGGGGGGGTCAAGATCGTGGGTCCGCCCGTGACCGACGACCCCTATGTCATCGCCACTCGGCTGAATAGCCCTATCCTGCAGCAAATGGTCAACGAGGCTATCTTGGAACTCAGTGCAAATGGCTTCTTGGACCAGTTGCGCATGCAGTGGTTCTAGGTCCCGGGTCTGAACAGTTCCTGGATACTCCGTCTATCCCTCTGCTCACCCAAAGCTACCATCAACTTGATCCGCGCCTTTTGCCCGCTGAGGCCCTCAGCAAAGATAGCACCCGCCTCGACCAAGTCTCTGTAGGCCCCTTGGTAGCCGTAGCCATCGTAGACCCTCCCGGTCGGACAACGCGACGCGATGACCACCGCCATCCCTCCGTCGATGGCCTCACGGATGGTCGGCATCCACCAGGGGGGCACCCGCCCTCCACCTAGTGCCGCGATCACCACCCCTGCTGCAGTGCGCTCCATCAACTGCCGCAAGAATCCGTCATCCATGCCCACCGCGAGCTTGATCAGGTGAACATCCGAGTTGAGCGTCGAGCAGGGTATATACTGGCGTACAACCCTCTGCGCGACCACAACTTCATCGCCATCAACTCTGCCCAAAGGTCCATAGGCCAGTGACTTGAAGGTGTCAGTGCTCTGGGTGTCGGTTTTGGTCACATGTCGGGCGGCGTGGATTTCCTGGTTCATTACCACGAGGGCTCCCAAGCTCCCACATACATCGCTGGCCGCGACCCGGATTGCAGCCAGCAGGTTTACCGCACCGTCGTATCCCACCTCGGAGGCAGTGCGCATCGCTCCCGTGAGGGCGATAGGCTTGTCTGTATCCACCGTCAAATCCAGCAAGTAGGCCGTCTCCTCCATGGCGTCAGTGCCATGAGTGACAACTATGCCTTGCACCGCATCATCCGCAGCCAGTTCCGCCACGCGCGCCCTTATGCCCCAGACCGTGTCCAGCGTGAAATGGGCGCTGGGGAGATTGCAGTATTCCTCGACCTCCACCGCCCCGACACCCTCAGGCAGAAGAGCGATAAGATCCCTACCGCTCACCGCTGGGATCGCTCCACCGGCCGCCTCGTCATCCTTCATGGCGATGGTTCCACCGGTAGTGATCACGTGTACCCCAACCATTCGTCCCTCGTTTCAACAAGTCAAAGCGCCGTGCAGTCCCGGCCAACGTGCAGAGTCGACCTCGCAGTGGACTAGGAAGCCCTCGCCTCCACCTCCTCCAGCCTAAGCGAAAGCACTCTAGAGGCACTGTCCCGACCCATGGTGACGCCATAGATCGCATCTGCGATCTCCACCGTTCCCCGGTTGTGGGTGATGACGATGACCTGAGTTCTTTCAGCAAGCTCCTGCAACGCCTGGCGAAAGCGACCGATGTTCACCTCATCCAGTCGTGAATCCACCTCGTCCAGGAGACAAAACGGAGTACTGCAAGCCTTCAGGATCGCGAACGTCAGCGCCACTCCAGTCAACGCCCGTTCCCCCCCAGACAGCATGGCGACGCTGCGATGCCGTCGGCCTGGGGGCTGCGCCAGGATCTCGACCCCGCTCTGCAACGGATTCTCGGGATCAGTAAGCGACAGCTTACCCCGGCCGCCATTGAACAAGCGCGGGAAGTACGCTTCGAATTCCACCGCTACCTTGTTGAAAGTCTCCAGGAATTTGTCCTCCATCAACCGGTCTAGCTCAGCCACCACCTTGCGCAGGGACCGTCCCGCCTTCTCCAAATCCTCCACCTGGCCCACCAGAAAACCGTGCCTCTCAACCACCTGTTCGTACTCAACCACAGTCTCTGGATCCACTGGTCCCACTTGACGTAGGCGCCTCCGCAGACCTTTGATCTTTGCAGACAACCCCCGCGGGATATCGGTCACCTCGGGCAACGACTTGAGCCGCGCATCTATATCCAAGGGCAATTGTCTGGGCGACTCTGTCGACATGGCCACGGTTTCCAGATCAGCCTCTATGCGCTCCTGGAGGTTGCGCAATTCGTCCTCACGGCGCTGTCGGTTGAGCACCGACTTGCTGTATGTCGCCTCATACTCCTGCGATCTCCTGGCCCCCTTGGCCTCCTCCTTCTCAAGACGACGCTGCTGTTTCTCCAGACCGACTAACTCTTCCTCTGCAGGCGCGATGAGACCTGAGAGGGCGCCGACCTGTCCCGACAACTCCTCAATCTGGGCTGTCACCGCGGTGAAAACGCCCTCCAGTTCCTCTCCTTCCCCAGCCAACTCAGCGATGCGGGACTCCTTGGCCGCCAACTGTGATTCTAGCTGTTCCAGACTGCTTCGGTGGCCTTCCAGAGCGGTTTCCTGGCTTTCCTTGCTTCGGTCCAACACAGCGATGGCCGTCCTCAACCCGGCCAGTTTCTCTTGCAGCGGGGCAAGGTCCAAAGAGGTCAACCGCTCCTGCAGGGAATCCATCGAATCGGCCATCTCTCGCTCCTGCCCTTCCGCGGTCTCGATCTCACGCTCTATGGCTCCCGCCTTTTCCACCAAGCTCGCTATCTCGTCCTCAAGCCTCCTCACGGCGATCCTATGCCATTCGATTTCCTGGCTCGCTCTCTCATCACGCAGACGCAACGCACCAATCTCTTCGTCTTTGACCTTGCCAGCTTCCTCAAGCTCCGTACATTCATCCCTGAAGGTCGCTATCTCGTTCAGTAGGCGGTGATGCAGCTTTTCCTCCTCTTCTGTTTGCTGCTTCAGAGCGTCCCAATCAGTTCGTAGAGCCTCAATCTGCCCCGGCAACTGCCGCCGTTCTCGCTCGTGGGCTAGCAGTACGCTTCCAGACTCGCCCGAGCCGCCCTCCACGAAGCCGCCGTGCGACAGCAGCTCGCCAGCCAAAGTAGCGAACTGCAACCCGTCGTGATCCTGATGGAGTCTGCGCGCCGTGCCCAGGTCCTCGACCACCAAGGTGTTACCGAGAAGTGCCTGCAGGACAGGATCCAGACCCTCTCGTATGCCAACCAACTCGGAGGCGAGCCCTACTACTCCCTCCCCGCTCGGGACATGGTCCGGAGAGCTTATCCTCAGGGAATCCAACGGGAGGAGAGTAGCTCGGCCCCCGTCGGCGCCCCTAAGAATCTCAAGGGCAGAACACGCGTCCTCCCAAGTCTCGGTCACCACGGCTTGCACGAGTCTGTCCAGGGCGGCTTCGACAGCGCCGTCCAGGTCAGGAGGCACCTCCAGGAGTTCGGCCACGGTAGCGATTATCCCCGGCACCTCACCTTTCCGGCTCAGCACTGTTTTCACACCCCGAGAATAGTCAGTCAGCTCACGTCGAGCCTTGCTGAGAAGTTCATTACGCGTCTCCAAGTTGCTGAGCTGTTGACGCATCTCCTCCAGACGGGCTCTCAGTTGGCTCTGACGATCAACCGAAGACTGGGCAGCGGCCTCCTTGTTCGCCTCTTCGGCCTTCAGTTCTTCCAAGCTTGCTGAGATAGCGTCGCGCTCGCGCTGAAGGGTGCTTATCTGCTCAGTCACGCTTTCCAACTGACTACATAGATCGCCAATGACCTCCTCATGTTCTCTACTCTCGTTGGACAGGTCATCCTTGCGTTCGCGCAGTTGACTCAGCAGGTTGCGCCGCTCAGCCAAGCCAGTGGCCAATTCAAAAGCGCTATCCTGAGAAGCAGCCAGTTCGGCCTCCAGACGGCGGTGTTCATCCTCAAGTTCGGCCATCTCCCTCCGGACACGCTGGCCCTCACCTTCACGCCCTTCTCGCTCCTCAGCTAGCCGCTCCCGTTCAACTTCCAGCTCCGCTATCCTCTCCGATCGAGTCTCACGACTCACGGCCAGAGGCGAGACCTCTTGCTGAATCTCGTCCCTCCGCTGGACGAGGAGGCGATGTCTCTCACGCTTCACCGCCAGGTCCCGCTGCAGCTCCTCCAGACGAGCGTGCAGCAGTCCGCTCTTACTATGCCAGCGCCCAAGGTCGCCACGCAACTCGGCCTGTCGCTTTCTCAACTGATCTATCTGCCGAGACGTCTCTTCCAGCTGGCGCTTATGATCGGCCAGAGCTTCCTGACGCTTCTCCTCCTTCGATTGTGCCAGCTGTGACTGCTCCTGAGTTCGCCTCCACTGATACCCATACCAGGTCTCCAGGAGCTTCTCAAGTTCTCGCGCCAATTTCTGGTACTCCTCCGCCCGCTGCGCTTGTTTGCTGAGGCGCTCAAGACGAGGGGCGATCTCATTGACGATATCGTTGACCCGCAGGATGTTGTTGCGCGTATCTTCCAGCTTGGCCAAGGACTGATCACTCTTGGCCTGGTGGATGGCGATGCCGGCCGCTTCCTCGAAGATTGACCTCCTCTGCTCAGGTCGCATGCTCAAGCTCGCATCCACCGCCCCCTGTGCGATGATGGTGTAGGTATTGCTACTCACTCTGCCCTTGGCCAGGAGTTCGACAATGTCCCTCCGTCGCACGCGGCTACCGTTGAGATAGTACTGATTCTCCCCTGAGGGAAAGGCGCGCCTTTGCACCGTCACTTCAGCATATTCGATGGGCAGCCAACCGCTCGAGTTATCAAGCGTCAAGGAGACGTCTGCCATGCCCAAACGGGTACGATCCTGGCTGCCGCCAAAAATCATGTCCTCGCTCCGCTTGGCTCGCAGAGCGGTATACCGCTGTTCACCCATTACCCAGCGTAGCGCGTCAGCGACATTGCTCTTGCCACTCCCGTTGGGACCGACGATGGCGGTTATCCCCGCATCGAACTCAAACTGGGTTCTCGCTGCAAAGGTCTTGTAGCCGTGCAGTTCCAATCGCTTGAGATACATAACCCCTCACACGTAAGCGGCCAACGGATGTCCACTCCGTCGGCTGCAGCAGGATGGCCAGCACCAAGATCTCGCAGATGACCAACAACCACTAAATGTGGGTGTCATCGGCACCAGTGTACAATATGTAGTGGTGGAATCATGCTACACCCTTCACAGTATATAGCTTTTCACCGAGGCTGTCAAACATCTCCTCTCGCCAGCTGCTCCAAAGCTTGCTGCGCCGCGTGCTGCTCCGCAGCCTGCTTGCTCCGTCCTTCCCCGCGACCATGGGCCTTATCCCCGATCCACACTTCCACTGTAAACTGCTTGGCATGATCTGGGCCTCGCTCCACGATCGTATGATACACCGGCGTGACACGAAGCTCTCTTTGAGTCCACTCCTGCAGCCGACTTTTATGGTCCCTCTCCAGGCCACGCTCCACGACGCGCGTCGTCTCACGTTCGAGAAACCGCATCAGGAACCCCTTCACCGCCTCCAGACCCCTGTCCATGTAGATGGCCGCGACCAGCGCTTCAAAAGCATCAGACAGAAGCCCTACCCGTGATCGTCCCCCTCTCTCGTCCTCTCCACGAGATAGGTAGACGTAGTCGCCCAGCCGTATGCTCCGAGCGAACTCAGCTAAAGTGCCCGCCTTGATCAAGGCCGCGCGCAGCCTGGTCAGATCTCCTTCGTCCATCTCTGGGAACCGCTCAAACAGGTATTCACCTACCACGAAGTCAAGCAGGGCGTCACCCAGGAACTCGAGCCGCTCGTTCGACGGCAGCGCAAAGTCCGGGTTCTCGTTCAGGAAGGACCGGTGGACCAACGCCTTCTGAAGCAGAGTCTGATCCTCGAAGCTTATGCCAATGGTTTCCTGCAACCGAGCGACATCTGGAACCATAGACCTGTCAGGAGAGTATGTGGATGGCTCCATCCAGCTGTCCCAGTGCAGCCTCCCTGATCGCCTCAGGAAGGGTGGGATGGGCGTGAATGGTCCCGATTATATCCTTCGCCGTGGCGCCTGACTGAATAGCCAGCGCTCCCTCGGCGATCATGTCGGTGGCATGTGGCCCGATGATATGCAAGCCAAGTATCCGGCCATCATCTTGTTCACAAATCATCTTCACTAGACCTGTGGGCTGTCCCATCGCCAGGGCACGGCCGCTGGCGTTGAAGGGAAACCTACTCTTCTTATACGGAATGCCTTGTCCCTTGGCCTCCTGCTCCGTCAGCCCAACCCCAGCTATCTCCGGGAGGGTGAAAACGCAGTTGGGAACGGCCCTGTAATCCATTGCACTGTCTCGGCCCAATGCATGCTCTACCGCGACCTCTCCCTCGCGGCTGGCGACATGAGCTAACATCCAGCCTCCGGTTACGTCACCTATCGCGTAGACTCCGGGCACGCTGGTGGCCATGTGCTGATCTACCACTATCGCACCTCTCTCGGTCGTAACTCCGGCTGCTTCCAGGTTCAGTCCTTCAGTGTACGGCACCCTGCCCGCTGAGACCAGCACTGCATCCGCACTGACCACTCCCTCTCCCTTGGGGCCCTCGTACACCACCTCGAGCAGGCTGTCCCCCTGCCTGATTTCCTTGAGAGGCGAGCGCAGGTGCACCTCCACTCCCTGGCGGCGCAAGAGTTGCAGATACCGACGCGCGAGCTCCTCGTCCACGGGCGGCAGAAGGGCGGGCAGCATCTCTACAACGGTCACTTTGGTTCCCAGGGCGTTGAAGATGCTGGCGAACTCTACACCTATCACCCCCCCGCCTATGATCACCAAGTCCTGTGGTGGCTGTTCAAGCGACACTATCTCGTTGCTGGTGATGACCCCGGCTAGTTCCAACCCCGGCACCGGCGGCTTGGAGGGAATGGACCCGGTGGCGATGATGAGCTTGCCAACCCGGACCTCTTGAAGAGCCTCACCCGAAACCTTGATTCCAGTCGGCGAGATGAGTTCACCGTGCCCATGGATGACCTGTACCTTGTGAGCCTCCATCAAGCGCTCGACACCAGATACCAGCCGCTCCACGACCTCGTCCTTGCGCGCCATCATCCTGGAGAAATCGAAGCCCGGCTCGCCAACCACGATCCCGAACTCATCGGCCCGCTCGATCTCCATCAATAGCTCAATGCTACTGGTCATGGCCTTGGTAGGGATGCAGCCCCAGTTCAAACACACCCCGCCAAGACGCTCTTGTTCTATCAATGCCACCCTTGCACCCAGTTGTGCCGCGCGGATGGCTGCGACGTAGCCCCCAGGGCCACCCCCGATAATGCCGATATCGAACTGTTCGCTCATCTCAATAGTCCCTCTTCAACCTCACAGCGCAGCATTCCTCACGTCGCTCTACCGTCAATCCCAACTCCTCCGCCACCGCGACCGCCCTCCTGGATGGGCTGACGATCGCATTCACTCCTGCTCGCACCGCAAGGGGATCCAGAAGGTCCCGGTACTTTCCCCGTGGTCTCATGCACCCTAGCTGGATGGGTACACCGGGGAAACGCAACCGAGCCTCTACCAGTAGGTCCACTACCTCTTCCGGTCGAGGTGGCTCCCTATCAGCATACTGAGTGCCAGGGGTAGGGATAAAGACGATGAAGGTCAGCGCCTCCAAGCCCTGATCCTCCAGAATGTGAAGGGCTTTGTATTCCCCTGCTATGCACCCTCCTTTGAGGCCGACTGTGATATGCGGAACGACGGTGGCGAAGGAACGAAGAAGCTGATAGGCGGTGATGTAGTCTTCAACCCCCACCTCAAGACCATACGTCTCTCTGATGGTCTCATCGTCGCCCACGAAGTCGAAAGAGATCACGTCAACGTAGGGCGCGATAACCTCGGCCTCCGCCTGCCCTATCAGGCCCACATGCCAATTCATGATTCTGCCTGCACGCAGCCGTGAGACTTCGTCGAGGTGGCTCGTCACAGGCACCCGACCCTTCGTGTCGCATCCTCCTGAGACAAGGCAACTCACCGCCCCTTGCGGATTAGCCCGCCACACGGGAACCATGGATTTCAAGTAGTGGCCGCCGCAATGAGCGCAATCGAGTTCGCAATCGGTTCCCGTGAGGCTCACTGCCAGAGTACGCAGAGGGTAATCGAAGCCGATCGTTGGGGGGAAGTTCGCTTGACGTACACGCCAGGCCTCTTGGATTCTGTCATCCATACGCTTGCGTCATCCCTCGATGCTGTCACGAAGGGGAAGCTTCACCTCCCCCACCTCGCTCGTGACGAAACCGATCACGATTTCGTGACGCCCTGGGGAGAGTGCCTGACCCCGAAAGTGGAGGCTGACGTTGCATCCCAGGCCGAGAGAAGCAGACGTTAGTGATGCAATCTCTGTCGCCTCGAGTCTACCAACCTCATCTACCAGGAGAAACACTCTCCCGCGGCGGCTCAGTCTCATCAACATCGATGCCAAGGAACTTGATTACCGTGCCTGTAGTCAGGACGTCTCTTAGTGCAAGCCTGAACCCCTGGTCTTCGTTGGGCAGACTCCCTCGAACATGTAGTTTGGCAAGCAGACTGGAGGGTATGCGCACTCTCATACCCGGCACGAGTCAGTTGCCCGTTTCACCACGTACGAAACCCAGCAGGCGCGAACCTGGGCAGTATCTCGTAGGCGTAGCAGGCATGTAGACCAGGATTGCCACCAGAAGCACACGACTCAGCCCAGTATAGCAAATCTCAACACCTATGACAAGCCATCTTTGCACGGGTGTGCAAGAGCGAGTCTCCAAGCTAGCGTTAAACTGCTGATTCCGCCGCTCCACAGATTATTGGAGTCCCGTAGGGACTTGGTGACGTTAGCGCGGGAATTCATTCCGGCGCGCCCCCTGGCACCATGCCAGCAGACCGCCAGGAAATCGACTTCCCTGGCCCCAACCACCGACTCCCGGCGGGACTCACGGCGCCTCCCAGGCCGGCAACGAATCCCGCCCCAGCACGAGAGGGTTGGACTTCCTGAACATGCACTCTCACCACGCTTCCGCTTGCCCAGGCCTCCCAACTACTATATACTCATTCATGAGAGAGGGACCCATTGGACGATTTGCAGAGCCACACCAGCTATGAGACAGTCCTGGAAGAGGTAGCCGAGAAGGAAGATTCTCGGGCCAACGTCAAAGGCATCTTGCGCGAGATCGTCGAAACGGCCATATTGACGCTTGTGATCTTCTTGCTGGTGCGCCTGGCCTTTCAGAACTTCCGCATCGAAGGTCACAGCATGGAGGCCAACTTACACCACGGCCAGTTCTTGATCGTCAACAAGTTGGTCTACTATCTCAACCCTCCCGAGAGAGGCGACGTGATCGTCTTTCACTCTCCAGGGAATCCACGCAAGGACTTCATCAAGCGAGTTGTGGGCCTCCCGGGGGAGGAGGTGGAGATAGTGGATGGGCAAGTCTTCATCAACGGGGTGCGCTTGGAGGAAACCTACATCTCTCGGGATGGCAAGCGCTCATGGGGGCCGGAGGTGGTGGGTGACTTCGAGTACTTCGTCCTTGGAGACTACCGCAGCAACAGCAGCGACTCCCGCAGTTGGGGCATGCTGGACGGCAACGCCATTATCGGGAAAGCGTGGATCTCTTACTGGCCCCCGCAAGATTGGGGGCTGGTACCCCACTATACCTTCGTCTCTGGATAGAGGAGGGGAGATGGTTGCGACGGCTCTCTCACCTACCCTCGATGAAGAATCGAGAGTTCCCCTGGTCGAGTTTCCACCCCAGGACCTGGTGGAGATCATCGAAGAACTCACTCCAGAAAAGGTAGCCAGTCTCATCGATGTCACCGATCTCAAGGCCGACACCCAGGAGCCTAAAATCAGGAAAATGGTCAACTGGGCGCTGGACTACGGCTTCTACTCCATCTGCGTAAACCCGGTAGAGGTTGATCTACTGCCCACATTGCTCAAAGGCAGCCCGGTCAAAGAGTGCTACGTGCTCGACTTCCCGCTGGGCAAGGGCTCTGTTCAGAGCAAGCGCCGACAGGCAGCGGAGATAGTAGAGACGAGCCGCAACCTGAGAGGGGAAGGACCCGGCAAGATAGAACTCGATATGGTGATCAACGTTGGCCGCTTCAAGAGAGACCGAGACTACACTGGGGAAGAGATCGAAGCGGTGGTCCAGGCTGCTGACGGCGAACTGGTCAAAGTGATCATCCGCTCTGGTGAACTGACCGAGGAAGAGATCATACAGGCGTGCGGAGTGGTCAAGGAGGCAGGAGCGAGTTTCGTGAAGAACTCCACGGGAATGGACGCCCTGGGCGCCACTCCCGAGCACATATGGCTGATGAGAGAAGCGGTGGGTCCCGACATGGGCGTGAAGGCGGCGGGAGGCATCAGGGAGGCCATGACCCTGCTGAGGCTGATCTATGCCGGGGCCAACGAGCCTGAGCTGAGAGACCCCCTTCGATTCAGGATAGGCACTAGCGGCCCCTTGAATATCATAGCCACCATGAACTGGATAAGGTCTAGCCCCCAAGCCTGGGCGGAGGCCAAGGTCATCCCGTGCACCATCTGTCCTCATGGCCAGACAGCCAAGCAAAGGAGAGAGGTTCGGGAGATCTACATGAAAAGGTGCCGCCTCTGCCCCTTCAGGCAGTACAGAAAGGACAAAGACTTCTGATGGCAACAGGTGGCTTCCACGGACAGATCCTGCGGGTCGATCTCAGCCAGGGAAAGGTCAGTACAGAGAGCCTGGAAGACGACCTGGCTCGAGACTTCGTAGGCGGGCGGGGATTAGGAAGCGCGATCCTATGGCGTGAGCTTCCAGCCCAGACAGACGCCCTCTCTCCCAAGAACAAGTTGATCTTCGCTACCGGCCCCCTGAATGGCACTGGGGCAGCCCTCTCCTCTCGCTACGAGTTGGTGACCAAATCACCCCTCACCAACACCATCTTGAGCACCAATTCCGGCGGCCGCTTCCCCATCGCCCTGAAGAGGACGAGCTTCGATGCCCTGATCATAGAGGGTGAGTCCCAGAACCCCTGTTACCTATGGGTAGACGACCAGAAGGTGGAACTCAGAGATGCCTCCCAATTGTGGGGGATGAACAGCCACGAGACCACCGAGCGGCTGCTAGAAGAGACATCCCCCAAGGCAGCGGTAGCCTGTATCGGACCCGCGGGAGAGAAAGGCGTGCTTCTTGCCTCGGTGATGAACGAAAAGGACCGGGCGGCGGGACGGGGCGGGGCTGGCTGTGTAATGGGGGCGAAGAAACTGAAGGCGGTCGTGGTCCAGGGGAGCCACAAGACACCGGTAGCCGACCCTGAGGCGTTCCAGGAGGCGAGGAAGAACGCTCTTACAATCGTGAGCGAGGCCCCTATCACCAAGAACGCCCTCAAGGAGTACGGAACCGCGGTTCTCATCAATATCATCAACCAATTCGGTGCCCTCCCTACCCGGAACTTCCAAGAAGGGTACTTCCCGGACGCCGACTCCGTCTCCGGGGAGACACTCAAAGAACTCCTCTACGAGCGCAGCGTGGCCTGCGCAACCTGCCCCGTGGCCTGCGGTAGAGCCACCAAGACGGCGAATCGCAGTGGGGAAGGACCTGAGTTCGAAACCATGTGGGCACTGGGCCCCGCGTGCGGGGTGAAGGATCTGGAACTGATCACTGAGGCCAATTACAACTGCAACGAATCCGGTTTCGATACCATTTCCGCTGGCAGCACCATCGCCTGTGCCATGGAATTGTGGGAGAGAGGATATCTGGACACTGCCACCCAGGACATGATCAGGGAGCAGTTGGGAGGGGAGCTGCGTTTCGGAAATGGCGAAGCTGTCCTCAAATGCACCGAACTGATCGGCAGAAACGAGGGCTTCGGCAAACTCCTGGCCGAGGGCTCCCTCCGACTGGCCTCCCTGTTCGCCCACCCTGAGCTGTCCATGAGCGTCAAGGGTCTGGAACTCCCCGCCTATGACCCTCGCGGCTTCAACGCCATGGGACTGGCCTATGCCACTTCCAACCGGGGTGGTTGCCATCTACGGGCCTATTTCGTCGGCCCCGAAGCTCTGGCCACTCCCTACGCCGTGGATCGCTTCGCCAGCGAGGGCAAACCCGCTCTTGTCATCCTCTATCAGGACCTGAGCGCGGTCATCGACTCCCTGGGCCTCTGCATCTTCACCATCTTCGCGCTCAACCCGGAGCATTACGCCAGCCTTCTCTCCACCGTGACCGGCGAGCCTTTGGACGGCAGACAACTGCTGAGAATGGGCGAAAGGATCTGGAACCTGGAGCGCCTCTTCAACCTCAGAGAGGGCTTCGCCAAGGAAGACGATCGATTACCGCCCAGGTTCTCCCAGGAGACCTTGCCCCGCGGCCACTCCAAGAACCAGGTAGTAGACCTCGAGCCGTTGCTGGAAGAGTACTATCGACTCCGCGGTTGGGACGAAGAGGGCGTGCCCACGAAAGAGAAGCTAAACGAGTTGGGGTTGGAAGCAGTCTAGGTCAGCGCCGCCACGCAAGTATGGGGCGGGCTTCCGGGGGCAGCTGGCACATCGTTCTTGCACACCCTAGTCACTCCGGGCTTGACCTGGGGGCTTCTCTGCGCTATAATAGACAAGTAGATGCCCCCATCGTCTAGTGGACTAGGACACCACCCTTTCAAGGTGGCGACGCGGATTCGAATTCCGCTGGGGGCACTTCCATTGTGAGCGAGCCCTCGTGCCTATGCCAGCTGCCCGAAGCGGGACCTGCGACGGCGCAGGCGGTTCGAGTCCGCTATGATTGTGATGTCTCCTGTCAGGATATGGAAAACGCTCGTTTACCGTCGAGGGTCTTATTCGCAAAATACCGTGACATTATCTCCCAGTCCTTGCTCAAGAGATCACTCTGAACCATGTACTCGTAAACATCTTCCCAGGTGATTCGCATGAATCTCCTGCCCTGCTCTTCCTTGATAAGCTTCTTGAAATAATGCTCGATGCCGAGCTCTCTCACTGACAATACCAGGCAGACAAGATAGAAATCCAGCCCTAGCCTCTCGGCCAGGGAACAGCCAATCACCCAGAATCTCATCAATTGGTAGTAACCCGCATCTATCACCCCTCCAACCGACTGTCTCAGGAAACGGTCGCCTCTGCTGTACCGCCCTATTCTCTCCTCTTTCTCCTCCGCCGTGTGATTGCGGTTGAAATCACCAGTGCACGCTGCCTTCATTTTTGCTTCTATGACGAACAGGGCTCCATCGCTTGGCACGATCAGATCAGGCTCTGATGCCTGCTGGGGACGTTCTCCAAACTCTTCTCTTGCCCTTGCTAGCTCATCCCACACATCCCGTTGAGAGTCTGAGTATGACCAGTACACCATTTCGGGATTTGTCACGGGTGAACTGCACAGTCCCGCCAGGAACCCCGATAGCAGCTTCTGGCTATCCATGAACCTGAAAACGTTCCAGGTGACAGCGTCTTCGCTATTCTCGTGGTGTAGTTGTGCGCTACTCCTCTTGGCAGCCAGTATTCTATCGAGAAGGTCTCGATCCACATCTTCATGCCACAGTAGGTTGTCTTGCAGATCCCGATAGATGAAAGTGGTCGGAGTGATGTAGATCCCATGCTCTTTGCAGAGAAACTGATCGAACTGCTCTCCTCCCTTGACTGCCCCTCTCTCAAGATAGGCATCTAACGATTTGGGGGTACCTCTCGCCATCCTGGTGAGCAGGGTTCCGCATCCGACAACGGGACAGTTGACCGTGTCCCCTTCCACCTCAATCCTCTCCTTGAGCTCTTCCATTCCGAACATGTCGGACCTCCTCGGATTAGTGGCTTGCCTGAATCTCACATCCCGGCACCCTAGGATTCGGTTGTGCTGATGAGTTCCCGCATGAAACCTGGAACATCGCTCACATCCAGAACCTTGAATACATCCGTCCATAGGAAGCTCTTGTGAGTCTTGGAAGTCTGGCCCACCTTCTGAACCAGAAACACGAACTGAGTCTCGATTCCCAACAGATCTTCCATCAAGTACTCCTGCAAACTGGTCTGTTTCACGTACCCTAGATTGCGAGACTGGAAGATCTTCTTCTCGGTTGCCTGTTGTGGATAGGAACTCTCGGGAGACTTGAACTTCGCTTCAATACACACGGCGTGATCTCTCGACGTATGAATGACTATGTCTGGCTTTGCATTGAACGCCCACTTGAACATGCAGACTTTCAAGAACTCACTGTTGTTTTCGATTGTCTTGTCGTATCTTGGCACACTCCACAGCCCCGGGCTCTGAATGTAAGTGCTGGATGGCTTCGGAACAGCGCCAAAGTGCCTGTTGAAGTCCACGGTGTCCATCTTTCGCAGCTCATTCACGTTCAGAGGCTCCAACA
>NJBK01000001.1 GCA_005223035.1 Chloroflexi bacterium B3_Chlor
GAGGAGCGGTCACATGGCATCATCAAACGGCAACGGGATGAACGTGGGCAAGTGCGTCATAACGGGATGGGCCTTCTTCCTGACAATGGCTCTTAGTACCTGTAGCAGCGGATCAGATTTGCAGGAAGTGACCAGGAAAGCAGTCGTCGCTACCACGGCAGCTCAGTCGTATCGAGACACGGGGACCACAAGCCGCACCTCGGCGGGTGACACCGTCACGCTGTATGCGGAGGGAGAGTACGCTGCGCCAGATCGCTACCGAGTGAAGGTACGTAACGACACTGGATCCTGGTACGAGTGTGTACAGATTGGCGATCAGAGCTATGTCCTGACCGCAGATGACGCGGACTGGCCTGGGGGGAAACGCGGGGTATCGTGCGTGGTGCTCCCCATTGCTGAGGAACTCGAAGTGCTCAGTCACCTGGTTGACTTCGAGGTGCTGCCGGACCAGCAGATTGGAGGTGTCGACTGCGTCCACTACCGTGCTAACGTTGATGTTGAAGCCTTGGCGGCGAAATGGGAGGCCGAGGCCGAGTATCCCCCGCCGCCGGAAGTCCTGAACCTGATGCAGGGCCAGAGTATGGGGATTGAGCTCTGGGTGGGGAAAGACGACTACCTTGTCCGCCAGATGAAGACTGAGGCACGCCTGCCCGACTACGACCTTGTCACTGGGCAGGAGAGGTGGGTTAACCAGAACACCACTACGCGGTTCTACGACTTCAACGAGCCCATCGCCATCGAGCCGCCTGCGCCTGAGCCCAGCGGCCTTGGGGCCCCTTCTGCAATCATTGGGTTTCGTCATAGTCCGGACACCCGAATAGTGCTGGGTAGCTTCTGATCGGGCTTGAGGTTGTCCATCGGCGTCACGAGCGAATAACGGACGTCAAACATCTGCAGTGATGAGTCCTCGCGTTGTGCCATGGCACGTTCGGCGAACTGTGGAGGTGCCCATGGGCCTAGGCGGCACAGGTTTGGACTCCCGGGCGCGTTTGCGGGGCGAGGAGCAGATGCGATACAGTCGTCATCGAGAGCCACACATGAAGAGAGCCTCGCGGCTTCCTGCAGCCCGAGGCTGTGGGCAGGTGCACAGCGGGCACCGTGGCGGAAGATAGTATAGCACAGGGGTGGCCGTCGGACCCGGGGCTCAGACCACCAGGATGGGCTTCACGCACGTACTGGACTTAGAAAGGGCCATGGGCATGGCCTATGACTCGCAATCCGGGGCCACAGTCAACGTCCTTGCCGCTGGAGGCATCGTCTTGCCCCTGGTTGCAGAGGCGGTAGATCTTCTCAGTGCCTCGGGAGGTTCTGACGAAATGTATCAACTGACTCTTGATAGAGGTACAATCGTGCTGTGGAACGTAGTGTTCCTGCTTGCTGTAACGATTTTCGTTGTTTCCCTTGGGTTGTTGTGTGTTGCTATTGCCAAGAAGAAATCGTGGCTTCCTTCCTCCGTAGCAGGGTTAATCCTCGTGAGTTCACTTGTAGCTATCTTTCACACCACTTTGTCCCCCTACTCCTACTATCGCAAGAAGATCGAGTCAAGCATCGCGATTGGGGAAGAAGTCTTCAAGCGTTACCAAGACTACAAGAAGGAACACGGTCAGTATCCAGATTCAATCGGTGAGATATACTTTGCGGAACTGGATTACTTTGATGTGATAGTCGGCCTGCGGCAAGACCCAACAAGATGTGATGGTTTTGGAGTAGGATGTAGAGGCTTAAGGGTTACACTGGAGGACGGGGAACCAGTGGTGCATGTCTACGATGAGTTAGTTCAGTGCGATATCGACAACCTGACAAGAAACTGGGAGTGCTGGGATCATAGGTAGGCGGCCCCAACGCAGAATGAAAGTCCTGAGGCTCCGCTGCAACGGTTTAAGGGCTTTCTCACGCCCTTTGATACATCCTCCTCCTGGAGAGCGGGGCCTCGTGCATCGCCTCTCTCAACCGCTCTGGACAACTCTACACACCTGGGGAATAATCCCTTGAAAGTCACATAAGAAGAAGGCCTCGCGGTTCGGCAGAACCCGAGGCAGTGGCCAGGGTGCAACGCGGGCACCATGGCGAGGAAAGCATACCACCAAGGCCCGCCTAATGCAACAAGGCGGGGTTCTATCTTTTCTTGGCAGCGTGAAGAGGGGTGGTCGAGATCAGATTTCGAAGAAGCTCTCAGAGGAGTTTCGATGGGCGGTGGATGAACTAGGTTGCCATCCTTGTGGTGCAGGAGGGAGCTTACGTGCGCGAACTGGTGACCCTTTACCTCGACACCACTGAACATCACTTTGCCAGGTGGCTACGGGACCACATCTCGCGGAATCTCCCAACGCCTCATGCCGCAGAAGACGGAGTGCGGATCTACCTGGAGAGGGCCAGACCTGCATACCGCGATGGTTTTGCCAGCAGGATAGACATCGGTGCCACCGCCGAGTCGCAGGCTGGCTCGGTGCCAATGGGGATTGCGATTTCAGTCAGATAGATGCAACACAAACCTGAGACCATGGAAGTGGTTGCTCAGTGTCATCTCGCTGAGGCAACGGACTACGTCCAAACGTTCCAGACGGCGATGAAGCAACGTTGGCCCGAGGGACGGGCCAGGACTCGCAGCCGGGCTGCCAAGGGCAAGAGGGAGCGGCCCGCGGGACGTCCAGGCCTGGATCACGATGACATGATCTACCGTTTGGCGAAGGCGGAGGAGGCAGAGGAGATCAGACGCGCGGATCCCGACATGTGGTGGAAGATGGTCGCGAAGCAGATCAATTGGCGGTATGGGATCAGCGACCGTGGACTGGCATTGCTGAGAGATGCGCGAAAGAGGCTGCGCAGACTTGATAGGCCCCTTCCTACCTCAGTTCGAAGGCTACCGCGAGTGTTGGTTTGGCATCATACCGGTGTACCGAACTGCCTCCCTGTCCGTGCACAGAGTGCGGAAGAGCCAAATACAGGGTCCGTATCGCGTGTGCGCGTTTGAGGTAGAAGGACTTTGGGCGTAGAATGGCTTGTTGAACGAGTGGAGACACCCAACTCGTGATCAGGTGGTTCAAGAGAATTGTCCTTTCTGCGGGCCTCATCATCGGGCTTGCGCTCATCATCGCCGTCATTGTCTGGGGTAGGATTACCCATTGGGGGCAATCGGCTGCTGGCAGCGCCGAGTTGCGGGCCCGCCTGGGGATCGTTCCTTTCATCATTCTTGAGCCCCGACTCTACCGGCCTTTCATCGGAGCCCGCTTGGAAGGGCCGGTCCTGTTCCATGATCGCGACGGTGTGCCTACCTACTACAAGTTCCTCTTCCGCCGTGGCGACTGTATCATCGGCTATGTCGACATATCCGCACAGTGCCTGGCCCTGCTCCGTTTCGGCTGGCACTACGAAGACCCGAACGATCTGAGTGATTGCCCTCAGCATTTCCCCAATCCTCCGACAGCCGAGGAGGCCATGGACCGAGCGCGAGACGTCTTGTCTCGGTACGCTGACGCCACCGTTGACACACCCTTCCTGTATGGAATGGGCGGCCCAGAGTGGTGGCTGATTCGGGTGCGGCGGGACGGCGAAGTGATCGCCTGGGTAACGGTGAGCACGTGGGACGGTCATGTATGGGAGCTACCAGCCCAGTATTGGGACCGTCCGAGCTCTGGGTGGTGAGCGCCGCCTTCGCTTGGTCTGCGAGCGATAGCCGTATGACGGCACGACTACAATCTCAACAGAGATTGGATCCCTCCCATTCACGGTCACCACGGTTCCCCTGTGCGAAGCAGCTCCTTCGTCTTTCGTAGGATTCATCGGGGCTCTGGCTGGATAGAGTCCCTATTGTCTCAATCCCGGTATCTTCTCTCGCAGTTCCGCTATCGCCAGCGAGGCATGACGCCGCGCCACGTCCTTGGTACGTGGCTCAACGTGAGGCGTCTTCTGATCGCGCAGAGTTCCCGAGCCGTACTTCTCTGCGTACGCCGCCGGTAATTCGTCGGGGAAGTCTCTGTCGGACATGACACCGTAGGCCAAGGTCCAGGCTCTTGGCATCACACTTGTCTCGTATCCTCCCCCGCCCAGAGCTATCCAGCGCGGTGCTAACTCCTTGATCATGCCCACTACCTCGGTGTAACCGTGAGTAGTGAGAGTCAAGTGACCCAGCGGATCGAGGTAGTGGGTGTCTACACCCAACTGGCTGACCACTACGTCAGGCTCGAACCACTTCAGAAGGGGAGGCACCACCTGTTCAAAGGCCCACACGTAGACTTCATCGTCGGTGTAGGGAGCCAGGGGCAGGTTGACGGCAAAGCCTTCCCCCACTCCCCGACCCGTCTCTCTAACGAAACCTGTTCCGGGGAAAACATAATATCCTGATTCGTGGATAGACACAGTTAGGACTCTGTCGTTGTCATAGAAAGCCTCCTGTACGCCATCGCCATGATGAAGGTCGATGTCCACATAGGCCACTTTGAGACCTTGCCGCAGCAACACATGGATGATTACCGCGATGTCGTTGAAGATGCAGAAACCAGAGGCGTAGTCAGAGCGAGCGTGATGCATTCCTCCTGCCAGGCTGAAGGCTACATCTACGTCGCCGTTTGTCACCAATTCGGTGGCCACCAACGCGGCGCCAACCTTAAGGGCTGCGATGTCGTACATGCCATCGAAGATAGGGTTGTCGCCAGGTCCGAAGTTGTACCGGCTGGGAGTGTACTCCTTTTCTCCGCGGCTGAGGCTACGTACGGCATCCAGGTATTCCTCGCCATGGAAGAGCTGCAACTCCTCCCTCGCGGCTGGTCTGGGTCGGACGAGGCGTGACTGGTGGCCATCGAATGCCCCGTAAGCAGTGAGGAGTTCGTACCCCCTCTGTAGTCGCTCCGGTTTCAGAGGATGGTTTTCCCCATGTCCTGTTTGCCACAATTCTTCTGAGCATATCACCGCGGCTATGGTCATCCGCGTGCCTCCTGACTAAAAGCGAGACCCGATTGTTGGTACACTCATTCCCCAAGCATCTGCAACACGAGTTCCCGATCGTGGGGCCGGACGTCGAAGTCGAGAAAGACCAATTGCTGCCAGGTACCCAAAGTTAGCCGCTTGTTAACGAAAGGCACCGTCAGCGAGGCGCCGAACAATGCGGCTCGTACATGGCTATGACCATTCCCATCCCTCCAGCGGAGGTTGTGACGATATTCAATATCTTGGGGCACCAGCCGGTCAAGAAGGGCTTGCAGGTCGTGGACTGCCCCTGATTCATACTCTAGGGTGGTCAGCGAACTCGTGGCGCTCGGGCTGAAGATGGTCACAGTGCCATCATTGAGTTCGGAATCAGCCACCTTACGTGCTACCTGCTCTGTGATATCCACTATCTCGCCGTTACCTTGCGTGCTGAAACTGATGCTTTCAGTAACAACCATTTGAGCTCCTCCTCGCGGGTTGGGGATAGCACCGCACAACAAAGGCCCTTCTCACGTGTGAGGAGGGCTTCCTGTCGAGACATGTGCAATGGGCCCACCAGGATTCGAACCTGGGACCAACCGGTTATGAGCCGGTGGCTCTGACCACTGAGCTATGGGCCCTGGTGATGGAGCGGGAGACGAGATTCGAACTCGCGATCCTCTGCTTGGAAGGCAGATGCTTTGCCAACTAAGCTACTCCCGCCTGGTTGTAGACTGGAGATCGAAGCAGTCGGGGTGATAGGACTTGAACCTACGACCTCGGCGTCCCAAACGCCGCGCGCTTCCACCTGCGCCACACCCCGGTACACATAGTATTATAATGCACTGCCCTTGAAACGTCAAGTGTCGATTGGTTCTTGGCGACGGTTGTGGTACTATATCGCCAGCACGTAACATGTAGACAAGACAAGGAGGGAAACCCTGAAGCCCAGACTCAGAGAACTCGAGATCCATTTTGTCAAGCAGGGTGGCCAACAGGGTATCCTTCTGCGGGATCCTCTGCGTCTGACCGATCGAGCGATCTACCTTCCGCTTTCCCTTGCCCCCTTGGTGGAACTGTGTGACGGTACTCGTGACGAGGCTGGCCTGCGAGCGTCCCTCGCGGTTAGGGCCGGAGTTCAGCTTGGTCCCACGACTCTGGAGCGCATTCTGACACAGCTTGACGAGGCCCTGCTGCTCGACAACGAGCGCTTCGCCGAGGCCCACGCTGCGGCGCTCCGGGATTTCCGAACGGCGACGCTTCGTCCTCCGGTCCTGGCAGGTGAGAGCTATCCTGACGACGTCGAGGGACTGGAGGAGGCCATGAGCGGGTATCTCGGTGGCGTAGATGAAACCGAGCCGACGGCAGAGGTGGCCGAGGGTGAGATACGGGGCTTGATCAGTCCCCACATCGACTACGAGAGGGGAGGGACTGTCTATGCCCAGGTCTGGCACAAAGCAGCCGCTGCAGTCAGGGAGGCCGAAATAGCCATCATCTTCGGCACCGATCATATGGGCGGGGATGCGGGGCTCACACTAACTCATCAGAGATACGCCACACCATGGGGAACGCTCCCCACAGCAAATGGTATCGTAGACAAGATCGCCCTGCAATTGGGGCCCGACATTGTCTTCGGAGATGAACTTCACCATCGTAGTGAACATTCCATTGAGCTGGCGGTCATCTGGCTGCATTACTTCCTAGGAGACAGGGAGTGTGAATTGTTACCCGTGTTGTGCGGCTCTTTTGACCCGTTCGTGGAGGGCGAGGGCGGTCCCGGTGAGGATGGCCAGATCTCAGCCGCGCTGAATGTCATGAGGGAGGCCACTGCGTCGCGGAAAACCGTAGTGATCGCGGCGGGTGACCTCGCTCACGTTGGGCCTGCCTTCGGTGACCGATACGCCATCGATTTCGTTGAGCGAGCCAGGCTCAGAGTGGCCGACGAGGCACTGATGGCCTCCATCTGTGCCGGTGATGAGGAAGCCTTCTTCCAGCAGGTGAAGGAGGAGCGGGATCGGAGACGCATATGCGGGCTGCCGCCGATATACATGGCCTTGCGCTTCCTGGGGGACACCAGGGGTGCTGCCACCGGCTACGCGCAGTGCCCTGCGGATGAGCAGGGAACCTCCTTCGTGTCCATTTGCGGCATCGCTTTTTCCTGACCGAGCTCAAACCACCGGGACGTGGAAGTTGGGCAAGTCCTGTAACAGGAACTCCATGCCCAGACGGCGGATGCTCTCCTCACTGGGGATGGTGGTGTGAACATCCCAGTCCAGAAGCTCCAGCAGTTCACGGCGCATCGTTTCGTAGTCTATGGTGATCCCCTTCAACCTGCCTTCTTGGAGGGGAGGCTCACCGACCATGCGACGTGGCACGTTGCGTGTGAGCGGATTGTGTCCTTCACGTAGATTGAAGACGTGACGCATGGTGCCAATGCGCTTGCCGATCTCCCATAGGTCGTCGAGGCTGCAGTCCCAACCAGTGACCGCAGTCAGCTGTTTGGGGATCAGTTCGAGGTGATAGACTAAGTAGCCGAACATGCACAGCCCAGCCGCGTTCACCACATGCATGGATGTCATTATCTTGTAGTGATCCTTGGCCTGGCCCTCATAAACGTATTTCATCTTGGTCCCGCGCACCTTGATCCCCGGCGGGGGCCAGGCCCCACCCTGGGTGTGCCGGCCCGGTGTGGCATCCATCAGATAGGTCGTGGCGAGCGCAGGTATGAAGCGTGGGTCGTGGCCTGGTAACTCCTCCCCACAAACGTGGATGGCATACCGCTCCGCACCTCGGCCAATCTTCTGTGCAGCGACCTTGACTCCATCCGCCAGCACATCCCCGAACCCCTCGCGCCGCGCGATTTGTCCGGCGAGGGCGACGATGGCTTCGTCATTGCCCCAGGTTAGCGCGAGACCACCGGTCTCTTGTGTAGAAATGACACCCTGCTCATAGCATTCCATAGCGAAGGCGATGGTAGCGCCGACAGAAATGGTGTCCAGCCCATACTGGTCACAGATCTCATTGGCCTTGACGATGGACTTGAGATTGTCGTTCAGAAGGTTTGTGCCAAGAGCCCACAACGTCTCATACTCTGGCTTGTGGCCGATGGAATCCTCCGTCGCAGACAGGGCATACTTGCCCTCACCCACTCTCACCCAGCCGCCGCAAGAGATGGGACAGCGCCAGCAGCCATATCTCCGTTTCTGCAAGGCGACTACGGAGTCATCGCTGATCTTCTCGGCTCTCTCGCGAGGGAAGTCCACGGGACCAGCGCCGCCCCAGTTCCTGACTGGAGAGTCCCCGCTCCGCGCGGCACTGGCTGTACCCGCGCAGGTCCCATAGTCTCGCAGGGACGAGTAGAAGCCGCCCGGCTGGTCGAGATACTCTCTTCTCAGTGCATTGAGGCCTTCTTCGTCGGCCACTGGCACCTTCAGCGCGCCGCTCACAACGACGGCTTTCAGCTTCTTCGCGCCCATGACGGCTCCCAGGCCACTCCGACCTGCTGCGCGACCACCATCGGTGATGATGCAGGACATAAGAGATCGCTGCTCACCCGCGGTGCCGATGGAGGCAATCTGGATATCCTTTCCATGCTCGGCCTTGAGCGTTTCCTCCAGCTGCGCCACGTTCTTGCCCCAGAGGTGCGCCGCATCACGCAATTCAGCTCTGCCCTCGTTGATGAAGAGGTAGACGGGTTTGTCTGCGATGCCGCTGAGGAGGACTCCATCGAAACCAGCGAACTTCAAGTGGGGACCGAAATGTCCGCCGCAGTTGGCGTCGCCCCAGGTATGTGTCTTGGGCGATTTGCCAAAGACCACGAACCGGGAACCTATGAGGGCCGGTGTTCCTGTGAGAGGCCCAGTCATGAAGCCCAGGATATTGTCCGGCCCAAGAGGGTCAACGCCGGCCGCCACACGGTCGTAGAGCAGACGTGCTCCCACTCCGTAGCCGCCAATATACTCCCTGGCCACCGTCTCGTCAAGGGCTTCCGTTGTCAGACTTCCAGCGGAAAGCTCAACGTTTAGAATCTTGCCCAGATAACCACCCGCCACGTTCGTCTCCTTCGTTGACCAGCTAGTCCAGGGTCAGGATGGCGCAGACTGTCCGGTCCGCCATCATTGTCCGAAATAGTGGGACCGGTGGGGCCGCATCGCTTCCCCTGAGGTAGTTGGGGTCAGTCTTGATTGCATGATAATCCAGTCCGTCTGCGGGTTTCCATCCTCAGCTGGAGGAGTCGCCTGGCGGAATGGCCGCATCTCGGCCACGCGCCGAAGGCCGACCAGTCTCCGGGCCCCACGGAGAGATCCGGCGTTCTCCGAATCGGCGACCACACTACGAGGTGATGCACGCCGGATTCCCGTTCAATGATGTTGATCAGACCGTGTGCAGTCCCTAGACCTAGGTGCCGCCAGCCTTGCCTCGGCCCGCCGATAGGCTACGTCCTTTTCTCGTATGAGCTTGTGTTAGGCCGCACATATGTCCGCCTCTCGGTCTTGCTCACAATCGGGCAGGTCAGCTACGTCATAGCGAGGCAGTACGTCCACTAGGCCGACGAGGTCTATCAGGGGAGATTACCACCGCGGCCTCGAGTCCAGCCAATCTTGCCTCCACGATGCCTCCTGAAGGATGGTGACGCTCCAGTATCATGTTCCTCTGGCAACGCTAGCCACTCACGATCCAACCGTGTACCGGCCCATCCCCACCCGGGTCTCGCGCGCTACCGCCTCCCCGCGCCAGCGCATCAAGGCGTACCGCACGATAGACTCAATGCAGGTTTGATGGCGACTACGCCAGCGATTCTGCACCGTCGTTTCCTAGCCATCAGTTGTGCGGTCGCCGAGGCGAAGGCTCTATCGCACTTCCCCCGATAGACTCTCTGCTATGGCAGGCAGGATTATATCACGGGCGACGGGTTGGGGTCAATGATTTCTGGATGTGAGGGCCCCGGAACGACAGGTGTAGATTGCCGCCACCGTGCTTCTGGGGCATAGCAAGTCTCAGGTTCCCCCTCTACGCGCATGTGTCCCTTAACTGGCTGAAGAAATCCCGTACGCCGAGAAGGCTCTTGTTGCCTTCGACGCCAGACTGACGTGCAATCCCCGCAAGGCTCCGCCGCTCGGAATGAGGATCTCCTGTCAGCGCTGACTGATTTGTGGCTCGCCTCAGCTGCGACACCTCATACTTGTCGCCAATGTGGACCACACAACAGAACTGCAGGCAGTTGCGTACCCATTCTTCTTGTTGGCTACTCGTAGGCTTTCGTTGCCTCCTCGAACGAGAGATGTTATCATCTCTGAGAAGTCAAGGAGGTTGCCGGGTGGCAACAGAAGGGCGATTGGCGCAGTTCCCTCCATTTGCCAGACTCGTGGAGGATGATTTGTCCTGTCAACCGTGTTCTCGACGAATCCGCCCCTACATTGACAAGCCACCAGCCATAGAATACAATCACTACGAGAGCGCTTATGCTGGAATTGCAGCGGTCAGCGATGTTCGGGACTGCTCCACTGTGAGGTGACGTGATTGTGATTGTGGGTGTTCTTGCCTTACAGGGTGCATTTATTGAGCACATTGAGATGCTTGCACACCTTGGTGTGCCGTCACGCACGGTAAGGAAAAAGCGGGACCTGGCTGGGCTGGATGGGCTCATCATCCCCGGTGGGGAGAGCACAGTCATGGCCAAGTTGGCTTCGTCTAAGCATAGCGGCTATCTGTTTGACGAGCTTCGAATGTTGGCACAAGCAGGCTTTCCAATCTACGGAACATGCGCTGGAATGATTCTACTTGCGAGAGATGTGCTCGAGGGAATCGAGGGCCAGCCTCACATTGGCGCGATGGACATAGTAGTTCGTCGGAATGCTTTTGGACGTGCGCTCCAGAGCTTCGTCATAGATCTCTCTATCCCGATGCTCGATGTAGTCAGTGGAGCTACCGAACAAGCTCCGGATTTCCCAGCAGTCTTTCTTCGAGCGCCGATCATAGAAAGGGTAGGACAAGGTGTGGACATCGTGGCAACGCTGGACGACAGCACGATCGTCGCCGCTCGGCAAGATCACATCCTTGCCTCATCTTTTCATCCTGAGCTAACCGGCGATACTCGCTTCCACGAGTATTTCTTGGCGATGGTCGCTGGGCGTGTCTGATTGCGCGTCGACTGACTCCACAGGGACCTGTAGCAGTGTGGGAGGTTCCTTGGGCCCCAAGCCGTGCGGCCGCGGGCCTGCCCCAAGTGCCCTGCTCACCATGTCCGTCTTGGAGCATCGCGATGAGCGGCTCCGCCGACGGCCTCATTCTGGAGGCAACCACCGACGATTGACACGTTCCTGGATTGCTGCTGAACCAGTTTCAACCCAATATCGGCGGCTTGTTTCTTTGACGGGCTGGCCAGACCGTATTCTGCGATCAAGTCGCCAAATAGATCCTCCAGTCGGCCGTGGCTCTTGCCCAGGACGTCTAGCGCCCCGACGATCCTCGTGGAGTGAGCCAAGCATGTCAGATGATGGGGAATTCTGTGCGGAGCGTGGCATCCACCTCTGGCGGCAGCCCAGGAGATTGATGTTCGTGCAACAAGCGCTCAGCACGTGCCGCAGCCCTGGCTCGGGTATCGACCTTGCCTTCCTGCTCCCATACTCGCCTGTCTCGTCGGTTCCCAATCTTTGGGAAGAAGAACTCGGAGCGCATGAACTTGACCGTGTGATCATCCATTAGGAAATTCCCACCTGGGCCTACTCGCTCGATTGCTTCCGTCGCCAAGGTCTCGTCCGTCACATTGATGCCTCGTAGCACGCGCTTGACTATGCCGACTAGTTCATCGTCAATGACTGTCTGCTCCAGGGACACGCAGCTCATATTGGTGATCATACCGACAGCGTGGTGTATGTAGTTACAGCCCCCCATTGCCGCCAGCAGCAAGGTGACCATCTTCTCGTAGCCGGCCTGTTGATCGGGGAGCTTGCTATCGGTCATTCCTCCGGAGCAGTAGATTGGCACTCCATAGAATTGAGCCATCTGCGCCGCGGCCGCCTGCATCATCCCGAACTCAACAGCTCCGCCCAGGTAGCCCCCGGTGCGGAGATCGGCGACCCCGGGGATATAGCCAGCCAATACCGGTGTCCTTGGCTGTATGAGTTGCGTCAGCACGATGCCACTCAACTGTTCGGCATTGAGCTGCACGAGCGTGCCAGCCAGCGTTACTGGCGCGCTAGAACCCGCCATTGGCGCCGAGGATAGCACAACCGGCAGCCCATGCCGACACCAGTGTACTAGGATATCGGTCACCCCATCGTCCAGATGGAGGGGGCTGATCATCCAGCAGGCAATGCAGGAGATAAAGGGACGCTCTCGTAGCGCTTCCAGGCTTCCCGCAATCCGCACTCCCATCTTCAGGACTTGTTCGGCCCCCCGAACGGAGTCCATTCCTCCCATCACGTGCTTAGTGGTGTTGGTTAGACTAGTGTAGAAGCGGTTGATGGGCACATTCACAGTCGGGACGTCCGTGGGGTAGAGGGGGATGACAACGAAGTCCACGTGCTCCAGTGCGTCCGCCAAGCGCACCAAATCGGCCAAGTCGCTCAGGGTGCCGGGCCGCACCGTCTGCGCCCCGGGATCCAGTACTTGGGTCGGTGAACCACCGGTACCTGCATAGATTCGCTTGCCCTCCAGGAGGAGATCGTGAGCTGCGTCGCGGCCCGCCAGCAGAACCCGAGAGGGTGCCTGGTCTAGTGCTTCCTCAACCATGGCGCGGGAGATGCGAACGCGGTTCCCGTCCACCCGGGCACCTGCTTCGCGAAAGAGAGCCTGCGCCTCCTCGTTGTCCACAGAGATGCCAGTCGCCTCCAAGACCGCCAGCGATGCTTCGTGGATTCTCCGAATCTGTTCTTCACTCAGGGGCTTATACTGTCCACCTATGAGACCTGTTCTCGGCACTGTGCTCTCCTAGCTTCGTACCGCTTCCCGTTCGGCAAGCACTTGGCTAATCTCCTCCTCGGCTGCTTCGGGTAAGGAAGGAACCTCGTGCTCATCCAGAATCTGGCGTGCCCGCTCGTTGGCCCGGACTGCCATATCCTTGCTTCCTTTCTGATCCCACTTCTCATATCTCATCCGCTCAATCACTTCGGGCTGCCATTGAGCCGACCTCCAATTGTCCAGAGTATGGTCATCTGCTAAGAAGCCACCGCCCGGACGGGCTCTCGCGATCGCTTCGCGCGCCAACGTTAGTTCGTTCACCGGCACCCCCTCCATAAGGAAGCGCACTTCGCGAATGATCTCATCCGCAATGACCAGCATCTCCATTGAGGAGGTGTTGCCATATTCAATGTATCCTACGTCGTGCGCCAGGTTGCAGCGGGTCAGGAAGGCGCTCATGATCGAGATGGTAGCGTCTATGCCAGCCTGGGAGTCCACCACTTTGCTGTCCGTTGCACCTGCATAGCCCCAGGACGGCAAGCGATAATGCCGTGCGATATCGGTCGACGCCGCCATGCTGAGCGACCACTCCGGCGCGCCATAGCTGATTATGGCCGATTTCATGTCCATGGTGGATGTGTTCATTCCATACACGAAGGGGGCTCCCTTACGTAGAAGTTGGGTCAATGCCAATCCTACCAGAGATTCGGCGTTGCCCAGGGCCAATGCCCCAGCCAGAGTAATCGGCCCGCCGCCACCGGTGTTGGTGGACGGAGGATAGCAAGCCGGGATCCCCTTCTCGGCGCAGAAGAGGAGCTTGTCCACCGATTCATCGGGGAAGAGCAGCGGCGAGATCGGTTGAGCATACAGGAGGAAAAATGGGCTCTCTCGCACTTCCTCCTCGCTCCCGGCCACCGCGCAGGCGATCCGATAGATGTCCTCCATGTCCTTGTGCCCCTTGGCGGTGTACACATTGGGCTTGACCGAGCCCCGGATCATTCCGATGAATCCATGGATAAAGGAATCTTGCGACGGCACGTCCGCCGGGGTAGCCATAGACATGACGAAATCAATCTGATCCAACCCGTCGCACAGATGGGCGATGCGCTGAGCGTCCATGGCGGTAGCTTTCCGCCGTTCACCCGTCTCCACGTCCATAGTGAAGACGCAATCAGATCCAGAGCCGAAGAAAACTCTGCCTGTCTCCAGCGGCATAACCATCTCTCCCAGACGGTTGTACATCGGGATGCGCTCGGGGGCGCTGGCTATGGCATCGGAGATGAGATGGGGCGGGATCTTGATGCGGCCCCCCGATTCCCAGGCGCCTGCGTCCAGTAACAATCCTCCTGCTTCTTCGTTCTGCATCACTATGCCTGTTTGGGAGAGAATGTCCAAGCTGGTGTGATGGATCTCCAGGATCTGTTCGTCCGACAAGACTTGGAGCCTTGGGCGCAGCGTCGTTACCTCAATTTGCTCAGTCATGTTCATCTCCCTTTGAGTTTCTGGATTCTGTCGAGAAGTAGGACAGCATCGTCTTCATCCGCTGACCTATCGATCCCTTGCTCTCTCCCGATAGGCTTGTATGTACCGCTCTGCGTAGTCATCGCGTCCCAAGAGCAGATCAGTAGCCAAAACGGCGGCGCGCACCTTGGCTACATCCACAATGGGACAGTTCACGCCAGCCTGGATGGCCATGGCCAAGAAGGCCTGATCAATCGTCTGCCGCTCCGGCAGGCCAAAGGAGGCGTTGCTGGTCCCCAGGGTCATATTGACCCCCAGCTCCTCTTGTACTCGGTGGATTGTCTCCAGGGTGACTCGCCCAGCCATCTGGTCAGCTGCAACTGCCATGGCTAAACAATCGATCACCACATCCGTCGGCGGGATGTCCAGAGCCTCAGCTTGCTCCACGATCTTTCGAGCAATCTTCACGCGTTTTTCCACCGTTGAAGGGACCCCCTCATCACCCATACAGAGCCCGATGACCGCTGCTCCGTGTTCCTTGACCAACGGCAATACCTCAGCCAGGCGTTTCTCCTCGCCGTTGACCGAGTTGACCAGAGGTTTGCCCTGGGGAGCTAGGTCCCTGTACACCTCTAGTGCCCGCGCCAATGCGTGAACGTCAGCCGTGTCGATGGCCAGCGGCACATCCACTTTCTCCATGACCAGCCGTACCGCTCCGGAGAGGAGATCTACCTCATCTATCCCTTTTACACCAACGTTGATATCCAATACATCGGCTCCGGCCCTGACTTGGGCTATCGCTTCTTTTCTTACAAGGCTCAGGTCATTGGACTTCAGCGCCGCTGCCAGCCGCTTCCTTCCTGTGGGGTTGATCCGCTCCCCGATGAGGACCGTTGGTCGCTCAGGGCCAATGATCACTGTCCCTTTCGCGCTCCTTAGTACAGTTTCCATGCTCTCTCTTCTGATATTGTCATCTCTCGCGTACTCTGTATCCTGTATAAGTCATCGGGATTCAACGTCTGCCTGTCGAAGAACATACTGAATTTCTTGCCGAACAGAGGCGGGCAATGGCGCTGGTCGATGAGTCTCTATCAGGCTCATCGTTCGCTCGCGCAGCAGATCCCCCAGCCGCTTGCCTCCGGCAGCGACCCAATCACCAACTCGTCGCCGATTCCAGAGAGTCGGCTCCCAGAATTCACGGAAGTGACGCCGCGTGTGCTTCTGGGACAGAAAGTGTCCTCCAGGTCCTACCTTGTGGATCCCCTCCAAGGCCAAGGCCTCAGCATCCAAGGGAAAGCCGTCCATGAAGCGGCGCATCATCGAAATGAGTTCAACGGTGAGAACTATCATTTCTGGCGAAGTCGTGAGCCCTGCCTCCAGATAGCCTACATCGTGCACGAGGTTGCTGCCCACCAGGAGAGCGACTAAAACCGAAAACGCCGCATCCGCTGCCGCTTGCTCGTCCATCACGCAGCTATCGGAGTGGCCAGCGTAGCCCCAGGTTGGCAGGTTGTAGAAGCGTCCTAGTTCGGTTACGGCGATTCGAGCCAATTGAACTTCCGGAGCACCATAGACACTAATGGCCGTTCTCATGTCCATGTGATGCAGTCCGCTGCCATAGACGAAGGGAGCCGCAGGCCGAATCAATTGATGCATCACCAAGCTGCTCAGGATCTCCGCGTTTCCCAAAGCCAGCCCACCGGCCATAGTGACAGGAGCTGTAGCTCCCATCATGGGCGCTGGCGAATGGACAATAGGAAGGCCCCTTTCCGCCATGTAAAGGAGTTTCTCGGTGGCCGTCTCGCTGTGCTGAAGAGGGCTTGTCGGCTCGGAATAGAGAAGCAACGTGGGACTGAGGCGCAGGCGCTCCATTCCCCCTGCAGCCGCAGCCGCCATAGCCATGATCGCTTCGCAATCGGCCCTATCATCACACACGAATACGATGGGCTTCGTGGTGTGCTGCAACATCAGAGCGAACTGGTGGCGGTAGATCTTGCTCTCTTCCAGGTCGGATGGGATGCCCATAGACATCACGAAATCTAGTTCCGGCAGAGCATCCACCACGTGGATGCAATCCACTACATCGGCCACGGTGAATGTACGACGCTGGCCGTCCCGCGGATCCAGATAGTTGGGACAGTCGGAGCCAGGGCCGAAATTGACAGTTCGCCCCTCCAGCCGTACCATTGCCCGATCGCCTTCTCGTTCGCTGAGAGAAATGTGTGAAGGTGCCTGTTTCAAGGCCCATTCTACTAATCCTGCCGGAAAGCGAACTAGGTTGTCTTCTGTGACCACTGCATCGCTCCCCCGCAACAAGTCGAGGGCGCCATCATGCAAGATGCGCACTCCAGTACGTCGCAAGATCTCCAAAGAAGCGTGATGAATGATCTCGCACTGCTCACGGTTCAGCAAAGAGAAGCGCATGACGGTTATGTTTCTTCCTCCTTCGCTAGTACTGCTGTTGTACCTATGGTCATTGGCCCTGGCGGATAGAACGCCCTTCAGGTCTTGGATAATGGCTGGTGCCCGAAGGCTTATCCGGGCACGATCACCGTGCGGATCCCCGCTTCCCCTCGCCCAAGGCGATCCAGAACCTGGTTGATGGCTCCGGCATCGAGAGGGATGGTGGCCGTAATCAGATGTGACAGATCTAGCGATCCACGACGGGCCATTTCTAGAAGCAGGGGCAATTCCTGGGCCAGATGATCGGCCGCTCCAAGCACCTGGGCTTCCTTCATCAGTAGGTCAGCATACGGGGCAATCTCGAAAGTCTGATCGGTGATGCCCACTATCACCGCTCGCCCAAAGACAGCCAAGGATTGAACGGCCTGTTGCATCGTCAGTGGCAGGCCAACCAGTTCCAGGGCTACATCCGCGCCCTTTCGTTCTGTTAACCGCTGGAGTTTGCCCACCGGGTCTCCAGCCTCAGCGTTCACAGGGATGGCACCAAAGCCTTCGGCCATCTCCAGCTTTGTCTGGTCAACATCCACGGCATAGATGTCCAGAGCGCCAAAGGCCCGAGCCAGTTGGACGGCCGACATGCCCAACCCGCCTAGCCCGAAGATCGCTACCGTTTCACCTGGCTTAATCTCTGCCTTTTGCAGGGCATGGAAGGAGGTGGCGGCGGAGCACATTAGCACCGCCCCTTGCTCAAAGGTGAGTTCGTCAGGGAGGCGGAAGACGTTTCGGCCGGGCACGCTCATGTATTCTGCGTATCCTCCGTCCCGATGTTTACCGATCATCGCGCCAGAGGTGCAAAACTGCTCATTGCCGGTGCAGCAGTAGTAGCAATCCCCGCACGTCACCAAGTAGTGGAGGCATACCCGATCGCCAACTTCCACGCTGCTGACCTGAGAACCGACTTCCTCAACCACGCCGGCAACTTCGTGGCCTAGGGTCAGAGGGAGAGAGCGGACAGGGGACACGCCGGCACGATAGTGCGCGTCGGAGTGGCAAATGCCAGCCGACTTGACACGGACCAGTACGTCGTGCTCTCCAATTTGAGGTTTGGCCACTTCTTGCATTTCCAACAACTGCCCTGTTTCTACCAACCGAACCGCTTTCATCGCCACCTTGCCTCTCCATATCAATCATCAGTAGTGGGCCACCAACCTGCTTAGCTCATCCGCGTGGGAGACATCTTCGAAATTCCAGACCATCTCTACCAGCTTGTCCGCGTGAGATTGATCCAAGACGAATCCGGTCAGCCAGCGAAACTTCCTTTCCACCTGCTCCTCATTCCATCCCTGGGGGAATCTGACCCCGCCCTCCGTGGTTCCTGATGCAAACTGCTGCCCATCCTTCAGAGTGATCGTGACAGCGCTGACATACTTACCTCTCGGGTCTCCCACTGAGACTAGGCAGTATAGCTGATTGAACTCCTCCGACTCGACCAGTTCCACCTTCTTTGCCAGATCGCGAATTTGCTCGTCGCCGAGCCGCTCCTCCAGGATCTGCCGCGGGCCGACCTCGTTGTCGAGAAGAAGCACGGCCAATGGCCAAGCCAGACTGAACTGGGCTTCCTCGGTAGTAGTCGGAAGCTCTGTGCCCAGCCGATGGGCTTCGTGGAACGTCTCAACTCGTATGTGAGCGATTTCCTCCGCTGGGATGTTGTGCCGATGCATCAAGCTGCGGGCCGCATCCAGGGAAGGGTGGGTCCAGGCGCAGCAGGCATACTGTTTCCAGGCGATCCCGTTTACCATTATGTATCGCTGGCCAATGTCAGCCACCCACTCCTTGTACTGATCGAAGCCAAGAAGGCACGGAATGGCGGTGAAACCGGATGCTGCCAATTGGGCGGCGACAATGCCGGTCACCGTTCCCCAGCCAATGCCGTGCTTAACCATCGTCGGTGTATCTATGTCCCGCATCATTGGCAGATCGGGCGCGTGATATTCCGCGATGCCCAGGGCATTCTCGATCTGTTCCTCGGATAGCCCCAACAGATTGGCCGCCACCGCTGCACACGCCACCGACCCCCACGATCCGCACGCTTGGTACGTAGTGTGGTGGTCGTGCCAGCAGCGAGCGGTGCGAAGGGCCACCTCGTAGCCGACGACCATCGCGGACATCATCTGCGGTCCATCAGTTCCCAGTTTCTCGGCCAGAGCCAAGGCGGTGGGAAAGATCTGGGCACCGGGATGCCCCCTGGTATACTGTGCACAACCATCGATGTCGAGGGCGTTGGCAGCATATCCGTTGGCGAAGGCGGCTCCGATGGCGGAAACCCGCTCGTCGTGCAACAGGATCGTTGCCTCTTTCCCCGGCAAGGTCTCGAGGGCACAGTCAGTGGCGATTCGACTGACTCGTGTGAGTGTGCCGGACAGCGTGGCACCCAGGTCATCCAACAACGCCATTTTGACCCGTCTCTGCACTGGCGAGGGCAATGCCTCCCAGTGACATTGTTGAACAAAACGAACCACACGCTCCAGCCCGTTCATCCTTTCGCCTCCTGGGCTTCTTCACGTGCCTCGGCCTGCTGTAGAATGCTCTCAATGCGTTCAGCCACCTGCTTTGGCAGTGGGGGCGGTTCGTGCGCGGCTAGAATCTCGTGCAACCGGGCCTGAATGCGGTCCTTCATTGTTTGAGATCCTGCCGCTTTCCAACCATCCCACCCGTTGCGATCCATTAGCTTGGGAGCCCAGATTTCCGCACGACAGCGACTGGCGGTCTCCTCCTCAGCCATGAAATGCCCTGCTGGGCCGACCCTATCAATCAGATCCAGCATCAAGCTATCATCGCTGACCTCGATGCCGCGCATGATGCACCGACTCATGGCAATGATCTCGTCGGTCATGACCAGCATCTCCAAGGAGCCAATATCTGCGCAGTCGAGAAAACCCACGTCGTGCACTAACGTCGCCCCACTCAATCCCGAAAGGATCACTTGCAGGGTGCTCTCGATAGCTGCCTGCAAGCCCAGGCCTTTGTCCTCTGAGGCGCCGGCGGTACCCATAAAGGGAACCCTTAGATAACGCGAGATGTCGGACATGGCAGCACTATACAGGCTCATCTCCGGTGCACCGTAGGAGGGCCGGCCAGTGCGCAGATCCATCGGCTGGGGCACGCTGCCTATGCATACCGCAGTGCCCCGCTTCTTGAGCTGGATGATCGCTAGACCGCTCAATGCCCCGGCCAGGGAGATGACAAGCGTACCCGCAGCGGTCACTGGTGCAGTCGCTCCTGCACTGCCACCTCCAAGATAAACGATGGGCACGTCGTGATCGGCGGCCCAGAGCACGTTCGCCACATCCTCGTCCGTATGCACCAGCGGAGGCTGAAAGGTCGAGAAGAGGGCAAAGAGAGGTCTCTGGCGAAGCGTTTTCTCGCTGCCTGCAATGGCCAACGCGATTTGGTGGATGTCTGAGACATTCTGGGTGGAATAGGCCCAGGGTAGCACAGGCTTGCCCGTATTCGCGATCATCTCAGCGAACTCGTACACAGGCGCTAGGGAGGAGGTCACATCGCTGATTAAGCCCAACGACATGACGTAGTCGATATTGTCCAGGGCATCACATACCCGGGCTGTCAGGCCGGGATCACGTCGCTGGGTCTTGCGCCGTTGGCCGCTCTGTGGGTCAACGAAATGGGTGCAAGTGGGGCCAGGGCCGAAGTAGACTTGGTCAGGCGCAACCTGAATCCGATGTTCGTCGTCACGCCCCCACAGGGTGAAGGAACGAGGGTTGGCAGCGACCGCATCTTGGATAACATAAGGAGGAATGTGCACCCGCATGCCATCCACTCGGGCGCCTGCCTCTAATAGCAGTTCTCGCGCCTCGGCGTTGAGCACTCTCACGCCAGTGCGATTCAGGCACTCCAGCGTTGCTTCGTAGAGCTTCTCGATCTGGCGATCCGACAGAACGCGGAACTGTGGTGTTTGGTGAGCATGGTAGTTGGTGTCCATAGTTCCCTCTCTCAGCGCACAGTGTTATCATGCCGCTGTAGCCAGGATTTCCTGAATCTTTCGCTTCTTCTCCGGGTCCAGGGGTTTGGGTTGATGTTCTTTGATGATCTCCTTGACTCTGACGTTGAGTCGCTGGCTTAGAGTGGTGCCGCCCGCTCTCAACCATGTCCCTCGTCTATTGCGGTCGAGCAGGCTCGGGAACCAGAAGTCGTGGAAGCGGTTACGAGTCTCCTCAGTGCCTAAGAAATGGCCACCGGGGCCAACGCTGTGCAGTTCATCTACCAGGAGGGTGTCTTCGCTAACCTGGATTCCCTTCATTATGTGGTCTGTCATGGCTACAAGTTCATCGTTCAAGACGATCATTTCAAAGCAGGTGGTGAGGCCGCTCTCCAAGTAGCCCACGTCGTGAGCCAGGTTGTTGCCACTGAGCCTGGCCATCAGCACATGTAACATAGCCTCCATGGCAGCCTGTTCGTCCATGACTTTGGAGTCGGAGCAGGCACCATGTCCCCAGGTGGGCATGCCATACCAGCGGCCCAATTGGCCGACGGCCGCCTTGGTTAGCTGGAACTCGGGCGAGCCGTAAGAGATTTCCCCTCCGCTCATGTCCATATGGTGCAGGCCTGCTCCGAAGACAAAGGGGGCGCCAGGTCGCTTCAGCTGGTGCACCACCAAGGCGCTGAAGATCTCAGTCAGGGACATGACCAGACCTCCGGCCATGGTGATTGGTGCTGTACCGCCCATAAGCGTACCTGGGGAGTGTACGACCGGCAGGCCGTATTCGGCTATGAGCAGCAGCTTATCGATTGCCGTCTCCGACTGTTGGAGCGGCGAACTGGGCTCGGAGTAGAGCAAGATATGCTGCTGTTCCACCAGGGCTTCATGGCTGCCAGCCACGGCTGCAGCCATGTCGATGGCGCGTTGGCAACTGGCTCGGTCGTTGGTCACGAAAACGATAGGTTTGGTGGTATGCTCCAGCATCAACGCCATCTGGGTGTCATATTGCAGAGGCACGTCCACATCATCAGGGATGCCCATGGACATGAGGAAGTGGATGTTGGGTAGGGCGTCGCAGAGGTGATAGCCGTTGATCAGATCCGCCTGGGTGAACTTGCGATGTCTGCCGGTTTCAGGATCTATGATATTGGGACAATCGGAGCCAGTGCCAAAGTAGACGTTGGCACCCTGCAGGAACATCGCTGGCTGTCCATCACGATCGCACATGACGATTCGGCTGGGTGTGGAGGCGATGGCATCTTCGACCATAGCTGCTGGGAACTTGGCGAGGTTACCATCGGAGATGAAGGCACCGGCCTCCTTCAGTAGGTACAATGCCTCGTGATGCTGGAATCGGACACCAGTCCTTCGCAGCACTTCCAAGGCAGCCAAGTGAAGGTCTTGGAGTTGAGTATCAGATAGGATAGCGAACTGGGGTGATTCGAACGGAATGGAATTGACGACCTTCATAACCGATTCCCCGCCTCGTAGCCAAGCAAGTCTGGCTCACGCCTCAACAGTGACACTTCTTCATCAGAACGCCTATTGCTGTGGATCATTCCTGATGATCCCCTTGTGCTCTCCGGGCTCTTGCTGCGCAAAGCCCAATATGGTCCGCCCTTGCTAGCAGATAGAAACATCAGAGGCCAGAAATGCGAAAGAAATTCCTCAATACTTGCTTCCCGGCAGGGTGTTCTTCTGAGTAATCCTCTGGGTGAAACTGGGTCCCATACACGGGCCGCGCCTCGTGTCCGATAGCCTGAATTGGACACAAATCGCTCTCTGCGAGGCGCACGAACCCGGCCGGGATCGCCTTTAGTTCCCAGTAGTGCCATTGGCTGAAAACAGGTTTCCGGCCCAGTCCATCGAAGAGCGGGTCGGCCCGCACGATACTGATAGGATAGTATCCTTTCTCCTTTAGCATGCCTGGCCGGTAGTTGGGATTCGGGTCAGCCATGGCCTCAGGTAGCCGCCCCATAGGACCACAGGGTGCATCGTGTAGCAACGCAATCAGTTGCAGTGCGCCACAAAGTGCAAGGATCGGCCACTCACCTCCGTTGATAATCCGTTCCAACTCGTCAAAGGTACGCAGATCATACTGATCCCAGTCTGATACGTTGCCGCTGATCAGCAGCGCTTCCACATTCCACGCCCTCAGTCTCTCGGCCGTCACTCGCGTGTAGTGCTGGATCAAGCAGGGCAGTCCCGAGATTTCCTCGAAGCGGAGTTTGTGGCGCAGAAGCTGACCGAGGTGTGATTCAGCGTGTGTGGGGTGGGCCAGGTAGCGACTGTGTTCTAGAAGCACGTAGCAGAGCATACTCCTCACTGGCCCCTCATCACTCCCTTAGGGCCCTGGCTTCGATCTCTGCCAGGGCGCGGTTCATCTCGTTCTGCACCAGGCTAATGGCCTCATCTACCCCCATTCCCGGCTTGGCCATGATGATGTCAGGTTGGGTCGCCAGGCCCACGTGAGTTGCCACCTGAGCCGAGAGGTCAGTCTCGGCACAACTGCCACCCAGGAGAGTTCCCACGCCGCCGGCTTTGCAGGCCAACACAGCTTCGATGGAGTTGTGCACACTCCCCAGGTCTGGCATTTTGATCTGGATCATATCCACAGCCAGTGCGTCTACGAAGGCCTTGATGTCATCAAGGGTGTTTGCCCATTCGTCAACGACCAGTTGCGTGTTCATGTTGCGGAAGCCAACGTAGTCGCGCAGCGTCTTCATCGCTTCTATCTGGGCCTCACGGCTCTCCATGATGATGGGGCTCTCCACTCGCAGGGGGTAGGGTTTCGTTGCCAGGTCCAGGGCGTAGAGATGTCCCAGCACCCGGCCCAGGTTGTTCTCGAAAATCTGTCCTAGCGCTCCATGCAAGTCCAGATGAATGGTCGGACGATAATCAGATCCGCCCAGTTGCCTAATGCGCTGCTTGAGCCAACGTGCGTACGCGAGTAACCTGGTGCCATCCTCGGCGAGTTGTTCAGGGATATTATCCACCAGGGTGTGGGAGAGCGAAGCGACACGACGGAGAATCATCTTGTCGGCCCCAGCGTGCCGTTCAGCGCCACATTGGGCGTGGATGGGGACCGGCCCGTCGGGCAGCGGCAGGCCCCATTCTTCGGCAATCACTTCGGCCATGGTCACGCCCCGAGCCAGAGCCACCGACTTCAACAGGGCCTGACTCACACCATAGCGGACAGCGGTATGCAATGAACGCTCTACGGGGAGGCGCTCTGTAGTCACCTTTTCTTTCTCCCGGGTTGCTCGCTCAAGACCCATGGTCAGGAAATCCCGGCGGGACCATTCTCTTCCGCTAAGTTCCGCTTCGGCTTGGGGTAGCGGCTGGCTTACCTCCACCGACTCGATTAGCATGTCCACCTCGGCCGCTAGTTGGTGGAAGCTGGTGAGTTCCCGGCCTTGTAGGGCTGGAGTGATCGCGCGACGAATCGTAGCCAAGCCCTCCTCGGTACGGAAGACCGGGTCGCGTCCTGCCCCTCCGCTATAGCAGACCGCCACGCAATCTCCCCAAACCACGGTCCGATCATCCAGGACCAGCCCCACTGAGACTGCCTCTGCTACCTCTCGAACTACTCGGAATCCGGATGTGACCGGTGTGGCTTGATGGGCCTGAGAACGCGATATTGACCGCGCCTGGAGGGCTGCCATGTCTCCATAGTAGTAGGCACCAACGGCAGGTACAGTCAAGATATCAGTGATATGCCAAGGCTTGGCCATCGTTTCGTCACGGAATGTAGGTGCAATGCACCAGCTGTACAGACGGACTTTGCTACTCTAAGACTGGAGCCACACCCTAGCTAGATCAACCGCCGAGACAGCATCGTAGGCGTATCCATCAGCACCGATCTTTTCCGCGAAGTCCTGGGTAACGGGTGCGCCCCCAACCATTATCTTGACCTTGTCTCTCAGCCCAGCGTCCTTCAGTGCTTGGATGGTGGTCTCCATCTCATCCATGGTTGTGGTCAGGAGCGCGGACATACCCACGATCTGCGGATGGTGTTCCTTTATCGCCTCTGCGAACTTGTCGGCCGGGGCATCTATCCCCAAGTCCACGACTTCCATCCCGACTCCGCTCAACATCATGCCCACTAAGTTCTTCCCTATGTCATGGAGATCACCCTTCACTGTGCCGATAACGAATGTCCCGAGAGCTGTACCTTCACTCTCGCTCAGCAAAGGCTTGAGTACGTCCATGCCTGCGTGCATCGCCTTGCCAGAGCGCAACACTTCCGGTAGGAACAGGAGGTCAGCCTTGAAGTCTTTCCCAACTTTGTCTATTCCCATCAGAAGCCCTTGGTTCAAGACCTCCTGGGCGGTATGCCCTTTATCCAGTGCTTGTTTGGTGAGTGCGGCTACCTCATCAACTTTGCCGTCGTAGAGGGCATCGCCCATTCTATTCCAGTCCATACCCATCCTCCTTTGCAAGAATCCATCTTGTGATATTGGCTATTCCCCTTGGCCTCGGTGCTGATGTGGTGCGTGGTGAACCTGTCGCGTCCCCGCAGAAGGTCGACGATGGGAATGGCGCCTCGTGTTTTCCTGGGGTTTGCTGAAAGGAATGCCGGATCGTAGACTCTGTGACAAATATCTTTTGATCTTCTATTCAACGATAGTCACCACCGGCTCGACTTTCCGTAGTTCCTCCAGCGGGGTATGACAGTAGATATGATGACCATCCCTATCCAACTGCGGTGGCGGCTCTTCTGTCTCACAAATTTCACCCTTTTTGCGCGGGCAGCGGGGGTGGAAGCGGCACCCGGTAGGAGGGTTCAGAGCGCTGGGCACTGTACCGCTCAGCCGGATGCGCTTCTGCTTCGCACGCGGATCGGGGATGGGAACTGCGGAGAGAAGAGCCTCTGTATAGGGGTGGTACGGGGGGGCGTAAATCGCCTCGGCGGTGCCCACTTCGCAGAGCTTCCCGAGGTACATTACCGCCACGTAGTCGGAGAAGAAACGAACCACGCTTAGGTCGTGGGCAATAAACAGCATCGTAGTGCCGAACTCGTGCTGGATCTCCAACAACAGGTTGAGCACTGCTGCTTGCACCGACACATCCAGAGCCGAGACCGGCTCATCACACAACACTACGTCTGGCTGGGCAGCGAAAGCCCGGGCGATGCCTATGCGTTGCTTCTCTCCACCGCTCAACTGGCGGGGCAATCGGTCGTAGTAGCTCTGGTCCAGCTTGACAGCGTTCAACAGCCGGATCACCTCTTCCCTCACCTGGTTACGTCGCACTGTCTTGAAGCGAACCAGCGGACGGGCGATTTGGTGCCCCACACTGAAGGAGGGGTTCAACGTGGAATCGGGGTTCTGGAAGACCATCTGGAGCTCTTTGACAATATCCATATCGCGGTCATCCAAAGGGATAGAGATGTCAACGCCCAGAAAGTCAATCTTGCCATCGGTCACGGGTTCCAAGCCAACGATGACTCTGGCTAGAGTGCTCTTGCCACATCCTGATTCACCAACAAGCCCCACTGTACACCCCTTTGGGATCTCTAAGCTGACGTCATCGACCGCCTTTACGTACTGCTTCTCTCCCAGGCCCACTAGGCTGACTAGGGACCTTTGCTCTTGCTCGAAATACTTCCGGAGGTGTTCGACTCGCAGAATCGGCTCCTCGGCGAAGGGACGGGCAGTGGTCAGAGCGGAGGCCAGATCCTCGGGCGGCTCCCACTCTGCGCCAATGTTTTCCTCGGCATGGTGACAACGGGCGAAATGAGTGTGGTTCATCTTTTGGAGTTCGGGTCGCTGATGCCGGCATTCCTCGCGGGCGAAGTCACAGCGGGGCTCGAAAACACAACCCAGGGGCAAGTTCATCGGTGAAGGGACTCGTCCTCGGATGGGATAGAGGTAGCTGGATTCTTTGCTCAGGCCCAGCTTGGGCACGCACCGCATCAACCCCTGGGTGTACGGATGCATAGGCTTCAGGAAGATGTCCTCTACCGGACCTCGCTCCACTATTTCCCCTGCATACATCACACCTACTTGATCGGAGACACGAGCGATAACTCCGAGATTGTGAGTGATATACATGATGGCTGTGTCAAACTCCCGCCGCAGTTCATCGATCAAGTCGAGTACAGCCGCCTCCACAGTCACGTCCAGGGCAGTGGTCGGCTCGTCCATGATCAGCAGCGCCGGACTATTGAGCAAGGCCATGGCGATGACCACCCGCTGTTGCTGTCCGCCGGAAAGCTGGTGGGGGTAGCGGATCATCACCGATTTCGGATCGGGCATGTAGACACGGTTCAGCATCTCGATGCACTGTCTGTGAGCATCGTCTTTGCTGAGGCTACGGTGCACGATCAGCACTTCGGCTAATTGCTCGCCGATGCGCAAGCTGGGGTTGAGAGCGGCCATAGGATCCTGATATACCATGGAGATCTGGTTGCCGCGCAGACGTCGGAGCTCCTCCTCGCGCCGACCCCGTAGCTCTCGCCCTTGGAAGAGGATGCTCCCCTCAACGATCCTGCCGTTACGCCCCAGGAAGTTCACGATACCGAAGGCCACTGTGCTCTTGCCACAGCCCGATTCGCCCACGAGGCCAAAGGTCTCGCCTCGGTTGATCTCAAAGGATACGTTGCGCACAGCCGGCACCTCGCCCTTGCGGATCTGATACGATATCGCGAGGTTCTCAACGTTCAGAACCTGGGTGTTTGTACCGTAATCTTCCATACGCCAGTTCCTATTCTACAAAGTCCACATAGAACTCACACTTGTCATCACCAAAGCCTATGGCCTTGACAACTTCCACACCGACGGGCCCCCGGCAGACCGCAGAAAAAATGCCTTCCATCAACCCTATCGAACATGAGCAATCAACCGCACTGGGCTTGGCAAGTCCAGCCTTCACAAGGGTACAGGCACATTCATCTATTTCCAGATGGGCCTTGTTACCTTGTCTTTCCCAAACGCTGGCGAGGTTGTGTATTTGCAAACGTCGCTGATTGGTAGCGTCGAGAAGCTCGTCCACAGTTTCTGGTTTCTTGCCGACTATTCCTCTGCAATCATCAAGGATTTGTTGAGCGCACTTCTGTCCGGCGGCTTTCATCACTTCTTCGGCCAAAGCCGGGCTCCCATGGGCGGGCAGGGCGTTTTCCGTTGCTTCGATCCAAGCAGCATTCACCTTGATAGCTGCTTCCGAGATTTCCAGTTTCTTCATTGTTTCTTTCTCCGCAAGAATGGCATCCAACGGCGAATATCGAGACTATCCGCCCATTCGCTGTCACTGATAGCGCGTCACCTCTTCACGCAGACCGTCGGCGAACAGGTTGAGCCCCACCACGAGAGATGAGATGGCCAGTGAAGGCCATAGGACAGCCCATGGATTGATCCAGATATAGGTGCGTCCTCGAGCGACCATGCTCCCCCAATCCGGTGCCGGGGGGGGTAGCCCCAAACCCAAGAAGCCCAGCGTACCAATGGCGAACACGGCGTAACCCACGCGCAGCATAGCGTCTACGATGATGGGCCCCCAGGCGTTGGGGAATATCTCCACAAACATGATGTAGAAAGGGTTTTCGCCTCGCAATTCGGCTGCGGCAATGTACTCCCGGGTGCGGATATCCAGGGTCAAACTGCGCACCAACCGTGCGATCCCTGGGGCACCAGCAATGGTAATGGCGATGACGACATTAATGGCAGAGGCTCCCACCGCAAAGAGGATGATGAGGTAAAGAAGGATGGCGGGGAAGGCCATAATACCATCGAGGATGCGCATTACGACCTCGTCCACCATTCCACCAGAATAGCCGGCAGACAATCCCAGGGTGGTCCCCACAAGCAGGGCGCACAGCACAGACACAGGAGCCAAGACGAGGATAACACGGGCGCCGTGGATCACACGAGCCAGGAGATCGCGTCCCAGATCGTCGGTCCCGAGCAGATGCTTCGCCGAAGGCCCCTGATTCACCGCGGTAGAGTCCTGCTCCAATGGATCGTAGGGGGAGATAACAGGGGCAAAGATGGCGACGAAGATCCAGAAGAGCACAATGGCTAGCGCTGCGAGGGCCACTTTGGAGGCCGAGACGAGAGAAAAGATGTCCCGCACGCGTTGCCACCTGGACGGGCCTGCTGCTATCGCAAGATCTCCGGTCTGCTCACCAACTGCCGCCACTATGTCGTGCCTAACTTCCTTTGGCTTATGCTCCACACAGTCACGTCAAGCGTATCGAATGCGAGGGTTCAGGAAGGTATAGACAATATCTGCAACCAACTGGGTCCCCACCGCAAAGAAAACCATCACCATCGCGCCTGCCTCGATGGCGAAGATATCCTTGTACAACGCTGATTCATAGAGATACTTCCCCAGGCCCGGGAAGCCGAAGATCGCTTCCACAACCACGATGCCCCCGATCAGCCAGTTGACATGAAGCATGATGACCGTGATGGGAGCCATCAGAGCATTGCGGATGGCGTGCTTGAAGACGATGCGCGAGTACGGTAGGCCCTTAATGAAGGCCGTGCGGATGTAGGGCTCTCTCATCACCTCCACCATACTGGCCCGCGTGATACGCAGCACGTACCCTAGCTCGATCAGGGTGAGTGTCAGCACCGGAAGGATCAGCATCTTGGGGTTTTCGAAGATCGCTCTCTCGCTCCCGAATACGGTCGCGCCGGGCACCAGTTTCAACCAAGAGGCGAGAATCAGAATCAAGAAGATGCCGGTCGCGAACTCTGGGGTTGATGTGGTTATGAGGCCAGCAACCGAAAGGATACGGTCTGTGGGCTTGCCTTCATTAAGACCCGCGATTAGCCCCAGCACTAGGGCCAGGGGCATGACAATCGCGAAGGCGATACCTGCCAGAATCGCCGAATTCTGGATCCGCCGCGCGAGCGTGTCAGCGACCGGGCGGCCGGTCTGTACCGATTGACCCGGGTCACCTCGCAGCATGCCCTTTTGCAGCGGGATGTACGTTCTGGGGCCACCTGACTTCTCCACCCACCAACCCGCCGCCTTGGCACGCATCCAGTAGGTCTCGCCTGAGCCCTTCTCCCACATCACAGCATGGTTGTGTGTGTCTACCCCCCAGGCTCTGCTGACGCCCTCTTCGTCCGTTTGCCACCTGTCATTGTCTAGGGATTCCTCAACGGTGCCGTCCGTCTGGCGCCGCAGGGCGATCAAATCCTCCTCCTCCAGCTTCCACCGCACTAGAGTACCATCTTCGTCCACCGCCCACCATTGGTAGAAGTCAGTCCCGGGCTTCTTGATCCGCGTCAGGGGCATGCCTATGAGCCGTGACGCTCGCCAATCGCTGCCCACCAGCCAATTGATGTATCGAATGTGTAACGGCTGATTCAGCCCCAGCTGTTCGCGAAAAGATGCCTCTTGCTCTGGAGTGGCGAAGGCGCCAAGGATGTTCCGCGCCACATTGCCCGGCGCAATCTCAGCGAGGGCGAAGATGAAGATGGACACGATGAACATCGTCAGCAGCATAGTCAGTAAGCGTCGAACGATGAAGTTCGCCATAACACGTACCTCTCCAATGTGACTAAAGCAGGGCAGACCATGGTATCAGCCGAAGGCTGATGCTTCGATAAGCTCAGCGCGCGGCGAAGCCATGGCCTACCCTATCTTAGTAAGGGTGCCGCCAATAGATCTAGCGGCTATCCCATACCCAAGCTCGGCCAGAGAACCTAAGCCTCTTCGAGCCAGAGCTCGTTGAAGAGATCGTACTGGGTTGGATGCCCCTTCCAATTCTGGACCTTCTTGTGCGCGATCATCCAGATGCCTTGCCAGTAGGGGATGCCTATGGAGCCGCGCTCATACTGGATTTCTTCCAGCTGGCACATTATCTGGCGGCGCTCCTCTACGTCCAGGGTGCCCTCGGCTTGTGTGAGCAGTGACGTGAACTCGTCATCGCACCAGCGAGTCTCGTTCCAGGGCACTGGCTCGCCCTCGTCGTCACACGTGTAGGCCAAGCTGAGAACCATCGTGCCCAGCGGACGGTGGGTCCACGGCGTGACCCCAAGGTCAACCTCGGTCCAGAGGTCCCAGTAGGCGGAGACGGGCATGGTGTTGATCTGGATGTCAAAGCCAGCCGGAGCGGCATCCTGCTTGAGTATCTCCGCGTAGGAGACAACGTCTGTCCAGTCGGAGGCTACGGCAATTTCGACTGTGAGCCCGTCTGCGTAGCCGGCCTTCTCCAGAAGGCTCCGGGCCCTGTCGGGATCGTACGGTGGAATCGGCCTCTCGCAGTACGCCGGATGGACCGGTGCCACGTGGAAGTCCGCCCCCGGGGCACCCTCACCGAAGTGGGCCATGGCCAGTATCTTCTCGTGGTCCTGACACAGCTTCAGAGCCATGCGCACATTGTTGTCGGTCCAAGGTTCCTTGTCCACTCGCATACGCAGGACCCGGGTCTGTCCTGTGGGCGTGCCCATGATATTGGCATTTGGGTCGTCCTGCAAGGCCAGGAAGACGGTGGCTTCCGGCTCGCTGATCGCGTCTATTTCCCCACCTTGAAAAGCCGCGATCCAGGCCGATACCTCCTCACCCAGGTCGATATACACCATCTCGTCCAGGTAGGGCAGCGGTTGGCCATCAGCGCCCGTCTGCCAGTAGTCCGCGCGGGCCTTGAGCACCACGCGCTCACCCTCGGAGTACTCGTCCAAAGTGTACGGGCCAGTGCCGACTGGAGCCTGGATGAAGTCACCCTCGAAGGTGCGGTAATTCATAATCTGATTCGGGTAGTGGAACAGGTGCTCTGGCACAGCTATCTGCGGCGAGTCGAGGTGAAGCGTGATGGTGTGGTCGTTCACCTTCTCGATGTTCTCCTCCGTCAGGTAGGACATCAAACCCAGAGTGGAGGATCCCACCTCCTCATCCAGCCATTCCTCCATGGTGAAGACCACATCGTCTGCCACAAAGTCATCTCCGTTGTTCCACTTGATCCCCTGTCGCAGGTTGAGGGTCCAGGTCAGAAGATCATCGCTGGCCTCCCAGCTGTCCAACAGGTAGGGGTGGGTGATGTTGTTCTCATCGGTCAGCGTCAGGTACTCCGCTACGTGACGCGCCGGGTTCGAATTGGCCACCCAGGAGAAGCGGGCAGGGTGATCTATGCGCCCTATGTTGCCCCGGACGCGAAGTGTACCACCGCGCCGCGGGCCCGCAGGCACCGTCGTTGGCGTAGGCACGGCGGGCGCCGTCGTAGGTGTCGGAGGCACCTCAGTGGGCGGCACCTCGGTGGCCGGGGGAGCACAACCCGCGATAAGGGCCTGCGCCGCGCCCAGGGACATACCCAGGAGACTCGCGTAGCGCAGGAACTCTCGTCGGGTCATCTTCCCCTTCTCATACTGATCTTTAAGGTCAGGAATTGCCTTGTGCATTTTCTTTCCTCCTTCTTCTTATCTGGTTAGTCAAGACCCTTTGCCTAATGGATGTAGTATACATCACCTCCTCTCAGTTGTTAGACCCGCTAGTGGGCAATCTGACCTGCGATGCGGGTATAGGCCTGCGCTGACCCTTGGGCCAGGTCTCCTGAGCGACAGCCGGCGCCCCTCGGCTAGATTCTATCCGATTCCTTCCAGGGTGGCAAATCAGTCAGACTAGAACCAGAACCTTGTCTCCTTCCATTTAGAGATTGGGTCCATGGCTATGTGTGTACCATACAGGGGGCTCAGGTGAACGCTAATTCAAGAGTTTACGTGGGAAGTGCCCATCCGCCGACTGGGGCCCGCGTAGCGTCGTCGTGGCGGGCATCGCCACGGGCAGCCCAACTGCTTGCAGCATAGTTGCCGTCGCCGCGTCTGCGATCAGAACCTCGTCCGAAGCTGATCGTTCCAGAATGTCTGGGCGCAAGGTCCCTCCAGTTCCTACATGATCATCCTTGCGCGATCATGAACACACCAGCTGTTTGACCACTTCAACTGCCTCGGTAGGGTTCTCTGCGTAGCCGTCGGCTCCGATCTACTCGGGCCATTTTAGGCTACGCCGGAGCGTCGATGAGCCTGAAAGCGAGTGCGACCGCCGACATGGCATTCTCGGCATATCCGTCTGCGCCAATCTTGTCGGCCCAACTCTGACTAACGGGAGCTCCGCCGACCATTACCTTGACCTGGTCACGGAGGCCAGCTTCTTCTAGCGCCTCGATGATCTGTTGCTGCTCCGGCATCGTCGTCGTGAGGAGCGCCGAGGCGCCTACCAGCGTTGCCCCATTCTCCTTGGCCGCAGCCACAAACTCGGCTGCTGACTTGTCTGCACCGATATCTGTGACCCGAAAGCCATTAGCGGTGAGCATAATGCCGACCAGCGTCTTGCCAATCTCGTGAATGTCGCCCTCTACTGTGCCGAGGACGACCCGGCCCGGCGTCTCCCGCTCCTGATCTCCGACCAGCGCTGGCTCCAGGATAGTCAAGCCTGCATTCATTGCGTCGCCCGCTATGACCAGGTCGGGCAGAAAGTACTCACCAGTCGAGAATAGCTCGCCAACGCGATTGATGCCACGAGTCAGACCCTCATTGATGCAAGTAAGAGGATCAAGGCCTTGGTCCAGCGCCCGTTTGGCCAGTTCCACCGCTTCCTCTGGCTCGCCCGCTATCACCGCCTGGGCAAGCTTGTCAAAGATCTCTTCTGACATGTTGTCCTCCCAATAGTTTCGTTCTGCGCATCCTCATGCGCCTAGCTCTTGCGCTGCTACCTTGAGGATGGCCCGCAACTCGGTCCGAGCTGCATCGCCCAAGGGCTCAGGCTGATTCTCCGCCAAAATCCTGTCGAGCTGCGCCCTGGCCCGGCGGCGGACACCGCGCGCGGGCTCTTCCTGCAGAGGCGGCCGCGGATGCGTCAACTCCGGAATCCATCTCTGCAGCATGAGCTGACGAGTATGGCGTTGGGCTAGGAAATGGCCCCCGGGGCCCCACGGCCGTGACCACATCTAGGGGCAGGCCATCAGCGCCCACATCGATCCCATCTGCGAGGATTCGATGCGCGTGGTAAGTCTCGTCGTCAAAGGTGATGTGCTCAGGTACCAGCAATGTCGAGGCGTTGAGTAGACCCAGAAGGGCGCTCGACAGATACTGCTGCCGGCGCTCATTATAGGCGTACGACGGATGCGGTAGGCCTGGTCCAATCTCACAAGGTCCACCAAACGTCTCTTCGAGCTTCTGACAGAGAAAGGTCAAGACGTCTTCGTTCAATTTCCCTACCGGCACCAGATACAGGGCCTTCTCTATGAGCCCTTTTCTCCTTGCCCCGGTATTCTAGCCTGCCACGGTTTGTTTTTCAAGGATTAGCTTTGGACCCGCATGCTCGACAGCGACTTGCACGCCCAGTATAATATGGGTGGTCGAGGCTATTCTGGGGGGCGCGTATGGCAGGAAGGGAATACAGGGTACCCTATGGCAGGGGAGAGCTGACCTTTAGCTTGCTCGAAGGGTTCAGGGAGGCGTTGGTCGTCGAACACGACCTTGTGCCGCCTCTCACGGACGTTCACGGGATCGTACGTTCGGCGTTGCGGAACCCTGCGGGGTGTCCGCCCTTGCGGGAACTCGCGAGTCCTGGCGACCGAGTGTGCATCGTGGTGACCGATATGACGCGGCCGTGTCCGGATGGGCTACTGGTTCCGCTTCTGCTGGAAGAGCTTGGTGCAGCTGGGGTAGAGCAGAAGGACATCACTCTCCTGGTGGGGGTAGGGATGCATCGCCCGACTACTACCGAGGAGAAGGTGGCTAAGTTGGGTGAGAAGATGGTCAGCCGGTATCAGGTGCTGGATTCTGATCCTTTGGACGGGAGCAGGCTGGTTGACCTGGGACTGACTTCGAGGGGCGTTCCCGCGGTGGTGAGCAAGGAGGCCTGTCAGGCTGACTTGTTGATAGCGACGGGGGTTGTGGAACCTCATCTCTATGCAGGATACAGCGGTGGTCGGAAGACGGTGGCTATTGGGGCGGCGGGGGAGCGCACGATAGAGGTGACGCACGGCCCTCAGATGCTGGATCATCCTGGCACTCGCCTGGGAAGAATCGAGGGCAACCCTTTTCACGAGGCGGTGATGGAAATAGCCAGGAAGGCTGGCCTACGCTTCATCGTGAACGTGGTGGTGGATGAGCATGCTAGAGTGGTAGCGGTGGAAGCAGGGGAAATGGAGGTGGCATTCAACCGGTTGGTTGAGAGTGCCAGGACCTTGTATGAGGTGGAGATTCCTCGCCAGTTCGATGTCGTGATCGGTGGGGTGGGTCATCCAAAGGACATCAATCTCTATCAGGCCTCACGAGCCCCCACGTACCTGTTCTTCGCTCCCCGGCCGCTGGTCAGAGCGGGCGGCACAATGATCATCCCTGCCCGCTGTCAAGAAGGTGTGGGGCAAGGTTTGGGTGAGACACGTTTCCGCGAGATTGTGAAATCGGCCCGAGATGCAGCGGAGATCGTGGACGAGGCCCGAAAGCGTGGCTACCCGGCGGGAGGGCAACGCGCCTTCGTCATGGCGAAGGTCTTGCAGCATTGTGAGGTAATCATCGTGGGGTCCGAGCACCCTGAACTGGTCAAGGAGATGAAAATGATCCCGGCGGTGAATATGGTCGAGGCCCTGCGCTTTGTGGAGGACAAGCACGGGCGAGATGCCGACATGCTGATTGTCCGTCATGCCCTCCACACTCTGCCTGTGGTGAGGGCATAGTCTATCAGTAGGGCATCTTGGCCAGCACGCCGATCAGGTCGTTGACGAGTTCCTCCGTCGACAGAGACTGGTCGGGGCGGCGCAGGCACTCCAAGGCGTGGTTCTCTACCAGGATCAGGCTGGCCTGGTGGGCGGCGGAGCGGATGGCCAGCAGCTGATGTAGAACCTCCTGGCAACTTCGCCCTTGGTCCACCATTCTCTGTACGCCTCTCGCCTGTCCTTCTATCCTGCTCAGTCTGTCTCGGAGTTCTTTCCTCACCGAAGGCGAGATCTCTTGCATCGTTCCCTTTCTCGACGAAGGATACTGTTGAGAGCCGACGGCCCTCAGGTCGCTAGATGCCTCAACCTGTGGGCTGGCATGACTCGTTTGCTGAAGACGTGAAGTTTGGCGTAGCGCTGAAGCCACTGGTTCCGAACAGGGACATCAGTTTCTCGGCTTGCTTGCTGCCGCAGTTCGGACAAGACAGTTCTGTCCGGTCGCTACTCGTACGGACGAGTTTCTCGAACTTCTCGCCGCAATCGTGACATCGGTACTCATAGATGGGCATGAAATGCTGACCTCCTGAAACGTTTCATCAGATTGGGACGCTGGCTTGCCGTGCCGAGATGGCACCGAAGGGACAGGCGCGAATGCACCGGCGGCAGTCAAAGCCACGACTGGGATCTTTCAGTTTGACTTCTCCTGGATCCACCTGCACGAGGGGCCTACCCCTACAGAGCTTGCGAGCCACACATTTATCGCAGACCTGGTACAACTCCTCATCAATGCTGATGGCCAGTTGGTCGTGCATGGCACAAGTACTGTACCTGCTTGACAGCCTTGCGCGTCCATGATATGATATACCCTTTGGGGGTATCTTCCTTGATTATACCCACGGACAGCTTCTGTTGTCAAGTTGAGATCATGAAGAGCCTTCAGAGTAGCAGGATACGAGAACTTGAGGAGAAGATCGCTGAGCTAAACGCACGTTTGCCGCGTCGTTCAGTTTCCGCCTCGATGCCGATGGAACCGGCGGAGTTGCAGGATGAATTCATGCAGTTGCAGGCCCAGGGGACCAGTGACGAAACCAGGGACTTGGTCTGCAATCACGCATAGTGGGCGCAGTCACAATGCGGTTGTGCGCGAAGGCAGTACTCAGTTGACGCATGGAAGGTCCAAAGGCTTTCTTCTGTGCGTGCTGGTATTGCTGTCAGTTATCACGTTGGTCCAGCGAAGGGTTCCCCTGGCAGCGCAGTCTCCGGAGCTGATCCTAGCCGCCAATGCGCAACCGATGGCCGAGGTCGGCGGGGCGGTGAAGTACACCGTCACGCTCGCGAACTCGGGCTTCGCAGAGGCGTCAAACGTCGTGATCACCCATACGTTGCCGTTGGGGTTCAGCTATCAGCCGGGTTCCACCGAGGTTGAGCTAGACGGCGAAGAAGTCTCCTCCACCGACCCGGGTGTGGACGGCCAACATGTGACCTGGGGACCGTTCACCATACCGGGGGCCACGCGTGTCTTCGACAATGTCTTCGGAATTCATACTTTCGTGCAGGACCTGTGCCTTCCATCCTACGTTGACTTCCAACTAGACAAGGCGCTGGAACTGGCTGGCATGGGCGGTCACGTGACGCAACTTCTCTATCCAGTGACTGCCTCGACGGAAGGACCCAACCCCTGTTCGGTGTATTTCGTAGATGGTGCCTACGACCGCGACTTGGTGCCCATTGTGCGTGTGCAAGGCGAGTGGGGCGGTGACTACTGGCTCAAACCCGAGCCGGATAGCCCGGGAGACTACACCTCAATCGCCCAAGCATACAAGAGTGTGGTTCAAGGACTGCCACGACGGGATGGGCGCATCCTGTACGTTCAGGTGTGGAATGAGCCGGACCTGTGGGTCGAATGGAGTGGCGAGCCAAATGCGTGGGAGTACGGTAGCTTCTTTGTAGATGTCGCTGCCGCCGTTCACAGCATCGGGGATTCACGAATCCGGGTGCTCAATGGCGCTCTGACACCAGGAAACGCTGGCTTTACCCGGCGACTGGTGGGCGTTCCAGGCTTTGCGGAATCCTTCGATCTCTGGGCATCCCACTGCTATCCGCTGAACCACCCGCCTACCTACAACATCCATAACGGTACTGCCCGATATCCCCAGTACACCATTGACTGCTATCTGTTGGAGCTACAGGCTTTGGCCTCCTACGGAGGACGTAGTGGCGTCAAGGTCATCCTGACTGAGACCGGCTATGGACTGTATGACTGGACCTTCCGCTTCGAAGGTTACTCCGCCATCAACGAGAGCAACCGAGCGTACTACATGAAGAGAGCCTTCCGCGACTTCTGGGTTTCTTGGCCTGAGGTGGTCGGCGTGACGCCCTTTGAGCTGGTTGATCCTTACGGCACGCCCCGATGGGACTGGCTCTATCCAACGACAGACTTGCCTCACGAGCAATTCAATGCGGTGAAGGCCTTGCCCAAACCGGACGCAACGGAAGTCATCCCGGCCGTTCTCACCATCAGCTTCCAAGCTCAGGCTGCTGGCTCGCCGGGCACTTACTACAGCGATGTCTCAGGCGGGGCTGATAATGCCACTATCTCTCCGTTGACGGGAGTCGCGCCGGTGAGGGTAGTCGATCAGCTTTATCTGAAGCATTTCCCCCTGGCTTCCAGGGGGGAAGGAGGCGCGCTGACAAGGACCGAGCGGCAGAGTGCGTCTGAGGCTGCGCGGCAGATGGAAGAGCTTCTCCACCAACTGGACTCATGGCAGGCCGAGCCCATACTGCCTCCTGTGGCAGTTGTGCCTCTGGCCTCGCCGGAGGAACCCTGGGAGGCGCCGCAGATCTCGGCCAGTATCGAATTGGGACCTGATCCTCAGGGCATAGCCGTCGATCCTCTCGGACAGAGGGCATACATCACTCTGGGGGACGGGAGCCTAGCGACAGTCGACACCTTGGCCCGTCGCATTGTCTGTACCACGCCCGTTGGGCGCGATTCGCAGGCTGTGGCGGTCAATACTGCAACGGGGCTTGTCTATGTCGCCAATAGTGGTGAAGGCACCGTGTCGGTAGTGGACGGCGCGGGATGCCGAGTTGTGGATACCATCAGTGGTCTTAGTAGGCCAAGCGGTCTGGCTGTGGACGAGTTGGCCAACCGGATCTACGTGACCGACGCGGAAGCCGGCTATCTGGTAGTTGTTGATGGAGCCAGCCACCGCATTATGGAGAGAGTTCCCGTTGGTGCGTATCCGGACGCTGTGGTCACTGACAGTGGAGCTGGCGTTCTCTACGTGGCCAACGCGGGCGACGGAACCCTGTCGGTAATCGAAGAGAGCGGGCTGGAAGTCGTCTCCACTATTCAGATCGCACAAGGACCCCTTCTTGGCATGGCCGTTCACGGCCCACTGGGCCGAGCGTACGTGGTCTATCTTGCCTCTCCGCTGAGACGAGAAATCGCAGTGGTTGACGTTCGTAGAGGGGAAGTGGTTGCGCGCTTGGCAGGGGATGTCGGTCGCCCGCTAGGCAATGTATACGCGGTTGCCGTCGATGAAGAGAGAAGTCGTCTTTACATTGCCGATGGCAGCGATCTCCTCGTTGTTGACGAGCGGAACCAGGCATTGATGGCCAGCGTTCCCGCTGAGACCGTCACCTACAACTTCGGCCTGGCCGTGGACGCGACGAGGGAGGAGGTGTATCTACTCGACAGTTCAAGAGGAACGCTCTTGGTAGTCAGTGACTAGACAGGATGCGAGTTTCGGTTTGCGCAGGCCGCTCTTTTGTGGTATATCAATTGAGTTGGCTTCTATCGGATCTCTGCAGAGGATAGAGTTGTATGGCTAGGAACAAGGGAGCAATCGCTCCCCATGGGGGTACGCTTGTTGACCGTGTGCTGCGGGGCGTTTTGAAGGAGGCGGCCTTGGAGCGGGCGGCTGCTCTAAGGAAAGTCAGCCTGAATCCCACCGCCGTGTCTGACCTTGAACTTATCGCCGTAGGGGCTTTCAGTCCCTTGACGGGCTTCATGGCCAGAGCCGAGTACGAAGGAGTGTTGGAGGACATGCGCCTCAGCAATGGCTTGGTGTGGACCATTCCCATCACCCTACCGGTCTCTCGCGAAACGGCGGATGAGCTGAAGGAGGGCGAGGAAATCGCTCTTGTTGAGGGAGAACGCATTCTCGGTATGATGGAACTGGCCGAACGGTTCGAATACGATAGGGTAAGAGAGGCTGAACTTGTCTATCGGACCACGGAAGAGGCACACCCTGGGGTGGCCCGGCTCTACGGTCAGGGAGAAGTCCTCTTGGGTGGAGATATCCATTTGCTTGATCGCCCTGCAGATCGGTCGTTCGCGGAGTTCCGTCACGACCCAGGTCAAACGCGGCGGATGTTCGCTCAGAGGGGGTGGCGGCGTATCGTGGCCTTCCAGACCCGGAATCCGATCCATCGCGCGCACGAAGCCATTCAGAAGACGGCGCTGGAGATCTGCGACGGTCTTCTGCTGCACCCTCTGGTGGGCGAGACGAAGGCCGATGACATCCCAGCGGATGTACGGATGATGAGCTACCAGGCTCTGCTGCGAGACTACTATCCGCCCGAAAGGGTGATCCTGGGCGTGTTCCCCGCGGCCATGCGCTATGCCGGGCCTCGCGAGGCCATCCTTCACGCGCTGGCGCGCAAGAACTACGGCTGCACCCACTTCATCGTGGGGCGCGATCACGCTGGCGTAGGCGGATACTACGGCACCTACGACGCCCAGCTTATCTTCGATGACTTCGATTCTGACGAGATAGGTATCACGCCCTTGTTTTTCGAGCACGTATTCTACTGTCGCAAGTGTGGAGGGCTGGTCTCAGTCAAGACCTGCCCTCACGACGCTTCCGACTGGGTGGTGATGAGCGGCACCGAAGTCAGACAGATGGTGAGCCGGGGAGAGATGCTGCCAGAGGAGTTCACGCGGCCGGAAGTGAGCAAGGTATTGATCGAGGGGATGACGAAGAAGAGGGAGCAGACCAAGGGCGCGGAGAAGCCGTCGGTGGGCCGACGCAAGGTACTGGTTATCGGGCTGGATTGCGCCACACCACAACTCGTGTTCGATCAGTGGCGCGACGACTTGCCCAACCTGAGGAGGCTTATGCAGGGTGGAGTGTACGGAGAGCTGGAGAGCACTATCCCTCCCATCACCGTCCCGGCTTGGATGTCAATGATGACCAGCAAGGACCCCGGTCGGCTGGGGTTCTACGGCTTTCGCAATCGCGCTGACTTCTCGTACGACAGGATGCGGATCGCCAACTCCAAGGCAGTCGTGGAGGACACGGTTTGGGACATCCTGTCGAGAGAGGGCGGGAGAGTCATACTCGTGGGAGTTCCGCAGACATATCCTGTGAAACCCATCAATGGCTACATGATCACCTCTTTTCTCACTCCCAGCACCAGCAGCCAATACACCTATCCCGCTGGGCTCAGGGAAGAGGTAGAGGCGTTGGTGGGCGAGTACATGCTGGATGTCGAGAATTTCCGCACCGAGGATAAGGACGATTTGCTGCGTCAAATCTACGAAATGACCGAGAAACGGTTCAAGGTGGTGAGGCATCTGCTGCGGGAAAAGGAGTGGGATTTCTTCATGCTGGTGGAGATGGGAGTTGACCGCATCCACCACGGTTTCTGGAAGTTCTTCGACCCCGGGCATTGGAAGTACGAAGCGGGGTCCCCTTACCAGAACGCCATCAAGGACTACTACCAGTATCTGGACCGAGAGATTGGGGAGATTCTGGGTACGCTTGACGAAGATACAGCTGTCCTGGTGGTTTCCGACCACGGCGCGAAGCACATGGAGGGTGGTATCTGCATCAACGAGTGGTTGAAGCAAGAAGGTTATCTAACGTTGAGGGAGGAGCCCCAGGACATTGTTCCCTTGGAGAAGGTGGAGATTGACTGGGATCGTACGGTGGCTTGGGGTGCAGGTGGGTACTACGGCCGCCTGTTCCTGAACGTGCAGGGGAGGGAACCTCGAGGCATCATCCCTGCTGGGGAGTATGAGAGCGTTCGAGACGAGCTTGTGGAGAAGTTGTCGCAGATTACGGATGAGAATGGAGTGAACATCGGGACTGTGGCCTACAAGCCCCAGGATGTCTACGGCGAATGTCGTAACGTTCCTCCAGATCTGATGGTCTATTTTGGGAACCTGTTCTGGCGCTCGGTGGGTAGCATGGGGCACAGAGATATCCGGACCCGCGAGAACGACATCGGACCCGATGACGCCAACCACTCGCAGCAGGGCATCTTCATCATGTACGATCCTCGGCGGCAGGGCCGGGGCAGAGTGGATGGACTGCAAGTCACGGATGTCGGGCCAACCGTGCTTGATCTATTCGGATTGCCCATTCCCGAGGATATGCAGGGCAAGACGATAGCCCATAGAAAGGGTTAGAGCAAAGGCCTATGGAACAGCAGGGTTTCACGCTGTGGTTTACGGGACTGTCTGGTTCTGGCAAGACGACTCTGGCCCGCGCGGTGGAGCGAATGCTGCGAGACAGAGGCTTCAAGGTAGAAGTGCTGGACGGGGATGTAGTCCGCACCAATCTCAGTAAGGGGTTGGGTTTTAGCAAGGAGGATCGGGATACCAACATCAAACGGATCGGTTTTGTGTGCAAGCTTCTCACACGCAACGGCGTGGTAGCGATCGGGTCGGCTATCTCGCCTTATAGGGAGGTTAGGGATTTCGTGCGCCAGGACATAGGCCGCTTCGTCGAGGTGTATTGCAGATGTCCTCTGGATGTGCTCATCGAGAGGGACGTGAAGGGGCTCTATAAGAAGGCACTCGACGGCGAGATTGACAACTTCACCGGGGTTTCTGACCCCTACGAGGAGCCTCTGAACCCCGAAGTGATTGCTGACACCGACAGAGAAGCTCCTGAGGAGAGTGTGGGGAAAATCATCGGTAAGCTAGAGGAGTTGGGTTACATACCAGAGGCGCCCGAGAACGAAGACAGGGTCTATACGGAGGAAGAGGAGAAGATACTTGAGGACAGGCTGAGGGCTTTGGGTTACTTGTAGGGTTGGGCGCAAGGTGCAGTTAAGTAAGCGGGTGTCCTATTTGCCTTAGGGTCGCAGGGATTCAATGACCAGGCGCATAGTGATGGCTGACGACAATGAAGCCTTTCGCGAGGTCACGGCGCAACTGCTTAGAAAGGGAGGTTACGACGTGACCACCGCCGGTACCGGTCGGGAGGCGCTACAGGCAATCAGTCGGCAGAAGCCTGACCTGATTCTGCTGGACATCATGATGCCGGGCTTGGATGGCATTACTGTCCTGAAGCGGATCAGGGACCAGAACCCATTGCTTGGCGTGGTGATGGTGACCGCCTTTGGCTCGGAGGAAATAGCTGTCGAAGCCCTCACCGCTGGCGCCGATGACTACCTGATCAAACCCTTGGACTACAAGGAGACTTTCATCAGATTGGAGCGGGTCCTGGAAAGGAGTCAGCTGCGCCAGGAGCGGAAACGTCTCCAGGAGGAACTGGCTCTGGCGCATGATGAACTGCAGGCCAAGTACGTTGAGCTGGAGGGCAGTTACGGACGGATACAGGAACTCGAAGAGAAGACTCGGGAGTTGTTTGAGAGGTACCTGCCATCACCTGTGGCCCGCTATCTCATTGACGACCCGTCGCGCGCCAAGCTGGGGGGTGAAAGGAAAGAGGTTACGATACTCTTTGCCGATCTCCGAAGATTCACGGCGCTGGCTGAGAAGATGGCACCCGAGAGACTGCTGGAGGTAGTGAACAGCTACCTTGCTTTGGCAACCGAGGTGATCTTCGCCGAAGGTGGTGTACCGGACAAGTTCATGGGGGATGCGGTGATGGCGCTGTACAACGCTCCTCTGGATCAGCCTGATCACGCTTTTCGCGCCGTCAAGACCGCCTTTGCGCTACGAGAGAGTCTGGAGCGTCACCATATTGAACCAGTGCTGCATTTTGGATTTGGCATCAACACGGGTGAGGTATTGGTGGGCAACGTGGGCAGCGAGGCATTGATGAACTACACGGCCGTAGGCGATGCCGTGAATGTCGCCTTCCGGCTGCAGGAACTGGCCAAGGGGCAGCAGATTCTCTTGACCCATACCACGTATCACCAGGTGAAGGATTTCGTTGACGCCAGAGCACTGGGTCCTATGAGAATCAGGAGACGCGCCGAACAAGCGGAGGTCTATGAAGCTTTGTCGCTGAAGCCTCGCCAGCCCGAATAGAGAAACACGCCTATTGTTTCACCGAATAGCCATAAGTGCCCATGGCTTCGCCAAGCCCTCTGTACTCCCCGAAGGTCAGGACAAAAGGCTTGGCCTTTCCATAGTCTACGCGACGGCCCGTCTCGTCCAGGACCCCCTCATCGATGTGGACTGCAACCACCTCCCCCAGGAAAAGATCGTGGGCGCCAAGAGGGATCTTCTGCACGACCTTGCACTCCATGTTCACGTGGCATTCAACGATTAGCGGAGCCTTCACCACCGACGCTGGTGCGGGTGTTAGGCCAAAGGCGGCGAACTTGTCAACGTCGCGCCCGGAGACTTGACCGCAATGATCAGTCACCTCCAGCAGATCCTCCCCAGGGATATTGATCACGAACTCGCCAGTTTTCTCTATTAGACCGTGAGAATAGCGCGCTGGCCGCACGCCGATACCCACGGTGGGAGGTTCGGAGCAAACAGTACCAACCCAAGCGAGCGTAATGATATTCGGCTTCTCAATCCCACATGTGGCCAGAATCACCGGCACCGGATACAAGTATGTGGAAGGTCTCTTGCTCTTCTTCGCCATCTGGACTTCACTCCTTTGCTGTTTGTGTTGGCAGGGCGCTCCAACTGTATCACTTCCATCTTGCCTGGGCAAGTGTGAGGACGGAAGCCTCGACTACTGAAGTGCCCTCCACGGTAACTCATCCTCAGACGCCTTGGGCCCCGGCGAGCACTCGCGCGCCGCGCAGGTACGACATGTTGTGGTCGCTATACGCCGTGCCCCAACATGTGGTGTCAGCCGCTTGACAAGCTGGAGAGACTGTGCCATAATGTGAGTGGCGTTGGAGACCCTACGCCGCAGAGTGAGGTCGGAGTGTGAGCCCTGAGCGAGTGCTTCCTTGTCGGGCTGCAGGGCGAGCAAAGGAGGTAGGGCATGCAGGTGGCTCCTCGGAGAGCCGAGGCCCTTGGTCAGCCTCGAGTGTGGATCGCATCCCGCGGCATATCCAAGAAGGCATGGGGTAGCAGGCGGGCCCAGGAGTTGTTCTTCCTCCTGATGAATCATGCAGCGGGACTGACAAAAGATCAAATCGCGGACCGCCTCTTCCCGGGAATGAACCAAGACAAGAGCGAGGGTTTGTTCCACTCGACGCTGTATCGGTGCCGCAAGGCGTTGGAGGTGGAGGTGGTAGTGTTGGAAGATGACGTCTATCGCGTCGCGAACGTTGTTGAGTGGAAGTACGACGTCGCTGAGTTCGAGGCTCTCGTTAAACGGGCTAGACGCTTGAGAGAAGACCCAAGGGAGGCTGAAGGACTGTATCACACGGCTCTCCAACTCTACGAGGGAGACTACTTGGAGGGCCGCGATTCGGAGTGGTGCGAACCGATTAGAGTGCGGCTGAAACAACTGTACCTCGAGGCTGTTTTGGCGGTGGCAAGGCTGTCCGCCAGGCGTGGCCCGCCAGAAGACGCTCTTGAGTGGTTTAGGCTCGCGATCGCGAAGGACTACTACTGCGAGGCGGCGCACAAGGGGATAGTCGACTGTCTGCTGGAGGTGGGTGATCGTCTTGCGGCCGTACGCCACCACTTGGATCTCGTGCAGAGGCTGAAGCAGGATGTGCCTCCAGAGGAAAGGTCGGAGATCCCCGGGGTGGTGGAAGATATGTTGGACCGGTCACTGCACGACCTGCTAGTTGGCGACAAAGCCGCTCATCATGACCGGGTCAGCCGGTTTCGCCACGCTCAAGATGCCAAGACTGCCGAACTCCTAGGAGGTAAGCCTTAACCGGTTGGGAGATGCTTCTGCTGATGCTCCCTGCGCCTCGATAGACTCACCAGCATTGGTGCAGGCCCTATCGAATGGCGTGCAGTACCAGACCCTTTACAACGGCAATACCAGGCTCTCTGTCGCTGTGTTGCTCACCTGAATCCAGGCCCGCGCACGATTGCCACCACTGGCCCTTGCGGTGCTTCGGACCCCTGGGAAGCCTCGTACTGGGTGGTGACAAACCAGGTGTGTCAGGCCGCTCCATGTTGACAATGCTTCGCACGTGCCGTATAATGCACGCTGATTGCCCCTAGTGTTGGGGGACATCCGCACTTGGACCTAGGAAGGAGGTGAGCAGGGTTGATGACCTGGAATCGGTATCATTCCATACCGTTCACTTGAGCTGGCTGAAGCCGGGCCCCCGGCGCGATGCACGGGTTGCATCAGGCTTCGATAATCATGCTTTGCAGCGTCTCCGAACCTGCTCCCTCAAGCCGAGGCCGACCTGGGCTCCTCACGGCCTAGGTTCTTTCCCCAGTTCTTCCTCTCCTTGAGTTGGGGGTTCCGGTGGCGAGACTGCGTCGCTGTTGAAGGAGATGGAGGGACCACTCCTCTTTCTTACTTCTCCCTGAGGTGCTACAAATGATCTACTTCGATAATGCGGCTACTTCCTGGCCCAAGCCAGCGAGGGTTGTTGAGGCCCTGTCTCATTTCATTACGGAGGTGGGGGCCAATCCGGGACGTTCGGCTCACCGCCTGTCCATCGAGGCTGGTCGGACTATCTATGAGACCCGTGAGGCGTTGGCCCAGCTCTTCAATGTGGGTGACCCTTTGCGCATACTGTTTGGCTTGAATGCCACGGAAGCCTTGAATCTGGCTTTGTGTGGCATACTGCGGCGTGGCGACCACGTTATTACGAGCAGCATGGAGCATAACTCCGTGATGCGCCCCTTGCGTGCCTTGGAGGCGCAGGGCGTGATCGAGCTCGACGTTGTGCGGTGTTCGTCCGAAGGCTTCTTGGACCCTACTGATTTGGAGGCGGCCATTGGGCCGCACTCCAGGATGATCGTGCTCAATCACGCCTCCAATGTGGTTGGTAGCCTATTGCCTGTGGCCGAGGCAGGGGCAATCGCCAGGAAGCACGACGTTCTCTTGCTGGTAGATGCTGCCCAGACCGCTGGAGCATACCCCTTGGACATGAAGGCTATGCAGATAGACCTGTTGGCTTTCACAGGCCACAAGGCCCTCTTTGGGCCTCAAGGTACTGGTGGGCTCTGCCTCGGTGAGAGGGTCGTGGTGGATGATCTGCGACCTCTCAAGCGAGGGGGTACGGGCAGCAGATCCGAGCAGGAGGAGCAGCCGGATTTTCTGCCGGACAAGTATGAGAGTGGGACACCGAACACGGTGGGGCTGGCAGGTCTCAGGGCGGGGGTCGAGTTTCTGCTGGAGCAGGGAGTGGAGGCCATCCGTGCCCACGAGGTGGAGTTGACAGGACGGCTCATCGCCGGGCTTCTGGACATCCCTGGCGTGACCCTTTACGGGGGTCACGATGCGGAGATGCAGGTGGCGAGCGTCTCGTTCAACGTCGAGGGTATTGCTCCCTCCAAGGTAGCGGCGCTACTGGATGAGCGGTACGAGATCATGAGCCGGGTCGGGCTTCATTGTGCCCCGGCCGCACATCGGACCATCGGCACGTTCCCTGTGGGGGCGGTGCGCTTTGGTTTGAGCTATCTCAATACGGTGGAAGAGGTAGAGGCAGCGTCGAGAGCTGCGAGGGAGATAGCAAGAAGCGAATCGTAGGTAGATTGGGGAAGCTACACGGGGTAATCTGGTTGGAGTGGAGGTGTGGAATGACGAAGACCGTAGACTGCAGGGGACTTGAGTGTCCACAACCGGTCATTCTAACAAGAAAGGCTATGGCTGAAACCGAGGCGGTGACGACTATTGTGGACAATGACACCGCCAAGATGAACGTATCGCGTATGGCCAGCAAGCAGGGGTACTCGGTTGAGGTGCAGGAGAAGGACGACGGTATCTATCTGCATCTGAGCAAGGTGGGTGCTGTTCCGGAAGAGGAAACCGCGCCAGCTTCTGCGGCAGTCGGGCCTGGTGGCCCCACGGTGGTACTTATCCCGAGCAATGGCTTGGGACGAGGAGATGAAGAGCTAGGGCGTATCCTGATACGTTCATTCCTGCACACACTGGATGAGGTGGAACCATTGCCCGCGACCATGGTCTTCATCAACGGTGGCGTCAAGCTGACGGTCGAGGGGTCCCCGGTTGTGGAGGACTTGCAGGCTCTTGAGCAGAGAGGCGTGGACATATTGGCTTGTGGTACTTGCCTCGGCCATTTCGGCTTGAAGGAGAAGATTGCGGTCGGGGAGATCTCCAACATGTACACCATTTCGGAGACTCTACTAGGGGCTGGCAACGTGATTGCTTTGTAGGAGGATGTCGTGGGGGACCCACAGTACAGCGTCGTTCTGTTCCAGTCAACTAGCGGCGTCCTACGAGCTGAGAAACTGGCCAAAGGGGCGGCTTTGAAGGTCAAGCTCATCCCTGTGCCCCGCCATCTTAGTTCTGATTGTGGCGTCTGCCTTAGGTGCGAGTCGGCAGACGTCCACAGGGTGCGTTCTATCCTCGATGCCGCAGGGGTCGAGTTTGATGGAATCCGTCCCTTGTAAGGAACGAGACAACGAACCGCTGTTACGACACGTTGAACAATCTGCGGCACCGAACTGATTGAATGACCCGAAGGAGTCTAGCGGGGCGTCCTAAGGTCTTAGGACTTGACTCGCTCAGCTTCACACCATCCAGCCCAAGTGGATGACGGACGGTTACTATGGCTGCGCCTCTTGATGACCTCTCGTTCTCGAGATGTCCTCACCATCTGCAGACTGGGTGGATGGGTGCTTTGATCATCCATCTGGCCCCATCACACAGCTGGGATTTGACCCACGGGAAGGGCTTCAGTAGAATATGATTTGACCCCTGTGGATCGCTGAGAAGGAAGAGAAGTGGTTGGAGAACGAAGGCCCAGCAAGGAGGAACTGGTCCCATTGCTGAGCCGGGCGATCGAGTTGACAGGAACTCAGCTTGCTCCTGACACCGTTAGAGCCGTGGCTGAGGTGTTCAGGGTGCTCCTCTGGCATTTCGTGGATTATGATCTCAAGGCCTATTTCGTCATCGGCGACGCGGGAGACTTGAGCTTTGTCCCTCAGGCGCCAAGGGAGGTCGATGGCACCGTAAAGCTTGAGGCCGCCGTTCTTCACGACGTAGCTCTCGGCCGGACGCCGGTGGCGATGGCCTTCCTAAGCGGGAAGCTACGGTTGCAGGGCTTGCCAGCTTTGAAGCTGCGCAGGTTCATTCCACTCCTGCAACCCTTTCTGGAGGGATACCGTCAAGCTTGGCAGGAGATCGAGGAGGGGTAAGATGGTGAAGTTCTACCATGATGAGGACGCAGACCTTGGCCTCCTGGAGGACAGAACCATCGCCGTGCTTGGTTACGGTCATCAAGGACGAGCTCAGGCTTTGAACATGCGCGATAGTGGGGTTCGGAATCTGGTCGTGGGGAATATCGAGGATGAATATCGAGACCAGGCGCTCGAGGATGGGTTTGAAGTCCTTGCACTGGCGGAAGCTGCACAGAGGTCCGACGTGATCTTTCTCCTCCTACCTGACGAGACAGCGCCTGTGGTGTATGAGAGGGATGTCGCCGAGCGGCTGCTGGAGGGGAAGGCATTGGTCTTCGCCTCGGGATACAACTTGACCTATGGGCACATCCAGCCGCCTGATTTCGTGGACGTCATCATGGTGGCTCCTCGCATGCTGGGCCAGGGGGTGCGAGAGCTTTACCTCGAGGGGGCTGGCTTCGTAAGTTTCGTCTCTGTTGAACAGGACGCTTCCGGGCAGGCCTGGTGGCTTGCACTGGCAGTGGCAAAGGCTATAGGTTCGACCAGGGCAGGCGTGATGGAGTTGAGTGCGGCGCAGGAGACCCATCTAGATCTCTTCATGGAGCAGGCCTTTGGGCCGCTACTTGGCGCCGCTATCACCACCGCTTACCACGTGGGTGTGGAAGCGGGCTTTCCCCCTGAAGCCCTCCTTCTGGAGCTCTATATGTCAGGCGAGATGGCCTACGTGTTCAGGACCATGGCGGAACTTGGTTTGATGAAGCAGGCACGTCTTCACTCGCTGACCAGCCAGTTCGGCGGCATGATTCGTAGTTTGGCCCTGAATCGGGAGGAGATCGACAGGAGCATGCGCGATGCGCTGGATGACATATTCAGCGGGGCTTTCGCCCGCGAATGGGAGGAGGAGCGCAAGGCCGGGTACCCGTCTTTCGCTTTCATGCAGGGGATGTCCGACGAGGAGCACCCGCTCACGGCAGTCGAGGACCGCCTGAGAGGGCATCTACGTATGGGGTGGGACGAGATCGTATAATGGGAGCAAGATAGATGGCTGTGACGGACACACTGCGCGGCATGTATCATCTGTTTGCGGATCGAAAGCCTGGGAATCTGGAAGTCAGGCCGCCCAAGGCGCGCAAGACCGCCTTGTGGACCGATCAGGGCGAGCCGCTGGTTAGCAAGGTGCATGTGCTCAACGGAGTCAAGGAGGGCGTGGCGAAGAGCCTAGAGTTGCTGGGTGGGCTTGACAGGCTCATCCGACCGGGGGATCAGGTGCTGGTCAAACCTAACTTCAACAGCCCCGACGCTTTCCCAGGTTCGACGGACCTGGAATTCTTACGGGCGGTTCTTGAGTTGTTAATGGATGCCGGAGCAGCACTCACAGTGGGTGAGAGCGCTGGAGGACTCTGGCGGCCCACTAGAAACACAGCGACCAAGCTCGGAGCGCTTGATCTGCTGAGCGAGATGGGCGTGGACTTCGTCCCCTTCGATGCCGGTGAGACTGAGTGGCTGGAGGTTCCCACAGAAGGCGAGTACCTCCATCGCGTCGCCGTGCCCAGGGTGGCCTACGACGCCGACAGACTGGTCTATCTTCCATGCATGAAGACTCACAGATACGCTCGTTTCGCCCTCTCGCTCAAGCTGTCGGTGGGCTTTGTGCACCCCGGTCAGCGACTGGCACTGCACATGAAGAATCTCGAGGAGAAGGTGACGGAGATCAACCTGATATGGCAACCAGACCTGATAATCATGGATGGCCGAAAGGCCTTCGTCAGTGGAGGTCCCGAGCAGGGTGAACTGGTGGAACCAGGGATCATCATGGCTTCTGGGGACATGGTTGCCATGGACCTCGAAGCCTTGAAGATACTTCAGTCCTATCCGGCCAAGAACAGGCTGGCCGGGGATCCGGTTGAGTTGCCCCAGATCGCGGCGGCCCTGAAGCATGGGTTGGCCACCGCCAACGGCGCCTACAAGGTTGTGGAATGACCGTTCTTGTGACTGGCGGGGCAGGCTATATAGGCGGGAAGCTTGTCGAAAGCCTGCTGGCGAGACGGGAAAAGGTCAGGGTATTCGACCTGAGAATAGAGTCAGCGCCCCACCTTGGTCGGATCGGTGCTGAATTGATGGCGGGAGACATCTTGGATCGCGCGGCGGTACGGCCGGCTCTTGATGGCTGCGACCGCCTCTTCCATGCCGCGGCGCTGTTTGCCATGTGGCAGCCCGACAAACGGGCTTACTATGAGGTCAACGTGGAGGGCACCAGGAACGTCTTGGAGACTGCCTTCGAGATGGGGATTGAGCGCGTCGTCCACACCAGTTCTGCGGTCACCATCGGCGAGGGGCGAGACGGACTGGGCGATGAGGAGACGGTTCATAGGGGATATTTCCTCTCAGACTACGAGCGTTCCAAATACCTGGGGGAGCAGGTGGCCCTGGAGATGTCTCAGCAGGGGCTGCCGTTGGTATGTGTCAACCCCACGACGGTGTATGGGCCGGGACAGACCACACACATGACTGGGGCGCTTATCCGCTTCCTGAACGGTCGCCTGCCAGCCGTGGTGGATACCTGGCTGAACTTCGTATTCATTGACGACGTTGTGCAGGGACATTTGTTGGCTATGGACAGGGGGGAGCTCGGTCAAAGATATATCTTGGGCGGAGAGAATACCTCACTAGTTCAGTTTCTCAGCCTCGCTGCGGAGATCGCCGGAGTGAAACGCGAACCTCGCACGGTGCCTGGCTCGCTCCTCAACGGGACGGCAAGAGTCATGGGAGCGCTCTCCAAGGTCACCGGGAGACGGCCCTGGGTCTCGCCAGACGAGGCAAGGACAGCCTTGCACAGCTTCATCTTCGACACCCGCAAGGCGAGGGAAGCGCTAGGCCTCGAGTTCACGCCATTGCTTGTAGGTCTACGGGAAACCGTCAACTGGCTGTTGGAGTAGAAACTCACTGAATCGAGGATCTGAAGGAAAGGCTTTCCGAGCGACAACCAAGGATCGAGAAGTCCTGGCCGTAGTAGAGAGGTACCCCATTACCTAATCCGTCTTCGAGAAGTATGATGAGCAAGCTGACGAGTGCATCTGTGGCAGTGCACTCTTGTGGAGTAGACAAGAAGTGGCTGCCAAGTACTCCATTGATCTTGAAGTGTTATTGGAGGGCCTCAACAGGGCGGCTCGTAGGTCATGAAGTGGCCTTCTAGTAGACTCGGAGGCAGAAGATGAGTGCAGTAGACAAATGGCGGCGTCTGACGACCTTGACCAAGGCGGCCGGTTGAGCGGCCAAGAGGGGGCCGGAGGCCCTGGCGCAGGTCGTGCGCCCTCTGCGAGAGATGTTTCGTCCGGAGGATTATCCGAACCTCCTGGTGGGGCTGGAGACGGGCGATGACGCAGCCATCTACAAGGTTAGCGATGAGCTAGCCATCATCCAGACCATTGACTTCTTTCCGCCCATTGTGGATGATCCTTACGACTTTGGAGCCATCGCCGCTGCCAACGCCATGAGCGACGTCTACGCTATGGGGGGAGAGGTCATCCTGGCGCTGAACGTCGCCAGTTTTCCCTCCGCGATGCCGCCTGAGATCGTCAGTGAAATACTGAGGGGTGGGGCGGAGAAGTTGGCTGAGGCGGGCGGAGTCGTCGCCGGAGGGCATACGTTGGACGACGACGAACCGAAGTACGGACTAGCGGTGATGGGTCTCGTGCATCCCCAGGAGATCGCCACCAAGGTGGGAGCGAAGCCCGGTGACGTACTCTTCCTGACCAAGCCTCTTGGCGTTGGCATTATCACCACTGCGGCAAAAGGAGGCGCGGCCGAACCTGCTCATTTGCGAGGTGCAGTGGAGCAGATGCTGATGCTAAATCGGAGAGCTGCCCAATTGATGAAGAAGGTGGAGGTCCACGCCCTCACCGATATCACAGGCTTCGCTCTCATCGGACACTCGTATGAGGTGGCGGAGCTGAACAAGGTCACCCTGCGCTTTCACTTCGACAAACTGCCTTTCTTGGATGGAGCGAAGGAGTACGCTGGCGACTGGCTGTTCCCCGGCGGCTCTTCCTGCAATAAGGATGCCTATGAAGGCAGGGTGAAGTTCGCGTCTGGGGTGGCGGAAGAGATGCAAATGCTGCTGTATACTCCGGAAACATCGGGAGGCCTACTTATCTGTGTGGCGCCTGGTGACGCGGACCGACTGGCGCAGCTGTTCTCCCAAGAGGGGCAGCAGTACTGGATTGTCGGCGAGGTTGTGGAGGGTCCTGCCGCGATTGAGGTAGTTTGACGCCCTTCAGGGCTGCAGCCGCGACAAAAAGGAGGGAGTCAATGCGTATCGCTGTCTTGGCTGACGTCCACGGGAATCTGCCCGCCCTCGCGGCAGTGCTGTCGCATCTGGAGGCCCAGGGTGGTGCCGAGGAGATTTGGGTGTTGGGAGACTTGACGGTGTTCTGCCCATATCCGCTCCAAGTGCTAGAGCGATTGACCGCGCTGCCAAGGGTCCGTTTTCTACAGGGCAACACGGATCGTTATCTGGTCACCGGAGAACGACCTCGGAAAATCGCGGACGACGAGGCTCAGTGGGAGGGAATGGCTACGCTCTTGGAGGAGCGCGACGGCAATTTCCGTTGGACGTTCGAGCGACTGGACTACCGGTGGTATGCGTTCCTGCGGGATTTGCCGTACCTTCAAAGATCGGATGTGGCTGACTATGGTGCCATCCTTGGCGCTCACGCCTCATTTGTCAGTGATGAGTTGGGTGTCTGGGCGGCCACAACGAACGGTGAGTTGCGAGACCTGCTGGGTGGGATCGACGCCAGACTTCTGTTGTGCGGCCATACACACCACCAGTTGGAGCGCTCGCTGGGCCAGACATCGGTGGTGAATCCCGGCAGCGTGGGTCTACCTTTAGACGGTGACCAGCGGGCGGCCTACGCCATCCTGGACCTTGAGGGGGGCGACTGCCAAGTGGCTTTGCATCGTGTGGATTACGATGTAGACGAGGTGATCGCCAGGTTGGAAGAGGTCGGGCATCCAGCCGGTAAGTGGGTGGGCACCCGTTTACACCTTGCGGCACATCCATAGCGAGGGAGGAGATGAGGTCGTGGTAATCGGCGTCGTGGCGGCGCTCAAGGAGGAGATAGAGCCGCTAGTTGAGGCCATGGATGACGTGCGGGCCTCGAAGTGGGGAAAGCTATCCCTATACGAGGGGGTGATAGGCAGCTGCCGGGTCGTGGCTGTGGGTGGCGGCGTGGGGAAGGTGAGGGCGGCAGCGTGCACGCAGCATCTGATAGATGAGTTCGCGCCGCAGGCCATCATCTGTTGTGGAGTCGCTGGTGCTGTCAATCCCGAACTCAAGATAGGCGACATCGTCATCTCAAAGAGGGCCCTGCAACACGATTTCGAACTGGGGGATCCCGATCTAGCGAAGAAGCTCAGGAGGCGTTGGCTCAAGACGGATCCCAGGTTGGTGGGCCTTGCCGCGGAGGCGGGAAAGGATTTGGGATTGGAGGACCGGATACATGTGGGGACGGTGCTCACGGGAGATCAGGCCATCACAAGTCATGAGAAACGGCAGCGGCTGTGGGACACCTTCGGCGGAGACTGCGTGGACATGGAAAGTGCCGCAGTAGGGCAAGTGTGTCTGCTGAATGACATACCTTTTGTGATCGTACGCGCGATGTCGGACTTTGCAGCGGAAAACTCGGTCGCTGAGTTCAAACGGAGTTTCGCCCAAACCGCCGCAGACGCTGCCAGGGTAGTTCTGGCTACACTGGAAAGAGTACGCTGAGTAAGGCGACGAGGTGAAGGTCCATCCCCCTAATGTCGTCCTTGACAAAAGTGCACAGCCAGGATATACTTACAACGTAAGTACTTCTCCAAGGAGGTCGGGGAATGGCGCGCAAGATCTTCAAGACGGGGAATAGCATGGTTGTCTCTCTACCCAGGGAAACCCTGGAGTTCCTAAGACTGAAGGAAGGGGCCGAAGTGTCCGTTGAATTGGACAAGGAGCGTGGTGAGATCATCATCGCGCCAGTTAGCAGGGCTCTTCCAGGGATAGATCAGGAGTTCGCCCGTCAGGTTGCTGAGTTCGTTGAGCAGTATCGCCCAGCACTAGAGGCCCTTGCCAAGGAATGAACTATCTCAACGTTGAGCAAGTTCTCTTCCTCCATGCCCGGGTAGTAGAGGAGACTGGGGGAAGTCATGGAGTACGTGACATCGGTCTGTTGGAATCGGCCGTCGCCCGTCCACAAGCTACTTTCGAAGGTCAAGAGCTGTATCTGGATATCTTTTCCAAAGCTGCCGCGCTTATGGATTCCCTCATCCGCAATCATCCTTTTGTTGACGGAAACAAGCGAACTGGCGTGACGGGAGCTGCCATATTCCTCAGACGTAACGGCTGGTTGCCTAATGCAAGCAACCGCGAGCTAGAAGACTTCACTTGGCAGGTGGCCAGTGCTGAGCTCAGCATATCCCAACCGGCACGATGGTTGAAAAAGCATTGTACCCCTGAGCTCAGCTAGTGTTTGGTGCTTCTGGGGTGCAAGGGCTGCCTTGGGAACTCCTCGATATCGGTCACCTAAGTGCGAGATATCCGTCATGGGGGGCTTATCTTGGAGAGGGGGCGGTCGTAGGGCAGGTCTGCCATCTGAACGGCACACGATTCCTCATCGTGCGCGCCGCCTCCGATTCCGTAGCGGAGAACTCGCTCAAGGAGTTCAAACAGAGCTTTGCCGAGAACGCTGCTCATGCTGCGAAGGTGGTGCACGGGGTGTTGGAGAGAGCTAGACGATCGTGACCAGTACCTGCCCCTTGTCGACGCTGTCGCCGGGGGCGACGTGGGTTGCCTGGATCACCCCTGCCCTGGATGCGCGGAGTTCGTTCTCCATCTTCATCGCTTCGACGATGACTAGTATGTCTCCGGCCTGTACCTCCTGCCCCTCTTTCACAGGCACATCGAAGATCAAGCCGGGGATCGGGGACTTAACGGCAATCTCATCGTCTTCCGATGGCCGACCTTCCGCTCTTGCTCTGGCTACCCGTCGGGTTCTTTCGTCTTCCACCTGAACGGTGTACAACTCTCCAAGCAGCAGGACCCGGTAGCTACCTTTGCGTTCCTCGATGTCCACCTCGTAGGAAGAGTTGTCGACGATCAGCGAGTAGAGGGATGGCCCGCCGGTGCTTTCGATGCTCGCTGCATGGGTCTGTTCATCGACGGTGATCTCTTCTTCTTGCCCGAGCCGAATCTCAAAAGATTCGTCCCCAACACTGGTGACGTAGTTCATCGTCCCATCGCCTTCCAGCGCCCGGCCACCTTCCAGCCGCTAGCCGGCCGGCCTTCGTGCCGTGCCTTAGTCGTTAGTGTGTGCTGGCGTTGCTGATGGTCCACCAAGGTTGCAGCGATGGCAGCTGCTTTGAGGAGTTCTGACTTGTCTGCCTGCTGCATTGCGAAGCGGTTCTCCACAAACGTGGTGTCGAATTGCCCGTAGATGAACTCGGTATGGTTCATCATCTGTTGGTGGAAGGGAATGTTGGTCTTGACGCCCACGATTCGGTACTCCTCCAAGGCGCGGCGCATGCGCAATATGGCCTCGCCGCGGGTCTCACCCCACACACTCAGCTTGCTGATGAGGGGATCGTAGTAAAGGGAGACGTCAAACCCTTCGTAGATTCCGCTGTCCACCCGCACGCCAGGGCCGGTCGGTTCGTGAAGTCCCGTGATGCGACCGGTGGAGGGCAGGAAGTTGTCATACGGGTCTTCAGCACAGACACGGCATTCTAGCGCCCAACCTTTGATCTTGATGTCTTCCTGACCATAGCGCATGGCGCGGCCGGAAGCGATGCGCAACTGCTCTTTCACGATGTCCACCCCACTGACCAGTTCGGTCACTGGATGCTCGACTTGAAGGCGGGTGTTCATCTCCAGGAAATAGTGGTTCTTCTCCTTGTCCAGCAAGAACTCTACCGTCCCCACATTGGTGTAGTCTACGGCGCGCGCCAGAGCGATGGCGGCCTCTCCCATCTCATGACGCAAGCCCTCATCAAGGGCCATGGACGGTGACTCCTCGATCAGTTTCTGATGCCGCCGCTGGAGCGAGCATTCGCGTTCGCCCAGACTGACTATGTTGCCGTGTTGGTCGCCCAGTATTTGGACCTCAACGTGCTTGGCTCCCTCGACCAGGCGCTCCAGATAGATGGCTCCATCTCCAAAGATGGATTCTGCCTCTCTCCGTGCCGCGATCACAGCAAACGGCAGCTCTTCCGCCGAGTAGACAGTGCGCATGCCCTTGCCCCCGCCTCCCACCGCGGCCTTCACCAGCAATGGGTAGCCGATTTGCTCTCCGACAGCGATGGCTTCATCTTCGTCGCTTACTGCATGGTCGGTCCCTGGCACTATAGGTATGCCGACGCCTGCCGCAGTGCGGCGCGCCGCCGCTTTGTCGCCCATCAACTCCATGGATTCTGGACTTGGGCCGACGAGAGCCAGTGAGGCGTCCCGACAGGCGCGGGCGAAACCGGGGTTCTCGGCCAGAAAACCGTAGCCGGGATGGATGGCATCTACGTCAGCTTCCTTGGCCACGGCGATGATCTTTTCTATAGACAGATAGCTCTCCACTGCTGGCGGGGGACCGATATGATAGGCCTCGTCAGCGTACAGCACATGCAGGGCGGTCCTGTCCGCGTCGGAATAGACTGCCACCGTGCTCAGGCCTAGCTCTCTGCATGCCCGTAGCACGCGTACTGCGATCTCCCCTCGATTTGCTACCAGAACCTTCCTGAACATATCTCTTCTCGAGCGCGCTCACCGCCGGCCGCCGACGGAATCGTGGACCTGCGCAATGCTCTTCCGCGGCGACCAGCTGGCAGCTGTACCAGAGTGATTATATTGCAGGAGAATGGGTTCGGCAAACGCAATTCTCCCTATGCCAGCAACAAGACCAACCCCGCCAGCGCCAAGATAGCCACCGCGAGACAGGTTTGGGGAATACCCAAGACAGGGATCAGCAGAGTGCTGCTTATGAGAGCTCCAAAGCATGCGCCGACCAGGTCGGTACCGTAGATGAGGCCGGCAACTCTACTCACACTACCCTTGGTCAGGTGCACCGCCAGAGGAAACTCCATACCTCCCAGAACTCCGGCCAGCAGCGCCAAGAGCGGGAACAAGAGGTCAGGCCACGGTAACGCGTTGGCGGCGACCATGAGGATGGGCAATGAGAGGGCGTAGACGAAGATGGACCCTTGGAGTGATATGAATACGGCACGATGTCCGATTCTGCTTCGGTCAAACCCTCGACTCAGCAGCCTGTTCATTATTGCGCCTCCTGAGGCCGTACCTACCATAAAGGCGGCCGTGATCAAGGCTACCTGGTGATAGATGTATCCTCTTAGCGCCTGAAAGCCCAGGAGCACCACCATCTCGATTGTCATCTCGGCGAAGCCGGTCAAGCCGATGACGGCAGGCACAGCGGCGCCGCGAAAGCGCCAAACGACGACCACAAGCAGCCCGAGCGGCAGCGCTAGCCACCATAGGTTCAACAGGGAGGCTGTATAGTACAACCCTCGTAGGTTGGAATAGAAACGGGTGAGCCAAAGCACCATGTCGTAGTAATAGCAGATGGGTTGCAGATCATGGTTCAGCCTGACCGGGCTGATGTCCGCCAGGCTCTACGCAGTAGACCCTTCGCTTTGTCAGCTGACACCCCTGAGCTAGCCAAATCTCTTCCACTCTCGATTATCGATGAGGCATCACTGTGACGAAGGGGATTCCCTGCTGTCGTTATAGCTCACCACTCGGACCGCTGTCCAGATGATGTCTTGAAAGTCGCTGCGACACCTGTTATAATGCCGAGCGGCCCTGTGGAGCGAGGTGTTCTGAAGATGTCGACAGGTTTAGTCAAGGTCATCCTCGATTACGACGGCACCCTGACTGCTGAGGAGGACCAAGTGGGAGAGCTGGCAGAAAGGTCCATCGGCACCCTCTCTCGGGAAATCTTGAAGGCGCCTTTATCCCAGGTCCGAGATGACTACTACCGCACAAGGGCAATGCTCCTCGCTCAGCCCCACAAGTACTGGTGGGAGGTGAATGGGGGGGTAGCTTCCTACAGTGACGAAGGGGCCTTCATCGCAAACACAACCACCATCTTGATCATGTTGCGCACCAATCCCTCCTACACCCAGGCCGTCGGAGATCACTTCCCCGAGGCTGAGTACGATCCCATAGTAGATTGCAGCAACTACCTCTTTCACAAGCATACCTTCGATCTCGAGCCCCATTTTCGAGAAGCGACGGAGCGAGTCCTAGGCGAATTGATGGCGCATCCTCGACTAGAGCCCATTATCCTGAGCAGTTCCAAGGGGGACAAGGTGCGGAAGAACATGAGAATCCTGGGGTTTGAGCAGATCAGGGTGCTAGGAGATACACGGCAGTATGGAATAGACCCCTCCTGGGAGCGGCAATTCGCTCATCCTGAGCAAGGCGAGGGCCAGATTTTCAGGGTGGATGAGGAGCACACCATTGACCTGCGCCGTCCAGCTTACTACAATGCCTTGGTGAAGGAGATGCGCGACGCCGAGAAGTTGGTGGTTGCAGCGGACACGTTTTCCATGCCTGGTGCGCTACCTATGATGATGGGCATCCCTTTCCTGTTGCTCAAGACCGAATACACTCCGGCGTGGTGCGAGGCCTACGTCAGAGCACACCCCTATGGCGAGGTTCTGCCAGACCTCGGGCTGTTGCCGGAACGAGTCGAGGCTTTGATTTGAAGGGCTTAGCCTGAGTTGGCTTCCTGGGGTTGTCCCTTCTGGTCAAACTGCTGTTGGAATAGCTGCCTAATTGTCTGGAGGGTGTCGGCCTCCTTAACGGCCTTGTCGTCCCGCACCCGCGAGATGCGCGCGAAACGGAGGGCAAGCCTGGATTCATACTGGGAACTCGCCTGAATCTCATTGAAGAGCACTTCGACGACTACCTTCGGCTCAACGAAAACCGTGCCTCCGCGCCGACGGGTCTCCAGGGCAAGAAGCCGTTCTGTCATCTCTCTGAACTCTTCGTCAGTAAGCCCTTTGAAGGTCTTGCCTACCTCAAGGAAAGTGCCCTCTTCCTCATCTCTCGCCGCCAGGTGGTAGTTGCTAAGCCAGCCATGGCGTCGCCCGTATCCCCAATCCGCGGCCGCGATGACCAGGTCGAGAGAGATGGTGTGCTTGACCTTGAACCAGGCCTTGCCCCTCACTCCAGGGCGGTAGGGGCTGAGTAGGTGTTTGACCATCACCCCTTCGTGTCCTTCACGATACGCCTGCTGAGCGAAAGCCTCGCCCTCCTGTATGTCGCGCGGCACCTTTCTTCCCACCACCAGCATAGCTCCACTGGTCTCCTCCAAGATCCGCCATCTTTCTTGGTTGGGCAAATCCACGAGGTTTTCGTCGTCACGGTACAAGATATCGAACAGGCGCAGTTGCACTGGTACCTGATGAGCTGTCTCTGCTATTCTGTGCACCCTGCGAAAGCGGCGCATCACGTGCTGAAAGGGAAGAGGGCGGCCCTCGTCGTCGACGGCGATGACTTCTCCCTCCAGGATCGCCGTCTCCGCCCGCACCTGCATCTGGACCTCCTCGACTATCTCAGGTAGGCTTTTGGTCACCTGGGACAGGTTGCGGGTATAGATCTGGACCTTGGGGCCATCCTTGTGTATCTGGACTCTAGCCCCATCTAGCTTGTACTCCAGGGCAATCTCTCCCTTGTGGTAATCGAAAGCTTCGTGTAGGTCCTTTGCCGTCTGGGCTAGCATGGGCTTCAAAGGGCGAAAGAGGCGTGGATGGACATTCTGTAGACCGGGTTCGCCCTCACTCAAGGCCACTACTGCGACTTCCCCCAGGTCTCCACAGAGCATGTTGGCTCTGCGCACCACCGTCTTCATCGCTCCAGATGCCTGAGCTAGTGCATCCAGGACTATGCCCTCGCTCACGCCGTGGCGCATCTCCCGCACGACGTTCTTTGCCAGGTACTTGGCTTCCAGCGGGGTGGCTCTCAACAGGAGGGAGCGGAGAAGTCCCTCCTTCGTTGCCCGTGACCCTTTGCCGCTGGTCTCAGCTATCTCTTCGAAGGTCTGATATACCTCCAGAATGGTCAGAGCTGGGGGCTGGGGAGGGCTCTCTCGAAAGCTTTCTAACAGCAAACGGACTGCGTCTCCTGCATCAACTGCCCCGGAATAGACCGCCTGCCGATCAACATCGCAAGCCTCTGTGAGGTCCAGGGCGATCTTGGACACGGCTCGCCAGCTCAGGTTCAGCGTTCGCTCATCCCCGTCGGGGAATATCTGGCCGATCAGCAGGCGCAGGCCAGCAGGGACTTCATCGAGCGCCAATTGCTTCAGGAACTGAGCGATCATCTCCGCCATCTGCAGCCTGCTGGTAGTCTTCTCCAGCCGCTCTCCCAACAGGGCGAGTCTTTCGAAACTCATGCGCCCCATGTCTTGCCTTTCTCAGACGTCGTCAGCCATTCGCTGGTAGTAGAAGAGTCGTGTTCCCATTATAGCAGGTGTATGCCGCCCTGACAACGGCACACGGGATGGAACAGGCCCTGGTTCAGAGTACTCTGGGCCTGGTACGTGGGGCCACTGCATCAAGATCCCTCATTCGAAGAATACTCAGAAATACGTAACGGATCATGGAGTATCGTGAGCGATTTTGCATCTCTTTCGGAAGGTGATATACTGTGCCACGAGAGGAGCCTGGCCTGGATGTCGTCCGGCACGCTTTCCACGATAGCGCGCTGTTGTGGACGAGCGGGCGCAGGCTGCTGATCGCCCCCGTCCTCTCTCGGATCCCCACGCGGACTGAGTTGCTCGATCGGTGGGCGAGGGATATTCCACAGGTTGTTGAAGGCGTCAGGTACTGAGACGGATTCTCGGGTGTTGGATCAAGCTCGTATGACACACTCGGTGACCGCAAGGATGTCGTGAGCAAGCATTGTCGGGTCTTCACGTTGGTGATTCTCCTGTCACTGGCAGGATGTCGGGAACGGGCATCGGCTGTCTCCACACCTTCTGTTGGTTCGACCGCCATGCCCACCGTCAGTCGGTTCTCTCCTACGGTCGTCGCTGCCCCAACGTCAATCCCTTCACCAATCCCGACGCCTACCGCCACTCCTCCGGCCTTGACGCCTCTTCAACTTTCACTGCGCTGGCGTTATCCTACTAATGAAGTGGTTTGGTCGCTCGCTGTAGCCGATCTCGATGGTGACGGCATTGGCGAGGTAGTCGCTGGCTCGTACGACAAGCACGTCTATACCCTTGGCCGAGATGGGCAACTCGTTTGGCGATACCGGACTGGGGCAGCCACCTATGCTCTCGACACGGGGGATTTGGATGGCGACGGACGGATGGAAGTGGTGGTCGGGGGCGACGACAACCGGCTCCGCGCGCTGGATGCTGAAGGCAAGCTAGTCTGGGAATACCCGGCGGGCAGCCGGGTGACCGGCATCCTCGTCGAGGATGTGGATGGCGATGGTGCCGCGGAGGTGATCGCCGGAGCATGGGGGCGCCAGCTATACTTGTTGGAGGCAGGTGGAGATATCAGGTGGCGCCTCTCAACCGATGAGGACGTCGCCGCTCTTCAGTGTGCTGATCTGGACAACGATGGGCAGCTGGAGATCTTGGCTGGGTTCCAGGGGGGAGACGTGCTTGTGGTGGGAGTTGATGGCAATGTGCGCTGGAGATATCGAACCGGGGGATATGTGCGGGAGTTGGGAGCTTATGACTTGGACAATGATGGACACAAGGAGATCGTAGTCGCGTCCGCCGATGGCTGGGTTTATGCCGTGAACGATGAAGGCCATCTGAAGTGGAGGCGCCGTCTGGACAGTCCTGTCACGGCGCTACACATGGGGGACATTGACGACGATGGCAGGGGCGAAGTAGTGGTAGCAACGGGGTCTGATAAGCCGCAGATCTGTTTGGTGAGTGAAGTTGGAGAGGTCAGGTGGTGCTACCAGGCCGCGAAGGGCGTGTGGACTGTGACAGCTGCTGATGTCGACGGCGACGGAGTGCTCGAACTCCTTGCCGGTGCCGATGATGGCACAGTCTCCATACTCGATGTCCATGGTCGACTCCTGGGGAGCTATCTCACCGCAAGGAGGGTTCATGGGCTCGTCGTCAATGACTTGGACGGCGACGGGCGGCAGGACATATTCGCCCGCTCGGGTAATGATGTCTACTTGCTCACTGTCGCCCCCAGAGGGACTGTCCTTAGCGAGCCAGAGGAGAGTCCTGAGCTGGCCACTCTGTCAAGCTGGACTGGGGCCCTACCCGGAGCGGCTGATAGCAGTGAGGAACTCATCGAGTTGGTGGCTGTGGGCGACATCATGCCGTCGCGCACCATCGAAGAGCGAATGGATTTGTATGGGAGTGACTATCCTTTCCTGGGAACCGCGGACCTCATACGCAGCGCAGACATCGCGATCGGCAATCTGGAGTGTCCTCTGTCCCTGGTGGGTGAACCGATAGACAAGCGCTTCACCTTCAGAGCGCATCCACGCCACGCACCGGCGCTGGCTCAGGCGGGCTTCGACATACTGAGCTTGGCCAACAACCATCTTCTCGACTTCGGGAGGGAAGGTCTCGTCGAGACCATAGAGGCCTTGCGTAGACAAGGTTTGGCTCATGTGGGTGCGGGTCTCTCGTATCAGGAAGCGCATCGTCCCCTGATCTGGCAAGGCAAAGGCAAGAAGGTAGCTTTTCTTGCGTATGCAGCCAGCCGCTGGAAAGGTTCGTCCGAGGTGCCCACGGCTGAGTGGGTCGCCTTCGCAGAATTGGCTACGATCCGCGAAGATGTGCGCCAGACGAGGGAGCAGGCAGATCTTGTGGTGGTGATCATGCACCTGGGCACGGAATATCAAGGGTATCCCGACGAGGAGCAGCTAGCGGTCTCGCGAGCGGCCATCGAAGCCGGGGCCAGCCTGGTCATCGGACATCATCCCCACGTGGTGCAGGGCACAGCATTGTATGGAGGCGGCTTCATCGCCTATAGCCTCGGCAACTTTGTCTTCGACATTGACATTGTGGAAGGGGCGCGGGAAGGGGCAATATTGCGCGTCCTTCTTGGTGACGAGGGCGTCGAGGCGGCTGAGTTGATTCCGGTGCGCATCCTGGATGACGTACAGCCGCGCTTCCTGGCCGATGATGACGGCCTACCTGTGGTCGAGCGGGTGTTCTAGTCCCGCCTGCAGGGGATGATCCAGGCCAAAGTCGTTTGACCACGCTGGGGGCTTGCACTAGAATATCGGCGGAGTGGTGCGGAGGTTGAGACATGGCCAGACTCGGCCGGGTGCTACGAGAGGCTCGGGAGACGAAGGGGTGTTCCTGGCACGAGATAGAGGAGGCCACGGGACTGTGGCCGGAGTATGTTCGGGCCCTGGAGGGAGAAAACTACGGGAAGTTCACTAGCGTAGCCCATCTGAGGAGTTCTCTACGCCTCTACGCTCGGTACCTTGGACTGAATGCCAAGGATGTGTTCGCTCTCTTGGAACAGACCCTAGCCGCGGAGACCGTTCGCCCGCGTGAGACACCGGCCGCCTCGGCTGGTTTTCAATATTCGCCTGTCATCGTGGTGTTGCTAGCTTCTGTTGTCCTCCTGGTGCTGGGGTTTGCAGGAGTCTATGGTTACCAGTGGCTGAGGTCCGCCCGAATGCCGGCTATCATGCCTGCCGTGGTCGGACCAGGGGACACGCCTCGTACCCCCTCAACTTTGCCGACTCCTTCGCCCACGCCCTACCTACCTATCAGTAGCACAGCATTACCTCGCTACACCATCACGGCTACGCTGGACTATGAAGGACATCATCTGGACGTACAGGAACGAATAGACTATGCCAACCGCACTGAGGAGATCCTGCACGAGTTTGTGCTAAACGTGTTTCCAAATCACGAGCAAGGGGTCTTTACTCTGAAGAGTTTGAGCCTGGAGTTTGGTGCTGGCCCAGTGACCACTGGGCACACTCTGGAAGGGATGACCCTGCGAATCCCCCTGCCTCAAGAACTAGGACCGGGGGAGGTAGCCACAGTGTTCCTGGATTTCGCCTTGGATTTGCCATTCATAGATCCGGCTGCCAGCTTCACCATGGGCAGCCTCGGCTGGTCGGAGCGGGCGGTCGATGTGGGCCACTGGTATCCGGCCCTGGCCCCTCTTCTACCGGAAGAGGGCTGGTACACGTTTTCCTATCACTGGGTTGGCGACCCCTACGTGATGGACGAAGCCGACTACGAGATCGAAATCTGGGCTCCTGATGGGATAACAGTGGTAGGTGGGGGAAGCGAGGAACGGCAGGGCAATATCTGGCGTTATGGGGTTTCCCAGGCTCGCTCCTTCGCTTTTGCTGCCAGCGACCAATACGTTTCCCACAGCACGGAGATAGACGGCACCACCATCACCTCCTACTACTTCCCCGAGCATGAGAATGCTGGCGTGGCGGTCGCCCAATTCGCTGCTGAGGCCCTGCAGACTTTCAGCGACCAGTTCGCTGTCCGCTATCCCTACGACGCCTACAGGGTGGCGGAAACCGAGTTTGCGGGCGGCATGGAGTTTTCGGGTCTCTCATTCCTGGGGTCTTTGTGGTACGCCACCTATCCCGGCGGGGTACGCTCTCAGTTGATCTCCCTGCTGGCGCACGAAGTATCTCACCAGTGGTGGTATGGCTTGGTGGGCAACGATCAGGTGAGTGAGCCCTGGCTTGACGAATCCTTGGCCACATTCAGCGGGCTTCTCTTCTACAAACTGAGATATCCCGATGACCACGCGTGGGCCTGGGAGTTTGAAGTGTTCAACTGGCAACCCTCCGGACCGACAGATGGGAGCATTTATGATTTCAGCGATCAGGGCTCGTACATGAATGCGACATATCGCAGAGGTGCACTATTCCTGGCAGACCTGCGGCACGCCATGGGTAGTCAGGCATTCTACTCCTTCCTACGGGACTACTGTCAGAGCCAGAGCCATACACTGAGCACTGCCGACGATTTCTTCCTCGTTTTGTCCAACCACACCGGCCAGGACCTTTCGGCACTGCTGGAGGAGTATTTCACCCAAGGGCAAGGCGAGGGGCAATCGTGAGTTCGTTGGGCAGATGGTGCCTCTCACTAGTTACGTCGTCATTGCTCATCGTACCTGCCATCGCAGGCTGCGTCAGTCGCGCAGCTTCTCTTCCAACCATACCCGTGGGTGGCACACCTGGGCCATCACCCACTATCGCCACTGTTGAGGCTACAGCTACCGTCGTCCAAATACCTACCGAAACAGCAGTGCCAGCCCGACGGGGGCAGCAGTTGCTGGGAGAATCATGGCAGGGACGGCGGATAGTTGGTCACTGGTTTGGTGATGGACAGCAGAAGGTCGTCCTCGTGGGCAACATACATGGAGGCACAGAGCAGAATACCCATCGTCTCGCATGGGAGATGATCGCTCATTTCGAGGAGCATTTGGAGGAGGTACCATCTAGTGTGACGTTGTGGATCATCCCTACCGCCAACCCCGACGGCCTAGCCAATGGGACGAGACGCAACGGTCACGGTGTGGATCTGAATCGCAACGCAAACAACGATAGCGATTCCTGCAAGGAGAACGATTGGGTTAGCGACACTTACACCACGGAGGGCATCATAGAGGGTGGTGGCGGCCCGTTTCCATTCTCCGAGGTGGAGACCAGATTGCTGCGTGATTTTCTTGCCGACGCGCGGGTAGCGATATTCTACCACAGCATGGCTGGCATGATCTTCGTCACCTCCTGTGCCGATCATCCCCCCTCGGCGGAGCTGGCTCGTCGCCTCTCAGATGCCACGGGGTATCCCTTTTCAAAGGAAGGTTGGGCTTCCTATCCTGTCACCGGTGCTATGGTCGACTATCTAGCCTATCGGGGCGTTGCCGCCGTGGAGGTGGAGCTTATCACCAAGGTGGACACAGAGTTCGATAGAAACCTCGCCGGGTTGAGGGCCGTGATGGGGTCAGTGGACGAGATAGTCTCTTCTTGGTGAGGCGGCCATCAGATGATATGATCGATTCTGGGACGGATGTCATGGAACTCGTGCCTCCAGAGGAACTGCCAGAGGGTCATCGTTCGGGCTTCGTGGCCGTCATGGGCAAGCCCAACGTTGGGAAATCCACCTTGATTAATGGCTATGTGGGCCAAAAGGTGGCGATCGTTTCCCCCAAGCCTCAGACTACCCGTCGAAGGTTGCGAGGGATACTCACCCTGCACGAAGCGCAGATTATATTCATTGATACGCCTGGCATCCATGAACCTCGACACAAACTGGGAGAGTACATGGTGGCAACGGCGGTACGCGCCATACCCGATGCGGACGTGGTGTTGTTCATGGTGGATGTATCCATCCTACCGGAGGACGAAGATCTGCAGCTGGCTGGCCTGATCCGAGAACGAGCCGCCAGGCCCTGCATCCTCGTGATGAACAAGATTGACCTTCTCTCGCCAGACGAGGAGCAAGAACACAGGGAGGCGTACTTGGGGTTGGCGGACTGCGAGGACTGGATCATGTTCTCCGCCACCGAGGGTATCAACCGCGAGGAACTACTGGGGTTGCTCATCGACCGTCTGCCGCTGGGCCCGCAGCTTTATCCCCCCGACCAGATCACGGATCAGTCATCGCGTTTCATGGCTGCGGAGCTGGTTCGCGAACAGGTCTTGCACCATCTACATCAAGAGGTGCCCCATTCGGTGGCTGTGGTGGTTGAGGAGTTTCGTGAACGGCGCAAGGACCTGACCTATATCGAGGCCACCGTTTATGTGGCCAAGGAGAGTCAAAAGGGGATCATCATTGGCGGGGGAGGGAAGATGCTGAATCGGATAGGGAGGGCGGCGCGAGGAGAGATAGAGCGCCTACTGGGTACCCAGATCTACTTGGAATTGTGGGTCAAGGTCCGCAAGCGATGGCCGCGTGATGAAGCAGCGCTACGTCAGCTGGGTTTCGTCCTGCCCAAGAAGGGGTGAGGGATCCGTTTCCCAGAGTGACCGACGCTTGCCCGAACGGCGGCCTGGACAAGGGGCGAAGCGCGTGATACAATCCGGAGCCAGGGTGCTTGGCACGCCGATACATGGCTGTATGACGGGGCAGGCAAGTGAGTCTGGCTTGGAGTGATGGGGATGGCACGGACGATTGCGGCTTGTGGACTGGACTGTACGGAATGCGATATTCGTCTGGCGGCAGACGATCCCGAAATCGCACAGGCCACTGCGGGCTGGTTTGACCGGGAACTGGGCATAGAACTCAAGCTTGAGGATATTCACTGTGAGGGTTGTAAGGGCGATCGAGCAAAGCATTGGTCTCCTGATTGGCGGATATTCAGTTGCTGCGTCGACGACAAGGGGTTGGAGTTCTGTTCTCAATGTGAGGATTTCCCCTGCCAGAAGCTCACCGAGTGGGCTGGGGGGAGCGAGAGATACAGCAATGCTTTGGAAAGACTGAAGAGGATGAAATGAACCGAGAGGACGCTTGGCTATTGGTGAACGAGTTCACCAAGAATCAGAACCTGGTCCGCCATATGCTGGCGGTGGAAGCCGCGATGCGTGCCTATGCCCGCAAGTACGGCGAGGACGAGGAGCTGTGGGGCATCGTGGGGCTGATCCATGACTTCGACTATGAGCAGAATCCGGACCTGACGCTCGAGGGGCATCCCGTTAGCGGCGCCAAGATACTGCGCGAAAAGGGCTGGCCGGAAGAGATAGTCAGAGCCGTTCTATCTCACGCCAGCGAATACACTGGTGTCCCTCGCGAAACAGTCATGGAGGAAGCCCTTTTTGCGGTGGACGATCTGACTGGCCTGTTGGTGGCCGTGGCTCTTGTACGGCCCAGCAAGAGCATTCGCGATGTCAAGCTCAAGTCTGTACGCAAGAAGTGGAAGGACAAGGCCTTTGCGGCGGCAGTAAGCCGTAAGGAGATCGAACAGGCCGCCGCCGACCTGGAAGTTGATCTGAACGAGCATATCCAAATCGTGCTCGATGCCATGAAGGGAATTGCTCCCGAGTTGGGGTTGGCTGGAGAGGAGTAGGTTCCTGCTTGGAGGCAGATGCCCCAAGTATCCGGTCGGAATCTGGGTACAGTCGGCCGGTACGCCTGCGAGATGCCCCGCCGGAACCAGCAGAGGACCCGGTTCCGGCATGGGTCAGATGGAGAAAAGGCCGGTCTTGGACCGGCCTTTTCAGCGTCACTACCTCCCAGGTCCTCGCTGTAGCTGGGGCCTAATGATCATATCGACAACACAAGTAGCGCACCCAAAGCTGGGGTGCTGAGGGCCGGAGCTCAGCCCTTGATGACTCCGATGGGAGTCAACTTCGCTACCTTGCGGGCGATCCCTACGCCTACAACGACGTCCACTACTCGGGCCACATCCTTGTAGGCTTGCGGAGCTTCCTCTGCCAGGCCGGCCATGCTGCCGGCCTTGACGGCGATTCCCTGTTGTCGCAGTTGTCGCATCAGGTCCTCGCCCCAGATGGTCTTCTTTGCTCTCGTGCGGCTCATCACCCGACCCGCTCCATGGCAAGTGGAGCCGAAAGTCAGGTCGAGTGCTCTGTCGGTACCCACTAGGACGTACGATGCGGTCCCCATGCTTCCAGGCACCAACACCGGCTGCCCGACGTCCCGATAGACCTTGGGCAGCTCCTTGGAGCTTGGGCCAAAGGCGCGCGTAGCCCCCTTGCGGTGGATCACTAGCCTCGTGCGCTTGCCGTCCATTGTGTAATGCTCCACCTTGCCGATGTTGTGAGCCACGTCGTAGACTTGAGTCAATCGCCATGAAGGTATCTTGCCTGCAAGAGCCTCCTCAAAGGCACGACGTACCCAGTGGGCAATAACCTGCCGGTTCGTCCACGCGAAGTTGGCCGAAGCCGCCATGGCAGCGAAGTAGTCCTGTCCCTCTGGCGACTCGAAGGGAGCGCAAACCAATTCTCGGTCGGGAAGCTCTATCTCATACTTACGGACGGCCTTCTGCAACAGCCTGACATAGTCGCTGCAGACCTGATGTCCAAGGCCGCGAGAGCCGCAGTGAATCTGGACGGCGATGAAACCCTGCTGCAACCCAAAGATCTCGGCAACCTCGTCGTCGTAGACTTCCGTAACCTCATCAATCTCCAAGAAATGGTTTCCTGAACCGAGGGAACCCAATTGGCGGAAGCCTCGGTCCTTGGCCCTCTGACTCACCTTGGTGGCATCAGCTGCAGCCATGCATCCCCGCGCCTCAGTACGCGCCAGGTCCTCTTTGGTGCCGTATCCTTTTCCTACAGCCCAGGCTGCTCCTTGCTCGAGAACCCTATCCAGGTCTCGCCTCGCGATCTTGATACCGCCCTTGCCTAGGCCGGTGGGCACAAGGTGGTACATCGCCTGCAATAGATCCTCTACATAAGGGGCCAATGCCTCGCGCTCAATGCGCGAGGCCAGCACCCGCACGCCGCAGTTGATGTCATAACCTATCCCGCCAGGCGATATGACGCCATCTGGGGGCTTTGTGGCCGCCACTCCACCGATGGGAAAGCCATACCCCTGATGAATGTCCGGCATAGCCAGCGTATACTTGACCACACCTGGTAGGGTGGTGGTGTTGACTAGTTGTTTTATCGAGCGGTCTGACAGCGCGGCTTCCAGAAGCTGTTCGTCAGCGTAGATACGTGCCGAGACCCGCATGTCGTCCCTATGGGTGGTCGGAATCTCGTACAGGTACTTGCCTATCCTTTTGATGTCTCTCTTTTCGATCATGGTCAGACTCTCCTTGTCTCGAAGAAGATCCTGGTGCCGGGCACAGGTGCTTCTGCAACGGGCTGACTTCTCGCGCGCAGACTAAGGCCGGGCGTGGCCTACAGTCCCTCTACGATTTCCTGGAACTCGGAGAAGGGTATCGCGGAAAGGGTCTGCGTGGTGGCTACCCCAAGAGAGTTGGCCAGCAGCGCCACCTGTGCCGCCTTCCTGGCATCGGTCGTCTCGAAGATGTGGAGGAAATCACAGGCTCCCAGAAGAGCATAACTGGCGGTTCCCTTCACCCCAGGGCACTGGCGATTGAGTTGAGGCTCGAACTCTTTGTCAGTCTCCACAAGCGACTCGACCTGGGTAGCTCCTTCAGAAGACACTTTGGACAGCAGAACCAACGTCGGCATCTGGTAAGCTCCTTGCCTTCTGTAACTATCTGACGCCCCTTAGGTGTCGAACACTATGGTAGCCGCGTATCCTTCAGGCGTCTTCTCGATGCGCAGATCATTGAAGGTGACCGCCTTGATCGCTGTTCTAGGGCTCCATTTCTCAGTTCCCTTGACAATGGCCCGCAGACCATTCGGCGACGCGCTGAGTATCTCGAAGCTGATGTATACCACATCCTCCATCTCGTGGAGGTACAGGAGTTCGCTCAGCCAATCTACCAGTAAGGTCTCTCCATCCATGGCCTGCAACGACACCTTGCGCTCAGTCAAGGGTTGCACGTCTTCCCAATCGGCCACCACGCTGAACATGCCCAGAGCGGCGTTTGCGAGGAGGTCGCCCCAGTTCTGGCCATAGACTCTTAACGCAGCATCAGCGGTGTGTTCCACTTCTTCGAAGACCTTGGGCGCAGAGTTCTTCACTGCTCCAGCTCCTGAAAGAGCCGGCGAGTCTGGGCCACATCCTCCTTCATTTGCGCTATCAGTGCATCAGCACTCTCGAAGCGCTGCTCAGGGCGGAGGCGTCTGATGAAGTGTATTCCCAAAGATTGCTCGTACAGGTCTCCTGTGAAATCCAGAACGTGGGCCTCGACAACCCGCTTACGCTGATCTTCAAACGTGGGGCGCACTCCAATGTTAACCACCCCCTGATGGTTCGTAGTGCCCCATTGAACGCGGACAGCGTATATGCCATCGGCAGGAATTACCAGCTTTTCGTCCGCTGCAAGATTGGCAGTTGGGAAGCCTAGCCTTTGCCCGCGCCGAGCACCGCTCACCACCTTTCCGCTGAGGGAGGGATAACGGCCAAGAAGATGACTCGCTTCAGTGACTCTGCCTTCGCGAAGCAGAGCGCGGATGATGCTGCTGCTTATGACATGGCCGTTGTGCCTGAGTGGTTCCGGAGCCTGGAGGCGGAACCCGAGCTCTAGTCCCAGCGCCTTCAGGTAGGCAGCATCTCCCTCCCTGGCGCGGCCCAGAGCGAAGCCGGGTCCTATCCACAATTCCCTCATACGCAGTCGCTTCAGTAGGGAGAGAATGAAATCTCGGGCTGTTGTTTGAGACAAGTCCTTGGTGAAAGACAGCGCCACGACAAAGTCAAGGCCTAGTTGACCCAGCAGCCGCACTTTCTCTTCGAACAGGGTCAAGTAGCGGATCTCTTTCTCGGGAGCCAACAGTTCATCCGGATGGCGATCAAAAGTAAGCACTCCGCTGACGACGTCATGGCCTTCGGCGCTCTTGATCAGTTTGTCTATGAGATACCGATGCCCCAGATGTACTCCGTCGAACACGCCGATGCTCAGGGCACAGGGTTTCTCTACGCCTGCGTCCGCCAGATCACGTAGTACCTTCATGAAGGTTGAATACCTTTCTCGGTTGCCAGACCTCCCTTTCTTGCTCGTATCGCAACAAGGCGATGAACCTACCCGAGGACGAATAGGCACGGCAGAAAGGACCATCCAAAGGTTCCAAGCCCTTCACCTGCTGGCCCTGGCGAATCTTTGTCTCTGTTTCCTGATCCACCACGACCGCTTGGAAATGCAGAAGGGCTTCATCAAGAGGATGTAGAATGTACGGCCAGAGTCCATTGGCAAAGCTGTCATCCAAGGTGCCAAGGGATATCGCACTATCCAGGGTGAAGCACCCGCTAGCCACGCGAACCAGCGTTTGCAGATGAGCGCCCGTGCCCAGCATCTCCCCCAGATCTCTGGCCAGGGCGCGAATATAGGTTCCCTTTGAACACTCGACTACCAGTCGGAGGGAAGGAGGGCTCCAGTCGATCAACTGGAGGTCATGAACCTCCACGGGCCTGGGAGATCGCTCCACTTCGATCCCACGACGGGCGAGTTTGTACAGGGCCGTTCCCTTGTACTTCAGGGCTGAGTACATAGGTGGCAATTGCTGGATTGGGCCCCGGAAATGGCTCAGCGCCTGGTCAATCTGCTCTCTTGTCGTGTTGACCTCGGGAGCCTCATGGGTCACTTTTCCTTCGCTGTCACCGGTATCTGTGCTTATTCCCAGACGTATCCGAGCCTCATATTCCTTCCTGCCCTCCATCAGGTACTCGCTCACTCGTGTGGCCTCGCCCATACAGACAAGCAGCACGCCGGATGCCGCCGGATCCAGTGTGCCCGCATGGCCCACTCGCCTTATCCCCGACGCCTTCCGCACTCTGTCCACCACGTCGTGGGAGGTCATCCCCGAAGGCTTCTTGATATTCAGGATGCCGGCGATGGCAGTCTTCGTGGGTTCGGCTTCACGGACTGGCGCAGAATCCATCCCCCCAGCACAGGCTAGGCAGTATTCTCGAATTCCGTCACCACGCTGCATCGTCAACCCTGTTGGTCCCCGGTCCGCAGTGTTAGCGGTTCGAGTTCAGGACTTGTTTGGCCTTTGACAACACCTTGGGTATCACCTGATCAAGATTTCCCTGTAGAACGGAGCCTGCTGCCTGGGGGTGACCTCCACCGCCGAAGTGGGCGGCGATGGGCGAGATGTCCACTCCCGGTCTGGATCTAATACTGATCTCTATCTGCCCGTCTTCGCTCTCCTTGAAGACTATCGCAGCCGCAGCTTCGCGGACGGTGGCGAGCAGGTTGACTACTCCACCCGCGTTGCCAGAGTCAGCGTGACACTCGTTTTGCATGTCCAAGGTGTTGACGGACCAAACGAGATCTCCGTCCAACTGCATCTGATCGAGAACTTTGCCCCACAGGCGCAGGGTGGCTAGTCCCCTCTTCTTGAAGTAGTTCTCATTGATCTCGGTCAAGGAGGCGCCCGCATCCATCAACTCGGCGGATACCTCGAGAACGCGCGGTGTGGTGCTTGAGGTGCTGAAAGACTGGGTATCTGTGACGATACCCGTCAACAAGTAGGTGGCCAGAAGGGGGTCTAGAGAGACCTCCAAGTCTCGGAGTAGATCGAAGATAATCTCCGCCGTTGCTGCTGCCTCTGTCCGTACCAAGTTAACGGTGCCAAACATGCTGTTAGTCACGTGGTGATCGATGTTCACGGTGGGCCTATCCAAGCAAGGGGCACGCTCGTAGGCGGTGCCAAGGCGGTTGGGATCACTGACATCCACAGCGATGATCAAGTCCTCGTCCGTGATCTCTGGCGTACCGAACTCCTGTATCCCGGGCAAGAACGAGAGAGCTTCGGGCACTGGGTCACCGCATGCCAGGATGCAGTTCTTGCCCATCTTTCTAAGAGCGTGTGCCAGGCCCAGAGCAGATCCGATGGTGTCTCCATCAGGATCCACGTGAGCTATGACGAATGTCCGTTGCGCACGCTCGATCAACTCTTGTACTTGCTTAGTCATTCTTCGCTCTGCTTCTGAGAGTTCTCTAGGCCTTGCAGTATTCTGTCTATGCGCAGGCCCTGCTCTACGGAGCGGTCCAGGTGGAAATTCAGCTCCGGGACATAGCGCAGGTAGACCTTCTGTCCCAACTGGCGGCGCAGGTAACCGGCGGCCTTCCGCAGAGCGCCGAGGCTTTCCTCAAGGTCTTTGGAGTCGCCCAAGAAGGTTACGTAGATATGAGCCTGTCGTAGGTCTGAGGTGGTTTCTACATAGGTCACAGTCACGAAATCCAGCCTCGGGTCTGAAATCTCTTTTTGCAGCAACTCGCTTATCGCTTCCCTGATCAATGCGCTTACCCTTCTTTGTCTGCGAGTAACCATAATCGTCTTCACCTTCCACCAGAAGATGGCGAACTGGGAGCCTTAGGTATTCAAGGTGGTCAAGCAACTCGTTCTTTCTTATACACCTCGATGATGTCTCCTTCTTCGAAATCCGTGAAGTCGGCCAACCCGACACCGCACTCGAGACCCTCCGTCACCTCTTTGACATCTTCGGTGAAGCGCTTCAAGGAGGTGATGGTCCCGTCGTATATCTCTTCGTTGTCACGGAGGACTTTTGCTTGCGCATTCCGCTTCACTACGCCGTCCTCTACGTACACACCTGCCACCCGACCCAACTTCGAAGCGCGGAAGGTGGCTCTGACCTCCGCGTGACCCATGACCACGTCTTCATACACCGGTTCCAGAAGTCCCTTCAATGCTTTGTCGATGTCTTCAATGAGCCTGTAGATTACACGGTAGTGCCGGACCTCTACACCCTCGACTTCTGCCATCGTGCGGGAGGCGGGTTCGGCCTGAACATTGAAGCCGATTACGATGGCTTGGGAGGCAACGGCCAGGCTGACATCTGATTCAGTGATGTTACCTATCCCTGCGTGGATGATCTTCACTTTGAGATCTTGGTCGCCGAGCTTCTCCAAAGAACCGACGATCGGCTCCAGCGTGCCCTGAACGTCGGCTTTCAAGATGACATTGAGCTCCTTTACCGTACCGGCCTGCATCTGAGCGTAGATGTCATCCAGGCTCAGTGCCCGGACCGGCGCCTGCTCTTTGGCTCGTCTCTCTTCGGCTCGTTCTGCGGCCAGGGCTCTTGCGGTCTTCTCGTCACTCACCACCTTGAACATGTCGCCTGGTTGTGGTACGTCGGAGAGTCCCAGTACCACCACGGGAAAGGAAGGAGGTGCGGCCTTCACGCTCTTCCCAGCGTGGTTGAACATGGCCCGGACGCGGCCGTGAATCTCTCCTATCACCACATGGTCTCCGACAGTCAGTGTACCGTTCTGTACCAGCAGGGTGGCAGTGGGGCCTCTACTCCTCTCCAGTTTCCCCTCAAGGACTGTTCCCGCAGCCGGACGATCGGGGTTGGCTCTGATGTCAGACATCTCCGTCACCAGGAGGATCATTTCTAGCAGAGTATCTGTCCCTGTGCCCTCTTTAGCCGAAACAAGAACGGCGATTATGTGGCCTCCCCAGTCCTCAACAGTCAACCCGAAATCCGCCAGCTGCTTCTTAACCCTTTCCGGGTCCGCACTTGGCAAGTCTATCTTGTTGATGGCTACTACTATGGGCACATTTGCGGACCGGGCGTGGTCGATGGCCTCCTTTGTCTGAGGCATCACTCCATCGTCGGCTGCTACGACCAGGACAGCGATATCCGTAACTTGAGCCCCCCGCGCACGCATGGCCGTGAAAGCCTCGTGCCCAGGCGTGTCTATGAAGGTGATCTTCTTGCCATTCTGTTCAACCTGATAGGCACCGGTATGCTGGGTGATTCCGCCTGCCTCACCATCCACCACATTGGTGTGCCTGATGTAGTCCAGGAGCGAGGTCTTGCCATGATTCACATGTCCCAATACGGTGACGACGGGAGCCCGAGGCTTCAAGTCTTCTGGTGCTTCCTGGGCGTAAATCTCCTTTAAGGGTACCTCCTCGGGGATGGCTGGCGCCGAAGGTGGTGCCGGAACTTCCTCAACTGCCGCAGGAATCTCCTGCTGTATCTCGAAGCCCAGATCAGTGGCCACTATGGCTGCTGTGTCGTAGTCAACGGTCTGATTGATGTTGGCCATGATCCCACTGCCGATCAGAAGCTTCATGACTTCTATTGGACTGACCTCCAGTAGATCGGCAAGATCCCTGACAGACAGCGTATCCGGTATGCTGACTACCTTGCTCTTATCTGCCATGTTCTATCTCCCTTCTGGTACTATCGCTCCGTCGTCGAAGTACTTGCGGCACGGGGAAGCAAGTCCCCAGAGTGTCGTTTCTTCAGGTACAGTTGTGTCTGGATAGTCTACCGTGAGGGTGTAAGGCTGACGGCGGTCCGCACCACGAACCATGGAGGGAGTGGATGAGGTCTCTTGCGGGGAAGGCCCTGAGTTCCGTATTTGAGTTTAGGGACTCACCATCATCGCTCCCTCACTTGATTCGAAAGGTACTTCGCAGCCGTTCGCAACTCCTCTCTCCATGTGGTCAAGTGCCCGTCAACACGGTTACTGGTCTAGAAGACAAAGGCCGTGAGCGCATTATATCATTGCGCTGTGTAGAATGCCCAAACGACCAACAACCTTCTCAAATGGATGCCGTTGGCAGCGAATGGTAGTGCTGCCGCAAAGCTTCCTTCTCCTCTGTCCGTATCTCGGTCTTCAGAGCGTGTTCCACAAGTCTCTTCGTCAAGGCAGCCTCCCAGCACGCTCTACCAGCGCAGAGATAGGCCCCTCGCCCAGATTTCTTACCCGTTTCGTCCAGTTCCACCTCACCGCTGGGCAGCCGTACGATCCTAATGAGGTCTCTAGCCGGTCTAACTTGGCGACACGCAACGCAAGTGCGCTGAGGCACGTGTTTACGACGCATCGGGTTCCTCGTCCATATCGTCGCCCTTTTCGGCGTCTGCGTCAGGTTCGGTGCCAGCCTCCTCCCCTTTCCAGTCCTCGATGGCCCCCTCCCATTCTTCACGACGCCTTCCGGGCTTGCGCACTTTCTTGGCGACAACTTCACCGAGAGACTCATCGTAGATCAGGGTTCTGCGACGGCGTTTCTTCTTGGCCGGACGCCCTTCTCCGAGAAGGAGTTCCTCATCCGACTCCGGGATGGTCTCAGCCTCTGCAGGTTCAATCTCTCCTACCTGTTCCTGCGTGACCTCCTCTGGCTTGGGTTCCACCGGTGTAGGCTCTTCCACCATTTCTTCTACAGGGGGCGGTGCCACGACCTCTTCGACGGCCTCCGCAGGAACCGGTGCTTCTTCCTCCGCTGCAATGGGTGGCTCCGGCTCCAATTCTGGCTCGACTACCTGCTCCGGGACCACCTGTTCCCTACCCAGGATCTCCCACACCTCTCGCGCCTCGAGAACGTCTCCCAGCGATTGCAAGGACTTGGCTCCGAAGCCCTTGAGCTCCAGAAGAGCTTCGTCACCTTCTTCCATCTTGTCCAGCAACTGTCCCAACTTTGTGATGCCCACGCTGCCAAGAGAGTTGAGGATACGTCTTGAGAGAGCCAGTTTCTCCAACGGCATGTCCTCGGATATTTCCGCCCTGGCCGCCGCGCGCGCGGCTTCCTCTTCAGCTCTGCGCATCGCTCTCTCCGCCGCCTCGGTGGCGCTTATGATGTCTATCCGCCAACGCGTCAACTTAGCTGCCAGGCGGGCATTTTGGCCTTCCCTACCGATGGCTAACGACAGTTCTTTGTCGGGGACGATAACAGTGGCTGTCCTACCCATCTCCTTGTCTTCAGCAAGCTCTACACCATGGGGGCGCGCCGGACTGAGCGACTTGCTGATGAACTCTTTCGGATCAGGGCTCCATCCTATCACATCTATCTTCTCGCCATTCAGTTCGCTGACGATGCTCTGGATCCTGACTCCTCGCATCCCAACACACGCGCCCACCGGGTCTATTCTCTCTTGCACGGCGGCTACTGCCACCTTTGCTCGAGAGCCAGCCTCACGGGCGATGGCCTTGATCTCCACAAGTCCATTGTAGATCTCAGGCACCTCGACTTCTAGCAGTCGGCGAAGCATGTCGGGGTGGCTGCGCGAGACGATGATCTCCGGGCCTCGGTTCGTTCTATTCACCTCAATGATGAGCACTCGCAGCCTCTGCCTGATGTAGTAGCGTTCGTTGGGCACCTGCTGCATGCGAGGCAAGAGAGCCTCGATCCGACCCAGGTTGATGGTGACGCCTCTGGCGTCTGTACTATGTACAGTCCCACTGACTATCTCACCTTCCCGGCCGGTGTAGGTTTCATAGAGCACATCACGTTCAGCCTCCCTGATGCGCTGTAGGATCACTTGTTTGGCTGTCTGAGCTGCGATGCGGCCGAAGTTTGGAGGTGTCGTTTCTATGTAGACGATATCTCCCAATGTGGAATCTGCCTTGATTTGGGTAGCCTGTGCGAGATCCATCTCGCTCTCTGGATTCTCGACCTTCTCCACAACCTCCCTACCGGTGAACATGCTGACTTCCCCGGAGGAAGGGTCGATCTTGGCTTCCAGATACTCGGTGGGGCCAAAGTCACGCTTGTACGCGGAAACCAACGCCTGTTCGAGCGCTTCCAAGACTACCTCAACGGTAAGCCCTCGTTCGGCACACACTTGATTGATAGCCCTGATGAAATCAGTCTTCATCTCTAATCGGTCCTTCGGCGCACAGTTCCTCTAACTCAAGACACCACGATCCCAGAAGTTCAGGACACCATGAACTCCCTCCACTCTTGATAATAAGAAAAGTGGGGCATGCCCACTTTTCGACGGCGGTGACTATGCACTATCTATTATAGCATATTTCGCACAAGTGCACAAGCACTAGCCGTGGCGAGGCCTGGAGCCCAGGTGGTGCCGACTGAGATCTCCACGCTCTGGCCGAGCAGCCGGCCAGACACTACCACGCCCCATCGTTGCACAAGTCTGTGGCCCCGAAGCGCAGAGACCTTCGACGTGCCTGCTCAAGTGCGTGCTGCTGACGGCATCGACTTACTCAGCAGTTCCTGAGCGGCATGCTCGACAGTGCCCAAAGAGACGATCTCGTGTTCCTTCGAGCGCCGAAGTTTCATTTCTACGCCTGCTGCCTGGAGGCTGCGAGGACTGACAGTCAGCCGCAGTGGGATGCCTATGAGGTCGGCATCGTTGAATTTCACGCCGGCACTCTCGTCTCGATCGTCGTACAGAATCTCATATCCCTTCGCTTGCATTTCTCGGTAAAGAGACTCCGCACGATCCTCGACCTGCGGACTGTTTCCCAGAGCGACCAGGTGGATGTGGTATGGCGCGATGCTCACAGGCCAGATGATGCCCCGCTCATCATGGGATTGCTCAACAACCGCAGCCATCAATCGTCCGGTGCCAATGCCATAGCATCCCATCACCAGTGGCAGACTTCTGCCTTCACTATCTTGGAAGGTGGCCCCAAAGGCTTCGCTGTACTTGATCCCGAGTTTGAATATGTGACCCAGCTCGATACCCCTGGTTGTCCGCAATTTGCCCCCGCAACGGGCGCAGGGGTCTCCTTCCTGCACGGCCGCGATGTCACTCAGCAAGTCAACTCCGAAGTCGCGGGGGTAGTTGACATTGCGCAGATGGTACCCCTCCTTGTTGGCTCCTGCGACGAAATTGTTTCCCGAGCTGATTGACTCATCGGCCACGATCTTAGCCTTGCCCTGTTGGCCAATGGGAGAGGCGTACCCCGGGACTATGCCCGCGCCTGCAACTTCCTCCTCGAGAGCCAGACGCAGTTCAGCGGCCCCCAGCAGGTTAGCGATCTTTGTCTCGTTGACCTCCAAGTCGCCTCGAATAGTCACAAATACCAGTTCATCTCCAGCCATGTAGAAGATGGCCTTCAGGGTCCGCTCCGGTGCGACTCCCAAGTATTCTGCCACTTCCTCGATGGTGGTCATGCCTGGAGTGGCCACCTCCTCGATACTTCGCTCCTCTTCTTTCCTGAGCTCCCTTCTCTTGGCTACGGCGCTATCAGCATTGGCAGCATAGCCACAGCTGTCACAGATGATCAAGGTATCCTCACCAGCCTCGTTTATCAGCATGAATTCGTGGGAGGCGGCTCCTCCCATGAGCCCTGGATCTGCCTCGACCACCAACACATCCGCCCCACAGCGCTCGAAGATGTTAAGATAGGCCTGATGGACCTCTGGGTAGTAGGCGTCCAGGTCAGCCTGGTCAGAGTGGAAGCTGTAACCGTCCTTCATCGTAAACTCGCGCACCCGAACCAGGCCTCCTCGGGAGCGAGGCTCATCACGAAACTTGGTCTGTATCTGATAGACCATGAACGGCAGTTGGCGATACGAGTTTATCTCCCGTCGGGCAAGGTCGGTGATCACTTCTTCGTGGGTGATGCCCAGCACCAACTCTCGTTGGCTTCTGTCCCGAAAGCGGACCAACACGGGGCCAGCTTCGAAATAGCGACCTGTTTCCCGCCAGAGTTCGGCCGGGTGGACGGACGGCATCCGCATCTCCTGCCCACCGATGGCGTCCATCTCCTCCCGCAGGATGTCTTCGATTTTCCGGAGCACCCTCCAGCCAAGGGGCAGATAGCTGTAGATGCCAGCGGCCAACTGGCGAATCATCCCAGCGCGCAAAAGCAGTTGGTGGCTGGTCATCTCCGCTTCCGCGGGCACCTCACGCAAGGTATTACCAAACAGCTTGGATAGGCGCAAAGCATTTCCCTCCTTCTGCCATCACTCCAGGTTTGACAAACCATATACAAGGGCATAGAATTCGACGAGTATACCTGGGGTGAAGGACAGACAATTGATCATTGAGAGACTGGTTGTCGGCATGCTGCAGTGCAACTGCTACCTAGTGGGTTGCGAGGATACCAAGGTCGGTATCGTCATTGATCCGGGTGGCGATGCGCCTGCTGTCTTGGACCGAGTTGAACAGCTGGGGCTCAACATCAAGTACATTCTCAATACTCACGGCCATATAGATCATATCGCTGCGAACCGACCTGTCAAGGAGGCCACCGGTGCGCAGATAGCCATTCATCGCGATGATGCTCAGTGGCTCATCACCGATCAAGGAGATTACGCGCGCATGCTCGGTGTTCTCTCCCCCGGCCCTCCTGCAGATATTCTGCTGGATGAAGGAGACGAAGTCGAGTTCGGAAACGAGAGCTTGCAGGTCATCCACACGCCTGGGCACAGCCCGGGTGGCATCTCCCTGGTTGGTGATGGGCTGGTCTTCTGTGGCGACACCCTGTTCGCGATGGGCGTTGGCCGCGTTGACCTGCCTGGGGGCAGCTGGGAGACGTTGACGCACAGCATCAAGACGCGACTCTTCAGCATGCCCGACGACACGACGGTGTACACCGGCCACGGTTCCCCCACGACCGTGGGACGCGAAAAGGGGTTCAACCCCTGGTTTTCCTGAAATATAGCATAGCTTCTTTCTTTTGACCACTGTCTGCAGCCAGAAGGGAGGAGGAGTGAACGGATGTCCAAGAATAAGGGTGCTAGGTCAGGGATGAATTGGACGCTGGTCAGTCAGAATGTGGCCATAGGGGTGGTGATTGTGCTGCTGAGTCCACTCGTGGCACAGGCGGGCATGCAGTTGCCTTTTGTGGGTGTGTTGGCTGCTTTTTTTATGCCCCTGGCGTTCGTCATCATGATGACCTACTTCAGAAGCGAGCAGCGCACCAGAGGTCAGGGGATAGCGGAGGGCGTTTTCGCTGGCTGCATCTTCCTGGTCGTCATGACTTTGGTGTCCATGCTTTTCGGCGTCTTTGGCACTCCTGGCGCCTAGCTGTTTCGCGAGTATGGGTATCAAAGGGATGGGTTCCCTTTGATAGCCGGAGTGTTCGGCTACCTTGCGGCCTCTGAGAAAGGGGAGAGCCTTGGAAGGATTTCACGCCTATGTGGATGCAAACGCGGATCGTTTCATTGCCCAGTTGCAGAAGCTGTGCAGCCAGCCGAGCGTCGCTGCACAGAGACTGGGCGTGAGGGAGACGGCGCAGGTGGTGCTAGAGATGCTGAGAGGCATTGGGGCCGATGCCCGCCTGATCGAGGTGGCTGATGCGCCTCCTGTGGTTTACGGAGAGGTCGGAGAAGGAGACAAAGCTTTGATCGTCTACGACCACTATGATGTGCAGCCACCGGAGCCATTGGACCAATGGCACTCGGACCCCTTTTCCCCGGAAATCCGCGAGGGCTTCTTGTATTGCAGGGGGGTCGCGGACAACAAGGGGGATCTTGTCTCACGCTTGCAGGCTGTCGAGGCCTACCAGCAAACGATGGGCAGTTTACCTCTGAAGGTCAAGTTCGTCTTCGAAGGAGAGGAAGAGGTGGGCAGCCCTCATCTGGCCCAGTTTGTGACTGAGAACAAGGGGCTTGTGCAAGGGGCCGATGGCCTGTTGTGGGAAGGCGGGCGGAAGGACATGTCAGGACGGCCTGCGATCTATCTGGGGGTGAAGGGCATCCAGTATGTGGAGTTGCGGGCCACGGGCGCTTCCAGAGATCTCCACTCTTCATGGGCCCCCTTGGTGCCGAACCCTGCGTGGCGGCTGGTGTGGGCCTTGAACACCATGAAGGATGAGCGGGACCGCATCACCGTCGACGGGCTGATGGATTACGTGGCTCCACCCCCAGAGGAGGACCTCGAGCTTCTCAGGAGAATCCCCTTCGAGGAGCTGAAGATCAAGGAGGATCTCGAAATCCCGCAGTTCTTGGGCGGGGCAACGGGGATAGATGCTGTGCAGAGCCTCTTATACGCACCTACGTGCACCATCTGTGGGATAGTGGCTGGCTACATAGGTGAAGGCTCCAAGACGGTGTTGCCCAGCGAAGCCAGGGCAAAACTGGATTTTCGTCTGGTTCCTGATCTGGAGCCAGACCTGGTTTTGGACCTGTTGCGCAAACATCTGGACCGCCGGGGCTTCGATGACATAGAGATCATTCCCCTGTCCGGAGAGCATCCAGCCAAGTCCTCTCCAGATGCCTCCATCGTGCGGGCGGCGGTCGAAGCTGCAAGAGTTGTCTACGGCCAGGATCCCGTGGTCTATCCCTCGGCGGCTGGTAGCGGACCGATGTACCCATTGAGCCAGGCGCTGGGCATACCGGTGGTCTCGGGTGTTGGAGTGGGCCATGCTCAGTCCAGGATTCATGCGCCCAACGAGAACATCCGCCTCAGCGACTACTTCGAGTCGGTGAAGTTCACGGGGCAATTCATCCGCCTCTTTGCTATCCTCGACTAGACTCCGGGTTCCAGTTTCGCCCGAGCTAGCTCACTCCTCTACATCTAGCGGGCCGCGTCAGTCGTTGCATCAGCGTGCGTCGGTGCGGATTCGCCCTTGTGGGAATCGAATGGGTCGAGACTGGACCGCCCCCACCTATGAGGGCACCGTATGGCGCGAATCGGTCCTCCGAAGTGGAGTCCACAGTGTCCGGCGCGATCCTGGACGGATCCATCGCTTGACAGGCCCCCACAACATGGGCGCAGTGCATCAGGGCGAGGCCTAGTGGCGTGCTGGCACCTGTCACCCCGCAGTACCTAGTATCGTCTACCGCTAGACGAGTTCCGCTCATCAAGGCGGGCATTCCAGTCGGAGGTGTTGAATGAGAGAGGGGCGCAGTCATGCCGTAGGCGGCGAGCCCTTGAAGATAGTGCGGGCGCTGACCATGCAGGGTGGAATCCCGCTTCGGGCGCTCAGCCAGAGCAGGACACTACCCTGGCAGTGGGGTCTCTTTGGTTCCTAGTGTCCAAGCAGTTTCTCGGTTTCTTCGCGAGGATGCCAGGTGATCTTGACCGAGCCCATCGGCGCCAACAGTTCCTCGACCTGGTCGCGCAACGGCATCAGGTTCAGGCTCTTGGTTTTCCAGGACCCTTCAACCTGGTGCATAATCAACCGGCTGTCGCCCTTGATTTCAACCGAGAAGTCGGTCGGCGAACGGCCGGCTCCTCGAATGGTGCTGATCAAGTCTTCCAGGGCTGCGATCAGGGCTTGATATTCCGCCTCGTTGGAGGTGACTTGGGCGCCGAATCTCAGGCGCTTTTTCCTCGTCCTCCCATCCTGGTTCCGTCTCAGGATGTAGCTCCCGTATCCCTGACCAGGGTTCCCGTGGCTTCCCCCATCGAAGACGATGGTGTAGTCTGTCATGGTCGTATCCTGCGGTGAGACTGTTGCCAGTGTGCTACAGCGGGATGTTGCCATGCTTCTTGGGCGGATTATGGTCGCGCTTGTTCTGTAGCGTTTCGAGAGCTTCTATCAGCCGCGGACGAGTCTCCCGAGGTTCGATGACGTCGTCTACATAGCCTCGGGAAGCGGCGACATATGGATGGGCGAACGTCTCCCGGTAGTCCTGGCTGAGTCTATTCCGTTCCGCCTCTGGATCTTCGGCTGCGCCTATCTCCTTGCGAAAGATGATGTTGACCGCTCCCTGGGACCCCATCACCGCAATCTCGGCACTGGGCCAGGCGTAGCTGATGTCGCCCCGAATATGCTTAGAACTCATAACAACGTAGGCTCCCCCGTATGCTTTCCGAGTAATGATGGTGATCTTGGGTACGGTGGCCTCGCAGTACGCGTACAGAAGCTTGGCCCCATGCCGAATGATCCCTCCATGCTCCTGGGAAACACCGGGCAGAAAGCCAGGCACATCTACGAAGGTGATGATAGGGATATTGAAACAGTCGCAAAAGCGAACGAAACGAGCGGCCTTGTCGGAGGAGTCTATGTCCAGCACCCCAGCGAGCACCGCTGGCTGCTGAGCCACGATGCCAATCGAACGCCCGTTGAGCCGGGCGAAGCCAATGACAATGTTCTGAGCCCAGTGCTCATGTACCTCCAGGAAGTCTCCGTGGTCCACCACCCGGCGGATGATCTCCTTCATGTCGTACGCCTTTGTGGAGCTGTCAGGGACTATGGAATCCAGTTCCTCGTCCATGCGCAGGGGATCATCGGTTGGCGTGACCTGAGGCGGGTCTTCCATGTTGTTCTGGGGGATGTAGCTGAGAAGCTTGCGGATGGTGTACATGCAGTCCTCTTCGTCCTCGGCGGCGAAGTGGGCGACCCCGCTGTCAGTGTTGTGGGCCTTGGCCCCACCCAGTTCCTCGAAGGTTACCTCCTCACGGGTCACCGCCTTGATAACATCGGGACCCGTGATGAACATGTAACTGCTTCCCTTGACCATGACGATGAAATCGGTTATCGCTGGGGAGTAGACAGCGCCACCTGCGCAGGGCCCCATGATCGCTGAGATCTGGGGCACAACGCCGGAAGAGAGGGTGTTGCGCAGGAAAATATCGGCATATGCGCCCAACGACACCACCCCTTCCTGGATACGAGCTCCACCTGAGTCATTAAGACCTATGACCGGCGCGCCATTCTTCATCGCCAAGTCCATGATCTTGCAGATCTTCTCAGCGTGCACCTCGCCCAACGAGCCGCCAAAAACGGTGAAATCCTGCGAGAAGACGTACACCTGGCGGCCATCGATAGTCCCCCAGCCGGTTATCACGCTGTCGCTGAGGAATCTCTTCTTCTCCAAGCCGAAGCTGGTTGTACGGTGGGTCACAAACATGTCCAACTCGCGCAAGGAGCCCTGGTCCAGCAGCAGATCCATACGCTCGCGAGCTGTCAGCTTTCCCTTGGCATGTTGGGCATCTATGCGGTCTTGGCCACCACCCAACCGTGCCTGTTGTCGCAATTCGCGCAACTTTTGTATCTTGGGGTCTAATCTCATCGGGTACTCCAGTTTCCGCTCTTGCTCAAGACGAGGAGCCTGATACTAGTCTCGCAACAGATGTCTGGCGATGACCATGCGTTGTACTTCTGAGGTGCCCTCATAGATCTCGGTGATCTTGGCGTCTCGAAGATATCGTTCGACTTCATACTCTCTGACATACCCATACCCCCCGTGAATCTGAATTGCCTTATTGGTGACCCACATGGCTGTCTCTGAGGCATAGAGCTTGGCCATGGCTGCTTCCGAGGTGTACATCTCCTTACGTTGCTTCATCTGAGCTGCTCTGAAGGTCAGAAGCCTTGCCGCCTCAAGCCTGGTGGCCATGTCAGCGATCATGAATTGGATGGCCTGATGTCGAGCCAGGGGCTTGCCAAACTGTTGACGCTCCAGGGCGTACTCGCTGGAAGCCTCGAAAGCCGCCTGACCGATGCCCAAGGCCTGGGAGGCGATGCCTATGCGTCCAGCATCCAACACCTCCATCGCTATCACGAAGCCTTCTCCTTCCTCACCGAGACGGTTGGACACAGGAATACGACAATCCTCAAACGAAAGGGCTGCGGTATCCGCGGCCCGGATGCCTAGCTTCTCCTCGGGCTTTCCGGCTGAGAAACCAGGGGTGTCGGCGTCGATGAGCAAGCAACTGATGCCTCGGTGCCTAGGCGTGACATCTGGATCCGTCACGCAAAAGACGATATGGAAGTCTGCCACGCTGCCGCTACTGATGAAGTTCTTGCTGCCGTTTACAATGTAGTGATTGCCGTCACGCACAGCCCTAGTGCGCTGGCTGGCGGCATCGGAACCTGCCTCGGGCTCGGAGAGGGAGAAAGTGCCGATCCGCTCGAAAGAGGCTGCAGGTCGCAAGTACTCCTCTCGCTGTTCCGGGGTGCCACGTATCACTAGGCCGTGGCAGACCAGCGAGTTGTTGACGGACATGATGGTTCCGGTTGCTGCGCAGGCTTTGGACACCTCCTCAAGGGCTACCACGTAGCTTACGGTGTCGGCGCCAGTGCCCCCATACTCCTCAGGCACGTCTATGCCCATTAGCCCAAGTTCCCCCATGCGTCGACAGTTCTCAAGAGGATATTCCTCGGTCTGGTCTATGATGGGAGCAGCAGGGGCCAGGACCTCCGTCGCGAAGTCCCTGGCTAGCTCCTGGATCATGCGCTGCTCGTCAGTTAGGCTGAAGTCCATGATGCCCGCTCCTCGTTAGCAGACGTGGAACCCTATGCCCGTCTTGTGCCTCAGGTCACAACGGGCAAGAGAACCTACTTCCTCACTTTGAGAGAGCTCGCTCTCTGAAGCCGCGCTGGACACCGATTGGCCCAGCAGCTCGGTCCCTGCTCAACGATCTCATCGCTTGAGCACTTGATGACAACATCGTATCCAACGCCATCGCAACCCTCGCCGATGCCAGAGCGCATGAGTCCAGAACTGACAGCGCTCACTTACCCGATCTCCGCAAACGCTTGCGGATCCTGACTACATCCTCCATCCACCGGTCACTTCGATAGTGGCGCCAGTGATGTAACTGGCTTCATCTGAGACTAGGAACGCAGCGACATTTCCGATGTCTTCCGGCGTACCTACCCGCCGCAGGGGGATCTCCTTGATCATCGGTTGCAGGTACTTGTCTGGAATACCCTGCAGAAGGGGTGTGTCAACTATGCCCGGCAGTACAGCGTTGACATTGATGTTATGGCGGGCCAGTTCGCGCGCTGCGCTCTTGGTGAAGCCTACGATCCCGGCCTTAGAGGCAACATAGTTGGAATCGCCTATGGTGCCAGTGCGACCATAGATGGAAGAGATGTTGACGATTCTCCCGTACTGCGCGTCTATCATGTGTGTTGCGACGGCCTGGGTGGTGTAAAAGATGCCCTTCAGATTCACATCCAGGACTTCATCCCATGCCTCGTCAGTGAGTTTGAGCAGGGTGGCGCTGCGAGCGATGCCGGCATTATTGACCAAGATGTCTATCTTGCTGAACTCTGTTAAAGTGGTTGCTACCATTTGCTCGACGTCGCTTCGACAGGAGACATCTGCCTTCACTGCGAGGGCCCTGCAACCCAAGATCTCCACCTCCCTGGCGGTGCGCCGCGCGGTTTGCGCATGGATGTCCGACGCCACGACATGGGCGCCCTTCTCCGCCAGCTTCAAAGCGATTCCCCGTCCTATGCCCTGACCAGCACCAGTGACGATGGCGACCTTATCCCTCAGAATCATGGTTTGCTCTCTTCAATCGAAGGGCAATCCTCAGCAGTACGGACCCTGAGCCTTTGTCAGAACGAATTGCGACTCATGCTCGAGGCGTTCATGCTAGCTGTGAATTGGCCAGGTCGCATTTGCCCAACCGCCCACCTCACCACCGACTCTAGATCTCAATGCTCATGGCTATGGCCTCTCCTCTGCCCAGGCAGAGGGATGCGAGGCCCGACCTAGCTCCACGGCCTTTCATGGCATGGACCAGCGTCACCAGGACGCGAGTGCCGTTGCAACCTATGGCCTGCACAGGGACAAAGAAGACCCGTCACTACTGGCAGGGTCCATACCCGCCCGCCCGACTGCGCGTATCCGAGATGTCGTCCCGCCAAGACGGCCGATGGCGGTCCTGAGTGCACCAATAATGGCAACCTCTGTGTCCCCGACGTTTTGTCCCTTTCCAGAACAAGTGGAGCAAGTATGGCTGTAATGCCTATCTACCGAGCACGGCGGCCATGCCTTGACCACCGCCTATGCACATGGTCACCAGCCCCCATTTCAGATCTCTTCTTTGCATCTCGTGCATGATCGTCACGGTGAGCCGCGCACCTGTACAGCCTATGGGATGTCCCAGCGAGATTCCGCCCCCGTGTATGTTGGTCTTGTCGATGCTTAGGCCTAGTTCGCGCATGCAGGCTATCGTCTGAGCAGCAAAAGCCTCGTTTAGTTCGATTGCATCCATGTCCTCCACTGCCAGGCCTGCCTTATCCAACGCCTTTCTGACTCTGGGAACAACGCCCAGCCCCATATAGGCGGGATCGACTGCCCCGGAAGCATAGGACTTGACGCTTACCACGGGTTCAAGAGCCAGCTCGTCGGCCTTCTCTCTCGACATCAGTACCACCGCCGCCGCCGCGTCATTGATGCCGGAAGCATTGCCAGCGGTAACCGTGCCGTCCGTCTTGAAAGCCGGCCTGAGCTTGGCCATTTTGTCTAGGCTAGTATCCATGGGCCTCTCATCTGTATCAAACACCAGTGGTTGTCCTTTCCTCTGGGGGATGAGCACGGGCACTACTTCATCCCTGAGGATCCCATCCGCTATGGCCTTGCGAGCCCTCTGATGGCTGAGGAGCCCCAGCTTGTCTTGTTCCTCCCTGCTTATCTCATACTTCTCCGCTATGTTCTCGGCCGTAACGCCCATATGGTAGCCGTAGAAAATCTCCCATAGTCCATCGTGAACCATGAGGTCCGTGGCCTCTCCGGCACCAGTGATGTCCATCTTGTAGCCCCATCTTGCCTTAGGCAGGGCGTAGGGAGCCTGGCTCATGTTCTCCATGCCGCCAGCAACCACTGTGTCAGCCTCGCCGAGTTGTATAGCTTGTGCGCCCAGTGTGATGGCCTTCAACCCCGAGGCACAGACCTTATTCACCGTGAAAGCGTTGGTCTCCTTCGCGAGGCCAGCACATATCGTCGCCTGCCTTGCAGTGTTCTGCCCTTGACCTCCCTGAATCACATGCCCCATGATTACTTCGTCAACCGGCACCTCTTTGAGCGACTCGTCCCAGTCATATTACTGCTTCTCAAGATCAACCAAGCCTGTGCCTTGGAGACTATCTGGCGCGTACTGGAGCAGCTTCTCGCCGGACTTAGGCCGCAATCCCGCTCGTTTCAGGGCTTCCTTGATGACCAGAGCACCAAGCTCGACGACAGGAACACCTGTCAACGAGCCTCCAAAAGTACCTATGGGTGTCCTTACCCCACTCACGACTACCACTTCCGTCATGTTGTCGCCTCCCGGTTGCGATTCCTGTTTCCGAGCCTGAGTAGTGTGTTTTCCAGGCAAGCGGCAGCAACGTACAATGATACCAGATACGGGGAGTTTTGGCTAGTCAAGCCATCATTTCTGAGGAGCGAGGCGGTGTATTCCTGCTCGGGCTCACCTGCTGGCGGTCAAAGGGAAGGGGCCCGGTAGAGAACGCCGAAGATCGAATCCGATTGGGAGGATGGTGAGAGAGAGGTGTGGCACAACAGCCCGGAGTTTGGGCGCCACCCTAGTCATAGAGGGGTTAGAGCACCCGCATTTCTTCCGCCCTCCCGTCCCAATCGGACTGTGATCAGCGCGCGATGTCAAGGGCGGACGCGAGGCGGAAGCTTCCATCCATAGCACAGAAGGCTTGTCAGGCACCGTCAGGGGAGTCCGACCTTCCGAGGGCGACATCCCTGCGGTGTCCTTCACCCGATGGCCTTCTGCTGTTGCTGCAGGACCTCTTCAATGGCCTGCTCCAGGTCTTCAATCATGAAGGGCTTGGACAAGTGAGGAGTTGTTGTGTTCTGTAGGAAAGCGCGCGTGGAGTTGCTGATCGTGTCCCCCGTTGTGAAAATGATGCGCTTCGCCAGTTCAGGGTTTCGCTTCCTGACAAGCTGGAATAGTTCCTGCCCTCCTATTCCTGGCATCCTTACGTCGCAGATGACCAGGTCGTATTCTTCATTGTCCATCTTATCGAAGGCTGTTTCGGCTGTGGGGAGAGTGACTACCTGATGCCCCATGCCCTCCAGCATACGGCGGACAACCTGGAGGATTTCTTCCTCGTCGTCTATGACGAGTATCCTCTTGCCAGAAGAGACCTCTGTACTCCCAGGGTGACCCGCCACCTCGAGTGAATCAGAGGGCCTCTGAACGATGGGCAGCTCAACAGTGAAGGTGGTTCCCTTTCCCACCTCGCTCTCGGCCCATATTCGTCCTCCGTGTTCTTGTACGATGCCGAAGGCTATGGACAACCCCAGGCCTGTGCCTTGGCCGACCTCCTTGGTGGTGAAGAAAGGGTCGAAGATCTTGCGCAAGGTGTCCTCCGCAATACCGGGCCCGTTGTCAATGACCTGAACCCGAATCACGTCGTCGTCAGTCTCTGATCTCACGATCAGGCGTCCCTCACCTCGGTAATCCAACATAGCCTGATGGGCGTTGTTGATCAGGTTGAGAAAGACCTGCTGTAGCTGGTGAGGGGCGGCCATCGTCGAAGGCACGTGCTCATCCAATTGCCGTAACAGTTCGATATTGTCCACCTTAAGCTGGTAGGCCCTAAGTTGCAGGATATCACTGAGGACTTGATTGATGTTAGTGTATCCTTTTTCAGTCTTCTCCTTGCGGGCGAAGGTCAGCAGGTTCTCGATGATCTTGGCACTTCGTTGAGCCTCCTGGTATATGCTTCGGAGGTCATCCTTGATCTCCTGACTGACGTCGGCTGTCTGCAAGAGTTGTGCGTAGCCCATCACCGACGTCAAGGGGTTGTTGAGTTCGTGAGCGACGCCTGAGACCAATCTTCCTATGGCTGCCAGCTTCTCCGTCTGTAGGAGCTGAGCCCTCAGCAGCTTCTCCTCTGTACTATCCCTGATGGTATGCACCGTGCCCTTGAAATCGCCCCCTTCGTCGAAGATCGGGAAGCTGAAAATCTGAAGGGTCCTATTGAGCCTTGGCTCTTCCACTTCGATGGATGTTGGCTCCCGGGTCTCCATCGCCCGACGGTGGGGGCAGGAGGCAGTCTCAGGACCTTCGCAGTGTGAGAGCACTTCGTAACAACGTTTGCCTACGAGCGCTTCTGGCGTCGTATCCAGGAGCTTGGCCAAGGCTGGATTGGCCCTGAGTACTGTCAGTTCGGTATCGTAGATGGCTATGCCGTCGGTAATAGCCTGGAAGGTGTTCTCCCAATCTTTCTCGCCTCGAGCTACCTGCTGGAAAAGTCGAGCGTTCTCGATAGTCACCGCCAGTTGCCCGGCCAAGGTCGAAAGAAAACGCACATGATCATCGGTGAAAGCGGCTGGCTCAACGCTCTCGACGTTGAGGACGCCGATGATCCTTTCGCCTGTCTTCAGAGGGATGCACAATTCGGAACGAATCTTCTCATCGCCCACGATGTGGCGAGAATCGGCTGTCACGTCAGGCACATTCAAGGGCTCGCCCGTCTGCGCTACCCACCCGGTGATGCCCTCTCCGAGCTTGGGCCGTATTCTCTCGGTGACTTCGGGATCATAGCCCGTGCCCGCCGTGATCTTCAGGCTTTGCTCCTCTTCGTCAATGAGCATCAGGCTGAGATTGGTGAAACCTAGAGTGCGTCTCAGGGCCCCGATGATCCGATCCAACATCTCTGGGAAATCAAGGCTTGAGGTGGCGGCGAGGGCCGTCTCGTGGAGTGTTGAGAGTTCGTTCAGCGTTCTCTTGGTTTCCTCAAATAAGCTGGCGTTCTCCATAGCCACACTCAGCTGATCCGCTATGGCTTGCATGGACATCAGGTCGGTCGCGTCGAAAGCGTTCAGCTCGGCCGATTGAATGTCCAGCACGGCGGCGACTGTCCTGTCCAGCTTGATAGGCACAACCAACTCGGCCTTCGTGAAAGGCCTTGCCGGGAACCCTTCCAGGTAGCGCGCGTCCTGGGCCACGTTATTCACCATGAGGGGTTCGGCCTTCCTGACCACCCAGCCGATGAGACCTTTGTCTATGCTTTGACGATACCCGGGCACCAGCATGTAGCCGTAGTGGGCCACCTCCGCTCTCTGCTCAACCTCTCCGGATTCTTCTTTCACCATGAGGATCGAGACGAAATGGTAGTTGAAGCCTTCCTGAATAGCTACTGCTGTCTCTTGTAACAGTTCATCCAGATTCAGACTTGACGTGGCGCGTCGACCTACCTCGTTGATGACACTCAACTGCGCGGCTCGCTTTTTCTCGCGTGCGTACAAGCGTGCGTTCTCGATGGCGATGGCCACCTGGCTGCCGATCGTGGTGGCGAGATCCATCTGTTCAGTCGTGAAATGCTGGCCTTCAGTGGTATAGTCGAGGGCTAGAAGACCTATGGTCCTCTCTCTACTGGCCAAGGGGACCAGAAGGAGACTCTTGATGCCAAAGGGTTCGGTCCACCTCTCCGGCAGGCGAGACCTGGACTCCTCGTCGAGAACCACCGTTCTACCTTCTTCGATTACCTCGCCCATTACAGGGACGTCGTCAACCTTCTCAGCAAGGGTTTCTTCCTTGAAGATCCGCCAGAGTTCCGTGTCTGGGGCACCGGAGGCGAACTGGGACATCATCGGCACCAATTCGTTCTCTTGCTGATCGAGAAGGAGGATGCTGCAACGCTCGGCGTTGCATATCGCTGCGGTCTTCCGGGCCACAAGCTTGAGCACCTGCGTTAGGTTCAAGGTGGAGCCGATAGCCTGTCCAATCTCGTTCAGCGCCGCCAGTTCCTTGACGCGCCGTTCTTTCTCCTCAAACAGCCGTGCATTCTCGATCGCCGCAGCTATTTGGTGCGCTACGGTGCTTAGCAACGGGACATCGAGTGGGCCAAAGTGCCGGGGCCGAGCGCTAAGCACGGCGACGGTGCCCAAGACCCCTGCGTTGGTACGCAGTGGCACGCAGATCAATGAGCGGTATTCTTCCGTGTCGGCGACTTCATGTGCAGTCCGAGCATCAGTAGTCGAGTCTTCAATTACGACGGGTTGTCCGGTCTGCACGGTCTTGCCCGGTATGTCCTCGCCCACTTTCAGCCTGCGATGGGCCCGCGAGTACTCTGAGGACAACCCTCGATGGGCGCGAAGCACCAGCTCTTGACTATTGGCGTCCAATAGGTGGATTGCCCCTTTGTCAGCCCTGGAGAGTTCTATCACGGTGTCGAGCGCTCGGGCGAGCACCTGATCCAGTTCAAAGACACCGCTCACTGCTGAGGCCACCGCGCTGAGTGTCTCAAGCTCCTCTACCCTGTACGGTGCCGGGTCCTGCGACTGACCCTTCTCGATCTCTCGTTCCTTCATTTTCCTCCTTGTATGTCGAGAATCGGAATGACGACGGTGTCGCAGATCCCCTACTTGGGGACCTTTCCCCTCTGCGGCCAGGAAGCTTGGAACCTAGAGAGTTCTTCTGCGATTTGGATCTTGTGTTGTTGTAGATTGATCAACGGCACTATCAGATTGAAGAGTTCTATCTTCTTGTTCAGTCTTTCCGCCCGCTCGCTAAAGCGGGCTTTGGTCCAACGATACACGTCGTCGAGTTCAACCTCAATCCAATGCCCAGGCTTTCTTGAAGACAGCACCTCATTGGCCCAAGCCAATTGATCTTCTAGAAGCTCCAGGCACTGCGCCAGCTCAGTTCGTATCGTCCTATCCAACTCGATCCAATACAAGGTGAAGCCGGCGTTCTTCAATATCCCATGGGCCAACCGCCACCCCGGCTTGACGAAGGGGTATTCGCTAAGGTGCAAGGGTTTGCCTTTGCCGGGTAGATCGTCAAACAGCCCGTGTTCTTGGGCCTCTTGGATCCTACGCTCAGCTACGTCCAGGCACTTGATTTGGCTTTCTTTCCCCTCTTGCGGAGGCAGCTGTTGAATCGAGCCTAGCTTCGTCAACCAGATTCTGGCAGTAAGTGGGTTGGAGAAGGCTTCCTGATGCACCTGTTCGCCGCTTTGTCCTTCTCCCCAGGGCCCCTATACGCCCTTCGTCTTCTTGTGTGATCCGGCTGGCTCTGGCCAGCTTTTCGACACAGACTCGACCGTCCTCGGCCGTATCCATACTCAAGTTGGCGATTCGATCCAACCCCTCTCTGATCGGGAGGATACCGTCTTGGCTGCCTCCGGCCAGCAGAACTCTGATAGCCCGGCCATTCATGGTATGGCCGCCGACCGCGCAGCGCGCCTTGGACATCACCTCATACTTCGTCGGCAAGCAACTCATGAACCTTCTTCTTCAGATCCTCGAGCTTCAAGGGCTTTGCCAGGAAGTCATCGGCGCCATAGCCTAGGATCTTCTCTATATTCTCCTCAGTGGCGAAGCCTGTCACCGCCAACACTTTGACGTGAGACATTGCTGGGTCCGTCTTCAGTCTTCGGCAAATCTCGAAGCCGTCCATGCCGGGCAGCATAATATCAAGGACTAGCAGGTCGGGCTTGAAGATGGCGAGTTGATGCCCAGCCTCGAAGCCGTCGTACGCCGTGGCGAGTTCATAGTCGCCCTCAAGGCGCAATGCGCCCTCGATGAATGCAACCACAGCTGGCTCATCGTCAACTATCAGGATGCGTTTCCGACCCTGACCCTTTCCAAAGAACCCGTCATCTATGAACATACCGTGTCTCATAAGGAAGTCTCTGAAGTCGGTCCTCAGCACGCGATAATGCCCGCCAGGCGTAGTGAAGACTGGCAACTTGCCCGAGTCGATCCATCTGAGGACGGCCGCAGAAGTGACTTCGCAGTAGTTCGCTATGTCGCCTGTGGTGAGAAACCTTTCCCTTTTCATCTGTTTCTCCCTTGTGTCCAGGTTATCATAGTTGAGGTTATTATGATTATCGTTGATGTTCGCAATGTTGTTACTAGTTTATCCTGATTATCCGCGCGTGGCAATAGGAAAATGGTACCTCTTCTCTTTCTGACGAATCTGTGGTAGAATGGTCCGAGAGAGGGAGCAGGGAGGGTGTATGTCATCAAGAATACTCTGTGGATCTAGCTTGATGGCTATCATGGCGTTGGCATGGCATGGGGAGGTGTGGGCGTCTGGTATAGTCGCATCAGCGGCTGCGGCAACGACAGATCTCGGTTTCTCTTTGCTTGCAGCCTGGCTGGTGTTCCTTATCCCGGCGGGTCTGATCATGATGGCGGTGGGGGCTTCTGAAGTGGAAGGGGCCACGACCGTCGCCGTTGTGGGTCTGGTCGCCGTAGCACTGGGAGTCATCGCTTATGCCCTGATAGGGTTTGGTTTCCAGTTTGGCGGTCTGGGGTTGGTGTCCAGTCTTCGAGGCGCCACGGAGCTGGTCTCGGAGTGGTCGCCCATGGACAGGGCTTGGGGCCCTGGTTGGGGCATCATAGGGTTGGATGGATTCATCGTCGTCAGGGAGACCCACGACGCCAATCTCCTCGCACTGTTCCTGTACCAGGCAGCTTTGGCGGCCACCGCTGTCTGTATTCCCTTGCTGGCTCTGGCCAGGCGTCTGAGATTTCTCGCTCTTCTGGGCCTTGGACTAATGTTTGCCGCTCTCGTCTATCCCATTTATGGCAACTGGGTGTGGGGAGGCGGTTGGCTATCCCAGTTGGGTACCACCCTTGGCCTGGGTCATGGTTTCATTGATTTCGCAGGCTCCGGGACAATCCATGCACTAGGCGGTTTCTTCGCTCTCGCTGGCATCCTGGTCTTTGGCGTCAGGCTCCAGAAGAGAGAGAATGCAGCGGCACCGCCCCCCGTTCACTTCCCGCTTCTGGCCTTGCTAGGTGCTTTTTTGCTCTTGCCGGGGTGGTTCGGCCTGGTTGCCGGCAATCCCCTGCTGACCGGCAACGTGTCCGAGGTCCGGATATTGGTCAATGTCCTCTTAGCCGCTTGCGGGGGGATCTTGGTGGGCACTTTGTACATCTGGTTTGCCGCCGGGTACCCGGACTTGCTGATGGTGGCACGAAGCATGGTGGCCTCTTTGGTCGCCATCAGTGCTTCTTGTGCCTTCGTTCCTCCTTGGGCTGCACTGGCCATAGGGGCGCTGGCCGGGCTCTTGGTACCTCTGAGCATCTACCTCTTTGAAGTGAGGCTGCGACTAGACGACCCCACCTCAGGTATTGCCGTGCACGGAATATCTGGCCTATGGGGCCTGACAGCTCTCGGGATATTCGCAGACGGCGCAAGTGGGCAGGGGTGGAATGGCGTGGGAACCGGCGAATACCTCACCGTAGCCGGACAAGGGGTATCCGGTCTCTTGGTAAAGTCTGGCTTCCAGCCGGATTGGCCGCAGCAGTCGTACGCTCAGATAGCCGGCGTTGTGGCCTTGCTCCTTCTAGGCCTTGCGCTGTCTTGGCTGGTCTTTCGAGCGTTGAACGGCTTTGTCGGCAGAGTAGCTGGGCTGCGATCACAGATTGCAGCCTCAGACGGACATGCTTCCGGCGACGAGTAGATGCGGCGGGCGGGAGAGCCCTACTCCGCCTGTTGCTGGTCCTCTTGCAGGAGGGCTTTCACCTCCTCGTCTGAAGTCTGGTCGAACACGTTGTAGAAGGCCCCCACTGCCCAGAAGATCTGAGGCGCGTGGAGGCAGAAGAGCTCATCAACCTCTCGTTCGAGGCTTTCGATGGTGTCTCGGGGCCCCACGGGAACAGCGAGGATCAATCTAGCAGGCTCCTGAGCACGAATCGCCCTGATGGTGGCCAAGGTGGTAGCGCCGGTAGCCACGCCGTCATCGGCCAGGATGACGACCTTGCCCTTCAGTTCAGGGTCTGGAAGATCGCCTCTATACTCAGCTTTCCGCCTCTTGATCTCTCTCTTTACTCGTTCCGATTCCTCGTCGATGTAGTCTTGGGACACCCCCAGTCGTCTCGCCAACTGGTGATCCAAGATCAATGTGCCGTCGCTTGCCACGGCCCCAATGGCCAGTTCGGGGTTGTCCGGTGCCCCAATCTTGCGCGTGATGTAAACGTCGAGAGGCGCGTCCAAGACTTGGGCGATTTCACGCCCGACCACGACCCCGCCTCGGGGGATGCCCAAGACCACCACATCGTCTTGTCCTTTGAATGAGGCTAGCTCGCTTGCCAGGGCCCTTCCAGCTTCGCGTCGATCTTCAAATTGCATGCTGGCCTCCCTCTTACGCTTTGGCCAACGCCAGCGCATTCCGCACCGCATCGGCGGCACCGGTGGCAACGGTGATGCCAACTTGTTTGTCCCAGCCATCTTTGCTAAGCTGCCAGGAGCCTAGCCCTACAACAGGAATCCCCAGCTTCAACGCGTGGGCTATCTCAGACAAGGTACCATATCCTCCGCTGACTGCGATCACTGACTGGGCGGAACTCACCACAATGACGTTGCGTGCTTCTCCCATCCCGGTGACTATGGGGATGTCGACGTACGGGTTGGCATCCTGTCGACTGCGACCGGGCAAGACCCCGATGGTTAGTCCTCCAGCGCCCCTGGCTCCACGGCAAGCGGCTTCCATCACCCCGCCCAGTCCGCCGCAGATAACGACAGCCCCGCTTTCAGCCAGTTGTCGTCCGACCTCCTCCGCCAGTTGGGCGGTCTCGGAGGAGCAGAACCCATCACCGATGACAGCCACAAGCACTTCATCCCTCCAGTTTCACGACTGCCAGGCGGGCATACTTCGCACCTGCTGGAGACAGGTCGCTTTTGATCAAGCTGACCTCACGCACCTTCATTTCACCAAGAGGGCCAATGCTTTGGGTCTGGATCACGCCTCCAAGGCGGCGGCGCGCGGTGCCCTTCACGTGCCTGGCCACGCGTCCCAAAGTCAGGTGAGGAGTATACTTACGCTTCTCGGGAGGATATCCCAAGACCGAGAGGCGATTCTCGATGTTTGCCTGCAGACGAGTGAGCGATTTCGTATCTCCTTCCACCCCCACCCAGATCACATTCGGCCGACTAGCAGTCGGAAAGCAGCCGAGGCCTCCGAAACTAATAGCAAAGGGCTCGACGCCCTGCTTCGCCTGAGTGATGGCGACGACTATCTCTTTGACTCTATCAGCAGGCACATTTCCGAGGAACTTCAAGGTGAGATGGAGACCTTCGGGCTTGACCCAGCGTACCTCATCGGCGATGCCTTTGCTCTTCAACAACGCTTGGGACTCGCCTAGCTCTTTCTTTAGGTGGTTGTTCAGCTCTATGGCGACGAAACTACGAATCTGTTCCATGTGCTGTCGCCTGGGATTATACCACATTCACCTGCCGAGGTTCAAACGATCATGCAAGTTCCTTGCCCGCGGCAATCTTCTTGTCACGCGAGAGTCGCCAATATCTCTCTGCATATCCCTCTTCTGAACTGAGTGCGGCTGCGTAGTCTCGCACGCGACCAGGCATGATCTCGACGCTCTGGAACAACTCATCCATTTGGGAGGCGTACGCAGAAATGGCCCCTATTCTTGCTGACATGCATTCCTCATCAAGGCTTTGGAGTTCTGCTTTCCATCCTTCGACCCCAATCCTTCCCAGCACGTCTGTCAGCGATCCAGGCACTTCAACGTAGGGGTAGTCTTCATAGAAGACGATTGAAGGAAATGCGTTCCGCAGAGTCAGTGTCGCTTCTCTCACCAACTGGTGATCTACGTGGTCGCCCACCCCCAGAGGGGCGTAAATCGAAGGCGCCCGAGTGGAGCAGATCTCGACTATGGATGTTGCTATTTGCGACGCCAACTCCGCATCTAAGGGATGTAGGGAGCCGAGAAGGTCTTCACGGCTCAGGTAGAGAAAGGAGCAGCCGTCAAAGCGATAAATCGCGTCTGGATACTCTAGATGCAAGTACTCTGCGCCCAACAGGCGCATTGCGCGGTGATCCTCCTGTGTACGCACAGCCACTGCATTGGTGGGGTGACCCCAGCGCGCATGAAGCTCGACCGCGAAGGGCGATAGCACGTTCTGTGCAGGAGAGCCGGCGAAGACGGTAACGACCAGGACGTTTGTCCCTGCTTGAGCTTGACGGTGAATCAACCCTCCACACGACAGGGCCGCGTCGTCCAGGTGTGGTGAAAGATAGATCACATCTGTTGCCACGGCCTCATGCCCTCGGGTTAACACTACCATGTTTCTAGTCTTGAGTCCATGAGCTCAATAATCCGCACCTTTTATGTCTGGACTTGACATTCTTGCGGACTTTGGTATGATATTGCCAAAAGATGGAGGCCTTGAGGAAGGTGAAGAAGACGTTGTTTGGAGCTTTCATCCTCGTCGGGATGTTGGCGACCGCCTGTAGTCCGCCGGAGGTACCTACTGTGCCAGCAGGCATTCCCTCGCCTCGACCCAGGGGAACTGACACTCCCACGCCAGCCAGCGACGAAGAAGCCATTATGCAACTGATGAATGCAGAAGCGGAGGGTGTTGTTTCGCAGGACATTGACCGTTTGATGGAGATCTGGGATCAGGATGGGGTAGTGACGGACGCCAATCACACGCCGGACAACCCAGCCGACGACCGCGGATGGCCTGGGATAGTTGCCATTCGGGAAAGGTACGTCAACGAGATCTTTCCCTCCGCTCCGAGCTCTGTAACCCACCCTGATGTCGAACTGACTATCGAGGGCAATTCGGCCACTGCAATCAGTACCAGCACGATAGGTATAGATCACGCCCCGGGCGGTGACCGGTGGACTTTCGCCAGGAGGGATGGTCGCTGGCTGATCACCAGCTTGACCTTCAATCTTGAAGCCCGGTAGGTCTTGGGACTGCTTCATCTTAGGGGTCGTGAGACTCAGATGGCGGTGGGGAGCAACATGGTTCCCGACCGCCTTTTTGCCACAAACTTAGTTCAAGCGGAAGGGAGGCGCCCTGTGGACAAGTTGGACAAGCTCATTAGAGTGGCCCGTGGAGAAGAACAGGCTGACCTGCTGTTGAAGAACGCTCGCCTGGTAAACGTCCTATCGGGCGAGATTCACGAAGCCGACGTTGCTGTTGCCCACACACGCGTGGCTGGTCTGGGTGACTATGAAGCCAAAGAGGTCTTGGACCTGGGCGGCGCGTACCTTTGTCCCGGCCTGATAGATGGTCACGTCCACATCGAGAGTTCCATGCTACGTCTAGCGGAGTTCGCGCGGGTGGTGGTTCCTCATGGGACCACAACCGTCATCGCCGATCCGCATGAGATAGCGAATGTCCTAGGTCTGGACGGCATCAAGTATATGATGGAGTCCAGTAAGGGCAATCCTCTGGGGGTGTACTTCATGCTACCCTCCTGTGTGCCGTCAACTGAACTGGAGACTGCCGGCTCGCAACTGATGTCATACGATCTTGCTCCGCTGCTACACGAGGAGTGGGTTGTTGGAATCGCTGAGATGATGAACTATCCGGGTGTCTTGGCAAGGAGTCCCGATGTCTTGGAGCGGATTAGCATCGCCAGCGACAAGCGGGTGGACGGTCATGCGCCCCATCTAGGCGGAAAAGACCTGAACGCCTATGTCGCCGCCGGCATATACTCCGATCATGAGAGCACTTCCTTGGAAGAGGCCAAGGAGAAGCTTCAGCGAGGGATGCATATCATGATTCGCGAAGGCAGCGTGGCCAAGAACATGGACGAGCTCTTGCCCTTAGTGTCACCCGAGAACGCTCGTCGCTGCATGTTCGTGAGCGACGACAACGACCCAGCAGACTTGCTGGAGAACGGACACATGGATCGTGTCATAAGAAAGGCCATCGGTTTGAGGCTCGAACCCTTGCTGGCGATCCAAATGGCCACTGTCAATCCGGCTGAGTATTTCGGACTTCGCAACCTGGGGGCAATCGCCCCGGGTTATCGAGCCGACATGGTCGTCTTTGACGACTTCGAGAGCTTTGAAATCAAGAAGGTCTTTCGCGGGGGGCACCTAGTGGCCGAGGACGGGAAGATGCTGGCAACCGTCGGTACGCGTCCTCCCGTACCCCTCAGAGGCACTGTCAATGTCGCATGGATAGAACTGGAGCATTTCCGCATCGAGGCCAGAAGCGGGCGAGCCAGGGTGATCGGCCTCACGGCGAATCAACTGGTCACGAGGCAGCTCATCGAGAAGGTCAGGACGGTAGACGGGCTGGCAGTGGCCGACGTAGAGCGGGACATCCTGAAGCTGGCTGTGATAGAAAGGCATTTGGCCTCGGGGAACGTGGGCCTGGGGTTTGTGAAGGGGTTTGGGCTGAAGCGCGGCGCCTTGGCTTCCTCAGTGGCGCATGATTCTCACAATATCATTGTCGTGGGCACGAATGATCTGGACATGATGACGGCGGCCGTACAGATTGTGAAGATGCAAGGCGGGTTGGTGGTGGCGGCCGACGGGAAAGTGCTGGCGACCCTTCCCCTGCCGATTGCTGGCCTGATGTCGGAGAAGTCAGCTGAAGGGATAAGGACCGAGATCGATGACCTCGAGCGGGCCGCAAGAGATCTCGGCTGCACAGCGCCCACCCCCTTCATGGCTATGTCCTTCCTAGCCCTGCCAGTTATCCCCAGACTGAAGTTGACGGACAAGGGGTTGGTGGATGTCAGGAAGTTTGACTTCGTGCCCTTGTTCGAGGATGGAGCATGACCGTTCAACTGCGCGGGCGGCAGGCGGTACTTTCTGAAACATTCAAGTTGCCTTCAATGAGAGGGGAGGCACAGCGTGGATAGATTGGGCAAGATCATGCAGGTGGCCCGCGGTGAGGAAGAGGCTGATCTTTTGTTGAAGAACGCTCGCCTCGTCAACGTGCTGTCTGGCGAAATTCACGAGGCTGATGTGGCTGTCGCTGACACACGCGTTGTAGGTATGGGCGATTACGAGGCCAGCGAGGTCTTGGACCTGGGTGGTGCCTATCTTTGCCCCGGCCTGATAGATGGCCATGTCCATGTTGAGAGTTCGATGCTGCGCATTCCCGAGTTCGCCCGGGTGGTGGTGCCGCACGGGACGACGACTATCATCACCGACCCACATGGGATAGCCAATGTCCTGGGGCTGGACGGCATCAGGTACATGATGGAGTCCAGCAAGGGCAATCCACTGGGGGTCCATTTCATGTTGCCCTCCTGTGTGCCGTCGACTGACCTAGAAACCGCGGGCTCCCGTCTGATGTCTTACGATCTTGCTCCGTTGCTCCAAGAGAAGTCGGTCGTCGGAATCGCCGAGATGATGAACTATCCGGGTGTCTTGGCAAGAAGTCCAGACGTCTTGCAGCGGATTAGCATCGCCAGCGATAAGCGGGTAGACGGTCATGCACCCCGTCTAGGCGGAAAAGACCTGAACGCCTACGTCGTCGCCGGCATAGGGTCCGATCACGAGTGTACCTCCTTCGAAGAGGCCCGGGAGAAGCTTCAGCGAGGGATGTACATCATGATTCGCGAAGGCGGCGTGGCCAAGAACATGGAGGAGCTCCTGCCCCTGGTGACGCCCGAGAATGCTCGTCGCTGCATGTTTGTGAGCGACGATCCCGACCTGGCAGACCTGTTAGACAACGGACATATGGATCGCTTCGTCCGGAAGGCGATCAGGCTCGGGCTGGAGCCGATGCTCGCCATTCAGCTGGCGACCATCAATCCCGCTGAGTACTTTGGGCTGCAAGACTTGGGGGCCATCGGTCCGGGATATCGAGCTGATATGGTGGTCTTCGATGACCTTGAGAGTTTTGAAGTCAAGAAGGTCTTTGGCGGGGGACACCTAGTAGCCGAGGATGGGAAGATGCTGGCCACGATCGGCAAGCGTCCTCCCGTACCGCTCAGAGGCACAGTCAACGTCGGGTGGATAGAACTTGAGCATTTCCGCATCAAGGCCGGAAGCGGGCGAGCCAGGGTGATCGGCCTCACGGCGAATGAAGTGGTGACAAAGCAACTCAGGGAGGAGGTCAAGACCGCAGACGGACTGGCCGTGGCCGACGCGGAGCGAGACATCCTGAAGTTGGCTGTGATAGAAAGGCATCTGGCGTCAGGGAACGTGGGCCTGGGGTTTGTGAGAGGGTTCGGCCTGAAGCGGGGCGCCTTGGCTTCCTCAGTGGCACACGACTCTCACAACATCATTGTTGTCGGCACCAATGATCTGGACATGATGACCGCTGCGGTCCAGATTGTGAAGATACAGGGAGGTCTGGTGGCCGCAGCCGATGGCAGGGTCTTGGCGACTCTCCCTCTGCCCGTCGCAGGCTTGATGTCCGAGAAGTCGGGGCAGGAGGTAAGGGCTGAGATAGACGGTGTCCTGAAGGTGGCAAGAGATCTGGGTTGCACTCTCTCCAATCCCTTCATAGCGATGTCCTTCCTGGCGTTGCCTGTCATCCCCCGACTGAAGTTGACGGACAAGGGGCTGGTGGATGTCAAGAAGTTTGATTTCGTACCGTTGTTCGAGGATGGGGGGTGACCGTTCCACCTCCAAGCTGCGATCAGGTGACCGCTGCATCGCTTGTCTACCTTGCTGGGCTTCCCGACCTTCAACAGCCTCACATGTCTGCAGCCTACCCGGCTCCAACCAGATCCCTAGGGCAGACTCCCAAGGCCAGAGTTCCCAAGATGATGCGGGCTGAGCCCAGGTGTTGAGGAGGTAGGGTGAGTGCGAGGACGACCCTGGATGCAAGACGGCTTGTATCGCGATGCCGCATCATGGACTAGAGGCTATGCTGGAGAAAAGCCATTGGCCAAGCTACGGTGCTTCTAGGCCATGTTTCTCAAGAAGCTCGGTGTGTTCGAGGAGTTCCTCTGTCGATCCATCGACAACCACTTTTCCCTCATCTAGGATAACCGTACGGGGCAGCAGCTCCTTCACGAGGCGCATGTCGTGGGTGGCAACCAGTATGGTCTGCGGCAGTGCCCTCAGAAGACGGATCAGCCCTCGTCGGGCCCGGGGGTCCAAGTCTCCAGAGGGCTCGTCCAGTGCCAGGATTCCTGGTTGCATCGCCAGTACAGTTGCTATTGCTATCCGCTTCTTCTCCCCCAGACTAAGATGGTGAGATACTCGATTCTCGAATCCCGCCATCCCTACCTGAGCCAGGGCCCATTTCACGCGTCCGCGGACTTCTTCCTCATCAAGCTTCATGTGGAGTGGCCCGAAAGCAACGTCCTCGAGAACAGTTGGGGAGAAGAGTTGGTCGTCGGGATGTTGGAACACCAACCCCACTTGGCTGCGAATAAGTCCCAGATTGCCATCGCCCACCTCGGAGCCCATGATCTTTACCACACCTTGCCCCTTGAGTATGCCGTTCAGGTGCAGCAGCAAGGTTGATTTCCCCGCGCCGTTAGGACCTACCAGGGCAACCTTCTCTCGCTCCCGTATTGTCAGGCTGACGCCATCCAGTGCTTTCCTACCGTCCGGGTAGCTGAAGGTTAGCGCATCTACCTCGATGGCTGGTTGAGCCTCTCCTTGCGCCTGTTGGAGAGGATTGCCTGACTCAGAACCATCTCCCCTTGAGCTGTATGGCCCCTCCAACATCAGCATGCTTTCAAATCTCCATATAGATAGTGCCCAGGGCGACAACAGCTAGCAAGTAGGCAATGAACGTCACACTTATCATGAGATCACTCAGTCTCAATTTCTCCGCCCCCATTGTGCGGATTGTCCCGTCGAAACCCCTTGAGAGCATGGCGGAGTAGATTCGCTCGCTCCTCTCGTAGCTCCGCAGGAAAAGGGAGCCGATCATGCCGCCCAGTATCTTGGTGCGCCACAGTAGGCTTCCTCCTGCTGTGCTACGAGGACTGGCACTGCGGGCTTCCCTGGCGCGCTGCAGGCGCAGGGCCTCGTCGGCGATGATGAAGATGTAGCGATACATGAACGAGACTATAGCTACCATGACCTTTGGCAGTCTGAGCGCTCTCATGGCAGCCACTAGATCAGGGAAACTGGTTGTGGTGGCTAGCACGGTGGCAGCAAGCACAGCGAGCCAGGATTTGGTCAGAATACTGGCGAAGGCAACCGTTCCTTGATGCGTGATCGAGACGTTCCGGGAAGCCACACTCAGGGTGGCTAGTGGTGTTCCGTCGACGGTGAAGACCAAGGTTATCGCGGCAAGCGCGAAGGGGATGGCGATCATGGATCGTCTGAAGATGAGGATTGGCGGGACGCGAGCGAGAGCAGCAATGACTGCTATGGTCCCGAGGAACAGCAGAAGGGATACCCAGACTCCGTGCGGGACGGCGGTCACGGCTACAACAAAGGCCAGTGTCAACACCAGCTTCACCCGCGGATCCAGGCGATGTACGAGGCTATTCCCTTCCTGATATTGGTCGAGAGCATGAAAATGCGTCACAGATGGTCCTTTGAACGCCTTGACTGATATGCCGAGATGTGCACTGTCCCAAGGGCATTTTGTTGACGTGATGCGCTTTGCTAGGGCTTGCCCGTCTCGCCATCAGAGCGTCTGACGCGCAGGACATAGCCCACGCCAAAACAGAGGCCGAACACGATGAGGACACCGATCATCCCAGCCACGATGTTGGCAAGTGCTTGGCTGTGCAGGCCAGGTAGGACGTAGCCGGGAATGATCTCATAGAACGAATCCCGCGCAAGGTGCATGAAGCCCTGAGCCTCAGCCACTCTCTCGAGTCCATCAGGCAGACGTGATGCCAAAGGGGAAACGATAGTCAGTGCCAACGCGATGATCAAACTGGCTATCCACCAAGCCCTGTTTCTCACCTATTCCCCCTGCTTCGCTCTTGGTCGTGACTCTGCAAGATCCCTCCTTGTGGCGGTGATGAAAGCCATTGTGGCCACGGTAATCAGGCCCTCTGCGATGCCGATCAGGGCATGGATGCCTCCCATGGCAGGCAGGGCGATCTCCAGCGGTGAGGAACCGGAGATACCGAGCTGCAATGCACAGGCCAAAGAGGCCACGAAGACCGAGACCCAGCTAGCCATGAAAACGCCAGCCATCTTTGTCCAAGCTCTATCCCCTATGATTCTCTGGAGCCAGATCCATGTGGAGTAGCCCACCAGACAGGTGATCACCGCCATGTTGAGGATATTAGCTCCCAGTGCTATCAAACCGCCATCTTGAAAGAGGAGGGCCTGAATCGCTACCACGCTGGTCATGACAAGCATGCCAGCCCAAGGACCCAGCAAGATTGCGGCTAAGGCGCCTCCAATCAGATGCCCTGACGTCCCGCCAGCGACGGGGAAGTTCAGCATCTGAGCGGCGAAGATAAACGCGCCCATGACACCCATCAGGGGTACTTGCCTTTCCCCTAGTTGCCGGTTGGTGCGCACGACGGCGTATGCCAACGCCAGAATCGACAGTGCCCAACCCATTCCTGTAGCGACAAGGGACAAGAAGCCGTCCGGGATGTGCATCAGCTTAGGCGAGAGCACGGGCACGAGCCACGTCGCACTGACGATCATTGTTTCGGTCTCCTTACTCCTCCAATCTGCCTGTGAAGACGATTCTCCGCTGAGCCCCGCTCGTCTCTGGCACACACTGAGGGCCCAGTTCGCAAAGGTGCCTTCTTTCGTGATTATCCTCGCAGGTTGGCATTGCAGGCGTTACACATGCCGAATATGGCCAGATGCTCTATCTCGGCGTGGAAGTCGTGTTCTTGGTCTATGGCCTGCCGGAGGGGGTTCAAGAAAGAGTTGTCGACGTCCAGTATTCCGCCGCATTCCCTGCAGATCAAGTGGTGATGGAGCCCTTTGCTCAGCAACTCATACTGGGCGTGGCCGCTTCCCAGATCCGTTTCGCTCACCAAATGCAGGGCTTTCAAGAGACCGAGAGTTCGGTACACTGTTGAGATATCTAGGTAGGGGTAGGCAGCGCGAACTGCCTCATGAATCTCTTCGGCGCTGGTGTGGCCATCACCGCTGGCGATGGCGTCTAGAATCATCATCCGCTGAGGTGTCAGTCGGTATCCAATCTGCTGCAGGGCTTCGACTATTTCGTGATGATGACTCATGGTGCCTCCTCCACTCAAGCATACCACAAATGCTACTCGTTGTCAAGTGCAATTCTGTTGCAGAAACCAGGCACTCTCAACCAGGGCGAATCTGCGCTCGTGGAAGTCTTGATCTTCACAGCGAAGGGAACTGACAGTGACTCCAGAGGGATATCTGTGCCTGTCTCCGTCAGTCGCTCGCCTTCTGCTTGTCCAGTTCGGCGGCGATCAGCCGGGCTTCGCGCACCAACTGTGGGGCCATCTCGAAAACGGCCACGCCTTTCATGTCTGCCTCAACCGCTTCTGGACTGTAGGAGAGGAAGCCGAGGATGGGGAGGTCAGGGCCTTGGCTATGGATGAACCGTCGGTCTGCTTCGTCGCGCACTCCGTTGCCTACAAGATAGAGACGAGGGATGCCGATGTCTTGCGCTAGACCCTGGATCAATTCGGCGGTCTGGAGGCTTCGACGCCCTGGCTCCACAACGATGATGAGAGCATCCACCGCCTCCGCTGTGGCGCGACCCAGGTGTTCTACACCAGCCTCCATGTCCATGATTACCTCTTCAGAGCCACGGTCGAGGAGGAGGTGGGTCACCAAAGCCTTCAGGAGGACGCTTTCGGGGCAAATGCAACCGGCGCCTCCTTTCTTGATGGTGCCCAATTGCAGCAGTCTTATGCCATGGTACGTGGCGCTGAAGCGCTCGGGAATGTCGTCCACCCGGGGATTCATCTTGAACCACCCTCCGACGCCTCCCGGCTTAGCACCAGTACGCTCTTCAATTAGGTCATCCATCTCGGCTATAGGCGCGATTTGCGCTACAAGATCGGGGGGGAATCCAAGAGCCCAGGCCAGGTTAGGGGACGGGTCAGCATCAATAGCTATGACTGGCCTTCCTTGCTGAGCGTAGATGTGGGCCAGCAAGCTGGTCAGCGTGGTCTTTCCCACACCGCCTTTTCCAGTTACCGCGATTTTTGACATACTACCTCCTTGATGATAGGAGTTGGAACGTCCGTCGAGGTACTACAGCAGTCCGTCGAGGGAATCAAAGGCGGCCTTCACTGCGCGTCGTGCAGGTGTTTCCTCCGGCAACTCAACCAAAGGTCGACCCGCGGCATCGTATTCGGATACCAGGGGGTCCAAGGGAATCAGACCTGCAAGTTGGAGCTGCTTGTCGGCAATGAACGTTTCCAGTTGGGGAGCCAACTCTGGCTTCCCTTCCTCATTTGGGGGCACCCGGTTGACAATCAGACGAATGTGACCCACTTGAGTCTTCAACTCTTCGATCAAATGGGCCACTCTTTCCGCAGTCGCAAGGCCGCGCATCGTAGGATCAGAAACTATGAGAAGCAGATCAACGTTTTGAGTGGTGCGACGGCTGAGGTGTTCCAAGCCAGCCTCATTGTCTATGACCACGTAGTCATACGACCTGGACAGGCGATCTATACTGGCACGTAGCATGTTGTTGGCGGCACAGTAGCAGCCTGGGCCCTCGGGGCGGCCCATCGCCAGTAGATCGAACCCCTTTTCCTCAACCAGTGCCTGATAGATTCGCAGTTCGAGGTAGTCAGGCTTGCTGATACCCTGCATGAAGGTCCCAGAGCTAACTTGTTGCGAGGTCTCCTCGCGGATGTCGCCGACCGTTTCCTCAGTGGTGATTCCGAGTGTGAGGTCGAGATTTGTGCTGGGATCGGCATCTACGGCCAATACCGATCCGCGGTTATCATCAATCAGATGTTTGATTAGCAGAGCTGACACCATGGTCTTGCCGGTGCCTCCCTTTCCGGCGACGGCTATTATCTTGCCCATCTTCTCTCCACGTCAGACTTTTCAGCTGCAAATGCAGCGAAACGCGCCAGCGCCGCATTCATCATCATGCCCAAAGAGTGGGCGTCTGGATCAGGTCTTATCACGGACTATCGTGAAGCTACTCGTCACCTCGGCCATTCCTGAGACTGTGGCACCAACGGAGCAGTACTTCTCCTCCGAGAGCTTGATTGCTCGCTCGATGGCCGGCTCCGATAGCTCGGTGCCGCGCAGGGCATATTCCAGGCGGATCTTTCGGAAAGCCCAGGGCGGATCAGGATCCTGTTCGCCGGTCACATTGATCTCCAGACCCGTGAGGGTCTGCCGGCGCTTCTTCAGAATAGAAACCACATCCAATCCAGTGCATCCTCCCAGCGCGATCAGCAGCAATTCTGAAGGCTTCAGGCCGGTCGCGTTCTCTTCATCTTGGCTGGACATGATCAGGCTATGCTTGGTGCTATCGGTGCCCACAAACTCTCCTTCTCCTATCCACTTGACCCTCGCTTGAGCCACCATATCCTCCATACTTCTTCGAGCAGTCCTCCTGCTCTGCAGAGGACACGTCAGAATAGGAACAGAGTACTATTGACTGGCAGTCCTGTGCTGGTTAAAATTGGGATAGGTGAGGTTTCTCCTCTTGTTCCTCCCTGGTGAGAGACGAGGTGCCGGAACCTCGCCTCTCTTTTCGCTAGTTGGGAACTGTCATCTCTCGATGCGTGAGCCTCTCGGATAGTGGCTGGCGGAGGTTGGCGAACCCCGGCACCCTGGCGATGGTCGCGCAGCCTCGGTTCGTAGCAGCGTTGCTCGCCCCAGCAATTCTCTTCCTATCCTACGTGGCACCGTGCACCATCATTGCGTAGCTGCTCTAGCTGGTCAGATGAGCGATCTATCCGGAAGCCTGGTTGTGTAGAGAGGAGCACACGGTCATTGGTGGCTCATCCAGCACGCCGCATGAACTGCTGGCGCTTCCGGGCCCCGGTGCTGTCCGAGGCATAAATCCCTCTCCTCGGCCGTCAAGGCTTGCTATCCCACCTTGTAGACTCTGTCATTCGGACGCGCCTTCTGATCGAGTTTGACCGCTACCTCCTGACCAGCTTCAGCCTTGTCGATGGGTTGGTGCTCGACCTGCATCGATTCTACTCTTTGCTGAAAATCCCGAGTGCCTCCCTTGATGCGAACCTCATCTTCCAGTTGGAGTGGCCCGGTCAATTGGATGACAGCCACCCCTATCTGGGAAAAGTAGTTAGTTACTCTTCCGATCTCCTTCTCCGCCACTGTCAAATTCCTCCCTTCAACTTGTTTGCAGATGCTCAGCCTCGTAGGGAATCCAAAGAGCGTTTGCGGGGGATTGCTTGACGCGTGCTGGGAACTTCATCGATCGCAACGTCTCCGATTCCTCAGGTGGACGCTCCTTCGGCTCGGCAGGCCTTTCCCCCCTGTGTCTCTGTTGACCAGAATCGTGCGAAATGCGGTCACGGAGTTCCCAGGTCCTCGACCGCCACGTCAACGTACTTGTCCCCTTCTTCGATGAGCATGATAGGAATACCGTCACGAATCGGATACTTGCGGCGACACTCATCGTTGGTGCAGACCAGCCAGGTGTCTTTGACCAGTTCCACTTTGACTTTGCAAGCTGGGCAAGCCAGAATGGCCAGCAAGTCATCACTGATCATCTGTGTTTCTCCCCTCTTCCTCGTCTTCATAGCTCTCCATCTCTTGTAGTATATCATAGGTCGAAGGCGATCTCAAACCTGCGGCCGCGGTTTGCTTGTGGCGCCGCTTTGTGATATGATATGTTGAATGTGAGCAGAAAACACGCCTTCTGACCGAGTGGGGGGTGCCTGGTTTATCAACCGGTAGGTTGAAGAGGTTCCTGCCCGGGGCGAAGGGGGCGGAAGTTCAAAACGAAAGAGGCGATGGAAACATGGCAAGAGTAGAAATGAAGGAGTTGCTGGAAGCAGGTGTGCATTTCGGCCATCGTGTGAAGCGATGGCATCCCAAAATGCATTCCTATATCTTCACCGAGCGCAACGGTATCCACATTATTGATATCCAGCAAACGGTGAAGAGGCTGGAGGCCGCGGGGGAGTTGATCAGGGAGGGCGTCAGTAATGGTGGCACGCTGCTTTTCGTCGGGACGAAGAAACAGGCGCAGGAAAACGTTGCCGAGGCTGCCGAGAGGTGTGGCATGCCTTACGTCAACCAACGGTGGTTGGGCGGCACGCTCACCAATTTCCGCACGATTCGTCAGCGCATTGACTACTTGATTGACCTGGAACAGAGGTTCGCGAGCGGAGAGTTTGAGAAGTTAACGAAAAAGGAAGTCCTCGGCCTTGAGCGGAAGATGGCGAAGCTCAATCGAAGGTTGGGCGGCATCAAGAACATGGATCGCTTGCCCAGCATGGTGTTCATTACTGATGTTCGACGGGAGCACATCGCGGTCAAGGAAGCCAACAAGCTGGGCATCCCGATCATAGGCATGGTCGACACAAACTGTGATCCTACACCCGTCGATCATGTGATCCCTGCCAATGATGATGCCATAAGGTCCATCAAGTTGATTGCGAACAAGCTGGCTGATGCGGTCATAGACGGACAGCAGATACGGGCTGTTCTCTTGGCCGAGGAAGACGAGGAGATGCTGGAGCCAACTGAGGAATGGACCGAATACGAGGCGGGAGAGGAAGTGCCGCTGGAGATGGAGGAAGCCATCGTGGAGGCTGATACCCACCTGGTTGAAGACTTGCAGCCTGACGACGGTAGCACTGATTCGAGCGTGGAACCCGAAATCACCGAGGAGACGGGTGAAGGAGAATAGATGGCTGTTAGTACTGAGATGGTAAGAGATCTCCGGCAGCGAACCGGTGCCGGGGTGTTGGATTGCAAGAGAGCTCTCGAACAAGTGAATGGGGATCTGGAAAAGGCCATCGAGCTTCTGAGGAAGAAGGGACTGGCTATTGCCGAGAAGAAAGCTGACCGGGAGGCCAACGAAGGATTGGTGGAGGCGTATATCCACGCCGGCGGGAAGCTTGGAGTCCTGCTAGAGCTGAACTGTGAGACTGATTTCGTGGCGCGCACCGACGATTTTCGGGAATTGGCTCACGATTTGGCCATGCAGGTGGCTGCAGCGAACCCGCAGCACCTGACGCCAGAGGATATTCCCACGGAGGCATTGGAAAGGGAACGGCAGTGGCAGCGGGAGCAAGTTGGAGAAGGCAAGTCTGAAGAGGTCATTGAGAGGATCTTGGAAGGCAAGCTACGGAAACACTATCAAGAGGTTTGCCTTCTTGAGCAGCCCTTCATCAGGGACGAAAGTCTGACGGTGCGTGACTTGATTACGACCAAGATAGCAATACTAGGCGAGAACATCAAAGTGCGACGGTTCGCGCGATTCGAACTCGGAGGAGACTAGGGCACACGGGTGCTGCAAAGGCCTGTTGGCCATGGCGTGGGTGCAGCGCTCGTCCTGGTGTGGGTAGACTGTTCGCACGCACGAGAAGTAGTTTTGGATTAGCGTGGGTACTGCTGAACTGAAGTACAAGAGGATACTGCTGAAGCTGGGCGGCGAAGCGCTCGCCGGAGTAGATGGCTCCGGCATCGACGCGCAGAGGCTGAGGGACGTAGCCTCTGTTATCAAGGAGGTCAAGGACAGCGGTGTCGAGATGGCCATCGTCATCGGTGCCGGGAATATCTGGCGGGGCCAGGATGGCATAGCCCAGGGTATGGATCGGTCCACTGCCGATCACATGGGCATGTTGGCCACGGTAATCAACGCCTTGGCGCTGCAAGATGCTCTGGAAGGGGTCGGCGTAACGACCCGGGTGCAGACGGCCATCGAGATGCGAGCTGTCGCTGAGCCGTACATCAGGCTCCGGGCCATCCGACACTTGGAGAAAGGGCGGGTGGTGATAATGGGAGCGGGCACAGGCAACCCGTATTTCACAACTGACACCGCTGCCGCCCTGAGAGCCATGGAGGTTGACGCTGAGGTTCTGATCAAGGCCACCAAAGTGGATGCCGTCTATGATGCTGACCCAGAGGTGGAAACCCAGGCCAAGAAGCTCGAGCGATTGACTTATCTTGAGGCGCTCGAGCTGCGGGTAGGAGTGATGGACAGCACTGCCATCTCACTGTGTATGGACAACAACATGCCCATTATGGTCATCAATCTGTGGGTGCCCGACAGTCTCGCTAGAGTCGTCCGCGGCGAGCATCTGGGCACCCTGGTGTGCGCCGGGTGATCACAGCCGAGGTGGTGATGGAGGGTCATCATGATTGAGGATGTGATGAAAGAAACCGAAGGGCGGATGAAGAAAAGCGTCGAGGCCCTGCAAAACGACCTGATCAATATCAGGACTGGAAGGGCCTCGCCGGCGCTGGTTGAACGCCTCCAGGTTGACTACTACGGAACGCTCGTTCCTCTCAACCAGTTGTCAACGATTTCGGTTCCCGAGCCGCGACTGATGGTCATCCGTCCTTACGATCCCTCTTCCTTGCCTGACATTGAGAAGGCTATCCTGAAGTCCGAACTGGGCTTGACGCCTGGTAATGACGGCAAGGTCATCCGTCTGTCGGTCCCGCGTTTGACTGAGGAACGTCGCCGCGAGTTGGTCAAAATGGTGCAGAAGAGGGTTGAAGAAGGCAGGATCGCAGTCCGTAACTGCAGGCGGGATAGCTTGCAGGACATGCGGGAGTTAGAGAAAGAGAAACTCATCTCGGAGGATGACCACTACCGCGGCAAGGATAGGATGCAGGAGTTGACAGACAACTATACAGAGAAGATGGATGAGATTGGGGCGGCCAAGGAAGAGCAGATAATGGAAGTGTAGAGGCGGGATATGGATGCCACTGAGCCGCTATCGTCCATACCGTATCACATCGGCATCATAATGGACGGGAATGGCCGCTGGGCTCGAGAGCACGGTCTGCCGCGTCTGGAAGGTCATCGTGTAGGCACCGAGAACATTCGGCGAGTCTTGGAAGCCTGCGGCGAGTACGGAGTTAAGATAGTCACCATCTATGCGTTTTCGACCGAGAACTGGCAGCGCCCTTTAGAAGAGGTGCGGGGGTTGATGGGGATCCTGGAGAGGGTTCTGGACAGTGAGGTCAAGAACTTGCACCGTGAGGGCGTGAAGCTGCGCCACGTAGGCGAACTAGAAGGTCTGTCGGACAAGCTGCAACAGGCTGTGTTGGACGCCACGGAGTTGACTAAGGATAATGACCGCTTGATCTTGAATGTGGCTTTCAATTATGGTGGACGCTCGGAGATAGTGCGCGGTGTTCGGAAGCTGATGGAAGAGAACGTCGACCCTGCCAATGTGGATGAGGAATCACTCAGTGATTATCTCTACACGGCGGGACTGCCTGATCCCGACTTGATTATCCGCACTGGCGGGGAGATGAGGCTTAGCAACTTCCTCATTTGGCAGTCTGCCTATTCGGAATACTATTCCACCCCCACATATTGGCCCGATTTCGACAAGGAGGAGCTTTACAAGGCATTACGGGCTTATGCTCAACGGGACAGACGCTTCGGCAGGCTGAAGGTGTAGGTTGTCCGTTCTCCGCCGTCGCATCATAAGCGGTGCGGTTTATGGGTTGGTGACCCTAGCGGTGGTGTACCTTGGTGGGGCGCCATTCCTCGCCGCTGTGCTTGCGATGGCCCTCTTGGCTGGGCGCGAGTACCAACGGATGCTCGTTGTCGGCGGCTATCGGCCTCTCTATGCACTTCAGTTCGGTTTGACAGCGTTCTTGCTGGTCGGAGTGGTCTATCTACCGCTGGAAGCGGTCGTCGGTGGGCTGGCCTTGATCCTTGTCTTGTCACTAGCTTGGCAGCTGACCCGGACGACTGAGGCTGAACAGCCCTATGTTGACTGGGCTCTGAGCCTGGCCGGGGCGCTGTACGTGGGCTGGTTGTCCAGTCATTTCTTGATGCTCCGGGATTTGCCCGGGGGATTGGGTTGGACACTTCTGGCGCTGTCTGCAACGTGGATGTGCGACAGCTTTGCATATATCTTTGGCAAGGCGTGGGGGAAGCGTCCTTTCTTCCCGCGCGTAAGTCCGAACAAGACTTGGGAAGGGACCGTCGCTGGATGGCTGGCAGGGGTAGGCACGTCGCTTGTGCTTGGGCGGGTGCTGAGCCTGTCTGTCCTTGAGTCTTTGGCACTGGGCCTGGCCATCAGCTTGGCCGCCACTTTTGGTGATTTGGCCGAATCTATGATCAAACGCCAGATGGGGGTAAAAGACTCGGGGAGTCTGCTCCCTGGCCATGGAGGGATACTGGACCGTGTCGACAGTTTGCTTTTTGTGGGCGTTGTCGTCCATTATTTCGTGGTTTGGGTGTTGGGGATCTAGCCAAGGGGTCTTGTTTAGATGCATCGGATGCGGATACAGGGGACCATCGTTTGTGGGGAAGGTCTAGGGCAGGAGGTGTGAAGATCAAATGGGCGGTGTGACCCTTACGGGGGTCCTCTCCCTGGGCAATATGATACTCTCGGCCACTAACGTCATAATTGCCTTCTCGTTGCTGGTGTACATTCTGAGTCACAACATCCGCAACTCAGTGGCGCGAGCTTTCTGCGCACTGCTTTCCTTTGTGACCATCGTTCACGCCGCTGATGTCATTCTCATCAACGTGCAAGCGTCTGCCACCAGATTCCTGTGGCTCAAGTTCCAATGGTTGGGCATCGCGTTCATACCAGCTGCCTATCTTCATTTCTCCGATGCCTTGCTAAGGACAACGAACTCGTTCTCCCGGCTGCGCAGGGGTCTTGTGGCGACGACTTATGTTTTCGGAGCAGTTCTTGTTCTCCTCACTGTCTTCAGCACCTTGCTGGTCACCGACGGTGTTGACACCTCCTGGGCGGTCTACTTGCAGGCGGGCCCTCTGTTCTGGATTTTCTCGTTCTATTTCTTCGTGGTGACGGGCCAGGGCCTGATAAACATTGAGCGTGCTCGGCGGAGGACCGTCACTTCAACTTCAAGGCGTCGGATGACTTATCTAGCGGTGTCTTTTGCCGCGCCGGCGCTGGGCGTTTTCCCCTACATGCTTCTTGCCAGTCTGCCAAACCATTTCTCGCCGAACCTGCTGCTCTCCATTGTCTTGGTAGGCAATCTGGGGATCGCCTTGATGACAGTCGTCCTGGCTTATTGCGTGGCCTTCTATGGGGCTCTAATGCCCGACAGAGTGGTGAAGCGCAGTCTGATCAACTACTTGTTGCGCGGCCCGTTCGTGGGCATCTGCCTGTTAGCACTGATGCTCGTGGTTCCGAGGGTGGAGAGTATTCTAGGATTGCCGCGCGATACAGTCCTTGTCTTCGCCGTGGTGGTGGGCATAGTCCTTCTCCAGGTGCTCATCAGCGCCTTCTCCCCATTCATTGATCTCTTGATATACCGACGGGACAGCGCCGAGATCACATGGATTCGTGAACTAGATACGCGGCTGCTTACCACTACCGACCTGGCTCAACTCTTGGAGAACATCTTGGCCGCTTTCTGCGATTTGCTGCGGGTCACGACGGGCTTCGTCGTGACCAAAAGGGATGGCAGACTGCAGGCCCAAGCAGTCTGCGGGCCACGGGCAGAAGTCAACCGCTTCGTGCAGTCTTGGGAGCTAGAGGACCTAGCTCAAGTTCTTGTGAATGACAGCGATGGGCAGCAAGATGCCGTAGTGGAGCGGATGTTCACAAGCCAGGGCGACTACTCGCTGTTACCCTTGCGTTCCCGGTCGAGTGAGGAGACACTGGGTATCTTGGGAGTCAAGGGACATCTGGACCGGTTGAACTTGACGGACAGAGAGAACCACATAGCTCTAACGCTGGTAGGCCAGGCAGAAGTAGCATTGGAAGACTGGCAGCTACAGCGGGGGATCTTTGCGATCCTATGGGAACTGACTCCGGAGATAGAGTCCATCCAGCGTTGGCAGAGTCGGCCGCGCTATGTGGGATCACCCATGTTGGAGCCTATCGGCAACAACCTTGTCCATGAACCAGATTTTCCCAAGGTGGTGAAGGAGGCGCTTAGTCACTGTTGGGGTGGACCGGGACTTGTGGAGAGCCCGCTGGTGAGGATGAAGATAGTCCGGAAATACGCGCGAGAGAGCGGGCAGGTGCCTACCAAAGCGCTGCGTTCCGTACTGTATAAGGCGGTTGAGGCTTTGAAACCGCCAGAAGGGCAGCGGAATCTCACTACCAAAGAATGGATACTCTACAACATCCTGGAGATGAAGTTCATTAGAGGCTTGCGAATCACGCAGATAGCGATCCGCCTGTCCATGAGTGAATCGGACTTGTACAGGAAGCAAAGGGCGGCCATAGACGCCGTGGCAAAGGTATTGGCCAGCATGGAGGAGGATAGCTAGGGTGCCTCGCATCACTCTGCGCAAGGGAGACATTACTGAGTCAGGAACGGACGCGATAGTCAATGCGGCCAACAGTGCCCTATGGATGGGGGCAGGCGTCGCAGGCGCCATCAAGCGAGCGGGAGGACAGGAGATTGAAGACGAGGCCCTCCGGCAAGGCCCCATACGTGCTGGTGAGGCCGTGGTCACCGGAGCGGGCAGGGTGAAGGCTAGGTACGTGATCCATGCCGCGGTCATGGGTACGGACCTGGTGACGGATGCGGACAAGATCAGGAGGGCCACAAGGAGCAGCCTGCTTTGCGCCGAGGAGTTGGGTCTCAAGAGTATAGCATTCCCTGCTCTTGGGACTGGAGTTGGAGGTTTTTCCTATTCGAGGGCGGCTGAGATCATGATAGAGACTGTTCAGGAGCACCTGGCTGGGGGTACCGCTTTGGAAGAGGTGCTCTTTGTGCTCTGGGGCGATGAAGCATACAAAGCCTTCGAGGAACAGCTGGGCGTGGGCGATGGATCCGCGCAGGAACTGTCTGAGGTGCGGATAGCTCACTAGCGCCAGCCAGGTCGCAATGGGCCCTAGGTCTTCAAAGACACATCGGTTGACATAAAGTTTCTTCCCGGCTGGACGAAGCTTCTGGACTATGGTATGATGGCTGGGGTTTGGAAGTGAAAGCCCACTAAGGAGGCCGCTCGATGAGAAAGAACCTGTTCATGACCGGTGTCTTGTTGCTCTTGCTGGCGCTGGCCATGGTGTTGGGGGGATGTGAGAGAGCCAAGCCTGCACCTAGTCCCACTGCCGAGATCAGCCCGGAGGGTCCAGGTGGCACAGTGACCGTGGCAGCCGAGGAAACACCAGCGACCTCTCCTGAGGTGTCAGCATCGGTTACTCCTCCACCATCTGCGGACGAGACACCTTCACCTCCTCCCTCCCAGCCTCCCGCGCCTCCTCCCGCCGAAGGGGTAGAGCATGTTGTGGCGTGGGGAGAGACAATCTCTCTGATAGCCAGTCGTTACGGGGTCACCGCCGAAGACATAGTGGCGGCCAACAACCTCGCAAACCCTAACCTTATCAGAGCAGGGGACGTATTGATTATCCCCGGAGTTAGCGCTCCGTCTCCCCAGCCTGGAGTGCACATCGTCCGCCGGGGGGAGAACTTGCGCTCGATTGCCAACATGTACGGCATTACAGTCGATGCCCTAGCCAGAGCCAATGGGATTGCCAATCCTAACTACATCTGGGTGGGACAGAGCCTGACCATTCCCGGGGGTTCGGCGACACAGGCTGGCGGACAGACGTACGTCGTGCAGCGGGGTGATACTCTGTCTTCCATCGCGGTAGGGTTTGGCACCACAGCTTGGGCAATCGCTTACGCCAACAACTTGCCCAATGTGAATTTCATTTACGTCGGACAGACCCTACGCATACCTTAGGAGGTTGGGGGGAGATCTGTGCGGTTCGCTTGCGAGGCGGTGAAGTGCCCGCCAGGGAAGGGTCAAGCCTGGAAGGAAGTTGCGAGTCTGTGGAACGTTGCGCGCACGTGATTGGGCTGGCATCTTCAATGGCATGATTTGGAGAGGGCCGTTGGTTTGTGGGCCAATGGCCTTCTTGCGTAATTGAGGAGAACAGCTTGAGCGAGGACCTGCTATCCAGTAGGCGGATATATGAGGGGCGGATAGTCAATCTTCGGGTCGACAGTGTGCGTCTGCCCAGCGGTCGGATCACTGAGAGGGAGATCGTCGAGCACCGCGGGGCGGTGGCCATTGTGGCCTTGGACGAGGAAGAGAACGTATTGTTAGTCAACCAGTTCCGGTCTGCTGTGGGAGAAGAACTCCTGGAATTGCCGGCGGGAACCCTGGAGCCCGGTGAGGACGCCAGAGCGTGCGCATTTCGAGAGTTGCAGGAGGAGACTGGGTACGTGGCGGAGCACCTGGAGGAACTGTACCTCTTCTATGCCTCCCCTGGCTTCTGCAATGAACGCATCTGGCTGTACCTGGCCACCGGTTTGACACTAGGCTCTCAACGGGTGGAGAGTGACGAGATCATCGAGGTCGTTAGGATACCTTTGGACAGAGCCCTGGAGATGATCGGGACCGGGGAGATATGTGATGGCAAGAGCATCTTGGGGCTGACGGCTGCCGGTGCCAAACTGTTGACTTTGTAGCCGAAGCCGTGTTTCCGTAGAGGGTCTGGCGTTATCAAGATTTGGAGGGGAGGGGATTGAGTGTGGAGCCCACAGATCGTAGGTATTCGAAGGAGCATGAGTGGGCAAAGCTGGATGAAGGACTGGCTGTAGTAGGTATCACCCACTATGCTCAAGAGCAGTTGGGAGACATAGTCTATGTGGAATTGCCCCAGGCTGGAGACACTTTGAGGCAGTTCGAGTCGTTTGGCATCATAGAGTCTGTGAAGGCCGCATCGGACCTTTGGGCTCCCATCAGTGGGGAGGTAGTAGCTGTCAACGAAGAGCTCGTGGACAGGCCTGAACTGGTGAACGAAGATCCGTATGAAGGCGGGTGGATGCTGAAGGTGCATCCGCAGGACGAGTCCGAGATGGGTGCCTTGATGACGGCGGAGGAGTATGGGGCCCTTCTGAAGACTCTCGAGGAATAATCATGAGTTCGTATATCCCCAATACCGATGCTGATCGGAGGGAGATGCTTGAGACTCTGGGCCTCGATTCTCTTCAGGAACTCTTCGAGGCTATCCCCCCCGAGAAGCGATACCCTCATCTCGATCTCCCTCCTCCCTTGTCGGAGATGGAGGTGAAGGAACTTCTGCGTGGCTTGGCGGAAAAGAACGCTGATCTTGATCATCACCCCTGCTTTCTTGGAGCCGGGGCCTATCATCATTTCGTCCCAGCTGTCGTGGATCACATCATCAGTCGGGGTGAGTTCTACACCGCTTATACGCCCTACCAACCGGAGGTCAGCCAGGGAACGCTGACCACCATCTATGAGTTCCAGACGATGGTGTGTCAGCTGACAGGAATGGATGTCGCGAACGCGTCCATGTACGACGGAGCCACTGGTGTCGCTGAGGCAGGGTTGATGGCGGCTCGAGTCACACGTCGGTATGGATTGGTGGTGGCCTCCACCCTCCATCCTCGCTACCGCCAGGTACTGAGAACCTACACGCAGGGCATGGGCATGGACATACAGGAGGTTGGCTACGGGGAGGACGGTGGGGTGGATCTTCGCCAGGCGGACCAACTACTCGGCGCTGGGACGGCCGCGCTGATGGTTCAGTATCCCAACTTCCTTGGCAGCTTGGAAGACCTTCAACCCTTAAGCGAGCTGGCGAACCGGGTGGGGGCTCTCCTTGCGGTCTGCGTGGATCCCGTAGCCTTGGGCCTCTTTCGTCCCCCTGGGGAGCAGGGAGCTGACATTGTGGTGGGCGAGGGACAGAGCCTGGGTAGCCCTCCGAGCTACGGAGGTCCTTACGTGGGTCTCTTCGCCTGCCGCCAGAAGTACTTGCGGCAGATGCCCGGACGCCTGGTGGGTATGACCACCGACACAGACGGCCGCAGGGGGTTCGTCCTCACGTTTCAGCCTCGGGAGCAGCATATTCGGAGGGAGAAGGCTACTTCCAACATATGCACCAATGAGGCTCTTGTCGCTCTAGCAGCCGCCACACATCTGGCGATCATGGGCAAGCAAGGCCTGCGCCAGGTGGCTGAGCTGTGCTACCACAAGGCTCACTATGCTGCCGACGGGATCGATGCCCTCCCAGGATACGAGAGACTCTTTGGGCAGTTCTTCAAGGAGTTCGTGATTCGGACGCCTGTGTCGCCAGCCACAGTGAACGCCCTCTTGATGGAACGGGGTATCATCGGCGGCTATCGGTTGGAAAGAGATTATCCCCAGTTGGGCGACTGTCTTCTCCTGTGCGTCACGGAGATGAACACTAAGGAGGAAATCGACAGTTTGTTGGAGGCCTTGAGGGAGATTGGGGACTCAAGATGACAGAGCCGTTGCTCTTCGAGTTGAGCTCGCCTGGGCGCGTGGGCTGTCGGCTGCCTGAGTTGGATGTACCCGAGACCGCGTTGCCAGAGAAGTCCCTGCGCCGAGAGTTGCCGTTGCCTGAACTGAGCGAGAGAGAGGTCGCTCAGCACTTCACTCGCCTGTCTCAGCTCAATTTCAGTGTTGATACCGGATTCTATCCTCTTGGTTCCTGTACCATGAAGTACAACCCCAAGCTGCACGAAGAAGTGGCTCGCTTCCCCGGATTCGCTCACATCCATCCTTGGCAGAGCGAATCAACGGTGCAAGGGGCTTTGCAATTGATGTACGAGCTGCAGGAGTATCTGGCAGAGATAACGGGCCTGCCCGGCGTCAGCCTGCAGCCGGTAGCTGGTGCCCACGGAGAGTTGACCGGCATGCTCATCGTTCGAGCCTACCACCTGGAACACGGAGATGAGGGCAGGACGGTGGTTCTGGTCCCTGATTCGGCCCATGGGACCAACCCAGCGACGGCTAGCATGTGTGGCTATGAGGTGGTGACTGTTTCATCTGATCCGCGCGGCAACACAGATGTTGGGGAACTGGGCAGGCTGATGGACGAAACGGTAGCCGGGCTGATGTTGACCAACCCCAATACCTTGGGGCTCTTTGAGGAGCACATCCTTCAGGTGACGGAGATCGTTCATGAGGCCGGAGGTTTGATTTACTGCGACGGTGCCAATATGAACGCCCTGCTGGGCATCGCCTCCACAGGCGAGTTGGGCACCGATGTCCTGCATCTCAATCTACACAAGACCTTCAGCACCCCTCACGGTGGTGGAGGGCCTGGAGCGGGAGCCACGGCCGTGACAGAAGAACTGACCCCTTTCTTGCCGACTCCGGTAGCAGCGCGGCGAGAAGAGCGGGAATCTACAGCCGCGCTCACGGAATACTATCTCGACTACGAACGTCCCCATTCGATTGGCCCGGTGAGCGGGTTCTACGGGAACTTCGGAGTGATGGTCAAGGCTTACGCGTATCTTCGCTCGCTGGGTGAGCGCGGACTGCGGGAGGTGAGCGAGAACGCAGTGCTCAATGCAAACTACTTGTTGGAGCAACTCAAAGGCTACTACCACTTGCCGTATGACCGCCCCTGCCTTCATGAATGCGTTTTCTCTGGCAAGGCCCAGGCAAATCTGGGTGTGCACACAGTGGACATAGCTAAGAGGCTTATTGATCTTGGTTTTCATCCGCCAACTGTCTATTTCCCTCTCATCGTTGATGAGGCCTTGATGATCGAGCCGACAGAGACGGAGAGCCTTGAGACGCTGGACGCCTTTGTCACAGCGATGCGCCAGATAGCTCGGGAGGCGGAGTCGGAGCCGGAACTGGTGAGGGGTGCGCCCCGAACCACGCCTGTCACCAGGCTCGACGAGGCGACAGCGGCCCGCAAGCCCAACCTGAAATGGCAGGGATAGCGCTGTGTGCGAAATGAACCTTCTACAGGGATTTCTGGTGTGAATAGTTGGAGGGGGACGCCTGATGCTTGACGACGTGGAACTGGTGCCCAGGATCCAGGAAGGCGACCTGGATGCCTTTGAGACCCTGTACCACAAGTACAAGAATGAGCTATACAGAACGGCTCTCGTTATTACCAGGGATCGAGGGGCAGCAGAAGAGCTCTTGCAGGACTGTTTTCTCAGGGCGTATGATCACATGGATAGGGTTGATGGTTGTTCTTCACTGAGGCCTTGGCTACATCGTATCATCGTCAACTTGAGCTACAACTGGGCGGCCAAGAAGCGGTTGCGGCTTATCTCTCTTGAAGATGTATTCGGTCGTTTGCTGCTGGTACCACGCACATCTCCGGAGCGGGCTCTTGAACGGGAGGAGTTGCTCCGAGTGGTGGACGAGGCTGTAAGGTCTCTCAGTATGCCCCAGCGAGCAGTAGTTATCCTATTCTACTTGCAAGGTTTCAGCTTGGCCGAAATCGCGTATGTGCTGGATTGTCCTGTCGGAACAGTCAAGTCTCGGCTACACAATGCTCGCAAGGCTCTAAGGCAGAGATTGATCTCCGACTCGCGCGTGTCCAGCGAAGCTGCTTATGAACTTCTGTCGTCTTGAAAGATAGGCGGCGCCTGTGAGGTGGTAGATGGGCGACAAAAAGAGAGACGAACTGGATGTCTTGGTGGAGTGGGCTCTTAGAGACTGTGTGTCCGGCGAGACGCCTCCGCAGCGGGTTTGGACAGACATCAGGCTGGGAGTCCAAGAGCAGCGCGGGCAGGCATTGCCCAGGTTCAGGCATGTGCGCAGTCTATGGGCGGAAGTCCTATCCTGCGGGGCCGATTTTGTCGTAGGTGCAGGCCTCATCTTGACACCTTCCGCAATGGGTGGCGAAAGCGGGTGGACAGAAAGGCTAGTGTTGGCTGGACACTCATCTACTCCCCTGCACTACTCCATCCACCACTGATGCTGAGCGATTGGCTTGGCACTGGCTGGGGGTGGGGCATCCTCACTGTAGCTCATCTGCTCTCCTCTGTCGCTTCGTTTTGTATTCTTCCTGCAACAGTCAGTATGCATGGCAGGCCTCGCTTCGCCCCTTTGCGGAGTGAACGACGCAGGGCCGTGGTTGTCGGGAGAGAATGGTGAGTGGAGCGTCTTTGTTAGAGGTAAAAGACCTGATAACCCAGTTCGATACCGCCGATGGGGTGGTGCGGGCTGTGAATGGGGTTTCCTTCTCCATTAATGAGGGGGAGACGCTGGGTATTGTGGGTGAGAGTGGATGTGGCAAGACCGTGACGGCCCTGTCCATCGTGGGCCTCATACCTCAGCCTGCCGGCAAGATCGTCAGTGGCCACGTGCTGTTCCAGGGACGTGATCTTCTGTCGGTCGGGAATCAGGAGATGTGCGAGATAAGAGGGGCCAAGATAGGGTTCATCTTTCAGGATCCCATGACGTCCCTCAACCCGGTGCTTACTATCGGGGAACAGATCACCGAGGTTGTGGATCTGCATCTGAACTTAGATCCGAAGGATACCAGGAAGAGAGCTGTCGAACTCCTGCAAGTGGTGGGTATGCCAGAGGCAGAAGAACGCATGGGCGAGTATCCCCATAGTTTTAGCGGGGGCATGAGACAAAGAGCCATGATCGCGATGGCTCTAGCTTGCGGTCCCTACTTGCTCATTGCCGATGAGCCGACCACGGCCCTGGATGTGACCATCCAGGCCCAGATCCTGGATTTGGTCAAAAGGCTGAAGCGAGACAGGGGACTAAGCATCCTCTGGATAACTCACGATCTGGGGATCATGGCTGGACTGGCGGATCGTGTGCTGGTCATGTATGCAGGATACATAGTCGAGTCTGCTGACGTCAAGGCTCTGTACAGAGATCCTCGCCACCCTTATACTCTGGGGCTGTTGGCTTCCATACCCCGCCTCGATGACGATGAGAGGAAAGCTCTGACACCCATCGACGGAGTGCCTCCCGATCTTGTGAACATGCCTTCGGGCTGTCCATTTCATCCTCGCTGTTCCTACGCCAGGTCTCGATGTTCGCAGACGATGCCCCAGCCTCGCAAGATTGGCACGGATCATATTGTGGCTTGCTGGGTGGACGTCCCGCGGGCCGAGGCCTCGTTGCCCGAGCAGGAAGCTTCATTCTGGTCCAGGGACGCTGCCTAGTTGGATGTCCGCGCCAAACTTGACAGGTCGGCCTTGATGCTGTATTATTTACAATCTGGGCGGCGAAAGACAACCGCCGAGACAAGGCGTTGGCGGTCCATCTAGAGAACCTATCATCTGGATCGGGCGTCAGGGGTGGAAGACTTGTAAGGAGGCAGACACATGGCTTTGCTTGAAGTGCATGGCTTGAACACCCGGTTCTACACCGACGACGGTGTTGTGCGAGCCGTGAACGGGGTGTCCTGGGAGGTGGATGAGGGTGAGACCTTGGGCATCGTGGGAGAGAGCGGGTGCGGTAAGAGCGTCAGTGTGCTCTCCATCTTGGGCCTGATACCTCAGCCACCTGGCAAGATCGAGAGCGGTGAGGTCTTTTTCGAGGGCAAGGATCTCATGCAATTAAGCAACGATGAGATGCGTGCCATCAGGGGAAACAAGATAGCCATGGTCTTCCAAGACCCTATGACCTCCTTGAACCCTGTCCTCACGATCAATCAGCAGATTAGCGAAGCACTGATGCTGCACCAGGGCATGAACAAGAAGCAGGCCCGCGAGCGGACGGCGGAGCTTCTGGAGTTGGTGCAGATACCTCAGGCTGAGGACCGCCTGGATGACTACCCTCATCAGTTCAGTGGAGGAATGCGGCAACGAGCCATGATCGCCATGGCTCTCTCCTGCATTCCCCAGATCCTCATCGCCGATGAGCCGACAACCGCTCTGGATGTAACCATACAGGCCCAGATCATCGAGTTGGTGAAGGAGTTGAGGGACGAGATCGGCATGGCCATCATTTGGATTACCCACGACTTGGGCATTATTGCTGGCATAGCGGACAGGGTGGCTGTCATGTACGCGGGGTTCATTATCGAGTCAGCGGATGTCAAGGATCTGTACGGGGACCCGCGGCATCCGTATACGCTGGGCCTGCTGGGCTCGGTACCCCGACTGGACATGGGGAAGAAGGAGAAACTGACTCCCATATTTGGGTTGCCCCCGGACCTCATTGATCTGCCTTCCGCCTGCCCATTTGCTCCTCGGTGCGACTATCGTATCGATCGCTGCGCCGAGCGCCCTGAATTGAGAACCTTGGCTCCGAGGCACGACGCGGCGTGCTGGGTCGACATTACGAAGGAGAGGACGTGACAATGGCTGCACAAAACGGCATCCTGCTCGAAGTCAAGAATCTGAAGATGTACTTCCCGATCAAGCGGGGAGTCTTCCAGAGGCGTGTGGGCGACATCAAGGCGGTCGACGATGTGAGTTTCTTCATCCGGCGAGGGGAGACCTTCGGTCTCGTAGGCGAGAGCGGGTGTGGCAAGACGACCGCAGGACGATGCATTCTGCAGCTTTATCGCCCTACGGCTGGCGAGGTCCTGTTCGAGGGACAAGAGCTCACGACGATGAAGGGGCAGAAGCTGCGGGCCATGCGACGCGAGATGCAGATGATCTTCCAAGACCCGTATGCGTCTCTCAACCCTCGGATGACAGTCGGCAGCATCATCGGTGAGCCTCTGGAAGTGCACGGCACAGCCAAGGGCAAAGCCAAGAGAGAGCGCGTACAGGAGTTGCTGAGAGTGGTGGGACTGAACCCATATTTCGTGAATCGCTATCCGCACGAGTTCAGTGGCGGACAGCGACAGCGGATCGGGGTGGCTAGAGCTCTGGCGCTGAACCCTAGCTTCATTGTTGCTGACGAGCCTATCTCTGCCTTGGATGTTTCCATCCAGGCACAGATCATCAACATGTTGGAGGATCTGCAGGAAGAGCTGGGTCTGACCTTTCTCTTCATCGCTCACGACCTCAGCGTGGTGCGACACATCAGCGACCGCATAGCGGTCATGTATCTGGGAAAGATCTTCGAGATCGCGGATCGGGACGAGCTGTACAAGAACCCTCTGCAGCCCTATACACAGTCGCTGTTGTCGGCTGTTCCCATCCCCGACCCAGTCGTAGAGGAGACGAGGAAGAGGATTATCCTTGTCGGTGACGTTCCCAGCCCCGCGAACCCGCCTGTCGGGTGTAACTTCGTCACCCGTTGCCCTGTGAAGATGGACATCTGTGAGGAACAGGAGCCGGAGTTCAAGGAGATATCTCCCGATCACTGGGTAGCTTGCTGGCGCGTGACAGGATAGAGAGAACAGACTGACGGCGTTCATAGCTGCGACTAACCATGACTCGTACAAACCCGGCCATTCTCTTCATTTGAGACGGGAGAGGAATCGGCCGGGTTGTTGTTACATGTCATTAGAAGACCAGAATTGTTACCCCTTGAGGAAGCACAGGACAAGGCCTGAGCGCGGCAAAGGATGCGCGTCGTTCTGGGGCGCAAAAGGCAGCGAGCAATCTGAGAGGAAAGGTAATCACGTTGCAGGTCAAGGAAGGTAGGTTGTCTTTCTTCCTGCTCATGCTGATGCTGCTCTGCATCGCCTGGAGCATGGAGTTGGCTGGCTGGGCAGAGGGACTCTATGTCGTGGAGTGGACCACTCTAGGAGGGCTGGCTTTGGGGTTTCTGATGACCAGAGCTGGTTGGCCCAGGGCCCTCAGGCACTTGGCTGGCATTGTGGCTGGGGCATGGTTGGTGGTCGCTGCCATGACCAGGTACATTGGCCCTGGTTCGGGCTGGAGAGACGGCCTCGACATTCTGTCCTACCACTTTGATGTCTGGCTCCGAACAGTGGTAGCGGGACAATCCAGCGCAGATCCTACGGTGTTCGTGTTGCTGATGACGCTCCTGGGCTGGTGGCTGGGATATTCCTCTGCCTGGATGGCGTTTGGCACCCATAAGGTTTGGCACGCCCTGGCGCTGACGGGAGGGGCGATGCTGCTCGTGGTCTATGGTAGCCCACCTGAGGTGGCACCATTCTTCGTCCTGTACGTATTTTGCGCTCTGCTACTGGCCGTCCGCATGTATGTATACACTCAGGAACAGTCATGGGATAGCGAGGGGGCCCACTACGACCGGGACATCGGCTTCTATTTCCTGCGGGACGGCGGCTTGCTCGTCGCAGTCGTTGTGACGGCGATCTGGATAGTTCCACTACTGTCATCGAGTTCTGCCTTGTCCGACCTGTGGGCGCGCGTCGGAGGACCCTGGCATGAGGTGGGGGATGAGTGGAACCGGCTTTTCTCTGGGATCAAGGGCTACAGACAGGACTATGCGAACATCCCCTTTGGTCAACAGTTGGCGCTTGGCGGACCAATTGATCTGGGCGACGAGATAGTGATGTGGGTGGAGACTGATGGCGGACGGTATTGGCGGGGAGCGGTGTATGACAGATATGACGGAACCGGCTGGGAGAACACAGATACGCTGGATGCCGTCATAACTGCGGACCAAGATCTTCCCCTCGAGGGGGAACATGAACTCCGACGCTTGGTCAAGCAGACCGTTGTGCCAAACTGGGCGGGCGTGGGACAGGTATTTGGACTGGCAAAGCCCGTGAGCATTGATATACCCCTCGCCATCCGATATAGCTTCACTGATCTAGCAGGGAGCGATGCAGCCGACCCCTTCTCTGCGCCAGCTTCGGTCTCTCTGATCAGGAGCCGCATACCTCTCAATCGTGAGCGACCCTACACCCTTGCCTCCTCAGCGTCGGTGGCTGATGCGGAGAGTCTCAGGGAAGCGGGTGAGGTTTATCCAACGTGGGTCACCAGGCGCTACCTGCAGCTTCCATCAGCTCTGCCGCCGCGAGTAGGCGAACTGGCCCAGGGAATAGTCGCTCCTCACGACAACGCCTATGACAGGGCGATCGCTCTTCAGGATTATCTGCGCCGCACGATAGAGTATAGGGAAGATATCGAACCCCGTCCCCCTGATCGAGATCCGATTGACTATCTCCTGTTCGACAGTCGGGCCGGTTACTGCAACTACTACGCCTCGGCCATGGTAGTCATGGCCCGGTCACTTGGCATCCCGTCCCGGCTGGCCGTGGGGTATGTGGGCGGCGAGTTGGACGACGAAACTGGAGTCTACACAGTCCGGGAGCGGGACACCCATGCGTGGGTCGAGGTCCACTTCCCTCGTTACGGGTGGGTCGAGTTCGAGCCTACGGCCAGTGAAGAGCCGATCTCGAGGCCTGATGCCAGTGATGAGGCGGGGATAGACAGGCCTGGCGGGGATGTGGACTCGCGCCTGGAGCGCGACTTGGATCGACTCAAGGACGATCTGGAGGATGTTGGCGATCCAGTGGTGATAGCGTCAAGCCAGAGGGAATCCTCGCGCGCCTTCGCGGCGTTTGCGGGCCTACTACTGACCGTGGCGGTGGTGGCGGGCGCTTGCTGGGTCCTGAAGCGGAGAGGAGTTGACAGTGGTTCTGCAGTGCGCAGCATCTACAGGCGGATGTGCAGTTATGCCCGACTCTTGGGGGTGAAGGCGGAAGCGTTTCAGACCCCCTACGAGTATGCGTCGGTGCTGGCAGAGCAGATCCCATCGGCTGGTCCACTGGTCGAGCAGATTGCCGCAGTGTACGTGCGAGATCTGTTCGCCCGCCGCGGCGTGGCCCCGACAGAGGAACAAGCAGCAATCGGAGTCTGGAGGAAGCTGCGTCCTCTTATGCGGAGGGAGCTGGTGCGCAGAGTGCCGGTCCTTCTGAGTTCTCGTCTCCGTTGGCGTCGTGATCGGCAAGAGGCCCATCCATCAGGAGTCGGTAGCAAGGTAAGGGGGCAAGATGGCAGCCGGGAACGCGAGTAGCGGTGCGAGTGGCTACTTGCGATCGATAATCAGAGGGTTGCTACCGTGGATCATACTTGCCCTCTTGGGGTTGGGTCCCCTGTTAGCCTGTGCCTTGATCGGACCGGTTGAGGTCGGGTCTGAGCGCGGGCTGAAATCTGCGCCAGATTGGAGCCGCGCCCTGGCCGTAGGAAGTGGCTTCCACGGCACGGACGGTGGAGCGCCTCTCGTGGTGGATGGCCAACATAGGGTGCATTTCGTCTGGACGGTGCGCCTCAGCGCCGAGGAGTATCTTCTTCGCTATCTGCGGCTGGATGATCGTGGGCTCGTGGAGGAGGAGCACGATTTGAACATCGGCCTATATGAGCCGAGGAAAGTGCGCCTGCTGCTTGACAGCGAGGGGTCGATGCACGTCTTGCTCCTGGGCCTGGAGGCTAGGGGAGCGCCGTCAAGCCTGTTTCACTTGAGGCTGGCGGACGACGGGCACCTGGAGGAAGGTCCCACCCTCCTGTCGTCGGGTAGGAGTCCCTGCCATCAGTACGATGTCGCCACAGACTCCACAGGTTCGATCCATCTCTTTTGGACCGAGGGTCTCGGTCAGGAACGCGATCTATACCATGTGACTCTGCCTCCGGATCGGGTAGAGCCTGGGGCCTCTACGGTCATTGCTCGCGGGGTGTCCGGCCCGGTGGCGAGAACCGACTCCAGGGATCGGATTCATCTTCTGTGGGAGGAGCCCGGCGAGGATGAGGAAACTGCTGAGCTGTACCATGCTGTGTTGAGCGATGAATCGCCGGAGATTTCCCCCGGGGTCAAGCTCCTGGACTTGCCGACTGGCGCACGTTTCGATCGGCATGGTCCCGTGCTGGCCCTGGACGATGAACACGGATACGTGGTGTGGACGCAAGAGTACCGCGCTTCCAGAATGGCAGCAAGCGTCATGGAAAGCTGGTACGGGACTTTTGAGCTCGATTCGGGGGCTGCGGGGCGTGCTACTTCCTTCTCCTTGCCTATGGACGAGAAGCCTGTGTATGTGGAGTATGATGCGCGTCATAACTACCAATACGTGAGCCCCTCCGAAGGCGACGCGGAGCCTCGTAGCGAGCGGATCGCCGAGCCTTCGCCCCTAGACGCCATGGACGAGGCCCTGGTCAGCTCCAGCATGATCGTCAGGCGGGGCATCAGCAGGGAGAGCCAGATAACAAGCCTTGTGTTCGCCGAAGGGAGCCTCGTCGGCTACCAGCTTGCCTGCAATACGGCTCATTGGTCGAGGCTATCCAACCTGACCAGCGATTCCGATGGCAACCTCCACCTGAGCTGGGCGGATGGGCTGGAGCCGGGTCCCAGTCAGGTATACTATGCTACTACCTCTCCGCTGGTGAGAGATCGGGTGGACCACATAACCGCCGACGATCTCCTTGCCGCAGCGCTGAACACCACGTTCAGCGCGGTGAAGGGTGTGCCGACGATGCCTTTCATCGTGCTGTGGGTCATTCCACCACTGGTTTGGACCTTTGTCGCCAGTCGCTTCCTGGGTGAAGGTGGTGCGCGGAGTGTCTGGGGATACCTGGCACTGGCAATCGCCATTGTCATCTACCAGGCCGGCAAGCTGTACTTCAATCCCGGGCTATTGAGCTATGTGCCCTTCTCCGTGTCGGTGCCCTTCCTTCCTGCGCATCTGTACGGCCCTCTGCAACTGCTAGTTCCTGTGGCCATTGTGGTAGTGGGCTTGCTGGGCGTGGTCTACGCTGTGTTTCGTGCTGAGACTCGCAGCCTGTACGTTGCTTCTCTCGTTTTCATCCTCATAGATGCCTTCTTGACGATGATAATCTATGGGCCGGGTATAGCACTGGCAGGGTAGGGCATCTTGCTCGTAGTCTTTGAGAGTGCGGGCCGTCGTCTCTGTTTCAGCGCTGAATCGGTGTAACAAGGAAGGCGTTGGCCACCGTACGATTGCTCAGGAGTCTTGTTGGCTTTTCACCTACAGCCTCTTTTGGTGAGACGGCGTCTTTGCTTGAGTTCGTGACTTGCCAGGTTTGTGCCGCATTGAGGGCCAGGAGCAGGCACAAGTGTGACTTGACATTGCTGAAAGGGTATGCTATATTTCGTTCGCACTGAGCATAGAGAGGGTGTGGAGAGAGTCCAACAGTCTCACAGCCATGGGCAGACTTCCGCCCAGATGACCGATAACGGAGACGCCATCCCAAGGAATCGGTCATCCGGGACCAAGGCGGGACCCCGCGTGGGGCGCTGTTCGGTTTCCTCGTGGTTTGAGGCGCGTTATTCTGCACCCTCTCTAGCAGCGGAATTTTCCCGTAGATCGATTGTGACGGAAAGGAGGTGAGAAGAAGCCGCGAGACCCTGGCCAGGTGCATGACGTTTGGCTATGCAAAGAATACTGGGGGAGGAAAACGATGTTTAGGAATAAGAGATGGTTACTCATCACCAATCTGGTGATCGTGGTTGTGCTCGTGGCGACAGCGTGCGCGCCGACAGAGGTAACGCCGCCAGCGGCACCGACGGACACACCGGCGCCGGGCGAGCCGCCGCCACCAGCGGAGCCGCCGGAGCCAACGGCCAGGGAGATCAAGAACCCCAACACGGGCATCTACGCCACGTACGGCGAACCCGAGTCGTTGGACCCGAGCTACGAGTACGATACGGCCAGCTACTCACAGATCTTCAACGTCTATGAGACGTTGGTGTGGTGGGAGAGGGAGGCCTACGATAAGTACGTGCCTGTGCTGGCCGAGGAAATGCCGGAGATCTCGGATGACGGCATGACCTGGAACTTCAAGGTCCGCGAAGGGATCAAGTTCCATGAGGGAGGCGACTTGACACCCGAGGATATCGCCTATTCCTTCTGGCGGACGATGATCCAGGACCGCGCCGGTGGTCCGTCATGGGTTGTCTTGGAGCCTCTGACCGGCTACTACGCCATCGAGGACATAGCCGAGGAGATGGGTGACGAGGCGGCCTGTGAGTTCGTCAAGAGCTCGGTCACCTTCGACAACGACGCCATGACCGTCACCATCAATCTGCCTGCGCCGTTCGGCCCCTTCATGGACATCCTGGCCAGTGGCTGGGGCGTGGCCATGGACAAGTCGTGGGTGGAAGACTTGGGCGGCTGGGATGGCGACTGCGCCAACTGGCGGGACTACCATGACCCGGAGGACGTGGAGAGCGTGCTGTACAACGTCATGAACGGCACCGGGCCGTACAAGTTCGACCACTGGACCCCCGGTGAGGAACTCGCCTATGTGCGCAACGACGACTACTGGCTGACCGAGCCGCTGTGGGAGGGTGGACCTTCCGGGCCTGCCGCAGTCGAGCGGATTGTGTGGAAGATCGTGGACGAGTGGGGCACCAGGTACGCCATGTTCGAGGCCGGGGACGCAGACAAGGTAATGGTGGATATGCAGTATGCCACCCAGGCCGATGAGCTGGTGAAGGAGCAGTGGGACGCCACCGATGAGTCGGATCCCAGCAAGATGACGATCCTCAACGAGGATGGCATCGCCAAGTCCTTCGTCAACCTGGGCAGCGTGGGTACCGCCGATGTGTTCTTCAACTTCGGCGTGGAGACGGAGGGCGGCAACGACTACATCGGCAGCGGTGAGTGGGACGGCCAGGGCATACCGCCCGACTTCTTCTCCGACATCCACGTGCGGAAGGCCTTCAACCACTGCTTCGATATCGAGACTTACGTCGAGGAAGCATACCTGGGTGAGGCTCTCCGGCGCTCGGGCCCCGTCATCGAGGGCATGGTGGGACACGATCCAGATCTGGTTGACATGTGGGAGTATGATCTCGCCAAGTGCGAGGAGGAGTTCAAGCTGGCGTGGGACGGCCAGGTGTGGGAGAACGGGTTCTTCTTCGTCATCACCTACAACAGTGGCAATGACCAGAGGCGGACCGCGGCCGAGGTCATCGAGGCCGGCGTCGAGTCCGTCAATCCGAACTTCTCGATTGGCGTCCTGGACGTGCCTTGGCCAACCTACCTACAGCTGATGGTTCGTGGCCGCCTGCCGCTGTTCATCATCGGCTGGCACGAGGACTACCACCATCCGCACAACTGGGTGTTCCCTTACATGCATAGCCAGGGCACCTTCTCGAGTTGGCAGCGCTTCCCGCAGGAGCTGTACGACAAGTACGACGCGGGGATCGCGGAGTGCCTGGCGACCCCTCTCGAGGAAGCCGCGGCATGCTACGAGGGACTCCAGGCCATGGCAATGGAAGATGTCATCGACATCTTCATGGTGCAGCCTTCACTCCGCCACTACATGCAGGATTGGGTGCAGGGCTACTACTTCAACGCGGCCTATCCGTCACCGGCGTGGGGCTATCGCTTCTCGAAGGGCTACGAGTAGGTTGACGGCTGCTGCGTGAGTATCAGGGTAAGGGCCGGGCGAGCTCGGCCCTTACCCACATTCTGAGTGGGCTGCCACTGGCGTTCATCGAAGGAGTTGCTGCAACGTCCAGCTCCTTAAGTCTTGAAATCATCGCCTGGCGCCGGTCCCGTGTTGACGGAAGGCAAATACCACGGGTGTGTACAGGCCCGGGGGACCTCGCAGACAAGGAGGGAATTGAGCGGATATGCTGGCCTACGTCATACGCAGGCTGCTGATCTTGCCCATCATCCTCTTTGGGGTGACGCTATTGATCTTCGGCATGATGTCGTTTGTGGATCCGGGGCAACGTGCCAGTCTGTACGTACAGGCCATACCGAAAGGCGCGGGCGAACTAGACGAGATCATCGAGAAGTATGGCCTTGATGATCCCATGTATATGCAGTACTTTCGCTGGTTGAACGGGGTGCTGCATGGAGACCTGGGCTTTTCCAAGACGGGCAAGGCGCCCGTGCTGCAGACTATCAAGCGATTCATACCGGCATCCTTCGAACTGGCTCTTTGGGCTGCTGTGCCCTTGATCTGGGTCGGGATACAGCTGGGCGTGATATCGGCGCTGCATCACAACAAGCCCATCGACCAGGTATTGCGGGTGTTTGCCATTGTCGGTTGGTCTTTTCCAACCTTTGTTTTTGGACTGCTGGTGCTGATGATATTCTATGCCAAGCTGGACTGGTTCCCGGCAGGACGACTGTCGGAGTGGGCGAACGTGGTGGTGCTGTCGGCGGAATTCACTCGCTACACGGGGATGAACACCCTGGACTCGCTTCTCAATCTAAGGCTGGACATCTTCTGGGATGCGCTGCGACATCTGGTGCTGCCGGTGATCACCCTGTCGTATGTGAGCTGGGCGTTGATCTTGAGAGTGACCAGGTCCTCCATGCTGGAGGTGTTGAGGGCGGACTACGTGACGACTGCCAGGGCCAAGGGTTTGAGGGAGGGCGCGGTGATAGACAAGCATGCCAAGCCCAACGCACTGATCCCAGTGGCGACGGTGAGTGGCATAGTGATGATCGGGCTGATGAGCGGGGTGGTGATCACGGAGACGGTGTTCAACTATCGTGGGTTGGGATGGTGGGTAGCTCACTCGGCTGGTGTATTGGATGTGATCTCGGTGCTGGGGTTCTCGCTTTTCTACGGAGTTCTAGTGGTCTGCGGTAACCTCGTTGTGGACGTGATGTATGCCTATCTCGACCCCAGGGTGAGGCTGGAATAGGAGAGAAAGGGGCAGTAGCCGTGACCACCTTTGATGAGGCGGAGCAGGCTCTTGAGGAGGAGCTGGCGGGAGGAGTCGGGCAGAGGTTGCGGAACCTGGCCCACAATGTACGGCACCCTCCCAAGGTGGTGCAGCGGATGCTCAAGAACCCGGTGTCGTTGACGGGGATCATACTGGTGGCGGTGTTTGCGTTGATCGCCATACTGGCGCCGGTGCTAGCGCCGCCGGAGAGGCTGGATGAGCCATATCGGATACCGCGGGACGGGTATCTGGCGGAGCCGAAGCCGCCGAGTGCGGACCACCCCTTCGGAACGACGGAAGGACAGTACGACATCTACTACGGGGTGATTTGGGGGACTCGCACGGCCTTCAGGGTGGGAGTGCTGATCACGGTAGCGACGATTTTTATTGGTGTGGTAGTAGGGACTGGTTCGGGGTATTTTGGTGGTTGGGTGGACGAGACGTTCATGAGGGTGGTGGAGATCTTCATGGGCTTCCCCTTTCTGCTGGCAGCTATGACTCTGGCAGCGGTATTAGGCACGAGTCCAAGGTTTGACAGACTGACAACGGGGATGATCGCCTTGATCGCCTTTGGGTGGACCACGTATGCCAGGCTGCTGAGGGGGGACATCCTGTCGGTGAAGGAGAGGGACTTCGTGATGGCGGCGAGGACATTGGGGGCGAGCCATTTCCGGATCATGACCAGGCACGTGATACCCAACTCCATTTTCCCGACGTTGGTGGTGGCCTCGATGGACATCGGCTCTTATGTATTGATGTTTGCAGCGTTGAGTTTCCTGGGTTTGGGGGCGGAGCCGGGGTATGCGGATTGGGGACAGTTGATCAGCTTTGCCAGGAACTGGATGCCCAGTCTGGCCAAGTACTGGTATATTCTCGTGTACCCAGGAGTGGCCATCTTGTTGTTTGTGTTGGGTTGGAACCTTATTGGCGATGCTTTCCGAGACATCCTGGATCCCAAGCTGGCTCATGCCCGGCGATAAGCGTGAATGCGAATGACGAGATGAACTTTGCTTGAAGCAGTATAACGCAATACTCAACCGGAACATCCCAAGAGGCGGGCGAGAAATCGTCCCGCCTCTTTGTTGTGTCTAGATGTATTGAAGACTGCCTGCGCCTTCTGAGCAGTCTGGAGAGCACACCTCAGCAGGTCAAGCCTGGGGGTTGCGGTCAAAAGGCTGAATTGAACCTTTGTACCGTGTTTCTGGTTATTAACTACTGAGAGCGTCTCTTGGAGAGGGTGTAGAAGAACGCGTCTCGAACCAGAAGGAGACCAGACAGCGCCCCACGCGGGGTTCTGCTTGGATCCCAGATGACCGATTCCTTGGGATGGCGTCTCCGTTATCGGTCATCTAGGCGGAAGTCTGCCCATAGTTGTGAGACTGTTGGACTTTTTCCACACCCTCTCATGTATGGCATCAGGGCGGGTGGTGAAACCCGCGCTGTTCTCGGTTGGGAGTGAAGGGTGCGTACCGCTCCTGGAACAAGGGTCGGAAGGGAGGTGGTGCAGGGCTTCGATACCGTGGCCAGGTACTTCTGACCTTCAGACAGGGCAAGAAACAAAGGAGGAAAACGATGCTTAGGAGCAAGCGATGGCTACTCATTGCCAACTTGGTGATTGTGGTTGTGCTCGTGGCGACAGCGTGCGCGCCGACAGGCATAACGCCGCCGCCACCGACGGACACACCGGCGCCGGGCGAGCCGCCCCCACCAGCGGAGCCGACCCCAACGCCTCTGCCGGCCTGGGACACAGCGGAGGTGAAGAACCCAGGCACGAAAGTGTACGCCACTTTCGGTGACGCCGAGTGCCTCGACCCCGCCTGGTCCTACGAGGAGTTCGGGATTGGGGTGGAAAACCAGGTGTACGAGAGCCCCATCTTCTACGAGCGCGAGAAGTACGACGCGTTCGTCCCGATGCTGGCCACCGAGGTGCCCAGCGTGGAGAACGGTGGTGTCTCCGAAGACGCCCTTGCCTATACCTTCCACATCCGCGAAGGGGTCAAATTCCACGACGGAGGCGACCTCACGCCGGAGGACCTGGCCTACAGCCTATGGCGGTTCATGCTTCAGGACCGCGACGGTGGGCCAGCTTGGATTCTCCTGGAGCCTTTCACTGGCTTTGCCGCGGTATCCCAACTGGTGGAGGATATCGGCGGCCAGGAGTACGTTGATGAAGAGGACGCGTTCGACATATCCCTCGTGGACGACGAGACCCTCGTGGCAGCCTGCGAACGGGTGAAGGAGACGGTCACCTTCGACAACGACGAAGGGACCGTGACCCTCCATCTGGCGGAGCCCTTCGGGCCCATGCTCAACATCATGGCCTCCTGGGTTGGTGCGGCCATGGACATGGAGTGGGTGGCTGAGAACGGTGGATGGGACGGCGACTGCGCAACTTGGCAGGATTACTACAACCCGTTCCCCGGCGAGGAGAACCCCATCTGCGACAAGATGAACGGCACCGGGCCGTACGTTCTGGAGGAGTGGGTTCCGACCGAGCAATTCAGCTTCGTCCGCAACGACGACTACTGGCGGACCGAGCCGATTTGGGAGGGAGGTCCCAGCGGCATCGCCCAGATCGAGCGGGTGGTGATCGTCGAGTCGGATGAGTGGGCGGACCGCCTGGCTATGGTTCAGGCGGGTGATGCCGACACTGTTGAGGTGCCGCGGGAGTTCGTGGTCCAGATCGATCCCCTGGTGAAAGAGTGGTACGATCCGGCCGGTGACGCGGATCCCAGTGTGCTCACCATCAAGAACGAGGAGGGGACGCTGCGGCTGATCAAGGGGTATAGCACCCTGCAATCGGACCACATCTTCTTCACGTTCGATATCACCACGGAGGGCGGCAACCCTGCTATCGGAAGCGGGGAGTTGGACGGCAACGGTATTCCGACGGATTTCTTCTCTGACATCCACGTACGGAGAGCCTTCAACTACTGCTTCGACTGGGATACCTATATCGGGGATGTCTTGCTAGGTGAGGCGTCGCAGGCGGTGGGACCCATTCCCGAGGGCGTGTTAGGGTACAATCCCGACCAGGAGGTATACACCTTCGATCTGGACAAGTGCGAGGAGGAGTTCATGGCGGCCTGGGACGGGGCGGTGTGGGAGAATGGGTTCAAGATGACCCTGTACTATAACGAGGGCAACGTTCCACGACAGACGGCCAACGAGATGCTCATAGACACAATCGGGGCCCTCAACGACAAGTTCGTCATCGAGAACCAGGGCGTGCCTTGGGCGGACTACATTGTGCCCGCCATCCAAGGGAGGCTCCCTGCGTTCCAGATCGGATGGATCGAGGACTACCACCATCCTCACAACTGGGTGCAGACTTTCATGTCCTGCTTCGGGACCTTCTCAGCGTGGCAGAGAATCCCTGAGGAGATCTGCGGGCCCTGGGATGAGGCCATGGCGGATGCCCTGAGGTTGACCGATCCGGTCGACCAGGAGCAGGCCTACTTTGAGCTGGTCAATGAGGGGTATGAACAGGCCATTGACATCTTCATCCAACAGTCGCTGGGCCGCCACTATGAGCAGTTGTGGATGAGCGGTTGGTACCAGAACCCCGTATACACCAAGATCCACTACTGGTACGCTCTTGCCAAGGGCAGCTAGGTGTCAGCGTCTGTCCAAGCAAGTGCAGGGGCCACGACGGCCCCTGCACTTTGTCCCTTGTTCGCACTCTACAAAGACTAGGTGAGTTGGCGATCGGTAGCAGCCTGCAGGCTCTGATCAAGGTCGTTGATGACGAAGTGTCATTTCGTATGCCAAGCAAAACAATGGCCTGCCACCGTCAGTGACCGGAGAAATCCGCATCTTGAGTGCTTGTTGTTCATTTCGGAAGAGCGCTACAAAGGGAAGTATGCGTTGCCAGCCTCCATGAATGGCTCTGTGAGGGAGGGAAATGCTAGCGTACATCATTCGACGTTTGCTGATCTTGCCGGTGATCGTCATCGGGGTATCGTTGCTCATTTTTGGAATGACTCAGTTTCTGGATGAGTATCAGCGTGCCACTCTGTTCATAACGGGTGTGCCGCGGCCAGGTACCATGGAGAGGATCATAGAGACCTACGGTTTGAATGACCCGATCCACGAGCAGTATCTCCGCTGGGCAGGCGAGGTGCTGCGGGGCAACCTTGGCTATTCGAAGTCCACGAACCAGCCGGTCGCGGATGCCATACGTCACTTTATGCCCGCGACCTTGGAGTTGACTCTGTGGAGCGTGATTCCTATCATGGTAATTGGCATCCAGTTGGGGGTGATCTCCGCCGTTCACCACAACAGGTTCTTGGATCATTTCATGCGTATCTTCAGCATCGTCGGCTGGTCGTTTCCCACATTTGTTTTTGGGATCTTTGTGTTGATGATCTTCTACGCTAGGCTGGACTGGTTCCCGGCCGGTAGACTGTCCATTTGGGCCGACCAGGTTGTACGTTCGGCTGAGTTCACGCGCTACACGCAGATGAATACCGTCGACGCCTTGTTCAACTTGAGGCCCGATATCTTCTGGGACGCCTTGCGCCATCTCGTGTTGCCAGTCATTACCCTATCGTATCTCAGCTGGGCCCTGCTCCTGAGGGTCACCCGGTCCTCTATGTTGGAGGTGCTGCGCGCCGACTACGTGACCACGGCCCGCGCCAAGGGTCTCAAGGAGCGTGAGGTCATCAATAGGCATGCTAGACGCAACGCCTTGATCCCGGTGGCGACGATCGGGGGGTTGACGGTTGTCTTTCTCTTGAACGGCGTTGTGATCACGGAGACCGTGTTCAATATCCGAGGGATGGGTTGGTTTGCAGCGAACGCTGCCTTGAACCTGGACGTAGTCTCGGTCCTGGGCTTCACACTGTTCACCGCTGTGATCCTGATCGTGGGAAACCTGGTGGTGGATGTGTTGTATGCCTTCCTCGATCCTCGGGTAAGGTTGGGATAACCGGTAGAAGGAAAGGAGCCGTAGCATGGCAAAAGGCGGCCACACAATCACTGTTGACGAGGTGGGAGTCGTTGCCGAGCGCTTGGGGGTCATGGACGGCTTACGGCGTAGACCGAGGCTTCCACGAGCGCTCAAGCGGCTATTGACTAACCCGTTGTCTCTCACGGGCGTGATCCTAGTGGCGTTCTTCGCGTTCGTGGCCATCGGGGCCCCATACATCGCGCCCCCCGCGGATCCCGATGACCCCTACATGATCCCGCACGAGGGCTATGTGCAAGAACCGAGACCACCAAACAACGAACACATTTTCGGTACGACCCAAGGTCAATATGATATCTTCTACGGCGTGGTCTGGGGGACGCGAACCGCGTTCCAAGTGGGCCTATCGATCACGGCGGTCTCGGTCACCATTGGGCTCATCGTCGGATGCGTAGCGGGCTATTACGGTGGCTTGGTGGATGAATTCATAATGAGGATCGTAGATATCTTCATGGCTTTCCCTTTTCTTCTAGCAACGCTCACGCTATCAGCCGTGCTTCATGCGCAGAGAGGGCAGGCCCTTATCTTGGCCTTGACAGGGCTTCCCTTGCTCAACCGCATGGACTTCAAGCCCAGCTCGATAGCCCTCCTGACGGGTATAGTGGCTCTGATTGTGTTCAGTTGGATGACCTACGCCCGGTTGATTCGAGGGGACATTCTGTCGGTAAAGGAAAGGGACTACGTGCTCGCGGCTAAGGTCGTGGGAGCGGGCGGGCCCCGAGTCATGCTCAGGCATCTGATCCCTAACGCTATCTTCCCTACTCTGGTTGTGGCGTCGATGGACCTGGGTACCTATGTTCTAACGTTTGCGGCTCTAAGCTTCTTGGGGCTCGGGGTATCCAGGGGGTACGCCGACTGGGGTCAAATGATCAGCTACGCGCGCCACTGGATCCCGAATCTTTCGGAGTACTGGTATACCGTGTTCTACCCCGGAATGGCCATCGTATTGTTTGTGTTGGGATGGAACCTCATCGGGGATGCCTTCCGGGACGTGTTGGATCCCAAGCTAGTTCGTGGCCGGCGATAGACTCGAGGCGGGATGATGGCGATGGAACGCGTCTGAACTTGCTTGACATACCCATATCTGGTAACATTCGAAGAGGCGGGATGTTTCACAGCCCGCCTCTTGCTCTTTGCAGGCCGACGTGGGGCCTGGTATCTCGTTGCATAGAAAGCGTCTTTCCCAAACCAGGGGGGACTAGTCACGCGTGGGCGGGAGAGGATCGAGATCGCTGGCAAGTTGGCCATAGATCCTGTTGGAGGGACGCTGGATCTTGCACGTCGTGGATCCGCCATTGTCCGTCAGCTCGGAGCCGGACTCAGCTATCGGACTGGTCAGAAGGAGGCCAAGTTCAGGTTGCGTGGCGACGTCGAGGCGTGAACCACGCGGCTCCAGGAGTGGTGAGCATTGGCTTCCGGCTCCAGCAGGAGGCGAGTGTGGAGATCGCTTTCTCACAGAGAACGCTTGCGGAATGAAAGCTCGTGAGAAGCTCAGG
>NJBK01000055.1 GCA_005223035.1 Chloroflexi bacterium B3_Chlor
CATCTTGGGGACCAGATCAAGGAACATGTAGAAGCCAACTACGATTTCGATTCCAGCTACGTCGAGCAGAAGGAGCCAAAGGGCCAGGCGCATGCCCTCTACCTAGCCCGGGACCATCTCGTAGGACCCGTTTTCATCATCTTCGTGGACACCATCTTCGAGGCCAATCTCCGTTTCCTGAAGGAGATATCGTCCGATGGGGTTATCTTCGTCAAGGAAGTGGATGATCCCCGTAGGTTCGGTGTGGTAACCGTAGATGAAGGCTTCATCACCGGCTTCGTCGAAAAACCTGACGAGCCGATCTCCAATCTGGCCCTGGTTGGCCTGTACTACATCAGGAACTCTGCGCTCCTTCGGGAGTGCATAGAGACGGTACTGAGAGGTGATGTGAAGACCAAGGGCGAATACTATCTCGCAGACGCCCTCCAGATAATGGTAGACCGAGGAGCCAAGTTGGAGCCAGGCTCCGTTGAGGTCTGGGAGGACTGCGGCAAGCCTGAGACTCTACTGGCCACCAACCGCTACTTGCTGCGAAAGAGTGGGGGGCAAGAGTCAGCAACCGACAATTCCGTACTCATCCCTCCCGTGCACGTAGCTTCTTCGGCTTCTATCGTCAACTCCATCATCGGTCCCTACGTGTCTATCGCTGGAGATGTGGTCATAGAAGATTCCATAATCAGCGACTCGATCATAGATCAGGGTGCTCGCATACAACATGCCATGCTTCGAGAGTCCCTTGTGGGCAGCCACACCTCGGTAAGGGGTGACTTCAGCAAGGTGGACATCGGGGATCACTCTACGGTACGCCTAGGATAGACGAAAATGAAGAAAGCGATTCAGGTCCAGTGCTATTCGGGGAGCAGATACGGAGAACGCCCCCTCTCCTTTACCCTGCACGACGAAACGTATGTAGTGAAAGTGGTGGAAAGATCGTGGCGTACCCCCTCAAACCTTCATTTCCGAGTACGAACGGAGGAAGGCGAAATCTTCGAACTGGCGTACGATGACGGGAGTGACACTTGGTGTGTTCGGACGCCACTGGAACTCCAGGAGGACCAGGAATGATCATCGGCATACCAAAGGAAATAAAGGATAACGAGTATCGAGTTTCCCTCACACCAGCTGGAGCGCACACGCTGTCGCAGGCAGGACACAACGTTCTGGTCGAGAGAGGAGCTGGCGAAGGTAGCGGTTTCTCGGACAGCGAGTACGCAGCCGCTGGGGCTGAAATCGTGTCCACTCACTTCGAAGCTTTCGAACGAGCCCAGATGGTAATGAAGGTCAAGGAGCCATTGCCAGAAGAGTACGAACTGTTGCAGGATCACCTCCTTCTGTTCACCTACCTGCACTTGGCTGCAGACGAAGAGCTGACCCGCGCTCTCATGGAGAGCGCGACTACAGCCATCGCGTACGAGACGGTTCAGTTGCCAGACCACTCACTCCCGCTATTGACGCCCATGAGCGAAGTGGCCGGACGAATGTCCATTCAAGTAGCTGCCCAATACCTGCAAAAGACTAGCGGAGGGCGGGGTAAGCTCCTCGGTGGGGTTCCTGGTGTACTGCCCGCGGACGTGGTGATCATCGGTGGAGGTACAGTAGGTACCAATGCTGCCCAAATGGCTCTCGGTATGGGAGCCAGTGTCCTGATTCTCGATATTGACGTCGACCGTTTGCGCTACCTCAGTGAGGTACTCCATGGCAACCTCATGACCCTCGCCTCCAATCCCCTAAACATCGCCGAAGCTGTCAAGCGGGCCGACGTGGTGATTGGCGCGGTCCTCCTCCCCGGGGCACAAGCTCCTAAGTTGGTGACCAGAGAGATGGTCAAGACCATGAAACCTGGGAGCGTCATCGTGGATGTGGCCGTTGACCAGGGAGGATGCGTAGAGACCACACGACCCACCTCTCACAGCGACCCCATATTCGTGGTGGACGACGTGATCCACTACTGCGTAACGAATATGCCTGGAGCAGTACCCCGTACTTCGACGTACGCCTTGTCCAACGCCACCCTGCCGTACGCGATCAAGTTGGCTGACAAAGGGTTCACCAAGGCTGTGAAGGAAGACCCTGCATTGGCCGGGGGTGTCAACGTCCACGAAGGCAACATCACTTGCTCCGCGGTCGGCGCGACTTTCGGTATGGAATGCCGACCCTTGGAAGAATCGCTCTAGGCAGGTCAACCGAATCCCGGGGGCTGGATGTTGCCGCATAATCTACGGCCGAGGCACGCGGTGGGATGAGTGGGCTAAGAGTAAGCATAGGAGATATGGCCCACGGGGGCGACGCCGTGGGCCGTCACGAGGGGAAGGTGATCTTTGTGCCCTTCGCCCTCCCCGGCGAGGAAGTCCTGGTGGAGTTGATCGAAGAGAAAGCCAGGTACTCGCGTGCTCTCCCCCTTGAGATACTATCCGCTTCTCCACAGCGGGTTGAGCCTCGCTGTCCCCATTTTGGCATCTGCGGCGGTTGCCAGTGGCAACACGTCGCTTACGAGGCCCAGTTGGGCTTTCGCGAGGAGATACTGCAGTCCCAACTGAAGCGTATTGCACATCTATCTGATGTCTCGGTGAAACCGAGCCTCAGCATGACCAACCCCTGGAACTACCGTAACCACGTGCAACTGCATTCCGATGAGGCCGGACAGCTTGGATTCATAGCAGCGACGGAGCACCGCGTGGTGGCTATACAAGAATGCCACGTGATGCATCCTTTGCTTTTTGATGTCTTCGTTGCACTGGACATAGACTTTCCAGAACTGAAGAAGGTGTCCGTGCGAGCCGGCACAACGACGGGGGAGCAGTTGCTGCTCCTGGAGACGGTCGGTGAGGAAGCACCGCTCCTCGAAGCGGACTTGCCCATCTCTTGCGTACTTCTGCTCAACGATGGTACGACGGTCACTTACGTGGGAGACAACTATGTCACCGAGAGGGTCGCTGGCAGGTCCTTCCGGATCTCTGCCACCAGCTTCTTTCAGGTGAACACAGCACAAACAGACCTCCTGCTGGACACAGTCAACCAGTACCTCTCGCCGCAGGGAGAAGAGGTGCTCCTTGACGTGTATTGTGGAGTCGGCACCCTCAGCTTGAGCTTGGCGGACAAGGTGGCAAAGGTCCTGGGAATCGACGTAAATGAGGCGGCCATAGCAGATGCTGTCTTCAACTCCCAGGGAATGAAGAACGTCAAGTTCATGCAAGGTACAGCCGAAGAGCTTCTCCCCGGGCTGGAGGAGAGTGTAGATCTAGTCATCTTGGACCCACCGCGGCAAGGAATCCACAAGCAAGCGCTGGCAGCCTTGCTGAAACTCGCCGCCCCGAAGGTGGTATACGTCTCGTGCGATCCGGCAACCTTGGCCCGCGACATTGGCAGAATGGTGCAGGGCGGCTACGAACTGGTAGAGGTGCAGCCAGTGGATATGTTTCCACAAACCTGCCATGTTGAGGCCGTAGCTTTATTGCGCGCGAGACCCCAATAGTTGTGTAGCCATCGCGCCCTCGTGAGGTGCGCATGCCAAGATCACGATCAGGACGGAACACAGCTGAGGAGGGCACGAGTCTTCTCGGGGGTGGTTGAAGGAGATGAAGGAACGTCGATGGCTGTGAGGCCCCTCGCGCCAAGCAATGACCCGGCATTGAGACAGAAGGCGAAAAAGGTGCGGGACTTTGGTCCCTCCCTGCAGGCACTGATCGATGACATGGTGGAAACGATGCGTGATGCACCGGGCCTCGGCCTGGCTGCTCCTCAGATCGGCGTGCCCCTGCGTGTCGTGGTCATCGAGTTGCCCGAGGCGGAAGAAGGAGACGAGGACCAGGATCCCTATCGCGGCAAACTCGTCGTGTTGTGCAATCCTGAGTTAGTAAAGAGCTGGGGTGAGGAGGATGGACAAGAGGGGTGTCTCTCACTGCCCGAATTCGTTGGGGAAGTCAAGAGAGCTGCGCGGGTTGTGGTCAAGGCACAGGATCGGCGAGGGAAACACTTCCGCCTCAGGGCTGAGGGGTTTATGGCCAGGGTTCTGCAACATGAGATTGATCATCTCAATGGCGATCTGTTCGTGGATCGTGTGGAGAGCCTGGACAAGCTGTATCGTCTCGAACCGTCCGAGCAGGACGGGGAAGGGAAACCGGGAATGCTGATCTGAGGGCTCAAAGTAACTCAGAACCACGCCTTGAGGTGTGATGTATGATCCAATATCAAGTCCGCTCCTGCCGCGGACAGATCCTCACGCTCACCGAAGCCGCACAGTACTCCCACTGCATAACTGCCCGCCGCCTTGGCCGAAATGATATCGACAGCCGTGTCGCCCACCATCGCACACTCGCTCGGTGAAAGGCCGACAAGCGCCGTGGCATGAAGTATCGGCTCTGGGTGAGGCTTGAGCCGCTGGGTATCCTCCCTGGTGGCGACAACATTGAAAGACCCCTCCAGATCGAACTGTCGCACGAAGGCCAAGGCATCGTTTCGAGAACGAGTAGTTACTATCCCCAGGCGGTAGGAGCCGCATAAAGAATGTATCATCTCAACAGCGCCTTCAACGGGCACGAACCGCCCCTGCACCCTCAGTCCTCTTATGCGGCGCAGTCGATCACCAATGGAGAAGAGGTTGTCGTCCAAGCCGACCATGTCCAGCACGCTCACCATTCGATTGACGGGGCCCTCAGCGGCGAGCATAGCACGACGCAGAAGAGGCCTCGGATCGCCCTCAGGGAACAGCCCACTAAATCGCTCAAGTCTGCCTGCCACGGAGTCCAGAAAGGCATCATCAGTATCCATCAGCGTGCCATCCAGATCGAAGAAGATGGCTCTGATCTTCTCCCTGGCCCGCACAAAAGCGGGTTCGTTAGGATGACTCACGGTCCTGCTCCTGAGCAATGACCTCTTCCGACGACCGGTCGGCGCCCTCAGCCTGTGGCTCCACCACCTCAGGCACGTCTGGCGACGGCTCCGACTCCACCAGCTTTCTATAGACGTATTCTCCGAGGACCCGAGAGGTGCCGATGACGGGTGCTGCCAGGAAGGCACCCAGGATCCCACCTACGCTGAACCCGCCGATGGCTCCCACCAGCACGACAAGGGGATGGATCCTCACGCTACCACCAATAATGCGCGGCGCCAGGAAGTTGTTTTCCACCTGCTGAATCATCACGTACAAGCCCAACACCAGGAGAGCGAACCATCCGTTGCCGATAGGCAGATGGGTCGAGCCCTGAAAGTAAGCGACAACGACCGCGGGGATGCAGGCAATGATGGGACCAAAACTCGGAACTACCTCCAGGACACCAGCCAACATCCCCAGCAGCAAGGCGTTCTTCACCCCCACCAACCAGATGGTCACAGCCGTTATCGCTCCTACCGTCAAAGAGAGAAGAAGCAGCCCCCTGAAGAACGAATTCCAGACCACGCTGACCCCAGACCGCAACTCCTCAACCTCGTCTCGATAGTCTGGAGGGACCAGACTATCAAGCAGACGAGCAATCTTATCGGCATCCCTGGTCAGCCAGAAGGATACCACAAGCATGAAAATCAACCATACCAAAGTGGAAGCGAATCCCGCCGCCACACCGAACGCGATGTCCACCAGTTCCTCAGCAGAGCGAGAAGCAAAGCCTGTTGCAAGTTGAATAAGGCTGTCCTGCAAGTTGTCGAAGATGTCAGACAACTCAATGGAGTAGTCGAGGACTGTGATGGTTTGATGGTCAGCCATGAACTGCACCACGCCGTCGTATATGGCCTGCAGATCGACGTTAATGGAGGAGACCTGTTGCACCACCATCGGTACCAAGATGGAAGTCGCCACGGCGAGGGCAATAACTAGGATCAGGTACGTCAGAACAGTGGCCATGATGCGGGAAAGTCGCAATCCCATTAGAAGTTCCACCAAGGGGTGGAGGAGATAGGCAAGGAGAAAAGCAATGATGACGGGGGGGAGCAGACCGCGCACCTGAAAGAAAACCAAGCCTCCAGCGACGACAAGGCCGACAACCACCCACCGCTTGGTAGAGTCACTCCAGGGCTTGGACATCATTCCCTCCCACAGGCACTGATCGCGACTATCTCCGCCCTAGCAGCCTGTTCACCAGCTTGATGAATTCCACTATCACCAGCGGCATCAATCCCAAACCTACTACGATCCCCCAATCCGACAGCGTTAGGGGCATTGTCTTGAAGATGGGCTGGAAGAACGGTACGTAGATGATTGCCAGCTCACTAAGGATCACAGTGCAGAAGGCGCCCACCAACCAGCGGTTGGAGAAGAGGCCGAGCTCGAAGATGGAGTACCTGTTGCTGCGAACATTGAACGCATGGACGTTCTGGGCAAAGATGGTCGTGGAAAAGGCCATGACGCGAGCCCTCTCCACTCCGCCACCCAAGATGTAGTATTCCAGGGCAAAAGCTCCCAGGGTCAGCAGGCCAATGATGAGCCCCTGAATAGCCATCATACGAGCCATGCCCCTGGTGATGACGCCCTCGGTAGGTGGCCTAGGAGGCCGTTCCATGCCCCCTGGTTCAGCCGTTTCCACAGCTAGAGCCAGGGCCGGGAGGCTGTCGGTCGCCAGGTTCACCCAAAGGATCTGGATGGGCAACAGGGGAAGAGGCATCCCCAGCAAGGAGGCCAGGAACATGGCTAACAACTCCCCTATGTTGCATGAAAGAAGGAAATGTATGAAACGACGAATATTGTCAAAGATGGCGCGCCCTTCCTCCACGGCGGCCACAATTGAGGCGAAGTTGTCGTCCGTGAGCACCATATCAGAGGCTTCCTTGCTTACATCAGTCCCCGTGATGCCCATGGCGATGCCGATGTCGGCTTCCTTCAAGGCCGGTGCATCATTCACACCATCGCCTGTCATCGCCACGATATGCCCTTGGCTCTTCCAGGCCCGCACAATACGTAACTTGTGCTCTGGTGAGACACGAGCATAGACCCTGACTTTGTCGACGACGTCTGCTAGTTCCCCGTCATCGATCTGGTCAAGCTCCTCTCCTGTGAAAGCGATATCACTCTCACGGCAGAGGTCAAGCTCGTTGGCGATGGCCACTGCCGTGCTCTTGTGATCGCCGGTGATCATCACCACATCAAGGCCGGCTCGCCTAGCCCTGACAACAGCCTCTCTAGCCCCCGTTCTCGGTGGATCTTTCATGGCCACCAGAGCCGCGAAAACCAGATCCTGCTCCACATCTTCCACCGTCGGTTCTCCCAACCCGTCCGGTAGATTGCGGTAGGCCACTGCCAGGAGCCGCATCGCCTCGTTTGCGAGCCGGCTATTCAAATCCAGGAGTTGCTCCTTGTCCTTGGCTGTCATCTGCCGCACGCGTCCGTTCTGCTGGACACGCGTGCAAAGCCCTATCACAACGTCAGGCGCCCCCTTCACATACGCGGTCACCGCTCCCGCTGGGGCACGCCAAACGGTGCTCATCCGCTTGCGGTTCGAATCGAAGGGTAACTCCGCCAGTAAGCTGTACTCCCGTTCCAAGTCCTTCCGCCAGAGATCAGCCTTGGCTGCGACAGTCAGCAGAGCCCCTTCGGTGGGATCGCCAACGATGTTCCAGCTGGAACCTTCACCCGCATCCATCTTCAAACTGGCATTGTTGCAAAGTACAGCAATCTTCAGCGCCAGCTGCAGGTCATGATCTTCATGACCAACGGCCTGACCGTCAAGCAGAAAATCACCATGGGGCACATATCCATCACCGGTAACATCGACGATTCTGTCCAGGAACCCAATCTTGCGCACCGTCATCTCGCTTTGGGTAAGAGTGCCCGTCTTGTCGGTACAGATTACGGTGGCTGAACCTAGAGTCTCCACCGAGGGCAGCTTCCTGATAAGCGCGTTGCGCTGAACCATGCGCCTCACGCCCAGGGCAAGGGTGATAGTGACCACCGCTGGAAGCCCTTCTGGGATGGCAGCTACTGCTAGACTGACGGCCGTAAGAAACATCTCCACCAATGGAACTCCGCGCCACAGGCCCAGGCCGAACACTACAACGACGATCAGTAGACAGCCGTAGACCAGCAGCCTACCGACCTGCTCCAGCCGTTCCTGCAAGGGGGTCTGTTCCTGACCCACTGTCTGTACAAGATGAGCAATCCTCCCGAGTTCGGTTCTCATCCCTGTGTCCGTCACCACGGCCTTGCCTTTCCCGTAGGTAACCACCGTGCTGGAGTAGACCATGTTTCGACGGTCACCCAGCGGCGCGCTTTCATCCAGAACTGCGCCCGCCACCTTCTTCACGGGGATCGACTCTCCTGTCAAGGATGCCTCATCCACCTTGAGCAGATGATCCTCCAGTAATCTGGCATCGGCCGGCACTAGGTCACCCATCTCCAAGGCAATGATGTCGCCAGGGACCACCTCCTCGGCAGGGATGTTGCGTATCTGCCCGCCTCGAATCACCCTGGCTAGCGGGGCTGCCATCTTCTTCAGAGCCTCCAAGGCTCGCTCAGCCCGATACTGCTGAATGAAGCCCAGGATCGCGTTGAGGACGACGATGACGAGAATGGCTGCGGCATCCAGCCACTCCCGAAGAAGGCCGGAAACAAGTGCGGCGCCAATCAGCACCAGCACGATGAATTCGGTAAACTGGTCCGCAAACTGCCGCCACGGAGATCTTCCTCCCACCTCCTCCAGACGATTGGGGCCAAACTCACTCAACCCTTGAGCGGCTGCATCATCGCTGAGGCCTCGCTCTGGGTCGGTCCTCGTGCGTTCAAGGACCGCCTGCGCTTTCAAAGCATACTCTTTAGGGTCGCTCACACACTCCTCCGCGAATAGCAAAAGACGCCACTAGCCACCGACTGTGCCCCAATGGCGTCTCGCATCTCTCGGTCCCCAAAGGATCATCATCCGCAGACTGCGTTGGCGTACGCTCCTACCCGCCCCTTCGAGAGTAACGTCCGTTGCGCCTGGAAGGTTCCGTTCTTCGCCTCTGCCCTGGCTTTCTGTCCATAGCCCTGGCCTTCTCGGGCGTCCAGCCCTCCAATACTGCTCGCCGGGAAAGCCTTATCTTACCTTCGGCGTCAATATCTATAACCATGACCATTATCTCGTCGCCTACACGCACCACATCCCCAACGCTGGGCACATGATAGTCGGCTAGCTGAGATACGTGGACCAAACCGTCCTTGCCGGGCAGAATCTCGACAAAGGCGCCAAAATCCGTCACTCGTCTCACGGTACCCGTGTAGATCTTGCCGATCTCCGGATCCTCCGTCAGCGCCTTGACCATCTCTATGGCCTTCTGGCTGCCTTCGGCATCCGTGGAGGCTATGAAGACGGTGCCATCATCCTCCACGTCTATCTTGGCGCCCGTCTCCTTAATGATCTTTCGAATGGTCTTGCCTCCGGGCCCGATCACCAGGCCGATCTTCTCCGTATCTATCTTGATGAGGGAAATGCGTGGAGCATATGGGGACAGCTCCTGCCGCGCCTCGCTGATCGTCTCATGCATCTTGTCCAGGGCGTAGAGGCGAGCATCTCTAGCATGCGAAAGTGCTTCTCTCAAGAGATCGGAAGTGATACTCTGAATCTTGAGGTCCATCTGGAGCGCAGTGACGCCCTGCCTCGTGCCCGCCACCTTGAAATCCATGTCCCCCAGCGCGTCTTCCATGCCCATGATGTCAGTGAGGATGACATGCCGATCATCGTCCTTGATCAATCCCATCGCCATACCCGCAACAGGGGCCTTGATGGGCACACCAGCATCCATGAGCGCCAGGGAGGTGGCACATATAGCGGCCATGGATGTCGACCCATTTGAGGACAGAACCTCGGATACGACACGAATGGTGTAAGGGAAATCCTCCGCTTCAGGAACGAGAGGCAGAAGCGCCGCCTCGGCTAGAACTCCGTGCCCAATCTCCCGCCGCTTGGGAGATCTGAGGAACCAGGTCTCACCGGTGCTGTAGGGCGGGAAGTTATAGTGGTGCATGAAGCGCTTCGACTCCTCTGTGCCCAGACCGTCCAGGATTTGCTCGTCACTAACCGTGCCCAGAGTAGCTATCGTCAGTACTTGAGTCTCTCCCCGACTGAAAAGCCCCGACCCATGTGCTCGAGGCAGCAACCCCACCTCGGAGCCTATGGGACGCACAGTCGTCATATCTCGGCCATCGAGGCGATGGTTGTCCCTCAGAACACCCCTCCGGACATCCTCCTTCACCACCCGGTCGAATGCCGCCTCCAGTTCCTCCTCAGGATAGATCTCTCCAAACCTTTCCACCAACTCCGACTGCAAGACATCGAGGGCTTCCGTCAGCGCTTGCTTGCCATCCGCCCCGTCAACAGCGGGCCACACCTTCCCACTCCCCCACGAACGAACGTCTTCCAACACCTGCTCTTCGACTTCGAGGTGGGCGAAGGGTGCCTTGGGTTTTCCAATTTCCTCCCTCATGGTCTTCTGAACCTGGATGACTTCCTGCATGGCCTGATGGCCCAGCGTAATGGCTTCCACCAGTGCGTCTTCCGCCACCTCCTTGGCGCTTGCCTCGACCATCACCACGCCCTCAGAAGTGCCCGTCACACGTAGATCCAGCACACTGTCTTCCATTTGCGAAGCGGTGGGATTGAAGACGAAGCGACCATCGACGCGGCCTACCCGCACGGCCCCTATTGGACCATCGAAGGGGATATCGGAGATGGAGAGGGCAGCCGACGCACCGATCACAGAAAGGATATCCAAGTAGTTCTCTTGGTCGGCCGAGAGGGCGGTGACGATGACCTGGATGTCATTACGAATCCCAGGGTGAAACAGAGGACGCAGCGACCTGTCGGTCAGCCTGCACAGAAGAATGGCTCGTTCAGTGGGGCGCCCCTCACGCTTGAAGAACCCGCCAGGGATCTTGCCAGCGGCATAAAGGCGCTCTTCATAATCTACCGTTAGTGGTAGGAACGAGGTTCCTTCTCGGAGCTGCTTCGAGGCCGTCGCTGTGACCAATACCAAGGTGTCGCCACATCGTACAGTGACGGCACCCCCGGCCTGACCAGCGAGCTTGCCGGCCTCGATGCTAATGGAGTGATCTCCAATAGTTGCCTGATAACTTGTAGTCATACCTTTACCTCCATGTTGAACCGGACCTGGAGGTCAAGGACTGGAGACTGTATCTCACATTGCATTCCGCTGATCGTCCCTCACGTACACACAACTTGAGAAAGTGAGGTACACTCTCCAATTCCTGGCCCCCGGACCCGGTCCTGATTTGTGAGATTGACTTCTGCCTCGACCCACCCTTTCCCCTCACGAACGGCATCTACGGAACTGGATGGATCGCAACTTCGTCACCTCCTTCACCTATTGGTTGTGCTACCTACGCAAACCCAGGCGACCTACAATGTCCTTATATCTCGCTGGGTCCTTCTTGCTCAGATAACTCAAGTGCCGCCTGCGCTGGCCGACCAGCTTGATAAGCCCCAGGCGCGAATGCTCGTCATGCTTGTGACCCTTGAGATGCTCCACCAACTGGTCGATACGTCTGGACAAGAGGGCTACCTGCACCTCCGG